>JBDHTX010000031.1:0-50458 GCA_039808885.1 Dongiaceae bacterium | reverse complement strand
CAGATGAGCAGGACGCCGGATGCCCGACCTGAACCTTCTGATCACGCTGGATGTGCTGATTTCGGAGGGCAGCGTTGCCGGCGCCGCCCGCCGCCTGCGCCTCAGCCCCTCGGCGATGAGCCGGGCGCTGGCCCGCCTGCGCGAGCTGACCGGCGATCCGCTGCTGGTGCGGGCCGGGCGCGGCCTGGTGCCGACGCCGCGCGCGCTCGAGCTGCGCGGCCGGGTCGGGCAGATCGTGCAGGACGGCGCGGCGGTGCTGCGCCCGGCGGAACGGCTCGATCCCGCCACGCTCGCGCGTAGCTTCACGCTGCGCACGCGCGACGGCTTCGTCGAGAATTTCGGCGGCGCGCTCATCGCCCGCATCGGCGCCGAGGCGCCGGGCGTGCGCCTGCATTTCGTGCAGAAGACCGACCGGGACACCGCCCAGCTGCGCGACGGCTCGGTCGACCTGGAGACCGGCGTCGTAGGCCAGATGACGGGGCCGGAGATTCGCACCCAGGCCCTGTACCGCGACCGCTTCATCGGCGTGGTGCGGCAGGGCCATGCGCTCTGCCGGGGCCGGGTGACCGCGGCGCGCTACGCCGCCGGCAAGCATGTGGGCATCCCCTACCAGGGCGACAGCCGGGGGCGGATCGACACCGCGCTGGCGGCGCTCGGCCTGGAGCGCGACGTGGTCACGCTGGTGGAGAGCTTTTCCGTGGCGCTGGCCCTGGCGCGCGGCTCCGACCTGATCGCCAGCGTGCCCGAGCGGCATACCGGCAACCTGCGCGACGGGATGCACAGCTTCGCCCTGCCGGTCGCGGTGCCCGGAATCACCATTTCGATGCTGTGGCATCCGCGCATGGACGCGGATCCCGCGCATCGCTGGCTGCGCGGCTGCGTGCGCGAGGTCTGCTCGTTCTAGCCAGCGCCGCGCCGCCGGCTGTACCATGGCTCCAGAATGCCGAATCTTGGGACCCGACAGGACATGACCACGACGACCAGGAAATCCCCCGCCGACCTCCGTTCCGCGCGCTGGTTCGCGCCGGACGATTTGCGCGCCTTCGGGCACCGCTCGCGCATCATGCAAATGGGCTACGCGCCAGCGGACTGGGCAGGGCGGCCGGTCATCGCCATCGTCAACACCTGGTCGGACATCAATCCCTGCCACGCCCATTTCAAGCACCGGGTCGAGGACGTGAAGCGCGGCATCCTGCAGGCCGGCGGCTTCCCGCTGGAGCTGCCGGCCCTGTCGCTGGCCGAGATCTTCGTGAAGCCGACCACCATGCTCTACCGCAACATGCTGGCGATGGATGTGGAGGAGCTGCTGCGCTCCCACCCGGTGGATGGCGCCGTGCTGATGGGCGGCTGCGACAAGACCACGCCGGCCTTGCTGATGGGCGCCACCAGCGCCGGGCTGCCCAGCATCTTCGTGCCGGCGGGGCCGATGCTGCGCGGCAACTGGCAGGGCAGGGTACTCGGCTCCGGCTCCGACGTGTGGAAATACTGGGACGAGCGCCGCGCCGGCAACATCAGCGGCGAGGACTGGGTCAACATCGAGGCCGGCATCGCGCGCAGCGACGGCCATTGCATGACCATGGGCACCGCCAGCACCATGACCGCCATCGCCGAGGCGCTCGGCATGACTTTGCCCGGCGCGTCGTCGATCCCGGCGCCGGACGCCAACCATATCCGCATGTGCGCCGAGGCCGGGCGGCGCATCGTCGGCATGGTGTGGGAAGACCTGGCGCCGAGCCGTATCCAGACCCGCGCCGCCTTCGGCAACGCCATCCGCGTCGCCATGGCCATGGGCTGCTCGACCAACGCCATCATCCACGTGATCGCGCAAGGACGCCGCGCCGGCCACGACATCGGCCTCGCCGATTTCGAGGCGGCGAGCCAGGTACCCGTCATCGCCAATGTGCGGCCGAGCGGCGACAAATACCTGATGGAGGATTTCTTCTATGCCGGCGGCCTGCCGGCGCTGATGAGCCAGATGCAGGGCCATCTGGACCTCTCGGCCATGACGGTCACCGGCAAGACCCTGGGCGAGAACATCGCCGGCGCCGCGGTGTTCAACCCGGACGTCATCCGCAGCCTCGACAACCCGGTCTATGCCAGCGGCGCGCTCGCGGTGCTGAAGGGGAATCTGGCGCCCGACGGCTGCGTCATCAAGCCCAGCGCCTGCGCCCAGCATCTCTTGAAACATGCCGGACCGGCCCTGGTGTTCGACGATTATCCGACGATGAAGGCGACGCTCGACCGCGAGGATCTCGACGTCACGCCGGACCACATCATCGTGCTGCGCAACGCCGGGCCGCAGGGCGGGCCGGGGATGCCGGAATGGGGCATGCTGCCGATCCCGAAAAAGCTGGTGAAGCAGGGCGTGCGCGACATGCTGCGGATCTCCGACGCGCGGATGAGCGGCACCAGCTACGGCGCCTGCATCCTGCATGTGGCGCCGGAATCCTATGTCGGCGGCCCGCTGGCCCTGGCGCGCACGGGCGATGTGATCGCCGTCGATGTCGCCAAACGCTCGATCGACCTGCAGGTGAGCGCGTCGGAGCTGGCCGCGCGCAAGGCCGCCTGGACACCGCCGCCGCCGCGCTTCGAGCGCGGCTATGGCTGGATGTTCGCACGCCACATCCGGCAAGCGAACGAAGGCTGCGACTTCGATTTCCTGCAGAGCGATTTCGGCAAGCCAGCAGGTGAGCCGGTCATCTACTAGCCAGCGCCGGCCGGCGCATGGATCACGGAGGGGAGACGAGATGAACGATCTTCACGGCAAGACCGTCCTGGTGACCGGCGGCTCGCGCGGCATCGGCGCGGCGATCGTGAAAGCGATCGCGGCGGCGGGGGCACGGGTGCTGCTGCATTACGGCAAGAGCCGCGCGGCGGCCGAAGCCATCCAGGCCGAGGTCGGCCGTGACGCCTGCCATCTGGTCGCCGCCGATCTTGCCGCGGTCGAAGGCGCCGGCGCGCTCTGGCGGGCGGCGGAGGCGGCGGCGCCGCGCATCGACGTGCTGATCAACAATGCCGGCATCTTCGAGCCGACGCCGATCGACCTGCCGGAGGCGGCATGGCACGCCAATTGGGCGCAGGTGATGCAGGTCAACCTCTATGCGCCGGCGGAACTGTGCAAGCTGGCGATCCCGCATTTCCGTCGCCATGGCGGCGGCAAGATCATCAACGTGGCGAGCCGCGCCGCCCATCGCGGCGACGCGCCGGACCAATGGCCCTATGCCGCCTCCAAGGGCGGCCTGGTGGCGCTGACCAAGACCATCGCCCGCGGCTTCGCCAAGGACAACGTCCTGGCCTTCGTCATCGCCCCGGGCTTCACCGATACCGAGATGGCCTATACCGGGCTGGACGATGCGGGCGTGGAACGCATCATCGCCGACATCCCGCTCGGCTCCATGGTGCGGCCGGAGGAATGCGGCGCGCTTGCCGCCTTCCTCTGCACCGACGAGGTGCGGCACATGACCGGCGCCACTTTCGACGTCAACGGCGCCAGCTACGTCCGGTAAGGCGGGGCGCTGAGACGGCCTACGCGCCGTAGCCGATGATGGCCTTCACTTCCAGGAAGTCGTGGATGCCCCAATCGGCGTATTCGCGGCCGTTGCCCGACTGCTTGTAGCCGCCGAAGGGCGCGAAGGTGTCCCAGGCCGGGTAGTTCACCTTGACCTGCCCCGCGCGCAGCTGGCGCGCGACCTTGCGGGCATGCTCGACATCCTTGCTTTCCACATTGGCGGAGAGGCCGTAGACGCTGTCATTGGCGATGGCGACGGCCTGCTCCTCGCTGTCATAGGGCATGATCGAGAGCACGGGGCCGAAGATCTCTTCCCGGGCGATGGTCATCTGCGGGGTCACGTCGGCGAAGACCGTGGGACGCACGTAGTAGCCGCGGTTCAGGCCCTCCGGCCGGCCGGTGCCGCCGGCGACCAGCGTGGCGTTCTCCTTGATCCCGGTTTCGATCAGGCCCTGGATCTTGTTGAACTGCGCCTCGCTCACCACGGGGCCGAGGATGGTGGCCTCGTTGCGCGGATCGCCGACCTTCTGCGCCTCGGCGGTCTGGCGGGCGACGGCGATGGCGTCGGCCTGCAGATTGCGCGGCACCAGCATGCGGGTCGGCGCGTTGCAGGACTGGCCGGAATTGTTGAAGCAGCTCTCGACGCCCTTCTTCACCGACCAGGCGAGATCGGCGTCGGGCAGGATGATGTTGGCGGACTTGCCGCCCAGCTCCTGGCTGACCCGCTTCACCGTGTCGGCGGCGGATTTCGCCACCAGGATGCCAGCGCGGGTCGAGCCGGTGAAGGACATCATGTCGAGGTCCGGATGGCTGGACATGACCGCGCCGACCGACGGGCCGTCGCCGTTCACCAGGTTGAAGACGCCGGCCGGGGTGCCGGCCGCGTGCATGATCTCGGCGAAGATGATGCCGGTCAGCGGCGCGATCTCGCTCGGCTTCAGCACCATGGTGCAGCCGGCGGCGATGGCGGGCGCCACCTTGCAGGCGATCTGGTTGAGGGGCCAGTTCCACGGCGTGATCAGGCCGACCACGCCGATGCCCTCGCGCACGATGCGGGTGGTGCCGCGTTGCTCCTCGAAGTGGAAGCTCTCCAGCGCCTTCAGGGTGGATTCAAGATGCGCGAGGCCGGCGGCCGCCTGGCTGTGCCGCGCCATGGCGATCGGAGCGCCCATCTCGGCCGAGACCGCCTGGGCGATGTCCTCGGCGCGCGCCTTGTAGCACTCGACGATCCGGCGCAGCAAAGCGACGCGCTCGGCCTGGGTGGCCTGCGAGAACTTGGGGAAGGCGGCCTTGGCCGCCGCCACCGCGCGGTTCACATCGGCGGCGGCGCCGATGGAGATGGTGGCGCAGGGCTCCTCGGTCGCCGGGTTGATCACGTCCAGCGTGCGCGGAGCGGCCGGGTCGACCCAGGCGCCGTTGATATAGAACTTGAGGTTGTTGGACATGGAGGCACTCCGCTTGCGATGAGGTGCCGGACGTTAGCGAACCCGGTGCCCGAAGCAAAGCGAAGAAAAAGTGGCGAAATGTCCCATTGCGGCGGGGTTATTCCGCCGGGCTGAGCGCCGGTTTCACCGCCTTACGGACCGACAGGATCAGGAACGCGGCCAGGATGCAGAGCGAGCCGGAGACCAGGAAGGCCGGCACGTAGCTGAGCAATTCGCTGCGCGACCAGCCGGCGCCGAAGGCGGCCGCCGCGGCGCCGAGCTGGTGGCCGGCGAAGACCCAGCCGAACACCAAATTGGCGCGCTCGCGCCCGAAGCGCTCGGCGGTCAGCCGCACCGTCGGCGGCACCGTCGCCACCCAGTCGAGGCCGTAGAACATGGCGAACAGCGCCAGGCCGTAGAAGCTGACATCGGCCAGCGGCAGGTAGAGCAGCGACAGGCCGCGCAGGGCGTAGTACCAGAACAGCAGCCAGCGATTGTCGTAGCGGTCGGACAGCCAGCCCGAGGCCACGGTGCCGATGAAGTCGAACACGCCGATGAGGGCGAGCAGGCCGGCCGCCCGCACCTCCGGCACGCCGATATCGACGCAGAAGGGGATCAGGAAGGGCTGCAGCAGGCCGTTTGTGCTGGCGCCGCAGACGAAGAAGGTGCCGAACAGCACCCAGAAGATGCGCGTGCGCGAGGCTTGGCGCAGGGCGTCGAGCGCGGCGAAGGCGACCGAGTTGGCGGGCAGCGCGGCCGGCGCCGGCGTAGCGGCGCTCTCGCCATAGGGCGCCAGGCCCAGATCCGCCGGGCGGTCGCGCATCAGGGCGAGGACCGCAAGCGCGACGGCGCAGAGCAGCAGGCACAAGGTGGTGAGCGCCACGCGCCAGCCAAGATGTTCGGAGATCAGCGACAGCAGCGGCATGAAGACCAGCTGCCCGGTGGCGGAACTCGCCGTCAGCAGGCCGATCACCAGGCCTCGCCGCCGGGTGAACCAGCGCGTGGCGATGGTGGCGCCCAGCACCAGCGCGGTCATGCCGGTGCCGAGCCCGACGACGACGCCCCAGAGCAGGATCAGCTGCCACACCTCGGTCATCGCCAGCGACAGGGCAAGCCCGCAGCTGACCAGGGCGAGGGAGCAGAGCGTCATCGTCCGCACGCCGAAGCGGTTGATCAGCGCCGCGGCGAAGGGCCCCATCAATCCGAACAGCAGCAGGCGGATGGCCAGCGCGCTCGAGATCTGCGACGTTTCCCAGCCGAACTCGCGCTGCAACGGCAAGAGCAGGACACCCGGCGCGCCGACGGCGCCGGCGGTCACCAGCATGGTGAGGAACGTGATTGCGGCGACGACCCAGCCGTAATGGATGGCGCGGCGGGCGAGGAATGGGGCGATCAGGCGGGAAAGCATGGGAATTCCTCGCGATGAAAATGTTGTGTCGCGCAGGGCCGCGCGTTCTGCATTTTAAATGATGGTCGTCATGATTGACTTATATGACGACCATCATATATCTTGTCAAGAGCATTTGCGATGGAGGCCAGGATGCGGGTGACCCGGGAGCAGGCGGCGGAGAACCGCGCGCGCATCGTCGAGGCCGCGGCGAAGCTGTTCCGGGAACGCGGCTTCGACGGCATCGGCGTCGCCGATCTGATGAAGAGCGCCGGGCTGACCCATGGCGGCTTCTACGGCCATTTCGCCTCGAAGGATGACCTGGCGGCGGAGGCCTGCGGCCTGGCGCTGGCGAACTCGGTGAAGAAATGGGACCGGCTGGCGGCGGAATCGCCGGCGGACCCGCTGGCGCCAATCGCCGAATCCTATCTGAGCGAGACGCATCTCGAGAAGCCGGCCAATGGCTGCCTGATCGCGGCCCTCGGGTCCGACGTGGCGCGCCAGGACAAGGCGGTGCGGCGGGCCATGACGGATGGCCTGCGCCAGTTGATGACGCGGCTGAGCGCCTGGGTGCCGGGCCGCACGCCGGCGGCGCGTCGGCGCACGGCGCTGGCGACCTTCTCGGCGATGGTGGGGGCCGTGGTCATGGCCCGCGCCGTGGACGACCCGGAGTTCTCCGCGGAGATCCTGGACGCCGTGGCGGCATCGCTGCCGCACCGGGCCGGCTGACCCGCCGTTAGCGCGCCGTCGCCGGCACCTGCAGGTGGAAGCAGCCGGGCCGGTACATGGCAAGCCTCAGGCCGTGATTGGCGGCGAAGGTCTCGACCGGCTTCTCCAGCGACCAGTGAAAACGCGGCGTCACGCCATCGTACCACTGGAACTTCTGCCAGGGCTTCGAGTGCTTGAAGCTCAGTAGCACGTTGCCGGCCAGGATGTCGGCGAAGAACGGGTCGACCTCGTGCCACTCGTCGAGCCCGTCGGACAGCACGTCGAGGATCTCCTTGCCCCGGCGCAGCGGCAGGCCGCGCAGATAGGTGTTGAGGTTCTTCCGCACGTCGAAGATTTCCGGATAGACGTAGAGCAGGATCGAGCCGCCGGGCCTGGTGACCCGGACCAGCTCGGCGAAGGCGGTCTCCGGTGCATCGACATGATGCAGCACGCCCCAGCAGATGGTGACGTCGGCGCAGCCATCCTCGAGCGGCAAATCGGTGGCGGAAGCGCGCACCAGGGAGAAGGCCGGCGGCCGTTGCGTGTATTTGGGGAAGGAATAGAGCGCCTCGGACAAATCCACGCCGGTATAGGACGCGGCCAGCGGGGCCACCAGGCGGCCGATGCGGCCGTTGCCGCAGCCGACATCGACGACCTTCTTGCCGGCGAGGAAATCGCGCGGCAGCAGGAAGCGGCCGAACAGGTGGCCATGCGACATCACTTCCTTGCCGACAAAGCCGTCGAAGCTCTGCCACTCGAGCCCGAAGGTCTCGACATAGGCGGTGGCGTCGAGCTTCGAATCGAGCAGGATCTCAGGGTCGCGATCGCTGGGCTTCACCGGGCGTCTAAACATGGGCAGCGCCCTTTCCCGGCACGAGGATCAGATGGTCGCCGCTCGCCGTCATCTCGACATTGGCGAGGCGGTCGGGCGTCTTCAGCATCTCGGCGCCGGCTTCGTAGGCGGCGGGGAACATGCGGCGGTCGATCTGGATGCGGCTGGCTTCCAGGTCGAAGCTGCTCGCGCGCGCGCCCTGGGTGAGGGCGAGGCTTTTCAGCGCCTGCATGCCCTGGATGTCGATGACCAGGCCGTCCTCGGTGGCGATGCGGCACCCGTCGCCGTCCTGGGTCACCTCGGCGCCGAGGCCGTCGCGGATCAGCAGGTAGCGGAAGCAGCCGGCGATGTAGGCGGCGACCCGGCCGGCGGCGTCGAAGCCGACCGGCTCGGCCAGGAAGCGGAACCACGGGAAGTAAGTGAGCGCGACCGGCTGCGACGCGACCGGCACGGCGGCGCGGATCAGGTCGAGCTGGATGCGCTGCGCCTGGTCGGAGATCCTCTGCGCCTTGGGATTGAGCGGCAGGTCGCGCAGCTTGGAATAGACCGCGCCGCCGGCGACCTCCAGGATCGCGTCCTGCACGGGAAACCAGTTGGGAACGTCGATGGTGGCGAGGCCGCCTTCGAGCCGTCCGACGCAGCGAATTGGCGATCGCAGCAGCTGAAGGGCGGTGAAATTGCGCTTGCAGCAGGCGGTGATGAAATTGCCGATGGCCAGCACCGACCAGGGCTCGGCGAGCGCGTAGATCCTCTCAGCCCCGCTGCGCCCGTCACTCATGAATCCGGCCCCACCGATTCCCTGCTGGCGCAACAATCATGGAAGCGGGGCGGGGCGTCAATGGAGGGAGCAGCCGGGGCGTACGAGCGGACCCCGCCGGTCTTGCGGCCGGCGGGGTCGGTTGGCGCGCCCGATCGGCGGGACGCGCTACTTCACTTTGTAGGTGTTGTTGCCTTCGTCCTTCTCCGGGATGCGATTGGGATCGTCCAGGCTGAGGTCGAGGCCGGTGGCGCCGTCATAGGTGCCGCTCAGCATCACCTGGATGACCTGCGACTGGCCGGCGAGGATCGCGGGGACCGCGGTGCCCTTGACCGTCGACAGATTGCCGGTCCAGCGGATCGCCTTGATGTTAGTCGGCTTGCTGGCGGCCTGGCCCTGGTTGGTGATCTTGACCACCAGGCGATAGGGCAGCAGGGGGTTCACCAGCACGTCCTCGACGAACAGGTCCGGCAGGCCGCCAGCGATCTCGCCATCGACCACGACTGGATTGATGGTGTCCGGCGGGGCCACGAGGTCGTCGCTGCCGGTCTTCACGGTGCACTTCACCGAATAGTCGGCGAGGTTCGAGTCCTTGGGGTGCGGCGACAGCACTTCCATCTTGAAATAGCCCTGCACCAGGTTCGGGTTGTTCGGCGCGGTCAGGCCGAACTCGCCGCCCTGCGGCTGCGCGACGGCGAAGCCCAGGCCCTTCGGCTTGCCCTTGGCGTCGATCTCGATGATGTGGTCGAGGAACTTCACGTCGTGCTTGTCGAACTTCACCTGGAAGGTCTGCGAGTGGTTGCCCAGCTGGTCGACGAAGCGGTATTTCACCGTGCCCTTGCCGGTCGCCTCGATGGTCGGGTTCAGATGGATCTTGGCCGGGCACTTGCCCTGGTAGGGCTTGGGCGTGATGGCGAGGGCCGCCTGGTTGACCTGGAAGCCCATGCTGAGGTCGTCGCTGCCCGGCTGCACGTCCGGGTTAACGTTGATGACCAGCCCGTCGCGCTTCTTGCAGAGGACCTGCAGGTCGATCCAGGCCGATTGCGACTGCATCCAGAAGGTATCGGCGACGCCCGGCGCGCCGGGCAGGCCGTAGCCCGAGGAATCGAACTCGGCGGGGATGACCTTCTGGTAGCGGACCTGGGCGACCAGGCGGAACTCCTCTGACAGGGTGGTGACGCGGTCCTGGCTGAAGATCTCGTCGTGGCTCAGGCCCTGGTGCTCCAGGTCCTTGCGCAGATTGCGGCAGGCATTGCGCGCGCGGGTCGCGTAGCTGTTGTTGCCGACATCGGCCTCCCACCAGACATCCTCGTTCATCCCGCCCGAGGAGGGATAGAGAATGTGCGGATAGGTCGTCGCCGGCACCGAATTCAGCTTGCCGCAGCAGGCGCCGACGATTCCGGCCGATTCGATCGGGGCGACGCCGAGCATGATGAAGGCGTTCTTGATCGCCCATTTCAGCTTGCTCGGCTCCACCCGGACATGGAACGGCACGCTCAGTGTGGTCGGCACGGTGTTGGTCCAGTCGAGGTTGTCGGGCAGGACCTCGATCGTGTACTGGGCGCTGAGTGCCGCGGCCAACTTGTCGTGGGGCAGACCAAGCTCGATGCGCTTGATCGATTCCGAGCTCGGCGTGTTCTCGCCAGCGCTGGCGCCGGTAGTGCTCGCGGTGGTGCTGGCGGTGGCGAGGGCTGCGATCGCCGCTGCGCTCAACAGGTGATTGCGGATAGACATGGCAGATCTCCTCTTTCCGGATCGCGGCGGCGCACGCTGCGCCCGCTCCGTGACGCTTGGTCGGAGGCATCGCGGGCAGGGTTCCGGCAAACTGCCGCCTGGGTGACGGACGTCACCTTTTCGGGCCGTTTTTGGGTCCACCGGAGGGGCCGGTTAACCGGTCCGGCGGGCGGCCTGCGACGGGTGCGGAGATCGACCGATAAAGGGTTGATTTGGATAGAGTTTTTTGCGGCTGCGAAAGGTTGTGACGGGGTATCGAATCTGCTATCAAACGACAGCCGGAATCGGGGGCCGGCCCGGCCCCCTCCGCCAGCCCGAAAATTGAGCTCATAGTCTAGTGACCGACACACCCAGTACGCCCAGTTTCGACATCGCGCCGATCACCATCGAAGACGAGATGCGGCGCTCCTATCTCGATTACGCGATGAGCGTGATCGTCAGCCGCGCGCTGCCCGATGTGCGCGACGGCCTGAAACCGGTGCATCGCCGCATCCTCTACGGCATGAGCCAGGGCGGCTTCGCCTCCGGCAGCGCCTACAAGAAGGCCGCGCGCGCGGTCGGCGACGTGATGGGCAACTTCCATCCCCACGGCGACCAGTCGATCTACGACGCCTTGGTGCGCATGGCGCAGGATTTCTCCATGCGCGTCACGCTGATCGACGGGCAGGGCAATTTCGGCTCGATGGATGGCGACCCGCCGGCGGCCATGCGCTACACCGAGGTGCGCCTGACCAAGGCCGCCGAGGCGCTGCTCGACGATCTCGACAAGGAGACCGTCGATTTCCAGCCGAACTACGACGAGAAGTCGGAGGAGCCGCGCGTGCTTCCCGCGCGCTTCCCGAACCTGCTGGTCAACGGCGCCGGCGGCATCGCCGTCGGCATGGCAACGAACATCCCGACCCACAATTTGTCGGAGGTGATCGACGCCTGCTGCGCCTATCTCGAGAACCCGGACATCACCATCGAGCAGCTGATCGAGCATATCCCTGGCCCGGATTTCCCGACCGGCGGCATCATCCTGGGCCGCAACGGCATCCGCGAGGCGTTCCATCTGGGGCGCGGCTCCGTCGTCATCCGCGGCCGCACCGCGATCGAGGAGATCCGCAAGGACCGCGAGGCGATCATCGTCAGCGAGATCCCGTACCAGGTGAACAAGGCGCGCATGATCGAGCGCATCGCCGAGACGGTGCGCGAGAAGATCATCGAGGGCATCGCCGATTTGCGCGACGAGAGCGACCGCGACGGCGTGCGCGTGGTCATCGAGCTGAAGCGCGACGCGGTGGCCGACGTGGTGCTGAACCAGCTGTTCCGCTTCACCCCGCTGCAATCGAGCTTCGGCGTCAACATGCTGGCGCTGAACGGCGGCAAGCCGGAGCTCCTCAACCTGAAGCAGGTGATCGCGGCCTTCATCGCCTTCCGCGAGGAGGTCATCACCCGCCGCACCGTCTACGAGCTGCGCAAGACGCGCGAGACGGCGCATACGATGATGGGCCTGGCGGTCGCCGTCGCCAACCTGGACGAGATCATCGCCCTCATCCGCCACGCGCCCAACCCGCAGGCGGCGAAGGAAGGCCTGCTGGCGCGCACCTGGCCGGCCGAGGACGTGAAGCCGCTGATCAAGCTGATCGACGACCCGGCGGATCTCGACGGCGTGGCGCGCGCCTACCAGCTGACCGAGGCGCAGGCCAAGGCGATCCTGGACCTGCGCCTGCAGCGCCTGACCGGGCTGGAGCGCGACAAGATCGCCGACGAGCTGCGCGAGCACGCGGCCAAGATCGCCGATTGCCTGGAGACCCTGGACAGCCGCCCGAAGCGCCTCGGCATCCTGCGCGACGAGATGCTGGAGATGAAGGCGAAGTTCGGCAGCCCGCGCAAGACCACGATCCAGGACCTCGAGTTCGAGCAGGACATCGAAGATTTGATCCAGCGCGAGGACATGGTCGTCACCGTGACCCATGGCGGCTACATCAAGCGCGTGCCGCTCTCGACCTATCGCGCCCAGCGCCGCGGCGGCAAGGGCCGCGCCGGCATGGCGACGCGGGAGGAGGATTTCGTCTCCCAGGTCTTCGTCACCTCCACCCATACCCCGGTGCTGTTCTTCTCCACCCGCGGCATGGTCTACAAGATGAAGGTCTATCGCCTGCCTCTGGGCAACCCGCAGGCGCGCGGCAAGGCGCTGATCAACCTGCTGCCGCTGGAGGAAGGGGAGACCATCTCCACCGTGCTGCCGCTGGCGGAGGACGAATCCTCCTGGTCGAAGAGCAACATCATGTTCGCGACCGCCAGCGGCTATGTGCGGCGCAACGAGCTCAGCGATTTCGTCGACGTGAAGGCCAACGGCAAGATCGCCATGAAGCTGGACGAGGGCGACCGGTTGATCGGCGTCGGCGTCGGCACCGCCGGCAACGACGTGTTGCTGGCGGCCAAGAGCGGCAAGGCGATCCGCTTCGCCGTCTCCGACGTGCGCGTCTTCGCCGGGCGCGATTCCGTCGGCGTGCGCGGCATCAAGCTGGAGGAGGGCGACAAGGTCGTCTCCATGTCGGTGCTGCGCCATGTCGAGGTCGATCTCGAGGAGCGCGACGCCTATCTGCGCTACGCCATGGCCAAGCGCCGGGCCCTGGGGGATGTGGGGGGCGACGCCGTCGACGAGGCGGAGGAGGGCGTCCAGCAATCCTCGGTCATCGTTTCGCCGGAGCGTCTCAACGAACTTGAAGTTCTGGAAGAGTTCATCCTCACCGTCACCGAAAAGGGCTTCGGCAAGCGCACCTCGGCCTACGAGTACCGCGTCATCGGCCGCGGCGGCCAGGGTGTCGCCAATATCGAGGTGACGCCGCGCAACGGCCCGGTGGTGGCGTCCTTCCCGGTCGCCGAGACCGACCAGATCATGCTGGTGACCGATGGCGGGCAGCTGATCCGCTGCCCGGTGCACGACATCCGCATCGCCCGGCGCCAGACCCAGGGCGTCACCGTGTTCCGCGTCGCCGAGAGCGAGGCGGTGGTGGCGGTCGCCCACCTCGGCGATCTTGGCGATGAGAACGGGGGCGATGAGAATGGCGCGGCCGAGGACGCCGGCGATGGCGGGGCGGGCGGCGAGCCTGCCCCCGAAGGCGGCAAGTAGCGCAACGGGTCGAGGGGACGGAACATGGCCGAACAGCGCATTGGCATCTATCCGGGCACCTTCGACCCCGTGACCAACGGCCATGTCGACATCATCCGCCGCGCGGCGACCCTGGTCGACAAGCTGATCGTCGCCGTGTCGATCAATGCCGGCAAGGGCCCGCTGTTCTCGGTCGAGCAGCGCGCGGCCCTGCTCAAGGGCGAGATCGCCGACGGCAGGAACGGCCTGTCCGCGTCGATCGAGGTGGTCACCTTCGACAGCCTGCTGATGCATTTCGCCGAGAAGATGGGCGCCAGGGTGATCATCCGCGGCCTGCGCGCCGTCTCCGACTTCGAATACGAGTTCCAGATGACCGGCATGAACGCCCGCCTCAATCCGGGGATCGAGACCGTCTTCCTGATGGCCTCGGAGCGCAGCCAGTTCATCTCCTCCCGCTTCGTGAAGGAGATCCATCGGCTGGGCGGCGATGTCAGCTCCTTCGTCTCCGCCCGGGTGCTCGAGGCGCTGAAGCGGGTCTAGCGGCTGTGCAGTGGAGCTTTCCCGTGGCCCTGTGCTAGCCTTGCCAGGGCCTTTGCGGGTCCCCGGGGGAGCGGATGCAGGATTTCAGCCACCGACAGAACGAGATCTTGGCCCTGGCGCGCTCGGCCGGGAAGGTCAGCGTCGACGACCTCGCCCTGCGTTTCGAGGTGACGCCGCAGACCATCCGCAAGGACTTGAACGACCTCTGCGACCGGCGGCTGCTGAACCGGGTGCATGGCGGCGCGGTGGTCGCCTCGGGCATCGAGAACCTCGCCTACGAGGCCCGCCGCTTCATCGCCGCGGACGAGAAGCGCGCCATCGGCAAAGCCGCCGCCGCCATGGTGCCGAACCAGAGCTCGCTCTTCATCAACATCGGCACCACCACCGAGGAGGTCGCCGGCGCCCTGATGGGGCATGAGGAACTGCTGGTCATCACCAACAACCTCAACGTCGCCATGCTGCTCTACCGGCACCCGACCATCGAGGTGATCGTGGCCGGCGGCGTGGTCCGCCGCAGCGACGGGGCGGTGGTGGGCTCCAGCGCCGTGGACCTGATTCGCCAGTTCAAGGTCGATACCGCGGTGATCGGCGCCTCGGCGATCGACGAGGATGGCGCGCTGCTCGATTTCGATTATCGCGAAGTGAAAGTCAGCCAGGCGACTATCGAAAATGCACGGAAAGTGATTCTGGTCGCCGACCGGCTGAAGCTTGAGCGGGCGGCGCCGGTGAAGATCGCCCATCTCTCTCAAATACATACATTTATTACTGATTCGCTGACCTCGCCGCAGTTGCGGGAACTCTGCGCGACGCACAATGTCGAGGTCATCGAAACGGTCCCCGGCGGCGCTCCGATGAGTGGAATCCCCTCAAGTTAACATTCATTTCTTTCGGATGAACCCAGTTGCGAACCTCTGATCTGTCACTTATGTTTCGCTTCAACTTCGATGCGAAACACAAATGGCATAGGCCATGACGCGCATCGGTCAGGGGGCGGATTGTCGAAGGTTTTCGACCTGGCCATCATCGGTGGTGGCATCAATGGTTGCGGCATCGCCCGCGACGCGGCTGGACGCGGTCTCTCGGTCTTTCTCTGCGAGCAATCCGACCTCGCCAGCGGCACATCCTCCGCCTCGACCAAGCTGATCCACGGCGGCCTGCGGTATCTCGAGTATTACGAGTTCCGCCTGGTGCGCGAGGCGCTGCAGGAGCGCGAAGTGCTGTGGGGTGTCGCCCCGCACATCGTCTGGCCGCTGCGCTTCGTGCTGCCGCATCACAAGGGGCTGCGGCCGGCCTGGCTGCTGCGCCTCGGCCTGTTCCTCTACGATCATCTCGGCGGCCGCAAGAAGCTGCCGGCGACGAAGGTGCTCGATCTCACCCGCGATCCGGCCGGCAAGCCGTTGAAGCCGGGCGAATTCGCCAAGGCCTTCGAGTATTCCGATTGCTGGGTCGAGGATGCGCGGCTGGTGGTGCTGAACGCCGCCGACGCCGCGCGGCGCGGCGCCGAGATCCGCACCCGCTGCCGCGCCGTCAGCGCCCGGCGCACCGGCGACCACTGGACGCTGACGGTCGAGGACCTCGCGACCGGCGCCAAGGAAGAGATCCGCGCCAAGGCGCTCGTCAATGCCGGCGGCCCCTGGGTCGCCCGCGTGCTCTCCGACGTGACGCAGGACGGCCCGGCTGAGAACAAGGCGGCGGAGAACAAGGCGGCCGAGAACAAGGCAAAGGTGCGCCTGGTGCAGGGCTCGCACATCGTCGTGCCGAAGCTCTACGAGCATGACCGCTGCTACATCTTCCAGAACACCGATGGCCGCATCGTCTTCGCCATTCCCTATGAGCGGGATTTCACCCTGATCGGCACCACCGACCAGGACTACGAGGGCCCGCTCGGCGAGATCAAGGCGAGCCAGGCGGAGGTCGACTATCTCTGCGGCCTGGCCAATTCCTATTTCGGCCGGCAGATCACGCCGGCCGACGTGGTGTGGAGCTATTCCGGCGTGCGGCCGCTCTATGACGACGGCGCCAGCGCGGCGCAGGCGGCGACCCGCGACTACGTGCTGGTGCTGGACGCCGAGGCCGGCAAGCCGGCGCTGCTCTCGGTGTTCGGCGGCAAGATCACCACCTTCCGGCGCCTCGCCGAGCATGCGCTGGAGAAATTGGCGCCGCATCTCGACGCGCGCGCCGCCGAGCGCAAGGGCTGGACCGGGCGCGAGGCGCTGCCGGGCGGGAATTTCCCCACCGACGGTTTCGCCGCGGAGGTCGACAGCCTGGCCAAGCGCTACCCGTTCCTGGCCCGCGCGCACGCCACGCGGCTGGTGCGCGCCTATGGCACCAAGGCGAAGGACGTACTGGGCGCGGCGCGCAGCGCCGCCGATCTGGGGCGCGACTACGGCGCCACCATCACCGACGCGGAACTCGACTACCTGATGCGCGAGGAATGGGCCGAACGCGCGGAAGACGTGCTGTGGCGCCGCAGCAAGCTCGGCCTCCGGGTGAGCGCGGAGCAGGCGGCGGCGATCGACGCGGCGATGCAGGCGCGCCGCGCCAAGGTCGCCCGTCCCGACCGGATGGGAGCAACCGCATGAGGCGTTTCCCGGAGCAGCCGGCGAGCCGGTGAACCTGGGCAGATCGGCGGCGAAGTCGCCCGCCCCGCCGCCGATGATCGAACCCGCGTAAGACGCCCGCGGGGGGTAACGGGCAAGCGTATGGTCGCTCGGCCGGCAATGTGCGCTCCGGTCGGACGCCAGGACTTCCGAGAAAAGCGCACGTGAGGAGGAAGCGATCATGGCGATACGTCACAGCGTGTCGTTGGCCGTCCTGATGCTCGCGTGGGGGGTAGCACCCGCGCTGGCGGACGAGGCAGCGGCTCAGAAGTGGATTGACTCCGAGTTCCAGCCTTCGACGCTCTCGAAAGAAGAGCAGATGAAGGAGATGAAGTGGTTCATCGATGCGGCGAAGCCCTTCGTCGGCATGGAGATCAACGTGCTGTCGGAGGACATCCCGACGCACGAGTATGAATCCAAGGTCCTCGCCAAGGCCTTCGAAGAGATCACCGGCATCAAGGTCAACCACCAGTATCTCGGCGAAGGCGAAGTCGTGCAGGCCGTGCAGACCCAGATGCAGACCAACCGCAACCTGTATGACGGCTACATCAACGACTCCGACCTCATCGGCACCCACTCCCGCCTGCAGGCCGCGACCAATCTGACCGATTGGATGGCGGGCGAGGGCAAGGACGTCACCGACCCGATGCTGGACGTCGACGACTTCATGGGCAAGTCGTTCACCACCGGCCCGGACGGCAAGCTGTGGCAGCTGCCCGACCAGCAGTTCGCCAATCTCTACTGGTTCCGCAAGGACTGGTTCGACCGCAAGGACCTGAAGGCGGCGTTCAAGAAGAAGTACGGCTACGAGCTCGGCGTGCCGGTCAACTGGTCGGCCTATGAGGACATCGCCGACTTCTTCACCAACGACGTGAAGGAGATCGACGGCGTCCGCGTCTATGGCCACATGGACTACGGCAAGCGCGCGCCGGATCTCGGCTGGCGCATGACCGATGCGTGGCTGTCCATGGCCGGCGAAGCCGACCCGGGAAGCCCGAATGGCCGCCCGGTCGACGAGTGGGGCATCCGCATGGAGAAGGATTCCTGCAATCCCTCCGGCGCCTCGGTGTCGCGTGGCGGCGGCGCCAACAGCCCGGCCGCCGTCTATGCCGTCACCAAGTGGGACGAGTGGCTGCGGAAATACGCTCCTCCGGGCGCCGCTGACCTCGACTTCTACCAGTCGCTGCCGTCGCTCGCGCAGGGCAACGTCGCCCAGCAGATCTTCTGGTATTCGGCCTTCACCGCCTCGATGGTGGCGCCGAAGAGCGAAGGCAACAACACCGTCGACGACAACGGCAACCCGCTGTGGCGGATGGCCCCGTCGCCGCACGGCCCGTACTGGAAGGAAGGGTCGCAGCGCGGCTATCAGGACGCCGGCTCCTGGACCCTGTTCAACTCGACCCCGGTCGATCGTCGCAAGGCGGCCTGGCTCTATGCCCAGTTCGTCGTCTCCAAGACGGTGGACGTGAAGAAGAGCCATGTCGGTCTCACCTTCATCCGCGACAGCACCGTCCGCCACAAGTCGTTCACCGAGCGGGCGCCGAAGCTTGGCGGACTGATCGAGTTCTACCGCTCGCCGGACCGCGTCGCCTGGACGCCGACCGGCATCAACGTGCCCGACTATCCGAAGCTTGCCCAGCTGTTCTGGGAGAACATCGGTGACGTGAACTCGGGCGCGTTCACCCCGCAGCAAGCCATGGATCGTCTGGCCGAGCAGATGGACGACATCATGGCCCGCATGCAGGTGGCCGACGAGAAGAACAACACCTATCACGGCTGCGGCCCGCGGCTGAACGAGCCCAAGGACCCCAGCGCATGGCTCAGCAAGGACCATGCGCCGTGGGCCAAGCTCGACAACGAGAAGCCGCAGGGCGAGACCGTCGCCTATGACGAGCTCATCAAGCGGTGGACGCAGGCGCAATAGCCTTTCGCGATTGCGCGTGAGTTGTTCTACACTTCCGCCGGCCCCCGGGTTCACCCCCGGGGGCCGTGCGGGCCCTTCCCAATGATCAAGACGGCGCGGCGGGCATGAGCCTCGAGCTGAGACAAGTGGCGAAGAGCGTCGGCGGGGACGTCCATATCCATCCGACGAGCCTGACCCTGGAGGAGGGCAGCTTCAACGTGCTGCTCGGCACCACGCTCGCCGGCAAGACCACGCTGATGCAGCTGATGGCCGGCCTCGACCGGCCGAGCGGCGGCACCATCCATTTCAAGGGCGCCGACGTGACCGGCGTGGCGGTGCAGAAGCGCAACGTCTCCATGGTCTACCAGCAGTTCATCAACTACCCGCATCTGTCGGTCTACGAGAACATCGCCTCGCCCCTGCGTGTGGCGCGATACGACGATGCCAGGATCAAGCAGCGCGTGAGCGCGGCGGCGGAACTCCTGCGCCTGACGCCCATGCTGCAGCGGCGGCCCGCGGAACTGTCCGGCGGCCAGCAGCAGCGCACGGCCATTGCCCGCGCGCTGGTCAAGGATTCCGAGATGATCCTGCTCGACGAGCCGCTCGCCAACCTCGACTACAAGCTGCGCGAGGAATTGCGCGACGAGCTGCCGCGGCTGTTCGCCGACCGCCATTGCATCGTCGTCTACGCCACCACCGAGCCGATCGAGGCGCTGCTGTTCGGCGGCCATACCGCGACCCTGCATGAGGGGCGCGTCACCCAGTTCGGCCCGACGGCGGAGATCTACCGCCGGCCGAGCGACCTGCTGAGCGCACAGGTCTTCTCCGA
This sequence comes from Dongiaceae bacterium, assembly GCA_039808885.1. GTDB lineage: Bacteria > Pseudomonadota > Alphaproteobacteria > Dongiales > Dongiaceae > Dongia_A. The sequence continues at coordinate 31,139 of JBDHTX010000031.1, read as the reverse complement.
CCCGCCGCTCAACACCGCGCAGGTGACCAAGAGCGGCAACCGCATCATGCTCGCCAACGGCACGTCGTGGCAGGCTGCCGGGCGGCTGGCGACCGTGCCGGACGGGCCCTACACCCTCGGCATCCGCGCCCACCACCTGACGCCGTTCCAGCAGACCGGCGACGGGATCAGCGTCGAGGGCAGGGTTCTGGTGGCGGAACTCAGCGGCTCGGAGAGCGTGCTGCATTTCGATTTCGGCGGCAGCACCTGGATCTCGCAGTCGCACGGCGTGCACCCCTACGAGGTCGGCGCCACCGTGCGGGTGTTCATGGACATTGCGCATTGCTTCCTGTTCGGCGCGGACGGCAAGCTGGCCGGAGGGCGCGAATAATGGCCAGGATCACCCTCGACAATCTGCGCCACAGCTACATGGCCAACCCGCAGGCGCCGGACGACTGGGCGTTGAAGCAGCTGAGCGTCGAGCTCGAGGATGGCGGCGCCTATGCGCTGCTCGGTCCGTCCGGCTGCGGCAAGACGACCTTGCTCAACCTGATCTCCGGGCTGTTGCACCCGACCGAGGGCCGCATCCTGTTCGACGGCGCCGACATCAGCAAGGCGACGCCGGAAGATCGCAACATCGCCCAGGTGTTCCAGTTCCCGGTCGTCTACGACACCATGACGGTCTACGACAACCTGGCCTTCCCGCTGCGCAACCGTGGCGTGGCCGAGGCCGATGTCGACCGCCGGGTGCGCGAGATCGCCGGCATGCTGGACCTGGCCCAGACGCTCGGCAAGAGGGCCTCGGGCCTGACCGCCGACGGCAAGCAGAAGATCTCGCTGGGCCGCGGCCTGGTGCGGTCCGACGTCAACGTCATCATGTTCGACGAGCCGCTGACCGTCATCGACCCGCATCTGAAATGGGTGCTGCGCTCCAAGCTGAAGGAGCTGCACCTGCGCATCCGCCGCACCATGATCTACGTGACGCACGACCAGACCGAGGCCCTGACCTTCGCTGACAAAGTGGTGGTGATGAACAAGGGCGAGGTGGTGCAGATCGGCACGCCGGTGGAGCTGTTCGAGCGGCCGGCGCATACCTTCGTCGGGCATTTCATCGGCTCGCCGGGCATGAACGTGCTGCCTTGTGCCGTTGAAGGCGGCCGCGCCACCTTCCAGGGCCTTGCCGTCCCGACCGCCGCCGCGCCGATGGCCGCCGACGGCACGCTGGAGCTGGGCATCCGCCCGGAATTCATCCGCTTCGACCCCGCGGGCGAGGTCCCGGTGGAGGTTACCAAGGTGGCCGATGTCGGCCGCTACCGCATCGTCGAGACGCGGCACAAGGATCATCGCATCAAGCTGGTGGTGCCGGAGGGTCAGGCGGTGCCCGGCGGCAGCGCCAATCTGCGTTTCGACCCGCAGCACACGCATCTCTACCGCGACGGCTGGCTGGTGGGGTGAGGGGACCATGTACAAGCAGATCAACCAGAAGGCCTGGCTCCTGGTCGCCCCGGTGGTGATCCTGGTGGCGTTCAACGCCATCATCCCGCTGATGACGGTGGTGAACTATTCGGTGCAGGAGACCTTCGGCGACAACGTGTTCGACTGGGCGGGCGTCGCCTGGTTCGAGCAGGTGCTGCATTCAGACCGCTTCCACGACGCGCTGTTCCGGCAGGCGCTGTTCACCGGGCTGGTGCTGTTCATCGAGGTGCCGCTGGGCCTCGTCGTCGCGCTGGCCATGCCGCGCAAGGGCGCCTGGGTCTCGGTCTGCCTCGTCACCATGGCTTTGCCGCTGCTGATTCCCTGGAACGTGGTGGGCGCGATGTGGAACATCTTCGCGCTGCCCGAGATCGGCCTGATGGGCAAGGGGCTGAACGCCCTCGGCTTCGACTTCAACTACACGCGCCAGCCGTTCAGCGCCTGGTTCACCATCGTGCTGATGGATGTCTGGCACTGGACCTCGCTGGTGGTGCTGCTGTGCTATGCCGGGCTGGTCTCCATCCCCAACGACTACTACCAGGCGGCCAAGATCGATGGCGCCAGCGCCTGGTCGGTGTTCCGCTACATCCAGCTGCCGAAGCTGAACCGCGTGCTGACCATCGCCATCCTGCTGCGCTTCATGGACAGCTTCATGGTCTATACCGAGATCGTGGTGCTGACCGGCGGCGGCCCGGGCAGCTCGACGACCTTCCTGTCGATCGACCTGGTGAAGACCGCGCTCGGCCAGTTCGACCTCGGCCCGGCGGCGGCGATGTCGCTGATCTACTTCCTGATCATCCTGCTGCTGAGCTGGCTGTTCTACACTCTCATGACCAGGAACGAGGCAAAGTGATGCGCAAGCGATCCCTGGTGCCGATCGTCTACATCGTCTTCCTGATGCTGCCGATCTACTGGCTGGTCACCATGTCGTTCAAGCCGACCAACGAGATCCTGGGCGGCTTCACGCTCTGGCCGCGGGATTTCACCCTGGCCAACTATGCCATCATCTTCACGGATTCGACCTGGTACAACGGCTACATCGCCTCGATCGAATACGTGGTCATCAATACCGTCCTGTCGGTGGCCGTGGCGCTTCCGGCGGCCTATGCCTTCTCGCGCTATCGTTTCATCGGCGACAAGCACCTGTTCTTCTGGCTGCTGACCAACCGCATGGCGCCGCCGGCGGTGTTCGCGCTGCCGTTCTATCAGCTCTATTCGGCGGTCAATCTGTTCGACACGCCCTGGGCGGTGGCGCTGGCCCACACCTTGTTCAACATCCCGCTGGCGGTGTGGATCCTGGAAGGCTTCATGTCCGGCGTACCGAAGGAGCTGGACGAGACCGCCTATGTCGACGGCTATTCCTTCTGGCGCTTCTTTTTCCGGATCTTCATGCCGACCATCGCGGCCGGCATCGGCGTCGCCTGCTTCTTCTGTTTCATGTTCTCCTGGGTCGAACTGCTGCTGGCGAAGACGCTGACCTCGGTCGCCGCCAAGCCGATCGCCGCGCTGATGACCAAGACCGCGAGCACCTCCGGCTATCAGCTCGGGCTGCTGGCGGCGGCGGGGTCGCTGACGCTGATTCCCGGCGCCGTGGTGATCTATTTCGTGCGCAACTATATCGCCAAGGGCTTCGCTCTTGGGCGCGTCTGAATAGAGGAGAGACGCGATGGACGGCACCTCACTCATTTCCTGGATGGCCTGGACCTGGCAGACCGCGGCCTTCTTCGTCTTCATCCTGGCCTGCCTCGTCGCCATGTCGATCTGGGAGGTGAAATCTCCCGGCGGCGGGTCGCGTCACGGCATCCTCGGCCTGACCACCACCCGGGGCGACCGGCTGTTCATCACGCTGCTGGGCAGCGCCTTCATCTTCCTGGCCTGGCTCGGCTTCTTCGGCACGCCGCTCTGGGCCCCGCTGGCGATCTCGCTGGCCTACGGCTTCGTCATCTTCCGCTGGGCTTAGGTCCCGACATCGGGCGGAGCTGAGAGCGGATAGTAGGTGATGTTCTCCACCATCTCGCTGGCGGCGCTCACATCCGCCTTGCCCCATTCATAGACCGTGGCGCCGATCAGGCCGTCGCCATGCAATCCGTCCTTGGCGAGGGGCAGGATCACGCGCTCGCCGACGCCATAGCGCTCCGCATGAACGAAGACCAGGCCCTTGCCCACCGCGATGCAGGGCTCGCAGATCACCCGTCGATGCCGCGCGAAGATGGCCGGATAGTTCCAGCCGGCGAAGAACTCCTCCATCTTCGCGTTGCGCAGCGACTTGCCGAAGATCGCATTGATGGTCTCGCCCGCCAGGCGGCCGGTGAAGCTGTCGCTTCCGCGGTCGTATTTCCAGGACCATACGATGGGCAGATGGCGTTTGATCATCAGCGGATCGATATCCTCCCACGCCGGCATCATCCGGTCGCCGCGCACCGCGTTCCAGTGGGCGACAATTTCACGAAGTGCGGGCGAGGCGAGGGCGGCGAGGACTATGGCGACGGCGTTCGGCGTGGTCGTCATGCAACTCCCTTGGCTGCTGCTTCGCCTATTCCGGCTGCAGCGGAATGGGTGGCTTGGAGGCGATCTGCGAGTAGTCGTCGACGCCCAGGCCATGCGTGGCCCGGACGCCGTCGGTGGTCAGCGGCAGCACCGCCCATTCGAAACGGTAGGAGCTGCGGTCGTCCCAGTCGACGGTGGAAAGCCCGAAGAGCGGCCGGCGTGTCGCATGGACGTGTTGGTACAGGCTGAGATTGAGGGCGATGATGTCATCCGGCCAGCCGCTCTCGTGCAGCCAGGTTCCGGTGAAGTCCCGCCGCACGAAGCGCACGATCTCCGTGCCGACCAGGCGGTAGCGCAGCCGGAACGGGTCTTCGTGGAACTCGGAGATGGTGAAATAGGGCAGGAAGGGCTTCAGCGCGAAGGGGTCGACGGCGTCCTTCGCCAGCATTCCGCTCGCCCCCTTGCGGGCCTCGTAGAAGGCCAGCACCGACTTGATCACCGCCGAGGTCAATTCCTCGCGCCGCAGATAGCGGATGTCGTGGCCGGGATCTGGAGGAATGGCATCCATGGCGCTGTGCGGCGTGATGACCCGATGCGGGCAGTATACACGACCGGCGGGCGGAGCGGCCCGGCCAGCGGGCAAGTCGCGGCTTTGGCGGAGGAAATGGCGTGCCCGGCGGGGATCGAACCCGCGACCCTCTGATTAAAAGTCAGATGCTCTACCGCTGAGCTACGGGCACGCAGGCGGCCAGGCGAAAGTGGAGGGCGCGGCCGCCGGATGGCGCGCAAGGGCTTCCCAAAATCCGGCCGAAAAAGCAAGCCTAAAACCCCGGCGCGGGGCCAGGCGCCGGCAAAAATTCCCGGATTTCCGATGACTTAGGGGGCGGGCTTGGTCGGCGTGCCGAGCTGCAGCGGGGCCAGCGGCTTGGGCGCCGGGGCGGGGCTCACCTGGGAGACCGGCACGGCCGGCGGGGCGGGCATGACCGGGTTGACGGCGGCGGCGGGCTTGGCCGCGGTCGCCGGCTGGCAGGCCAGGACGGCATTTTCCGCCCGGTGCCAGTTGTCGCGCGCCACGTCGGGGAACATGCCGCTGGTGGTGCGATTGGGCCAGTAGAGATCGCCGTCGTAGAAACTGACGATCGAGCCGGTCGACCAGTCCGCCTCCACGGTCATGAAGGCCAGCAGGTCGCCGCGCGGCGAGGTCACGGAGATCTCGTGAATGCCGCGATAGGCCACCAGCTTGGGCCTGGGATCGTGCATCTGGCGGCCGAGCTCGGTGGCGACGCAGGGGGCAAGGATGCCTGGCGGGACCGCGGATTTCATGACGATATCCGGCGTCGCCACCAGGGACGTGGGGGTGCAACCGCCCAAGACCGCCGCAATGGCGGCGGCGAACAACCCGGCAAGAAATGCAGTCCTCCGCTTCATGACCCTTGAGGGAAGCAATCGTTGTGCCAGCGCCCATCCCGTTGGCTCAAATCACGGGAAAGAGTGACTTATTTCACATTTCCCGAACGTTAATTCTTGCCGGGCCAGACTGAATCTGGTCAATCCAGGCCATCGGCGCGCCGGCGATTCCGGCCGATTGGCGCCGGGTCCGGGCAAAGGAGTTGGGCATGTGTCGCTGGCTTACCTATTGCGGCGAGCCGATCTATCTCGACAAGGTGCTGTTCGAGCCGAAGAACTCGCTGATCAGCCAGAGCCTGCGGGCGAGGCACAGCCACGTCACCACCAACGGCGACGGCTTCGGCATCGGCTGGTACGGCGAGCGGCCGCAGCCCGGCGTCTATCGCGACATCCTGCCGGCCTGGAACGACCAGAACCTGAAAAGCCTGTCGCACCAGATCCGCTCCGGCCTGTTCCTCGCCCATGTGCGCGCCTCGACCGGCACCGCGACCTCGCGCGCCAATTGCCATCCGTTCTCGCACGGCAACTGGCTGTTCATGCATAACGGCCAGATCGGCGGCTATGAGCGCATGCGGCGCAAGCTGGAGGCGATGATCGACGACAAATACTACTGCGCCCGGGTCGGCACCACCGACAGCGAACTCATCTTCTATCTGCTGTTCAGCGAAGGGCTGGAGCAGGACCCGATCGGCGCGCTGTCGCGCTGCGTCGGCAAGATCGAGCGCCTGGGCCAGGCGGAGGGCGTCAACGAGCCGTTCAAGTTCACCGCCGTGCTGAGCGACGGGGAGACCATCTACGCGATCCGGCATTCCAGCAGCGATGTGCCGCCGACGCTCTATCACGTGCGCCGCGGCGACCATGTGATGGTGGTGTCCGAGCCGCTCGACGACGACAACGCGGAGACCTGCTTCGCCTGGCGCGAGGTGCCGCCGAGCCAGATGCTGGTGATCGAGAAATCCGGCAAGCTGGACATGGTGCCGTTCCTGGCGGCGGCGTAGCGGCGGGTTCTACCGCCCGCCCGCCGGCAGCCTGCCATAGGCGCCGAGGCACCACAGCTCGGTCAGCAGGTCGGCAACCGCTTCCTCGTCCTTGGCGAAGCGCGCCAGGGCCGGATCCCGCCGCAGATAGAGCTGGGTCAGGAATTCGTCGATCATCCCGCCCAGGGCATAGGCCGTCGGCAGCAGCGCCTCGGCGCTCGCGGGCCTGGCGGATTGCCCGGCGGATTGACCGGCGGATTGACCGGCGGATTGACCGGCGCGGTGGCGCGCGATCGCGCCCGCCATGCGCCGGTTCCAGGCCAGGTTGAGCTCCTGGAAGGCGCGGGCGAAGGCCGTGTTCTCGCGGCCCAGCGCGATGAGGCAGCGCATCAAGCCGGCATTGGCGCGAAAGGCGCGGGTACAGGCGAGGGTGGCGCCGCGCACCCGTTCGCGCGACCCGGTGGCGCCGTCGCGGGCATTGGCGAGCTCGTCGCGCAGGAAGCGCGCGAAATCGGCGATCAGGGCCTCGATCGCCGCCCGCACATCCGGGAAGTAGCGATAGAAGGTGCCGTGGGCGAGGTCCGCCGCGGCGACGATGTCGGCAACGGTCAGCTCGGCCGGCTCGGCGCCGTCTGCCAGCAGGCGGGCGATGCTCGCCAGCAGGCGCAGCCGCGTGCGCTCCACCTTGCGCAGGCCGGGCGCCGCGGCGGCGGCGAGCAGGGTCTCGGCGAAATCGCGCGCCGCCGGCGTGGCGGCCGGGCGGATTATTTTCCGCGTGGAGGCGATACGGGAAATCATGCCGCAGATTGACACAGCCCGGCCCAGCGCGTAAATGACATTGATATCATTTTTATCCCGAGAGCCGTGCGGCGCCGAGGGCCGATGCTGCGATGCTCCTAGACCGCGCCGATTTCGCCGACCTTTCGGCCCTGGCGGCGCACCGCCAGAGGCTGTGGGAGCGGCAGCGCGACTATGTCGCCGCGAAATCGGCGCTGCATCGCCGTGCCTGGAACGGCGCCGCGCCGCCGCCACGGCTCGAAGCGCTCGCCGAGTTGCCGCTGATCGACAAGGAGATGCTGCGCGAGAGCCAGCGCCTGCATCCGCCCTTTGGCGACTACCTGGCGTCGGAGCCGGCCGGCATCGCCCGCGTGCATCGCACCTCGGGCACCACCGGCACGGCGATGAACCTGGCGCTGTCGGCGCGCGATGCGCTGGAGACCGCCATCGTCGGCGGCCGGGCCCAGGCGGCGAGCGGCCTTGGCCCCGGCCATCGCGTGGTGCATTGCCTGAATTACCGGCTGTGGATGGGCGGCTTCACCGACCACACCACGCTGGAGGCGACCGGCGCCGCCGTGGTGCCGTTCGGCGTCGGCGATACCCGGCTGCTGATCCGCACCATCCGCGAGCTCGGCATCACCGCGATCTCCTGCACGCCCTCCTATCCGGCGGTGCTGGAGCAGGTGATGGCCGAGGATTTCCCCGATCTGCGGCCGCGCGACCTCGGCCTGAAGCTGGGGCTGTTCGGCGGCGAGGCAGGATTGGACAACCCGGAATTCCGCCGCCGGTTGGAGGAGACCTGGGGCTTCCAGGCGCGCAACTCGAACTACGGCGTCACCGACGTGTTCTGCAACCTGGCGGGCCAGAGCGAGGTCGACAACGACCTGCATTTCATGGCCCTCGACGTGCTGCATCCTGAATTGATCGAGCCGGCGGGCGGCGCAACGCTGCCCTGGCGCGAGGGCACGCGCGGCGAGCTGGTGCTGACCCATGTCAGCCGCGAATGCCAGCCGCTGGTGCGCTTCCGCACCGGCGACATCATCCTGCTGACCGGCACCGGCCGCGCCGCCTGCGGCCGGACCGCGCCGCGCTTCCGTGTCATCGGTCGCGCCGACGACATGATCGTGGTGCGCGGCATCAATGTCTTCCCCACCCAGATCGCCGCCGTGCTCGGCCAGTTCCAGGGCCTGGGTGGCGAGTATCGCATCGTGCTCGCGGGCGGCGGTCCCTATGACACGCTGCCGGTCGAGGCGGAGGTTTCGGCGGCCGCCGCTTCCGGGCAGGACGGACTGGCGCAGGCGATCGAGGCGCGGATCAAGCGCGACATCGGCGTGACGGCGAAGGTGGCCTTGCTGCCCTTCGGCGCCTTGCCGCGCACCGAGGGCAAGACCCGCCGGGTGATCAGGGGCGGGTAACTAGGGGCGGGTAATCAGGGGCGCGTGATCAGAAAGGACAAGGCATGACCGGAACGGTTCTGAGCGAAAATCTCGGCGACGGGGTGCGGCGCATCTCGCTCAACCGGCCGCAGCGGCTGAATGCCATCGTGCCGGCGCTGCTCGACGATTTGGTGGACGCGATCACCGCGGCCGACCGCGATCCGGATATCCGCGCGATCGTGCTGACCGGCGAGGGCCGCGCCTTCTGCTCCGGCGACGACCTCAAGGAATTCGACACCCAGGCCACGGGCGAGGCGGAGACCACCGCCTATGTCGAGCGCATCCAGGACGTGACCCGCGCCATGCTGCTGGGCGACACGCCGATCGTCGGCGCCATCCGCGGCTGGGCGGTGGGCGGCGGGCTGGAATGGGTGATCAATTGCGACTTCGCGCTCGCCGCCGAAGGCACGCGCTTCTTCTTCCCCGAGGTGACCTGGGGCCTGTTCGTCACCGGTGGCGTGACGGAACTGCTGCCGCGCCTGGTCGGGCTGCAGCGGGCGCGCGAAATGATCCTGTTCGGCGAGAAGTTCGACGCGCGGCAGGCCAAGGAATGGGGCCTGGTGAAAGATGTCGTGTCGGACGCCGAGCTGATGCCGCAGGCGGTGGCGCTGGCGAAGCGCATCGCCGCGCTGCCGCCGGGGCCGGTGCGCGACCTGCGCCGAATCCTGGCGCGGCGCGACGGCGGCGGGCTCGATGCGGCGATGGCGGCGGAGACAGCGGCGACGGTGCGCGGCTTCCTCGATCCCGAGACGGCGCGGCGCGTGGGACAGTTCCGCTAGGGCGCGATCGGGCCCGACTGGATCGCGATTGCGGTTGAATGGGCATGGTCTTCGGCAAGCCGGATCTGTCTGGGTTGTCCTCTCGCGCTGATGGCGGTTCGGGATGGCACCGAACGCGGCGCCGCCGCAGCGGACGTGCTTGACGCCGTCCCGATCCTTATTTAAGTTATTACTTAAATAAGGATCGGGCTTCCAGAAATGGCGCTTTCGCAAGAGGTTAGCTCAGCCTTCGCAGCCCTCGGCGACCCCACGCGGCTGGCGATCCTCAGTCGCCTGGCTGACCAGGGCGAGCTGACGGTGCAGGAGATCGCGCAGCCCTTCGCCATGAGCCTGCCGGCGGTGTCGCAGCATCTGAAGGTGCTGGAGCATGCCGGACTCATCCTGCGCCGGCGCGACGGCCAGCGCCGCCCCTGTCAGATCCGGCCGGAGCGGCTGGCGGAAGCGATGACCTGGCTGAACTTCACCCGCCGCGCCTGGGAGGCGCGCTTCGATCGCCTCGCGCGCTTTCTCAACGACCAATCACAAGCGAACGATCCGAAAGGCACGACCCATGGCCCCGACAAATGATCCGCGCGCGATCGATCCACGCTCGACCTGGGCGCTGGACCGGGAGATTGTGATCACGCGCGTGATCGATGCGCCGCCGGAACGCGTGTTCCAGGCGTGGACCGACCCGAAGCAGATCACCCAGTGGTTCTCGCCGGAGGGATTCCGGAACGAAACCCTCGAGATCGACATCCGCCCTGGCGGTCGCTGGCGTTTCGTTTACATCGCGCCGAACGGCACGCGCTATGAGAACCGCATGGTGTTCCTGCGCATCGATGCGCCGCGGCTGATCGAGATCGAGCATGGGTCCGACATCGACGACGACCCCGCGCGCTTCCGCGTGACCGTCACCTTCGACGCGCAAAGCAACGGCAAGACGGTGCTGACCCTGCGCCAGTTGCATCCGACCGTTGATCTGCGGAACGCCAAGATCGGCTTCGGCGCGGTGGAGATCGGAATGACGACGCTGGACAAGCTCGCGCGGCATCTTGCGTAGCGGTTGACCCGCATCCGCCGGCGCGGACAAGCCGAGCCGGGGCCCGCAGGCAGCCGAAGTGTCCGCATTTCACAGAAGGCCTGCCGCGCAAGGCGCGGTTGCGCCGCGCGCGCATCGCATGGCGCAACACCGCGACCAAATGTCAGCCATCGCAACCGATGCAGAAGAGGCTGACGTGCAACACAACGGTCACGGTTCTAGCGCTCTCACACCGCGGCAATCGAATCGCCGCCACGCGATGACCCTGTTCGCCGGCGCCGCGCTCGCGCTTGCCGGAGCATCGCTGGCAGGTTGCGCCAATATGGAAATCACGCCCAAGCCGAAGCGCAACAGCAGTTACATCACCGGGCGCCAGAACGGGAAGATGGGCAAGGCCCCCTAGCCGCCGCGCAACGCGAAGATCGACGTTGCCCGTGTTGGCCGCGACGGAGGGAAAGGGCCGGCGCCGTTGCCCACCGGTAGCGTGACCGTTATGGTCACGACAACAGCGCGGCGCAGACATTAGCCGCGACCGGGGGAGGGTCTTTGGTTCAAGAATTGCTCCGGCGCCACTGGCCGCCGGAAGGGCAGATACGCCTGCTGATCGCCGCACTCGCCGACCCCGACACGGCGCGCCGGGCCTGGCGGCAATGGCGCGCCGAAAACGACCTGGCGGCGGCCGATCATGCCGACGTACGGCTGCTCGCCGCGGTGGCCGGCCGGATTCGCGAGATCGAGCCGGGCCTGCCGCTCGATCCCCGCCTGGAGGGGATGCGGCGCTACATCTGGGCGGTGAACCAGATCACGCTCAACGCCACCCGGCCGCTGCTGGCGACCATGCAGGCCGCCGGCATTCGCCAGATGCTGATCAAGGGGGCGGCCCGCCTCGCCAGCGATCCACGCGTGGCGAAGGAGCGCGCGGTGCGCGACATCGATGTGCTGGTGCATCCCGACGATTGGGAGCGCACGCTCGAGGTGGTCTATGACGCCGGCTGGCGACGCGATCCGAAGGACAACGACCGGATCACCCGGTTGAAGTCGCATGCCGTCGGGTTGACCGGGCCGAATTCGCGCGCCGGCGGCGAGTTCGACCTGCATCGCTTCGCAATCCGCCAGAACCAGTGCATCGGCCAGGATCTCGGCTTCTGGGAACGGGCGCAGCGCGCCAGCTTCCACGGCGTCGACCTGCTGTGCCCGAGCCGCTCCGACCAGGCGATCGTCACCCTGAGCCAGGCGGTCTTGTTCAATCATTTGCCGCATCCGGCCCACTGGGCGCTGGACATGAATGCCTTCGTGCGCGCGGGCGAGATCGACTGGGACCTGTTCCTGCGGGAGGCGCGCTTCCGCCGCATCGAGCTCTTCGTCGCATCCCCCCTGATGCTGCTGCGGGAGCGGCTGCAATGCCCGGTGCCGGACGAGGTCCTGGCGGAACTGACGCGGCCGGTCGGCAGGGCATACCAGGTGGAATTCGAGACCCGCGCCACGCGCTACAACCCGTCGAGCGAGGACTCGATCGGCGCGTTCCGCGTCGTCGCCGCGGCGCGGGCGATGCGCATGGCGCGCGCCCGGCCCGTTACGGCGGGCAATGCGGCAGCGCAGGCTTCTGCCGTCGTGCGTATTCCCTCGCTCGCGCGCGACGCGAAGCTGCAGGTTCCGGTTCCGGCTGAGCGGAATCCCTTCGCGCGCCTGCGCGTCGAGATCAGCTTCCGTGCCTGGCATGCCGGCCGGCACAGCCGGCTGCGGATCATGTCGCAGGACCTGATCGTGGGCATGGTTCCGGTGGCGCAGGCGAGCGGCAAGATCGGCGGGCGAATCCGCTACACAGCCGTGCTGCGGTTTCCGGCCTGCCTGATGTCGGCGCGCGGCGTCGACACATTGCTCTTCCGCACCGACCGCAAGCTCGCCATCCGGGATCTCCGCATCAGCTTCGGCCCGCCGCGGCACGAGAGCGCCTTGGTGCGAGGCGCTTGGGCGCTGCGATCCTGGATCGCGGCGCGGCTGCCGTTCAGGCGCCGTTCGGCAGCGCCGGCCAGCCTTTGACTTCGTCGACCTCGTGCACGGGGTCGAAGAGGAGCAGGTTCTTCATGTCCTCGAACACCTCGAAGGTGAGCGCGGGTGCGATGCCGCCCGACAGCGCCGCGATGACCTGCGGCTGATCCTGCGGTGCCGCGCCGCCGGTCGCCGGCCGCATCAGGCCTTCGGCGGTGATGCGGGCGGCGAAATCCTGGACCGCCTGGGCGCCGCCCAGGGCCGGCGCGAGCAGCGCCGCCATCGCCTCGACGGAATGCCCGGCCGCCAGGTCGCGCCACAGCACCGCGCCGAGGTCGCGGAAGCTGCAATAGATTCCATTGCTGAGATTCAAGGCGACGACCTCGCCATCGAATTCCTGGGCCGCGCAGCCCGGCGCGGCGATTTCCAGAACCGTTGTCTGACCCATGTGTTTCCCCGAATTGACTGCGGCCGAGGCTAGCATCCCACCGCCGCGCCAGCAATCGGCGGCCCCGCGCTACTGGTCGTGCGGCGGTCGCTCGGCCGCCCGCCGGCGGTCGAGCATGGTCTTGAGCAGGCGCAGGTATTCCTGGCTGTCGGGCCGGCGGGTCAGGCTGAAATTGCGCCCGTGCAGCCGGCGGAAGGCCACCACCTGCGGCAGGATCATGGATTTGAGGCCCATATCATTGGCCCGGCCCAGCCAGTCCAGGGATTCCCCGATGCGCGCGCGCAGGTCGAACCAGCCCACCGCGCGGAACGTCCCGACCCGCGTCAGCAGCACGCTGGCGAGCTCGCAGGGCATCGGCTCCGGCGGGCAATGCAGGCTGGCCGCGGTCGCGGCGTCCAGCTCCGGGCTGATGAAGTTCTGGGCATGGCCGAAGACGATGTCGGCGCCCTCGTTCAAAGCCCGCAGTTGCCAGCTTGTCTTCTCCGGGACCCAGATGTCGTCGGCGGCCTGGAAGGCGATGAGGCCGTGCTCGACCAGGGCCGCGCCGCGATTCATGGCCGATCCGGGGCCGCCATTCTCCTGGCGCAGGTATTCGATCGTGGGGCCGAGCCCGGCGCGCTGCAAACCGGCGGCGACCTCGGGCGTCGCATCGGTCGATCCGTCGTCGACGATGATGATGCGCTGCGGGGGCACGGTCTGGCCGCATACGCTCCGCACCGCCTCCGCCAGGTAGGCGGCGGCGTTGTAGGCGGGGATCACGACCGAGATGTCATCCGCGGAGCCGCTCACGTCGCGCATCCTTCAACGCTTTGGTGGCGGGAAGGATAGGGGCAAGGGAACGGTTGCTGCAACTGGGCGGCCATCGCTAGAGGCCGGCGATGAAGGCGCGCAAGGCGGCGCCGCATTCCACCGCGTCGGCGGACAGCTCCAGCCGGTACGCGGGCAGGCGCCGCAGCAGGTTGGCGTAGTAGGCCATGCCGTCATCCGCCTCGCCGGGGAACTGCATCAGGTTGGTGGGGATCAGGGCGCGCATCGCCTCGCCGCCGGGAATGGCGACGAAGCGCGAGGTCTCGGCGCGCGCGATCCGGGGCAGGACGATGGCGCGGATCTCCATCTCCTCGGCGAAGCAGCCGGGGAAGAACGCATCGGGGTCGAACTCCACCTTGCGCATCCAGTTCTCCGGCATATCGGCGGTCTTCTCGTGCAGGCCGGCGACGCGGGACAGGCCGCGGCGGTCCTGCTTGAAGATGCGGAACAGCGGCGTCGCCACCGCGCGCTGCATGCCGCCGAGCGCGACATAGTCGTCGCCCACCGACTGCAATCCCGCGGCGACGCCCGCCAGCGTCGTGCCGGATTTCCCGGCGCCGCCGCTGCCGAACAGCAGGATGCCGCGCCCGGCCTCGCCCAGCGTGGCGGCATGGGCGATGCGCTTGCCCTGCGCCTGCAGCAGCCAGTGCAGATGCTGCCGCAGGGGCGAGCCCGCGTGCCACAGCGGCAGGTCGTCCGTCGAGCGCGCGAGGTGGAGGCCGATCCCGGTGCCGAGGTCGAGCACCTGCCAGATCTGCGGCTGATGCGGATAGGCGGCGCGCAGGCCGGCGTCGCGCAACAGCGCATGGAACGCCGGCGCGTCGAACGCCTCGTCGGCCCAGCCTGGCAGCTGGCCCATCGAATCCAGCACGTAGAGGCGCGTGGCGGCGGCGCCTGGAACCGGCGCGCATTCCGCCAGGCGCGGCGCGTAGAGATCGGCCTGCGCCGCGCTGTCGAACCAGAGCTCCAGAGGCAGCCCGGAGGGGCGCGCCTGGCGGCCGTGCAGCCGCGCGCGCGGCATCGCCTCAGCCTCCGCGAGGGCGCGGCGCAGGAATGCGACGATGCCGCTCCGATCGATCGCGATGTCCGGGGTCGTGATGGTGTCAGGCATGCCCGTCTGCTGGCTGGCGGTGCGAAAGGTCTGGCCGGTCTCTACGGCGACCGGCGGGCCGCGATCTATTGCAGCGCCGCCCATAGTAAAGAGGCCCCGGCCATGGAGACAGGCTCCACGGGCCGAGGCCTCTCAAAACTGGCTCCCCGGGCCGGATTCGAACCAGCGACCAACCGGTTAACAGCCGGTTGCTCTACCGCTGAGCTACCGGGGATCACGCCAACCGCCCGAACGGGCGGTGGCGATGCGGTGGCAGCTTATAGCAGACCGGTTTTTGTCATGTAAACCACTTTACCCGCCCGGCCGGCCGGCGCGGCGGGGTGTCCCGGGGCGTCCTAAAGGGTTGACAGATTTGGGAGAACTACCGATCTTGCGGCATCTTTGAGCTTCGCTTGGTGCATTTCCCATGAAGGCGATCATTTTGAGCGCGGGCCAGGGCTCGCGGCTGCTTCCTTTGACCGAAGGCCGGCCGAAATGCCTGCTGCCCATCGGCCCGCGGACCCTGATCGAATGGCAGATCTGGGCCCTGACCCAGGGCGGGGTGGACGAGATCGCCGTGGTGGTCGGCTACCACGCCAAGGACGTGCAGGCCTTGCTCAAGAAGCTGGAGGGGCCGAAGCTCAAGATCCGCACCATCTACAACCCGTTCTTCAAGCTGGCCGACAACCTTGCCTCCTGCTGGATGGCGCGGGCGGAGATGGACCGGGACTTCGTCATCCTGAACGGCGACACGGTGATCGAGCCGAAGATCTTCCAGAAGCTGCTGGCGAGCCCGGCGGCCCCCATTACCGTCACCATCGACAAGAAGGAATCCTACGATTCCGACGACATGAAGGTGCACCTGAAGGGTGAGAAGCTGCTCGACATCGGCAAGACCCTGCCGCCCGAGCGCACCGACGGCGAATCCATCGGCATGCTGCTGTTCCGCGGCGAGGGGCCGAAGCTGTTCACGCAGTATCTCGAAGACATCATGCATACGCCCGAAGGCCTGAAGTGGTGGTACCTGCGCGCCATCGGCCAGATCGCCGAGCGCGGCCAGGTGATGACCTGCAACATCGAAGGCCTGCGCTGGGGCGAGGTCGACTTCCCCGCCGATCTCGAGCGGGTGAACAAGCTGGTCGAGGGGTGGTAACACCACGCTCTCAAATACCGTCATTGCCGGGCTCGACCCGGCAATCCAAATTTTCCGACGCTTCGCAATCTTGAACTTGGATCGCCGGGTCAAGCCCGGCGATGACGAACTTTTGTGGGTCTATACCCGCGCCGCCAGGATGCGCTCGGCGAGTTCCATGTCGGCGGGCTTGTCGACGTCGATGGCGGCCTCGGCGATCGGCAGTTCGACGTGCTTGATGATTCCGCCGGCCTTGCGCGAGAGATGGGCGAAGGCGTCCTCGGCGCTCATCGCGCCCAGCACCGTCTTCAGGAAGGCGAGCGGGCCGACATTCCAGATCAGCTTCAGCGGCTGCTTGCGGAAAGCTTCCAGCTTGCGCCAATAGGCGGCGATGGCGGCGGCCTTGTCCGAGCGCACCAGGAACAGGTTGCAGCCGCTGTAGCGCTTGCCGCCGAGCTTGTAGAAGGTGCGGATCGCTCCCGGATAGGCCGCCGACACGATTTCGGCGGGCGCCAGCGCCACGGCAAGATCGCACGCGGCCGGCGCCAGTTCCAGGAAGCGCTCGAGGATCGCCGGGGTCAGCAGCGGATGATCCGCGGTGGTCACCAGCAGCGGGCGGCTCAGGTCGATGCGTTTCAGCGCCGCCGCGACGCTGGCGGCCGGGCTGTCGGCGGCGGCGATCGTTTCCAGCATGCGGGTGCGATGCAGCGCCTCGAGGCCCGGCACCTTGAAGATCACCGACGGGTCCTCGATGCAGACATAGAGCCGCTGGAAGCGGCCGCTCTCCTTCAGCGCCTCGGCCACGCGCAGCAGCATGGGAATGCCGGCGACCGGGGCCAGCGCCTTGTGCGACACGCCGGCGGCCTTCGCCATCGGATCCTCGGGTCCGCGGCTGCCGGCCAGGATCAATGCGTTCAAGCGAGCGCCTTCTCGTAAATGCGATAGGTCTTATAAGCCTTGCCGCCGACGCCCTCGATCACGCGGCGCATCGGCAGATTATCTTCCAGGATCCATGACAACTCGACCTGTTCCAGGCCGCGGGCGAAAAACGGCCCTTTCAGGTGGTTGAACATCAGCGGCAGCAGGACCGCGCCCAGCAGGGTGCCATGGTGCTTGCGGCGGATGCCCATCAACGGCACGCGCGCCGTCTTCACCGTCTTGCGGTTCAGCCGCCACAGCAGCTTGGCCCAGCCGAAGGGCAGCAGATGGCCGTTCAGGTCGCGGATCGCCTCCAGCAGGTTGGGCAGGCAGACCAGCATGCCGGCGATCTCGCCATCGACCTCGGCGATCACCACCAGATCGGGGTCGATCAGGGGCTTCATGCTCTTGGCCGCCATCTCGATCTCGGCCTGCGAGAAGGGCACCATCTCCCAGTTCTCGGACCAGGCGTCGTTGAACACCTCGAGCAGTTTGGCAAGGTCGCGCTTGTAGTTCTTCATGTCAAGCGAACGCAGGCGGATGCGGCCGTCCGCCATCGCCTTGTCGAGCATGCGGGTGGAGCCGACAGCGTGGTAGCTCGCCTTGTCGACGGTGTAGGCGATCAGGTCCTTGGCCTTGTGGTAGCCGCAATCGAGCAGCCGCTGGTCCTGGTGCGGCAGGTGGAACGGCATCATCAGCATCGGCGTCGCGTCGAAGCCGCGGATCAGCTGGCCGGATTCCTCGTTGCTGGAGAAGCTGAACGGCCCGACGATGCGCCGCGCGCCGCGCGCCTGCAGCCAGCGTTCGGCGGTGGTGGTCAGGGCCTCGAACACCTCGGCGTCGTTGGCGGCGTCGAGCCAGCCGAAATGGCCGGTCTGGTCGTGGTATTTCTGCTCATGCAGCTGGCAGAGCTGGGCGGAGATCCGGCCCACCACCTCGCCGTTGCGCCGGGCGACGAACAGGTCGCCCTCGGCATGCTGGAAATAGGGGTTCTTGCGCTTGCTCAGCGTCTCGGAGCGCTCCATATCCAGCGGCGCGATATAGCCCTTTTCCTTGGCATAGAGCCGCTTCGGAAACTGGATGAAGTCCTTCAGGTCCTGGGCGGAGGCAACCGCCTCGACCACGACGACCGGGCGCGGCATGGCGGAACGGGCTTAACGGCCGGCGCGCGACGGGGCGTCGGGCGCGGCGTTCTCGCGGAATCGGCGCGGATTGGCGTCGCCGCGCGTGCCTTTGCTCAGATTGGCGACCCAGGGGTAACGCTGCGCCATTTCCTCGGTATAGCCGATGTTGAACACCGTAGCGCTCTTCGGCCACAGCTTCGGCTCGGGATAGTAGGTGCCGAACAGGCGGTCCCAGAGGAAGTTGGTGATGCCGAAATTGCCCTGCTCATTGTGGAAGTGATGCGCCAGGTGCTGCTTCTTGATCTGGCGCATGAACTTCGTCTTCGGCGTGGTGTTCAGGTGCTGCACACAGTGGCTGAATTCGTAGAACACGGTCGAGAGCAGGCCGAAGGCGAAGGCCGTCGCCGCGCCCGCCGGCCCGCCGATCCAGTAGCCGATCGGCATGGTGACGACGGCGATGGTCGGGATCGTGGTGTAGAGCGCGCCGAACAGCACGACCAGGTTATGCGGGTCCTGGTGATGGTCGAAATGGATGCGCTTCCACACCGCCGCGGTCAGCGGCGAGCGGTAGAGAAGCTGGCTGTGCAGCACCCAGCGGTGCAGGACGTACCACGCCAGCGGATAGGCCAGCACGGCGAAGACGGCGGCAGCCACCAGCGGTGCCCAGCTCTCGAACCAGCGGGCGGCAAAATACAGGGTGACGGCGGTCAAACCGAGATAGACCAGCACGGCGTAGTACGAGAAGAACGCCACCACGAGGTCGCCCAGGCTCATGCGGGCGAGGTTGTGGGTGCGGTTCTTCCAGAAGCCCCAACGGACCATGAATCAACTCTGCCTTTCGGGCTGAAATGCGCCGACAAATCTGGGCGGCAATCTAGGCGAATCAACAATTTATCGCAAGGCAACCGGTTCCCGCCGGGCTCACGTCCCGGGCGCCCCCTGCGGCCGGTCATAGGCCAGGATCCAGGCGGTGCGCAGGCCGTGATAGAGGCAGGTCAGCGCCTGCCAGAGCAGGATCAAATAGATCATCTCGATTCCCAGCCCGGCGTAATAACCAACTGTAAATAAAGGAAGATTTATGTTGCGGCGCGAGATGAAGGTGCGCACGAAGCCGTCCATCGCCGCATGGGTGTGGAGGCCCCGCCCGAAGCGGGTCGGGTAGATCTTCAGGATCAGACGGTCGAGCACGTAGAGGACCAGCATCGCCAGGGAGGCCACGAAGACGGGCGACGAAACGTCGCCCCCGCCGCCCGCTGCCGCCCCGGAGGCGCCGGGTCCCTCCGGCAGAGTCAGGCCATAGGCCCAGGCGCAATACCAGAACGGCGGATGCACCAGGTCCAGGCCGTGATCGAGGATATTGCCGAGCCTGGAATCGGTGAAGGTCAGGCGCGCCAGCTTGCCGTCGACGGAATCCAGCACGCTCATGCCATAGGCGCAGAGGAAGCCGGCGAGGAAATGGCCGGTGGCGCAGAGCGGGATCACGGCGAGGGTGAGCAGGATGGAAACGCCGGTCACCCAGTTGGGATGCACGCCGAGCCGGGCCAGCGGCCGCACCGACAGCCAGACCAGCGGCGGATAGACGTATTTGGTGAAGAAATCCGTCGAGCCCTTGTAGTTCGACCAGAACAGGAAGCGCTCCACCGCCTTGCGCTGCGCCTCGTTCGTCACCTTGAACAGATAGAAGGGCAGGGTGCGGCGCAGGTTGCGGATGAAGCCGGGAAAGTCCGCCTGGGCGAGGCGCGGGAAAGCGTCCGGCAGCGCGGCGCGCAGTTCCGTCGCCTCCGCGCGCAGCAGGCTCGCATCGGGAATGAACGCGAGCACCGCCCCGTTCTCCTCCGCCGCCATCGCGCGTTGCTGCTGGGCCAGGAAATCATAGAGCCGCGCATCGACCAGTGTCTCGCAATCGACGGCAAGCACGGATTCTCCCGCCGCGGCGGCAACGATGCGCGCGCGGATGGTTCCGCCGCCGCGCGCCACGCGCACCGGGAACGGCCAAGCGGCGCTGAGCGCATCCGGCTGCGGCCGGCCGCTGTCGCCGAGGTCGACGATGACCGCCGCGGGCGACACCTTGCGGTGCTTCAGCGCCTTTAGATGCCGTTCGAGGAGGCCGAGGCCGACGACGCGCTCGCCGGCGTCGCGCGCGGCGTCGATCCAGATGATCACGATGCTAGAAACCCTCGAGCCGTATCAGCCACAAACCGCCGATGCTGGCGAAGAGCAGGGCCGGCAGCCAGGCGGCGAAGAAGGGCGGCACCGCGCCGCTCTCGCCGAGCGAGAGCACCAGGCCCTCGGCGATGAAATAGAGGAAGCCGAGGCCGAAGCCGATCGCCATGCCCGAGGCGACGCCGCGGTCGCGACGGCCGAAGCTGAGCGCCACCGGGGCCGCCAGCAGGATCATCAGGATCGAGCTGACCGGCAGGGCGATGCGCTTCTGCAGCCAGGTCTCGTAGAAATAGGTCGGGCGGACGCCGAGCTGGGTGGAGGAGGCGAAGCCCCACAGCCGGTGCGTGGTCATCGCCTGCGGCCGTTCGATCAGCTCGGAGAATTCCTGCGGCCCCAGCTTGGTCTCCCAGACGGCGCTGGGGATGGAGGTCACCTCGGTGCCGCGGTCGGCGATGACTTTGGTCTCCTCGATTCCCTCCAGCGTCCAGAGCCGGGTCGCGACGTCGTAGGTGGCGCGCTTGACGTAGCGCTGGTTGACGATGTTGCCGATCGCGTCGCGGGCGTAGAGGCGCATGTTGAGCAGCACCAGGCCCTGCTGCTCCACCTCGCCGACCTCGACGACGGTGTCGCCCTCCTGCACCCAGACGCGGTGGTCCGCGTCGTCGTCCTTGTTCTTCTTGTCGACGTAGAGGTTGCGCGACATCAGGTGGTCGATCGAGCGCGGCACCATCTGGTCGGTCAGCGCGAAATGCAGCGCCGCCACCAGCACCACCGCCGGCAGCAGCGACATCAGGATGCGGTAATAGGGCGCGCCGGCGGATTTCAGCGCCAGCGTCTCGTTGTTGCGCTCGAACTTCGCCAGCGACAACAGGGTCGCCATCAGCACGCTGAACGGGATCAGGAACACCGCCAGCTCGGGCAGGCGCCAGATCGCGTATTCGACCACGGCGCCGACATCGTGCGGATGGCGGTCGAGCACCTCGTCGCTGTTGCCGAGCAGGTCGACGATCTGCAGCAGGGCGGTGAAGCTCACCCACAGCACGAAGAAGTTCCACAGGAAGGTCTTGAGCGCATAGCGCATGAAGGTGATCATGCCGGGCGCCTCCGCGCCACCAGCGTCATCCAGCGCGTCCGCAGCCACAGCCAGGCATCGTCGAGCAGGCGGAAGAAGGCGCTGAACGGATCCTGGCCCAGCCCTGAATTGGCGACATGGAATGCGTAGGTGCTGCCCAGGGCGAAGACCAGGAACGGCGCCCACAGCCCGAGGATCGCCGACAGGCGGCCGTTCTCCACCATCTGCTGACCGAACTGCAGCAGCTGGTAGTAGAGGATCAGCAGCGCGATCCCCGCGACGATGCGGATGCTGGCGGGCGAGCGCCGCGAGGTGAGGCCGATGGGAATCGCCAGCAGCGGCAGGAACAGCACCGAGAGCGCGCGGACCAGGCGGTAGTTGATCTCGGACACCAGGTTGTCGCGCCCGATGGTCGGCCAATTCTCGTTGTAGGCCCGCAGCAGCTCGAAGAAGTTGAGCTCGGATTCCTTGTTGCGATCGCGGTAGGGGTCGGGGGCGATGACCTCCAGCGGCAAGGCCAATTCCTGGAATTCGAGCGCCTTGCCGCCGGTGCCATCGGGGCGGGATTCCACCCGGATGCCGTCGCGCAGGATCAGTTGCAGCGACTGCGTCCGCGGATCCTTGGCCAGCTCGCCGGTCTGCGCCGACAAGGCGAGGTTGTTGCCGTTCTCGTCCGTCTCCTGGATGAAGATGCGCGACAGCGCGCGGCCGCCCTGGGCGATGTCGCCGATCAGGATGGTCTTGCCGCCGAAGCCGTTGAAGAACGCGCCGCGCTCGATGGCGGAGTTCCAGGAGGTCTCGGTCACCAGATAGACCAGGGCCCGGTAGGCATAGCGGGTATAGGGCTGCAGGAAGCCTAGGATCAGCGCGGAGGCGACGGTCAACACCACCGCCATGCCCAGCATCGGCGCCGCCAGCCGGGCCAGCGACAGGCCGCTCGCCCGCATCACGTCGAGCTCGCTGTCGTTCGACATCCGCAAGGTGGCATAGAGGATGCCGACGAAGAAGGCTGCGGGGATCGCGATGGCGAGGTAATGCGGCACTAGATTGCCGAGCATCTTCAGGATCAGCGTCAGCGGCCCGCCGCGATTGGCGAACAGGTCGAGCAGGCGGATCAGGCGCTCAAGCAGCAGCGCCGCCATGCCGATGACGATGGCGGCGGCGAGCGGCCAGCTGACCCGCTTCAGGACGTAACGATCGATCAGTTGCAGGCGCAGGATTTTCATACGGCCTCAGTCCCGGCGCCAGGCGCCGGCCAGCGCGGCGTGCACCGCCTGCGCCAGGGCGGGGTCCGCCTCGACCGGCTGCGTCAGGTCGACGGGCTTCGGCCAGAAGCGGTCGCCAATCTCGCGCCCCGCGACCTTGCGCGGCGCCGCGTAGCGCGGCAGCACGTGAAAGTGAACGTCGGGGTCGACCATCATCAACATCACGTAGTTCAGTTTGTCCGGCGCGAAGGCCCGGGCCAGGGCGGCGTCCAGGTCCGCCGTCACCTGCGCCAGCTCCTCGAAGGCGCGGACCGAAATCTGCGAGAACGCCGTGGCCGGGTCGGTGCAGACCAGGACCAGCGCACCCAGGGTGGCCTGCTGCGGCCGCACCAAAGCGAGCCAATGCCGATAGGCGCGCAGCAGCGAATCCGGATAGCCGAATTTCGCGGCCGTGGCGTTCGGCGAAGTACCCATGCAATGCCCTCAAGTTCCGGTCCAGCCGCCGCGCGTCATCCCCGCCAGCGCGGCCGCCGCATGCTTAGCACAATTGCGAACCGGCCTGGATTGTCAATGTTGCCCCGATTAATGGCGGGTGCGCGGAATAGTTAACACATAACTCCCCGCCGCGGCGATTCGCGCCGCATCCGCGGCCAGACCGCGAATCTCGACGGTGACCTTCCACCCGGAGTCGCCCTCGGCAATCCTATACAGGTTATAGGCGGCGGCGTCCTTGTGCCCCGACTTCAAGGCGGAGGCGGACGGCACGCCGATCACCGGCGTCTGGCCGATGCGCCCCAATCCGGCCACATGGGTATGACCGTGCAGCACCAGCTCGGCGCCGGCGTCGCGGATCGCCGCCTGGAACGCTTCGGCATCGAGCAGCGACTTGCGCTTGTAGGCGCCGCCGGGGAAGGGCGGATGGTGGATCAGCACGACGCGAAAAACGTCCTCGGTGCCAAGGGTGCGCAGCGCGCGGGTCAGGTCGGCGACCTGCGTCTCGCCCAACTGTCCGGCGGCGATGAAAGGCGGCATCGGCAGCGCGGTGGAGAGGCCGACCAGCGCCACGCGGCCGAGCCGGCGGACGAAGGGGAATCCGCTTTGCGTGCCGTTTGGCGCGCTGCCCTCCGGCTCCCAGCCGCGATTGCTCATGAACTCGGCCCAGCGCCCGGCGCCCTCGTCCCAGGGAAAATCGACATAGGCATCGTGATTGCCCGGAATCACAGTGACGTGTTCGCCCGTGCCCAATCGCCGCAGCCATTGGCCGGCGCGGGCGAATTCCTGCCGCAGCGAGATGTTGACCAGATCGCCGGTGACCGTCACGTGGTCCGCGCCACGGCCGGCCAGATCCTCGAGCAGCAGATCGAGCACCCGGGTCAGATGGATGCGCCGGCGATTGACGCGCCAGGACAGCCAGCCGGTCAGCCGCTTGTTGAACAAGCTGCCGATTTCGTCGACCGACCAGCCCGCCAGATGCGGGTCCGAAAGATGCGCCAGCACGAACATCGATACCGCGGCTCCTGCCCCCGGGGGCGGCCGACGGGCTGCCGATGGGACGGGGTCTGTTTGGCCGGAAACGGCGCCGTGCGTCAAGCCCGGCGGGCGGTCCTGGGCTGCGGCGAAGTGCTTGAAATTCCTTGTAGACGGCCCAACTCAACCCCGATATTCCTCAGCCCACCCGCAGCCTCCTCGGAGCACCTGAGTGTCGGCCGACCGCGCCAACATTGCCTTCTGCCTGATCGGCGACAGCGATATCCGGCCCTTCAATCTGTCTCCGCGCGAGCGGTTGCGGCGGTCGCTCGCCAGGGCGGGCGTCGCGACCGAGCTGAGTCCGTCCGACCTGGGAACCTGGGACGGCCCGGCCATCGCGCTGCGCGCCGACTATGTCATGGATGACGGATTGGTCGGGGCGCTGGCCGCCGCCACCGGGGTCGCCCTGCGCGCGGAAGGCGGCCATGTCGTCGCCGCGCATGGCGCCGACCACGTGGGCGCGCGCAAGGCATTCGAGGTGGTCGCCGAGTTGGAGGATGTCGGCGGCTCGGACTTCATTGTGCAGGATCCGACGACCCTGGCCACGTCGTACCAGAAATCGCTGCGCAAGCGGGCGAAGCCGATCCTGATCCATGCCGACGGCGCGGATGTGCGTGCGGTGGAACGGCTGCTGTTCGACGGCTCCTACAAGGGCGTCACCGACCTGGTGACCAAATACGTCTGGCCGCTGCCGGCGCTGGCGGTCACGCGCTGGTGCGCGCGGCACGGCGTCACGCCGAACACGGTCACCTGGGTCAGCGCCGCCTGCGTCGTGCTGGCGACGGTGCTGTTCTGGCATGGCTGGTTCGTCGTTGGCCTGGTCGCGGCCTGGACGATGTGCTTCCTCGACACGGTGGACGGCAAGCTGGCGCGCTGCACGTTGACTTCGACCAGGCTCGGCGACGTGTTTGATCACGGCATCGACCTGCTGCACCCGCCGTTCTGGTACTATGCCTGGTTCGCCGGGCTGGGCGCGGCCTTGGCGGTGCCGCTCTCTTGGGCGCTGTGGGTGGTGATCCTCGGCTATGTCGCCGGGCGGTTGCAGGAAGGCCTGTTCATCTGGCGCTTCGGCATCGAGATCCATACCTGGCGCCCGCTGGATTCGTGGTTCCGCCTGATCACCGCGCGGCGCAATCCCAACCTGATCCTCCTGACCGCCGCCGCGCTGATGCGCGCGCCGGACAATGGCTTGGCCCTTGTGGCGTGGTGGACCATCCTCAGCTTCGCATTCCATTCGGTGCGCATCGCCCAGGCCTTCCTGGCGCAGATGAAGGGGCAGCCGCCGCGATCCTGGCTGCAGGTCCCTTTGAAGGCGGACGCGGCATGAACCACGTCGGTATCCTCAGCAACGCCAAGAGTCGGCGCAACCAGACCGCCATGCCGGCGATCGAGGCGATGCTGCGCGGCGAACCGAAGCTGCACGCCCGCTCGTTCAAGGACATCCACGACCTGCCGCGCTGCCTGCGCGACCTGGCGGAGGCGGGGGTCGAGCATCTGATCATCAATGGCGGCGACGGCACGGTGCACGCGACGATCGGCGAACTGGTGGAGCGGTCGCCCTTCGCCGAAATGCCACGCCTGTCGCTGGTCGGCGGCGGCATGACCAATGTCATCGCGCATGACGTCGGCTCGCCGAATTCGCCGCTGGATGCCATCCGCCGGATCCTCGATTGCCTGCGCGCGGAACTGCCCGGCACCATCGA
This sequence comes from Dongiaceae bacterium, assembly GCA_039808885.1. GTDB lineage: Bacteria > Pseudomonadota > Alphaproteobacteria > Dongiales > Dongiaceae > Dongia_A. Next base: position 5,625 of record JBDHTX010000031.1, on the reverse strand, counting down.
GCGGCGGCATGCCCTGGCGCTGAAACGCAGCGGCCACGAGCGGGCGGAATACGGCTTCCTGGCCGGCGCCGTCGGCTTCTATCAAGGCACGCTGCTCAGCCGTCGCGACATGCACCGGGTCGGCTTGCGCCAGGCGCTGGCGACCAAGGCGGGAATCCTGTGGTCGGTGATCCGGCTGCTGGTGCATGGCGAGGGCGAGCGGTCCGGTCTCAAGGGCGAGCGCGTCGCCATCGGTCTCAACGGCCAGCCGCCGCACGAGGCGCCCTATTTCCTCATCCTGGCGACGACGCTGGAGCGCCTGATGCCGGGCGTGATGCCGTTCTGGGGCCACGACCATGGCGGCATCAAGTTGACGACCATCGCCTCGCCGCCCAAGCGCTTCGGCTTCGCGGCCATGCCGGTGGTGCGTGGCAAGCCGCGGCTCTGGATGAGCGAGGCGGGTTATTCGTCGACCTGCGCCGACCGCATCGCGCTGCGCCTCAATTCGCCCGTCGTGCTGGATGGCGAGATCTACGAATCCGGACCGCACGGCCATGTCGAGCTCAGCACCGGGCCGACCATCGCCTTTCACCGGTACTAGCGTCGTGGAACCCCGCGCAGAGCTCCAAGGCTTGGTGGCGGACGAATTGAGGCAGCCGGTCGCGCCCGCGGTCGCCGCGCTGGCGGATGCGGTGCGGGCGCGCCATCGGCAGGGCGCTCTTGCGGTGCTGTTCTATGGTTCCTGCCTGCGCCGGCCGGAGACGCTGCTCGGGGATTCGCTGCTCGATTTCTACCTGCTGGTCGAGGACTACGCCGCGGCCTATGGCAGCGGCATGCTGGCGATCGCCAACAAGCTGCTGCCGCCCAACGTGTTCTACCTGGAACTGCCGCATGGCGGCGCGACGCTGCGTTGCAAGTACGCGGTGCTGACCCTGCACGACTTCATGGCCGGCACCGCGCGGGATGCCTTGAACGTCTCGCTCTGGGCGCGCTTCAGCCAGCAGGCGCGGCTGGTCTGGTCGCGCGATGGCGAGACTGGCGAACGCATTGCCGCGGCTTGCGCCGAAGCGGTGGTCACCATGCTCGGCAACGTCGCGCCGCTGCTGCCGGGCGATGCCGATGCCGAGACGCTGTGGCGCAGGGCCTTCGAGCAGACCTATGCGGCCGAGCTGCGGTCGGAGGGCGCGGGGCGGGCCGCGGAACTGGCCGCGCTCGATGCCGAACGGCTGCGCCGCGTGACGCCGCCGGCCTTGGCGGAACTGCGCCAGGCGCCGGCGATTTCCGCGGCGCAATGCGTCGCCTTGTGGCGGCGGCGCCGGCGCGTGGGGAAGATGCTGAACCTCGCCCGGCTGGTGAAGGCCGCTTTCACATTCCAGGGCGGCCTCGACTACGTGCTGTGGAAGGTGAAGCGGCATTCCGGCGTCGAGCTGCCGGTGACCGCGTGGCAGCGTCGCCATCCGGTGCTGGCGGCGCCGCTGCTGGCCTGGCGGCTCTACCGGCGCGGTGCGTTTCGCTAGGGGCGCGGGCGCGCGCATGACTGGCCATGCGACAGAATCGCCCGAAAGACAAAATTGCCTTGTCAGCTTTTTGTCAGAAAAGTATTGGGGTATCAGTAGGATATCGGGCGGGCGATCGTCCGGGCCGTGCAGATTGTGGTCGTCCTGCTGCACTCCGCCGGCATAGGCTTGGCGGCATCGGGCGATGAGATTGGGGGCTACCGGCTGGCATGACGGGTTCGAGCTTTGACGTCGATTTCCATTTCGCGCCGTGAGTTCGCATCAGATGCAGGGCAGCGCACCGCCAAGGGATGAGGCCATGCCATCAGGGTTTGCGGTCCCGCAAGCCTGGCAGATGGTGCGCGACCTGATGGCGCACAATCCAGCGATCTATTTCGCCGATTTCATCCTGTCGGCGCTGATCGGTTACGGCACCGCCTATCTCTATTTCACGGCGCCGGACTGGTCGCTGCTGCAGACGGTGAGCCTTCTTGTCGCGTCTCTCGGCCTGTTCCGCGCCGGCGTCTTCATCCATGAGATCGTGCACATGCCGAGCGGCAAGATGACGCCGTTCAAGGCGTTCTGGAACCTGTTCTACGGCATGCCGATGCTCTCGCCGTCCTTCATGTACGCCAATCACAGCGACCATCACGCGCGGCGCTACTATGGCACGGTGCAGGATGGCGAGTATCAGCCCTTCGGCCATGGCAGCGCCGGGCGCATCGTCGCCTATTTCGCCCAGGTGCTGGTCATCCCGTGCTTCGGCGTCGCAAGGTTCCTGATCCTCGCGCCGCTGGCCTGGGTCAGCCCGAAGATGCGCGCCTGGGTCTGGCGGTCGGCCTCGTCCTACATCTCCAACCCCGGCTACCACCGCCAGGTGCCTGCGGGCGAGGATCATCGCTGGTGGGTGGTGGGCGAGGCGCTGTGCTTCGCCTGGATCGTTTTTGTCACCGCGCTGCTGGTCGAGGGCGTGCTGCCCTGGCAGGTCCTGCCCAAGCTCTATGTCCTGAGCGTGGTGGCGATTTTCTGGAACTGGCTGCGCAACCTGGCCGGCCATCTGTTCCTGTCCGACGGCAGCCCGATGACCCACGAGGCACAGTTCCTGGAATCCGTGACCGTCGTGGGCACGCCGTGGCTGCACGAGCTGATCTTCCCGGTGGGGCTGCGCTATCATGCGATCCACCACCTGTTCCCGGCGATGCCCTATCACAACATGCCGGAATGCCATCGCCGCTTCATGACGCAGCTGCCGGCCGATTCCGGCTATCGCCAGACGCTCTACAGCAGCATCTGGCAGGTCTTCGCCGTGCTGCGCCGGAACATGCGCCAAGACCACGCGACGGCCGGGCACCGGGCCTAGGGCGCCGCGCCCAGTTTCTCGAGCAGGAGCGGAAGTTCCAGCAGGCCACGTATTGTGGCGCTTGCCTGCGCCGCGTCCGGGCGGTGCGCGTGCAGCACACCCCACGGACCGCGGACAACGAATATCCCGTGCATCCCGGCACCGCGTGCGGGAAGGACGTCGTTGTCCACCCGGTCTCCGACATAAGCAATTTCGGCCGGTGGCATGGCGGCCATCGCGACCACCCGGGCGAAGAATTCAGGCGACGGCTTCTCTACGCCCCAGCGGGCGGAGGAAGCGAGATGGTCGACCGAGATGCCGGCCCGGCGCAGCGCGTCCTCGGCGCTTTCAGGCTGGTTGCCGGCGATGCCAAGTTTGAGGCCTGCCGCCTTCAGTCGCGCCAAGACGGGCAATGCGTCAGGATAGAGATCGCGCGCCTCGATTTCATAGGCCATGCCGGCGGCGCGGCGCTTTTCCTGCTCGGCCTGCAGGTCGAAGCCGGGGACGAGTAGTTCGAACACCGTGCGATGATGTTCGCCGCGCGCGATCACCGCGCCGAGCGCAGCGAAGAAGGTAAGCGGTGTGACCCCGAGCCAATTGGCCCAGCCGGCCCATTGCCGGGTCTCGTCGACAAGTGTCTCGCCGACATCGAAGAAGACCGCACGAATCATCCACGTCCTCCCACCGGACACCGGAAAAGCAAACAGCGCGCCACGAGGGCGCGCTGTCGGCCAAACAGATATTTAGGTGCTACTCGGCGGCGGCGATGCGCACCGAGCGGTCGGCGACCAGGCCGAGCTCGAGGCCGACCTTGGTCACCACGTCGATGACGCGCTGCAGCTGGTCCGTGGAATGCGCGGCGCAGACCGAGCAGCGCAGCAGCGCGGTGCCGCTGGGCGTCGCCGGCGGCAGCGCCAGGTTCACGTAGACGCCGTTCTGCAGCAACCCATGCCAGGCGCGGGCGGCCAGTGCCGGGTCATTGATGTGGACCGCGACCACCGGACCCTTCTGGCGGCCAAGCTTGAAGCCGGCGGCTTCCAGGCCGTGATAGAGCGTGTCGACATTGCGCCACAGCTTGGTCATCAGCTCCGGATGCTTGCGCAGATGCGCCAGCGACTGCCGCACCGAGGCGACAATCGAGGGCGGCATGGAGGCGGTGAACATGTAGGGCCGGCAGGCGACGCGCAGGATCTCGAACTCCGGATGGTCGGAGATCAGGAAGCCGCCGATGGCGCCCATGCTCTTGGAGAAGGTGCCGGTGACGAAATCGACGTCGGCATCGACGCCGTCATGCTCGAGCAGGCCGCGGCCGGTCTTGCCCATGACGCCCATGGAGTGGGCCTCGTCGACCAGCAGGTAGGCGCCGTGCTTCTTCTTGACCTCGACGAATTCCTTGAGCGGCGCGTGGTCGCCCAGCATCGAGTAGATGCCCTCGACCACCACCAGCTTGTTGCCGGGCTCGTTCGCCAGGCGCGCCAGGCGCTTGTCGAGGTCGGCCGGGTCGTTGTGGCGGAAACGGATGACGGTCGCGTGGCCGAGCCGCGCGGCGTCATAGATCGAGGCATGGCTGTCGGCATCGATGATCAGGTAGTCGCCGGGCCCGACCAGGGTCGAGATGGCGCCCAGATTGGCCTGATAGCCGGTGGTGAACACCATGCAATGCTTCTTGCCGTAGAAATCGGCGAGATCGGCCTCCAGCGCCTTGTGGCAGGAATAGGAGCCGTTGGCGATGCGCGAGCCGGTGGTGCCGGTGCCGAACTCGGCCAGCGCGGTCTGCGCCGCCTCGATGCAGCCGGCATCGAAGGTCAGGCCGAGATAGTTGTTGGAACCGCACAGGATGGTCTTGCGACCTTCGACCATGGCCTCGGTGGAGGAGACGATCTTCTCCATCTTCACGCCGAACGGATCGGCGCCACAGGCGGTTACCGCGCCGTGCACCTCGCGAATGGTCTTGAAACGATCGAACAGCCCCATGGTATTGCCCCTTGAGCCCCTGCCTAAGCCGGATTGTTCTTGCTGGAATAGATGGTGTCGGCCAGCTGTCCGACGGTCGCGATCTCAGGCACCAGATTGAGCGGGATGGACACGTCGAAGCGATCCTCCAGCTCCATCATCAGATCCATCACCTGCAGGGAATCCATGGTCAGGTCTTCGGCGATCACCGTGTCCTGGGTGATCGGCTGGTCGCCGGCGCGGAAACGCTCCAGCAGACGGGCGATGTCCGCGAAGACAGCTTCCTTGGTCAATGTCATGCTGGTTTGAACCGCCGCGCTACCCACGTGAATGATCTCTGTCCCTGCCAGTTCCGGACTTCGCAAGCCACGGTCGTCATGACTCGGTCATATCCGGCCCAATTCCCGCAGGAGAGTTCTGATTCATTTGGCCAGAATGGTTAAATGACAAATTGTTACCATTTGTTACAGGCCATCCGAATCAACATGTTAGAGCGAAATCTAACTATAATAGTTGAGCGCGGCGGTAATGTTCCGCGACGTCCTTGAATCCGGTCCAGGCGTCGAATTTCGGCCGCCAGTCGGCCACCGCCTCGACCCTCTCGCCGCCGCAGGCCCAATCGGGGAAATAGATCTCCGCCACCTTGGGCGGGAACAGCACCCGGGCCCTGTGGTCGATCGCGGCCAGCGCGGCATCGGCCGCGGCGACCGCCGCCAGGGCCCAGCGCGGCACCCGCACGCCCAGCGGCCGGCTGCCCACCGCCGCGCCAAGGGCGCCGATCACGTCCGCCCAGCGGTAGCCGCCCGGCGCCCCGTCGTCGATCTCGAAAGTGGCTTGGCGGGCGCCTTGACGGTCGAG
>JBDHTX010000030.1:0-50841 GCA_039808885.1 Dongiaceae bacterium | reverse complement strand
ACTTCGCGGTGCCGGCGGAGGATTATGAGATCAACCCGGTCGTCGCCAAGGCGATGGACCGCATCTTCATCCTGCACGCCGACCACGAGCAGAACGCCTCGACCTCGACCGTGCGCATCGCGGGTTCCAGCGGCGCCAACCCCTTCGCCTGCATCGCCGCCGGAATCGCCTGCCTGTGGGGCCCGGCGCATGGCGGCGCCAACGAGGCGGTGCTCTCCATGCTGCGCGAGATCGGCAGCAAGGAGCGCATCCCCGAATTCATCAGGCGCGCCAAGTCCAAGGACGACAATTTCCGCCTGATGGGCTTCGGCCACCGCGTCTACAAGAACTACGATCCGCGCGCCTCGGTGATGCGGCAGAGCTGCCACGAGGTGCTGGACGCGCTCGGCAAGCGCGACGAGCCGCTGCTGGAGCTCGCCATGGAGCTGGAGCGCATCGCGCTGGAGGACGATTATTTCGTCTCCCATAAGCTGTTCCCGAATGTCGACTTCTATTCCGGCATCATCCTGCAGGCGATCGGCTTCCCGACCTCGATGTTCACCGTGCTCTTCGCCGTCGCGCGCACCGTCGGCTGGGTGGCGCAGTGGAAGGAGATGATCGAGGACCCGACCCAGCGCATCGGCCGCCCGCGGCAGCTCTATACCGGCTACGGCGAGCGCCCCTACGTGCCGATCGAAAAACGGAAGTAGCTTGCGGCTGAATCAGAAAGGGCGGATCCCCGGATCCGCCCTTTTGCTATTTCTGGACCAGCTCGATCTTGTAGCCGTCCGGGTCCTCGACGAAGGCGATGACCGAGCCGCCATGCTTCATCGGTCCGGGCGGACGCGGGATCTTGACCCCGGACTTCGCCAGCCGATCGCAGGTGCCGTAGATGTCCGGCACGCCGATGGCCAGGTGGCCGAAGGCGGTGCCGAGCTGATACGGCTCCTTCTGGCCCCAATTGTGGGTCAGTTCGATGACCGCGTTGCTGTCCTCGTCGCCATAGCCGACGAAGGCGAGCGTGAATTCGCCGGTCGGATAGTCCTTCTTGCGCAGCAGCTTCATGCCGAGCTTGTTGGTGTAGAAGTCGATCGACTTGTCCAGGTCGAAGACCCGGATCATCGTGTGCAGCAGCTGGCCGGAACCTTCCATGCGCCGAACTCCCCTAGACGTCGCGGATCATGGCGGCGAAATCCGCCTCGGCGACGACCTGGTCGCCGACCTTGGCGATGCCGTTGAACTTCCAGACCGGGCCGCGGTTGCGGTCCTTCTTCACTTCCAGGCGCAGCTGGTCGCCCGGCATCACCGGCCGGCGGAAGCGCGCGTTGTCGACGCTCATGAAATAGACCAGCTTGCCCTCGAAGGCGGCGCCCAGCGTATAGACGACGAGGACGGCGGCGGTCTGCGCCATCGCCTCGATGATCAGCACGCCCGGGAACACCGGATCGCTCGGGAAATGCCCCTGGAAGATGGCTTCGTTCATCGACACGTTCTTGATGCCGACGCAGCCCTGATCCGCGACCGCGTTCTCGATACGGTCGATCATCAGGAACGGGTAGCGATGCGGGATCATCCGCATCACCCCCTTGGCGTCTATGTCGAGCCCCTGCCCGCTCACGCCATCAACCGCGAGTTGGCTCATTGCGGTTCCGCTCCGACTAGATCTTCACGACCGGCAGCTTCGCATCCAGCGCCTTCATCACTTCTTCGGTGATGTCCCAGTCGGGGGCGCCGAGCACGACGGCGGAACGGTCGATGATGAGGGTCATGCCCCGCTTGTCCGCCACGCCGCGGATGACGCCGTCCAGCGTCTTGCGGATCTGGTCGAGCCCGGCCCTGCGCGCCTTGTCGATTTCCTTGCGCTTCTCCTTGGCGTCCTTGCGGAACGCGTTGAACTCCGCCTGCAGCTGGTCCATCTGCTTCTTGTAGTCCGCCGGCTGGAGCGTGCTGCGCTGCTGCTCCAGCTGCTGGCCCTTGGCCTGAATGGCGCGCTCCTTCTTCGCGATGTCTTCGTTGATCGCCTTGTCCTTCTGCTGCAGCGCGGCGGCGAGGGACTTTCCGGCCTTGGACTGATTGAACAGGGTAGGCACGTCCAGCGTGCCGATGACAAGCTGGGTGGACGCCTGCGCCATGGCAGCGTGAGTGGGAACGACCGAACCCGTTGCGGCAGCCGCGATCACGACGGCCAGGGCCACAATCCAATATCTCATCGAGCGCACGTCTTTGAACTCCAGTATCTGCGGTTTTGTAGTCCGCTTAGAACGTCGTGCCGACGCTGAAGCGGAAAAGCTCGTCCTTGTCGTAGGACTCTTTCAGGATCGGGTAGGCCAAATCGACGGCCAGGGGGCCAAATGGCGACACCCAGGTCAGCCCCACGCCCAGCGACATGCGCAGCGACGCATCGTCGTTGAGGTCGATATCGTCCTCGAAATCGGTCCCCGTCAAGGTGCCAAAATCACTGAACACCCGGCCGCGGATGGCATATTCCTCCGGCAGGCCCAGGGGGAACGAGGCCTGGACCGTGCCTTCGGCGCGGAACTTGCCGCCCAGCGCGTCCTTCGTGTCCGAATCGCGCGGACCGACGCCGCCGGTGGCGAAGCCGCGCAGGTTCTGGCCACCGAGGAAAAACGCGTCGGTAACCCGCACATCGTCCCCCAGCCCGAACATGTAGCCGACCTCGCCCGTCGCGCCGATGGTGACATCCTTGTTGAAGGAATAGAAGTAGCCGCCACCCAGGGTGTTCCGCAGATAGCGGACCGTGCCGCCGAGGCCGGCCAGATCCTGGCCGACCGATACATAATAGCCCTCGCGCGGGTCGAACTTGCTGTCGCGACGGTCATAGACGATGTCGTGGCCGATCACCGAGCGGACTTCGGAGCCCTCTTCGTCCTGGATGACGTCGGAGGCGTGGCTGTCCACATCGCTCGTCTTGTCGTAGGACACCTGATAGCTGATCGTGTGCCGGGTATACTCCGCCAGGTCGTACCCCAAGCGCAGGCCGATGCCGGTGTTCTGCTCCTTGAACGAGCTTTCCCGGCGGTCGAAGCGGCGGTGGAACACGTCGATGCCGGCGGACAATTCCTTGTCCAGGAAATACGGATCGGTGAAGCTGACGTCGATGGTCGAGCGGCGGCCCGAGATGTTCAGCTGCGCCCGCAGGTCATAGCCCTTGCCCAGCAGGTTGCGCTCGCGCAGGCCGACATTGCCCAGCGGTCCGTCGACGGTGGAGAAGCCCGCGCCGAAGGACAATTCGCCGGTGGACTTCTCCGCCACCTTGACCTTGATCACGGTCTTGTCCGGGCTGTCCGAGGGCACCGCCTGGATGTCGACGCTCTCGAAGAAGCCGAGATTCTTCAGCCGCTGCTCGGTGCGCCGCAGCTTCGCGGTCGAGAAGGCGTCGCCCTCGGCGATGCGGAACTCGCGCCGGATGACCTTGTCCTGCGTGCGCACGTTGCCCGAAATGTCGATGCGCTCGACATAGACTTTCGGCCCTTCCTGGATGTCATAGGTCAGGTTCAGGACCATGTTCTCGGTATCGCGGTCGATGCGCGGCCGCACGTCGACGAAGGCATAGCCCAGGCTGCCGACGCGGTCGCTGATCGCCTGCACGCTCTCATCCACCAGGTCGGCGTTGTACCAGTCGCCCTCCGAGGTGGAGACGTCGCTGCGCAGGGTCTCGGGATCAAGGTCCTTCAGCGTCGTCTTGATGTCGACGGTGCCGAGCTTGTAGCGCTCGCCCTCTTCCACGGTGAAGGTGATGAAGAAGGCCTCCTGGTCCGGCGACAGTTCCGCCACCGCCGAGACGACGCGGAAATCGGCGTAGCCATTCGCCAGGTAGAACTTGCGCAGGGCTTCCTTGTCGACCGTCAGGCGGTCGGGATCATAGGTGTCGTTGGTGCTGAGGAAGCGGTAGAAGGCGTATTCCTGCGTCACGATCTCGTCGCGCAGGTCGCTGTCGCTGAACACCTTGTTGCCGACGAAGTCGATGCGGCGCACCTCGGTGACCTCGCCTTCGTTGATCTCGAACACCAGGTTCACGCGGTTCTGGTCGAGCTTGATGATCTTGGGCTCGACGGTGGCGGCGAAGCGGCCGCTGCGGCGATAGAGGTCGAGGATGCGCTTCACGTCGGCCTGGACGCGCGCCTGGGTATAGACCACGCGCGGCCGCAGCTGCACTTCCTGCTGCAGGGCATCGTCGTCGAGGCGCTTGTTGCCCTCGAAGGCCAGCTTGTTGATGATCGGGTTCTCGGTGACCGAGACCACCAGCGCGTCGCCGTCGCGACGGAAGTTCACGTCGGCGAAAAGACCGGTGGCGAACAGGTTCTTCAGCGCCTGGTCGATCCGCTGCGCATCGAAGGGATCGCCGGGATTGATCTGCATGTAGGACCGGACGGTCTCCGGCTCGATGCGCTGGTTGCCCTCGATGCGAATTTCCTGAATCGGATCGCCGGAGGAAATCGATTGCGCCGATGCGGTGGCCATGACGCCGGCAAGGGCGCAGAGCAGCACCCCTACGATCAGCGCAAGCCTTTGAAAAAACGCCATTTTTTACGCACCGGTCAGGTCACGAGGGCCTTAATATAGTCGATCACGTTCAGATAAACCAAGTCGTTCCACGCCGCAAACAGCATCAGCCCAAGGACAAACGCGATGCCGATGCGGAAGCCCCATTCCTGCGTGCGTTCGCCGACCGGACGGCCTCGCGCCGCTTCGAGCGTGTAGTAGACCAGGTGGCCCCCGTCCAGCAGTGGGATGGGGAACAGATTGACCAGGCCGAGATTGACCGAAAGCATCGCGGAGAACATGACCAGGGACCACAGGCTGGCCTCGGCCAAGGCGCCGGCGATATAGCCGGTGCGGATGATGCCGCCGATCTCGTCGGTCGACCTGACGCCGGTGACGATCTGCCAGATGCCTTTCAGCATGACGCCGCTGATCTCGAACACCCGCTTGCCGCCCTCGGTCAACGAATCGATGGCGCCGAGCTCGACGGTAACGGCGGCGGCGCTGGCGCGGATGCCCAGCCGGCCGACCTTCACGTCCTTGCCCAGGAAATCCTTGTCGACGTAGATCTCGGGCTTGGCGATGGTCGTCGCGACCACTCCGTCGCGCTCGTACTGGATGGTGATGTCCTCGCCCAGGTTCAGGCGCACAAACTCCGCGATCTGGTCGAAGGTCTGGATCTCCGAGCCGTCGAGCGACAGGATCCGGTCGCCGGCCATGATGCCCGCCTGCTCCGCCGCCGAGCCGGGCTCGACCTTGCCGATGACCGGGACCGCGACGTCCTTGCCGTGGGTGGCGAAAATGAGGGCGAAAATGAACACGGCGAAAACGAAATTCGCCGCCGGGCCGGCGGCGACGATGGCCATGCGCCGCCACACGCTCTTGTAGTCGAAGGCGACCGACCGTTCCTCCGCATCCATGGCGCGGCCGGATTCGCCCTCGAACAGGTTGGCGCCCTGGCCGAACATCTTCACATAGCCGCCCAGCGGAATGGCGCTGAACCGCCAGCGCGTGCCATGCGCGTCGTTGCGGCCGAACAATTCCGGGCCGAAGCCGATCGAGAAGACCTCGACCCGGACGCCGCACAGACGCGCGATCGCGTAGTGGCCGAGCTCATGGACGAATACCAGGACCGTCAGCATCAGCAGGAACCAGAACCCGTAGACCGGAACCGATGTCAGGAACTCCATGATTTGGGCTGCCTAGTTCTTGTTGTTGCTGTGTCTCTACTGCGCCGCATTGCGCCGGCGGTGCGCAACGACCTCGGCCGCCCGCCGCCGCGCCTCGGTGTCGAGCGCGAGGACCTGGTCCAGCCGGTCGATGTCGCCGCCGGGCAAATCGGTCAACACCTGCTCGCAGATCGCCACGATGTCGGTGAAGCGGACCTGGCGGTCGAGGAAGGCGGCGACGGCGATCTCGTTGGCCGCGTTCAGCACGGCGGGCGTCCCCCCGCCGGCCTTCAGCGCCTCGCGGGCGACGCGCAGCGCCGGGAAGCGCGCCGGATCGGGCGCCTCGAAGGTCAGCTGCTTGATCTTGCTGAAATCCAGCCGGTCGGCCGGGGCCGCGATGCGCTGCGGCCAGCCCAGCGCATAGGCGATCGGCGTGCGCATGTCGGGGCTGCCGAGCTGGGCCAGGACCGAACCGTCCTTGTAGGCGACCATGGAATGGATCACCGATTGCGGATGCACCAGAATATCGATCTGGCTCTCCGGCAGGCCGAACAGGTGATAGGCCTCGATCAGTTCCAGCCCCTTGTTCATCATGCTGGCGGAATCGACGGAGATCTTGGCGCCCATGCTCCAGTTGGGGTGCGCCACCGCCTGCTCCGGAGTCATTTCCGCCATTTCAGCCACGGTACGCTGACGGAACGGCCCGCCCGAGGCGGTCAGGATGATCTTTTCGATCGCATCGACGTGGTCGCGCTCGAACACCTGGAAAATGGCGCTGTGCTCGGAATCGACCGGCAGCATCACCGCCTTGTGCTGGGCTACCTCCCGCATCACCAGGGCGCCGGCGCAGACCAGGGTCTCCTTGTTGGCGAGGCCGATCATCGCCCCCCGCCGCACGGCGGCCAGGGTGGGCTCCAGGCCCGCGGCGCCGACGATGGCCGACATCACCCATTCCGCCGGCCGCGCCGCCGCCTCGATCACCGCTGCCCGCCCGGCTGCGACCTCGATGCCGGTGCCGGCCAGGCCGTCCCTCACCACGGCATAGTGGGTCTCGTTGCCGATGGCGACGTAGCGCGGCTTCAGCTGGCGCGCCTGCTCGATCAGCAGGGCGGCATTGCCGTGCGCGGTCAGCGCCTCGACGGCATAGGCGTCGGGCTGGCGGGCGATGATATCGATGGTGTTACGGCCGACCGAGCCGGTCGAGCCCAGGATGGTCACGCGGCGTTGCCCAGGCGTGGGCCTGAGAGCCTCTGTCATGACCATGCGAGCACGCTCCCTCCCGCCCATTCGTTTAAGACCAGGACCGCCACGGCGACCGCCAGAAGGCCGTCGATACGGTCCAGAACCCCACCATGGCCGGGGATGATGTGGCTGGTATCCTTGACGCCAAAATGCCGCTTAAAGGCAGATTCCACAAGGTCGCCAAGCTGTTCGACCACTCCTAAAGCACCGCTCAGCAGGGCCAGACCCCACACATTGGTGTGATTTAGCATAAATGCCGCGAATAGTCCTGCCAGCCCCGCCCCGATCACGGCGCCAGCCAAACCGGCCCAGGTCTTGTTGGGGCTGATCCGCGGCGCCAGCTTCGGTCCGCCAATGGAGCGGCCGGCGACGTAGCCCCCGGTATCCGCCGCCACGACGAGGCCCAGGGTCCAAAGCAGCATGGCCCGGCCCATTTCAGGGTCATTGCGGATGGCCAGCAGCGCCAGCGCGGGCAAGGTGACATAGAGCGTCCCGGCGGTGAACCATAGGGCGCGATTGCGATGGTGCGGCCAGGCCGCAATGCCGGAGAGCAGCGCGGCAGCGACCAGGATCTGCCATTCCAGGGAGGGCGGCTCCGGGACGAAGCCCGCCGCCAGCACCGCGGCCACCGCGCCCAGGATGGCGAACAGACTGGGCCAGAACCAATTCGCCGAGGCCAGCCGTGCGGCCGGCGCTGGATCCGCCGGGTTGCGACGGCGGGCACAGATGCGCGTCCATTCCCACGCCATGACGCCCGCGAACGCCGCCACCAGCAGGTCGAAATAGGGGTGGCCGAAATAGATGTCGGTGATCACCAGCGGCAGCAGAATGGCTGCCGAGATCAGGCGCTTCTGCAGGTTGGAAAGGCCGCTCGGGCCGGTCGGTTCCCGGCGGGCCTCAGCCGGCGGCGCCATAGCGCCGTTTCCGGTTGCTGAACTCGGCGATCGCCGACTGCAGGTCGGCCCCGGAGAAATCCGGCCACAGCTTGTCCATGAAAACGAACTCGGCATAGGCGCATTGCCAGAGCAGGAAGTTGCTGATGCGCTTCTCGCCGCTGGTGCGGATCACCAGGTCGGGATCGGGAATATCGGCGGTGAACAGCGCACGCTGGACCGCGTCCTCGTCGATGCTGTCGGCGGAGCGCTCGCCCCGCGCCACTTCTCCGGCCAGCTTCTGCGCCGCGCGCACGATCTCGGCGCGGCCGCCATAGCTCAGCGCCACGGTGAGGCAGAGCCGGGTGTTGCCGGCGGTGCGCTGCTCCGCCGCGTCGATCAGCTTGTTGATGTCGGCCGAAAGCTTCTCGCGATCGCCGATGACGCGCAGGCGCACGCCGTTGCGGTCGATCTCGTCGATCTCGCGGCGCAGGTAGAGCCGCAGCAGGCCCATGAGGTCGGTGACCTCCGCCGCCGGACGCTTCCAGTTCTCCGAGGAGAAGCCGAACACGGTCAGGTATTCGATGCCGAGATCCGCCGCCGCCCGCACCGCGCGGCGCAAAGCTTCCGCGCCTTCGCGATGACCCAGGGTGCGCGGCAGGCCCTTGGCCTGGGCCCAGCGGCCGTTGCCGTCCATGATGATGGCGACATGCCGGGGCGTCGCGCCATCCGCCCCGTCCGGGGCGGCGCCGATCTTGAGGGCGGTCGAAATCGGCTGGCTCACATCAGACCTGCAGGATCTCTTTTTCCTTGGTCGCGAGCGCCTCGTCGACCTTCTTGATATGCTCGTCGGTCAGCTTCTGCACCTGGTCATGCAGGCCCTTGTGCTCATCCTGCGAGATCTTGCCGTCCTTTTCCTGCTTCTTCAGCATTTCCATGCCGTCGCGGCGGACGTTGCGGATGGCGACGCGGGCCTGCTCCGCGTATTTGTGCGCGATCTTGCTTAGCTCGGTGCGGCGCTCCTGGCTCAATTCGGGGATCGGCACCCGCACCAGCTGTCCGTCGCTGGCCGGATTGAGGCCGAGGCCGCCGTCGCGGATCGCCTTCTCCACCGCGCTCACCAGGCCGCGGTCCCAGACCTGGACGGTGATCATGCGCGGCTCCGGCACGTTGACGTTGCCGACCTGGTTCAGCGGCATGGCGCTGCCATAGGCCTGCACCACGATCTGATCCAGCAGGTGGGCGGAGGCGCGACCGGTGCGCAAGCCGCCGAATTCCTTGCGCAGGGCTTCCAGCGCGCCGTCCATGCGGCGGCTGAATTCGTTCAATCTGGCATCAGACATGTCTCGTTACCCCCCAGAGAAATTTCCTGGTTGCCTATTTCCTGGTCCTGACCAGCTTCGCCTTCTTCTCGGATTTCGCCGGCGCGGCGGCGACCTTCTTGGGTGCGGCGCCTTTCTGGGCCACGGGCCGGTCGCCGATCACGGTGTGCATGCCCTCGCCCAGCATCACCTTGGCGAAATTGCCGGGCTTGTGGATCGAGAAGACGATGATCGGGATCTTGTTCTCGCGCGCCAGCGAGATCGCCGCCGCGTCCATCACCTTTAGATCGCGCGACAGCACGTCGTGATGGCTGAGCTGGGCGAAATGCTTGGCGTCGGGGTGCAGCTTCGGATCGGCGGTGTAGACGCCGTCGACCTTGGTGCCTTTCAGCAGCGCCTGGCAGCCCATCTCGGAGGCGCGCAGGGCGGCGGCCGTATCGGTGGTGAAGAACGGGTTGCCGGTGCCGGCGGCGAAGATCACCACCCGCCCCTTCTCCAGGTGCCGGATCGCCCGGCGCCGGATATAGGGCTCGCAGATCGACTGCATCGAGATCGCGGATTGCACCCGCGTGTCGACGCCGATCTGCTCCAGGGCGTTCTGCATGGCGAGGGCGTTCATCACCGTCGCCAGCATGCCCACATAGTCGGCCGAGGCGCGCTGCATTCCCTGGGAGGCGCCGGCGATGCCGCGGAAGATGTTGCCGCCGCCGATGACCAGGCAGCATTCCACGCCCAGGGCATGGACCCGCTTCACTTCCTCGGCGACACGCTGGATGGTGGCTGGGTCAAGGCCGAATTCGCGCGTGCCCATGAGGGCCTCGCCCGAGATCTTCAGCAGCACCCGCTTGTAGAGCAGGTCCTTGCCAGAGCCTTTTGCCATCAACCGACCTCCGATTCGCCAGCCCGTCTCCAGCCTACCTCAAGTGACGCAAAGGACTAGGCGGCGTCCTTCTGTTCCTTGTCGATGCCCTCGCCCAGCGCCATGCGGACATAGCCGACGATGCTGACCGGAGCGCCGAGCTCCTTGGCGGCCTTTTCGACCACCTGCTTCACCCGGCTGTCCGGGTCCATGACAAAGGCCTGCTCGAGCAGAACGACTTCCTCATAGAACTTGCGCAGACGGCCCTCGACCATCTTGCCGATGATCTCCGCCGGCTTGCCCGAGGCCTTGGCCTGCTCGGCCAGAACCGCGCGCTCGCGCTCCAGCGCCGCCGGATCGACGGCGTCGATGGTCAACGCCTGCGGGTTGGTCGCCGCGACATGCATCGCGATCTGCTTGCCGAGGGCGGCCAGCTTGGCCTTGTCGCCGGTCGATTCCAGGCCGACCAGGACGCCGATCTTGCCCAGGTTCGAGGCGATGGAATTGTGCATGTAGGCGACCACGACACCGTCAGAGACGCTGACCTTCGCCGCGCGGCGCAGCAGCATGTTCTCGCCAATGGTGGCAACCAATTGCGTCAGCTTTTCGGCAACCGAATGGCCCTCGCCAGGCAACTTCTGGTCCTTGAGGACGTCCACGTCGCCGGAGCCCAGCGCCAGCTTGGTGACGCCGGCGACGAAGCCCTGGAACTGCTCGTTGCGGGCGACGAAATCGGTCTCGCAATTGAGCTCGACCAAGGCGCCCTGCTTGCCCTCGGCGATGACGCCGACCAGCCCCTCGGCGGCCACGCGGCCGGACTTCTTGGCGGCGGCGGCCAGGCCCTTCTTGCGCAGCCAGTCGACCGAGGCCTCCATGTCGCCGTTGTTCTCCACCAGCGCCTTCTTGCAATCCATCATGCCGGCACCGGAGACCTCGCGCAGTTCCTTGACCAGCGCCGCAGTAATCTCGGCCATGATTTCGTCCTTTCCGATTCGCTCTTTGTCGTCAGTCTAATACGCCAATGGGGCACCGCGCGTCACCGCCCGGCACCCCATCGGCAGAATGATACCCAGCCGTCAGACCGTGGCGGTCGCGGCGGGCGCCTCGCTGGCCTCGGGGGTCGGCAGCGCCTCGGTCGGCAGTTCCTCGGACTCGCCGATGTCCTTGCCGTGCGAGATCGCTTCCTGCTGCAGGCCGTCCAGGACGGCGCCGGCGAACAGGTCGCAATACATCGCGATCGCCCGAGTCGCGTCGTCATTGCCCGGGATCGGGTAGGTGACGCCCGAGGGGTCGGAGTTGCTGTCGCAGACCGCGACCACCGGCACCTTCAGCACGTTGGCTTCCTGGATGGCGATCTGCTCCTTGAGGGTGTCGATCACCACCAGGATGTCGGGCTGGCCGCCCATGTCCTTGATGCCGCCCAGCGCCCGCTCCAGCTTGTCGCGGTCGCGGGTGAGCATCAGCATTTCCTTCTTGGTCAGGCCCTGGGTGTTGCCCGACAGACGCTCGTCCAGCTCGCGCAGGCGCTTGATCGACTGGGAGATGGTCTTCCAGTTGGTCAGCATGCCGCCCAGCCAGCGGTGGTTCACGTAGTACTGGCCGCAGCGCTTCGCCGCGTCGGCGACCTTGTCGGAGGCGGCGCGCTTGGTGCCGACGAACAGCACGCGGCCGCCGGCGGCGGCGACGTCACGGACGGCCTTCACGGCCTGGTCCAGCATCGGCACGGTCTGCTCGAGGTCGATGATATGGATGCCGTTGCGCACGCCGAAGAGGTACGGAGCCATCTTCGGATTCCAGCGGCGGGTGTGGTGGCCGAAATGCACGCCAGCCTCAAGCAGCTGACGCATGGAGAAACTTGGCATCGCCATGAAAAAACGTCCTTTTCCGGTTAGGCCTCTGCGGGTAAGTGACCGGCCAAATGGCCGGCACCGGAGCGAACGGACGGGATTTCTCCCCGCCAGCGCGCGAACCCGCATGGGGATTTAAGCGGCGGTTTGATACCCCGCCTGCCGGGATTCAGCAACAGCGAAGATCAAGCCACGGACCAGTGCGCCCGGGTTAGTAAAAAAATACCGCAATATCAATATATTGCATGAATGCGCTACATCCGAGATCAGTTGCGAGGCTGAGTCTCCGCCAGCCACGCCACATTGCCGAGCGCTTCCCATTTCGCGGTTTCGGCGCTGTCGTAGATGCCGAGATATGGCCCGGGCGGTCCCAATTCCCCATCCTTGCCGCGAAACTGAGCCCGATACGAATAGCGGCCATCCTCTCGCCGCACTATCAGGATTCGACTGTCGCCGTCCGGTTTCTCGATGGCCTCCAGCACGATGTCGCCGACTTGGCTCACTAGGTATCCTGCACCGCCACGATACCCGGGATCGCGGCGACCGCGCCGCGCACCGGGCCGGAGACGGCGTAGCGGCCCGGCAGGGTCAGCATGACCTCCCAGGTCTTGTCCGGCAGGTCCAGGGCCAGTTCGACCTTGCCCTTGCCCCGGCCGGCCCGGTCGAGCACCTGGCGCAGGCTGGCGATGGGCTCCGGATCGCGCACGAAGACGCGCAGGCCGGCAGCCGTGTTGGCGACCGCCTTGTCCAGCGGCTCCACCGTATTGACCATCAGGCGCAGGCTGTCCTCTTCCGCCCGGATATCGACGGAGAGCAGCAGCGGCCGCCCGGGCTCCAGGTGCTCGCGGGCCGCGGACAGGCGGTCGGAGAAGATGGTGGCCTCGAACATGCCGGACTGGTCGGTCAGCTGCAGGAAGGCGAAGCGGTTGCCCTTGGCCGAGGTCCGCTCCTGCTTGCTCAGCAGCAGGCCGGCGATCTTCGCCCGCGGCCCGCGGCTTCGGAGTGCAGCCCCCAATTCCGAATAAGGAACAACATCCAGCCGCTTGAGGCTGTTGCCATAGGCGTCGAGCGGATGGGCGGAGAGATAGAAGCCGATCGCCCCGAATTCATGCTGCAGCCGGTCCATGGGCGACCAGTCGGGGCCGGCGGCCAGGCTGATCGCCGCCTTGGCGGCGTCGCCGAACAGGCTGTTCTGGCTGCTGGTCCTCGCCTCGGTCACCGCGACGGCCTGGCGCAGCATCTGCTCCACCGCCTCATAGACCTGCTTGCGGTTGGGGTGGATGGAATCGAAGGCGCCGGCCAGGACCAGGTTCTCCAGCTGCCGCTTGTTCAGGGTCTTGGGATCGATGCGCTCGCAGAAATCGGCCAGGCTCTTGAACGGACCGCCTTCCTCCCGCGCCTTGACCATCACCTGGATGGCGCCGAGCCCGACATTCTTCACCGCCGCCAGCGCGTAGCGCACGGCCAGCGTGCCGTCCTTGGTCCGCTCCACCGAGAAGGTCGCGAAGGACTTGTTGATGTCCGGCGGCAACAGCTGGATGCCCTGACGCTGCAATTCCTGGCGGAAGACGTTGAGCTTGTCGGTGTTCGCCAGCTCGTAGGTCATCGAGGCGGCGAGGAATTCGACCGGGTAGTTCGCCTTCAGCCAGGCGGTCTGGTAGGCGACCAGCGCATAGGCCGCGGCGTGGCTCTTGTTGAAGCCGTAGCCGGCGAACTTGTTCACCTGGTCGAAGATCTGGCCGGCATTGTCGGCCTTCACCCCACGCGCCACCGCGCCGTCGATGAAGGCTTTGCGCTGGGCCTCCATCTCTTCCTTGATCTTCTTGCCCATGGCCCGGCGCAGCAGGTCGGCGCCGCCCAGCGTATAGCCGGACAGGACCTGGGCGATCTGCATCACCTGCTCCTGGTAGATCATGATGCCGAAGGTCTCCTTCAGGATGCCTTCGAGCGAGGGATGCAGGTAATCCGGCTCTTCCTTGCCGTGCTTGCAGTTGATGTAGCGCGGGATGTTGTCCATCGGGCCGGGGCGGTAGAGCGCCACCACGGCGATGATGTCTTCGAAGCGGTCGGCCTTCAGCTTCTTGAGGACGTCCCGCATGCCGGAACTTTCCAGCTGGAACACCCCGGTCGAATCCGCCCGCGCCAGCATGTCGTAGGTCTTCTTGTCGTCGAGCGGCAGATGCGCCAAGTCGATCTCCTGGCCCTGCGACCGCTTGATGTGCTCGACCGCCGTGGCCAGCACGGTCAGGGTCTTCAGGCCGAGGAAGTCGAACTTGACGAGGCCCGCCTTCTCCACGTCCTTCATGTTGAACTGGGTGACCAGCATGTCGGAGCGCGGATCGCGGTAGAGCGGCACCAACTCGTCCAGCGGCCGGTCGCCGATGACGACGCCCGCCGCGTGGGTCGAGGCGTGGCGGTAGAGCCCCTCCAGCTTGATGGCGATTTCCAGCATGCGGCGGACGGCGGGGTCCTCCTCCCGCGCCTGCTGCAGCATCGGCTCGCCGGCGATGGCGTCCTTCAGGGTCACCGGATTGGCCGGGTTGTTCGGCACCATCTTGGTCAGGCGGTCGACTTGGCCATAAGGCATCTGGAGCACGCGCCCCACATCTCGCAGCGCCGCGCGGGCCTGCAGCTTGCCGAAGGTGATGATCTGGGCGACGCGGTTGCGGCCGTAGCGCTCCTGCACGTAGTGCAGCACCTCGTCGCGGCGGTCCTGGCAGAAGTCGATGTCGAAGTCGGGCATCGACACGCGTTCCGGATTGAGGAAGCGCTCGAACAGCAGATGCCAGCGCAGCGGATCGAGATCGGTAATGGTCAAGGACCAGGCGACCACCGAGCCGGCGCCGGAGCCGCGGCCCGGCCCCACCGGGATGCCATGCTGCTTCGCCCATTGGATGAAGTCGGCGACGATCAGGAAATAGCCGGGAAAGCCCATCTGGATGATGACACCCAGCTCGAATTCCAGGCGATCGCGATAGGGCTTCTGCGCCTCGCCCTCGATGCCGAGTGCCTTGAACCGGGCCTCCAGGCCCTGCAGCGCCTGCTGGCGCAGGACGTCGGCCTCATTGGCGCCTTCGGCAAAGGCCGGCAGGATCGGCTGGCGCGACGGCGGCATATAGGCGCAGCGCTGGGCGATGACGAGCGTGTTGTCGACCGCTTCGGGCAGGTCGCGGAACAGGTCGCGCATCTCGCGGGCCGATTTGAAGCGGTGCTCCTGGGTCACCCGCCGGCGATCGGAATTGTCGACATAGGAGCCTTGCGCGATGCACAGCAGCGCGTCATGGGCCGCGTACATGCCCTCGTCGCTGAAATAGACGTCGTTGGTGGCGACCAGCGGCACATCGGTCGCGTAGGCCAGGTCGAGCAGGCCGTGCTCGATCTGCTGCTCGGCCGGCAGGCCGTGGCGCTGGATCTCCATATACAGCCGGCCCGGAAAGATCTTGCGCAGCCGGTCGATGGCGATGCGGGCCGCTTCCGGCCGGTTCTCGACCAGATGCCGGCCGATCTCGCCGGCCACGCCGCCGGTCAGGGCGATCAACCCGGCGGAATACTGCGCCACCACCGCCAGGGATACCTGCGGCGGCAAGCCGGGCTCGGTCTCCAGGAATGCCAGGCTGGAGAGCTTCATCAGGTTGCGATAGCCGGCCTCGTTCTGCACCAGCAGGACCAGCTGATCCGGCGGCGGGCGCAGGGCGCCCAGTTCGACCTCTTCCGAACGCGTGACCGCCAGCTGGCAGCCGATGATCGGCTGGATTCCGGCATCCTTGGCCAGGCTGGAGAATTCCATCGCCCCGAACAGGTTGCCCGTGTCGGTGACCGCGACGGCCGGCATCTGCTGGCGCTTGGCCAGCTCCACCAAGTGCTTGTTCTTGATGGCCCCTTCCGACAGCGAATAGGCGGAATGGACGCGCAGGTGGACGAAATCGGCGTAGGGCATGCTGTTCCGGTGAATCGGGTCTGACACCATTTTAAGGATCGGTCGGCGGTCGCGAAACCCTAAAGGCCGGCGCCGTGAGAGGTCCCAGCGCCCGCCGCTCCCCCGCCCGTCATCCCAGCCTTGCGCCGGGATCCATCAGGCCGCCGCAGGGACCGCAGACTTTCACCCACAGCCCTTGCGCCAGATCCGTGGATCCCGGCGCTCCCCTCGGGTCAAGCCCGAGGGTCGGCCGGGATGACGATTTGCGCTGGCCTTTCGCAAAAGAAAGTGCCCGCCGCTTTGGAGGCGGCGGGCCAGGCAGAGGCACGACAGGAATTTCGGAAAGCGGGTCAGGAACCGATATCCAGCCCGTCCTTGTGGGTGATCGCCACCACCGATGGGCGGGGTGGCAGGTTGTCGGCGAAATCCGGCCAGCGCGTGGTGGCCTTGTCCAGCGTCTCGGAATTCTCCGCCGGATGCTGCACGGAGACGAACAGGGTCTTGCCGTCCGGCGTGAAGCACGGGCCGCACATCTCGGCGCCGGTGGGACACGAGAAGAAGAACCGGGTCAGCGCACGGCCATCGCCGTCGGTGTCGGTGGCGTAGAGGCCATCGGCGATGTCGAAATCCGTGGCGCCGTCGGTGGCGATCCACAGCCGGCCCGCGGGATCGAAGGCGATGTTGTCCGGAGCGGCGAACCAGCCATCGGCGGTGATGTGCGGATTGTATTTGGCGCCCTGCTCCGGCTTCGTTGGATCGCCGGCCAGCAGGAACACGTCCCATTTGAACGACGCCGCGGCGTGATCCACGTCCTTGCCTTCGCCCGGGGGCGTCATTTCCAGGATGTGGCCATAGAGGTTTTCGGCGCGCGGATTGGCGGCGTCGGTCTGGCCGGCCTCGCGCTTCTTGTTCTTGGTCATGACCGCGTAGACGCGGCCGTTGACCGGGTTCGCCTCGATGTCCTCCGGGCGGTCCATCGGCGTGGCGCCGAGCAGATCGGCGGCCAGGCGCGCCTTGATCAGCAACTCGCCCTGGTCGGCGAAGCCGTTCTCGGCCGTCAGGCCGTTCTGGCCATGCACCAGCGGCAGCCAGGTGAGCGTGCCATCGTCGGCGAGCTTCGCCACCGACAGCTCCCCCTCGTCCAGCAGGTTCCTGTTGGCGGCGCGGTCGTTCGGGTTGAAGGTACCCTTGGTGACGAAACGGTAGATGTATTCAAAATAGTCGTCGTCGCCCATGTAGACCACCACGCGGCCGTCCTTATTGACGATGGTAGTGGCGCCTTCGTGGCCGAAACGGCCGAGGGCCGTGCGCTTCACCGGCGCCGCGCCAGGCTCGTAGGGGTCGATCTCCACCACCCAGTCGAAGCGGTTGGGCTCGTTCGGCTCCTTGTCGAGTTGCAGGCGCGCCTCCACCCGGGCGAAGCCGTAGTAGTCGGAGCCGTCATAGCCATAGCGTTCCAGCAGCGCCGCATTGGCCGCCTTCGCCGGATCGCCGCCGAAGGTGTCGGAGAGGCCCTCCTCGCAGGTCAGCACCGTGCCCCAGGGCGTGGTGCCGCCGGCGCAGTTGTAGCCGGTGCCCATGACCTTGGTGCCGGTGGGATCAGCCGACGTCCTGAGCAGCGCATGGCCCGCCGCCGGGCCGGAGACGTGGATCTCCGTATAGCTGTTGATGCGGCGGTTGTACTGGCTGTCCTGGACATAGGACCAGGCGCCGTTCTCCTTCTTGATCTCGACGATGCTGTGGCCCCAGGCCGCCAGCATGGCGCGGATCTGGTCCTCGCTCGCCTTGGTCGCGGCGTCGTCCTCGGTCATGCCCGGCCACATGATATGCGGGTCCGGATACTCGTTGTTCACGCAGAGCAGGCCATGGTCGCTGTTGCCCGAGCCGAAGGGCAGCGGTATGTAGCCGACGAAGTCGCAATTGTAGCCGAACTGCCTGGACTGGCCGTCGGCGGTGATCGCGGCCGGGTCGAAAGCGGCCCCGCCCGTCAGCGGGTCGCCCCAGCGGATCAGCACCTTGGCCTCGTAGCCCGGCGCCACGTGATGCGTCTGGTCGTAGACCTTCTTCAGTTCCTCGAACTTCAGCGAGGTGGCCGGCGCCGCCCGGCCAAGCCGCGGCATCCCGGCGGTCGCGGCCAGGGTTGCGGCGCTGGCAAGGCCGAGCAACGCCGCGCGGCGGCTCATCCGCAGCTGGACCAATTCCGAATAGCTCTTCGACGACGCATTGGAATGCGACATGCTTCTCCCCTCGATTCCAGGAACTGTTTTACCCGGAGCGATGGTGGCCGCGCGGATCGACTCCCGCCGTGACACCAGCATGAAGCTCCCGTGACAGCATCTGTGGAAAACTGTCTAGGGGGAGGCAAAGAAACGGCCCCTCGCCCGTGGAGCGAGGGGCCAGTGAACAGGGGGAATGCCGCCTCCAGCCGAGACGGCAATCCTCCGGGGGAATTCGCTCCGCGGCGCCTGGCCGCAGGGTAAAGCTAGGAGGCCGCCGGCATGCCGGACAGGTAGCCGACCGCGCCGCCGAGCTTGCCGCGCGCATCGGCGTAGTTCGCCTTGATCAGCGGCGCGAGCTTCTCGTAGACCTTCGCGTGCAGGCCGCCGGTGACGTTGCCCGAGGCATCCTTCTCCAGCTCCCAGTCGCCGGCATGCTGGAAATTGCTCATGATGTAGGTGAAGCCGTTGGCGTCATCGACCGCATGCAGGCCGGTCGATTCCGCGCCCGACGGCGTCGACAGCAGGCGCGAGAGCTGCCGCGTATCGACGTTGAAGGCCCACAGGTAGTTGTTGACGTGGGTGCCGCTGTCCTCGCCGATGAACAGGGTGCGCAACCGCTCGGAGAACTTGATGTTGTCCGGGTTGCCGAGCTTGTCGATCGCGGCGAGATTGCCCATCTCGTCCGGCGTCTCGAGATCCTGGCCGACCAGTTCCGGGATCGCCGCCATGTCGACCGGGACCCACTCGCTGTCGATCGCGGCACCCGTATCATCCGCCTGCCCGCCCTTCATGTTCAGCGCGTAGATTGCGCCGGCATTGGGGCCGTCGACAGCGATGCCGCCGGAGCCGTTCTTCATTTCCTTCTTGATGTAGCTGATGACGGAATAGGCGACCTTGTCCTTCGCGTTGACGGAAGTGCCCTCCATCTTGGTAAAGCCGAGGCTGCCGCCCTTGACCGCCGCATAGCGGTGGGTCTCGAGGAAGGCAGCGGCCAGCTCCTGGCCGGGATTGATCTTCACCCAGTTCGACTTGCCGCCATAGGGGATCTGCACATAGCCGGGGTCCTGCGGATCCTCGGTCTTCACGTCGAGGATGTCGGCGGCCTTCAGGCTGTCGGCCAGCGCCTTGACCTGGTCGCTGGTCGCATGACCGAGCTTGAGCCAGCCGAGATCGGCCGAACCGCCGTTCTCCTTGGTCTTCTGGTTCCATTTGGCGACATAGAGCGTGCCGCTGGACAGGTCACGCGCCTTGTCGGCCACGAACATGAACAGGCCGCCATTGGTGGCGTCGTCGCCCATCAGCACGGTGCGCTCATCCGGCATCACCTGCACCAGCTCGTGCGAGATGCGGCCCAGGCAATAGTGCTTGGTCACGCTACCGGTGCCGTCCGGGTTGACCGTCACCTCGGGCAGGTGACCATAGTGATAGGGGTTGGCCTTGGCCGGATCGCCGAACAGGTTCTGGCTGAAGCCGGCCAGCTGCTTGTTCTCCGCCAGCGTCGCATCCGGCTCGTATTCCTCGCTCGACAGATGCGTGTTCCACGGCGACAGGCTGGCGCCGCAGGTGATCCACAGGCCGTTGACCGCGGCGGTGTCGACCACCGAATACTTCACCAGCTTCAACCGGCCGGAGTTCTTGTCCTGGTCCAGCGTCAGCACGGCAATCGGCGACGGCAGCAGGCCGTACATCTTGCCGCCCGCGGCATTCAGGCTGGTGTATTCGAACTGCACGACGGCGAACAGGGCGTTGCCCTGGACGCCCTCGACGGCGGCATTGTCCAGCTTCAGCAGGCTGAAGCCATCGGGGCAATCGGAGAAGAATTGCGGCTTCTGCGCCTCGGACGAGGAGTCGTCCAGGATCGGCTTGCCTTTGATGTCGTAATAGCCGCCGGCGATGAGCGTGCCGCCCTTGCCGTCGGGAACCTCGGCGCCGGTCACGAAGAATGGCTCGTAGCTCAGCGCATAGCTCTGCTGGGTGCCGTCGCTGAAAGTGACCGACAGGCTCGACCCGACGGAGGTGGTGGCCATCGCCGCGGCATTGTCCAGCGTCGGCGCCGCCATGGAAACGAAACTGGCCGAGGTCACCGCCGGCGTCGCGAAGGCGGGGCCGGCGCGAAACAGGAAGGACGCGCCTCCCGCGGCCGAGGCGGCCAGGGGAAGCAGCGGAACGCCTCCCAGCATTTTCAAGGCATCGCGGCGTGACGTATGAAGGGTGCGCGTCATATTGGGCTCCTCAGCGAATGGGCGACGAAGCGGAATAAACCGGCCTCCGTCGCTGCCAGGACTCGCAGGACGGCTCAGCGGTCGCCCAAACCGTAAAGGCCGTCCATGACAGGATTGTTATGACGCGGTGATGATAGCATGTTAGGCCGATTTTCGGCTCATCCGTGGCGTCCGATGCGCGACGAAGACGTCGCGGGCCGTCCGACGGAACGCGATCTATGCGGCGCCCAGCATCCCGTCACGGATGGTCACCACACGGTCCATGCGGTGGGCAATTTCCATGTTGTGGGTGGCGATCAAGGCCGCGACGCGGTCCTCGCGCACCAGCTGTGCCAGCATGTCGAAGACGCCTTCGGCGGTGTGGACATCGAGATTGCCGGTCGGCTCATCCGCCAGGACGATCGCCGGCGCGTTGGCCAGGGCGCGGGCCACCGCCACGCGCTGCTGCTCGCCGCCCGAAAGCTTGGCCGGGCGGTGATCCAGGCGCTCGCCAAGGCCGACCCGCCGCAGCAGCTCGGTTGCCCGCACCCGCGCCTCTGACCGGGATTTCCCGGCGATCATCTGCGGCAGGACCACGTTCTCCAGCGCCGAGAATTCCGGCAGCAGGTGGTGATACTGGTAGACGAAGCCCATCGTCGTGCGGCGCAACTCCGTGCGCTTGTCGTCCGACAGGTCACGCGTCGGCGTGCCGCCGATGATCACATCGCCCGCGGCCTGGTGCTCCAGCAGCCCGGCGATGTGCAGCAGTGTCGACTTGCCGGAGCCCGACGGCCCGACCAGGGCCACCATTTCACCGCGCTCCAGCTTGAGGTCGGCATTGCGGATCACTTCCAGGAAACCGTTACCGGCCTGCCGGAAACGCTGCTGGATGCCCTTGAGTTCGAGCGCGACCCTACTCATAGCGCAGCGCCTCCACCGGATCGAGGCGCGCGGCGCGCCAGGCCGGATAGAGCGAGGCCACCAGGGTCAGGAGCAGCGCCATGCCGACGATGAGGACAACCTCCATAGGCTCGACGATGGCCGGCAGGCGGGACAGGAAATAGATCGTCTCGTTGAACAGGGACACGCCGGTCAGCCCCTCCAGGAAGCGCCGGATGGTCTCGATGTTGCTGGCGAAGGCGGTGCCCAGGATGCAGCCCAGGACCGTGCCGACGATGCCGATGCTGGCGCCCGAGAGCAGGAAGACGCGCAGGATGGCGCCGCGCGTGGCGCCCATGGTGCGCATGATGGCGATGTTCCGTCCCTTCTCCTTCACGAGCATGATCTGGCCGGAGATGATGTTGAAGGCGGCGACAATGATGATGAGGGTGAGGATCAGGAACATCACGTTCCGCTCCACCTCGATCGCGCCGAACAGGTTGGCGTTGGCGAGCTGCCAATCGGAAAGTCGATAACCGGGGCCGAGCGCCTTGGCGAGCTCAACCTTGATGTCGTCCACCTGGTCGAGCTTCTGCGCCATCACCTCGAAATCGCTGACCGCCCCGCGCTGCTTGAAATAGACCTGCGCCGCCTCGAGCGGGATGTAGATGAAGGAGCTGTCGTATTCGTACATGCCGACGTCGAAGATGGCGACAACCTGGAACTCCTTGATGCGCGGCAGCGTGCCGCCCATGGTTGCCGTGGTCTGCGGCGAAATGGCCTTGAACTCCGAGCCGACATGCAGGCCAAGATTCTGCGCCATCTTGACGCCGACCATGGCGACATCCTCGCCGGTGAAATCGTCCAGCGTGCCTTCGATGACGCTGTCGGCCAGCAGCGATCGCTTTTTCAGGTCCTCCTGGCGGAAGCCGCGCATATAGGCGCCTACGCCGGTGCCGTTGGCCGAAGCGAAGACCTGCCCGTCGATCATCGGCGAGACGCTCTCGACGCCCGGCAGCACCTTCAGCTTGTCGGCAAGCTCCTGGTAGTTCGGCAGCGGCCCCTGCATCGAGGTTATCGTGATGTGACTCTGCACGCCGAGGATGCGGCCAAGCAGCTCGGCGCGGAAGCCGTTCATCACCGACATGACCACGATCAGCGTCGCGACGCCCAGCGCGATGCCGAGCAGCGAGAAGCCGGCGATGACGGAGACGAAGCCCTCCTCCCGCCGCGCGCGCAGGTAGCGGAAGGCGACAAGGCGCTCGAAGGCGGAAAAGATCATGCGCCGATCCGCTGGAACGCCGCGTCGACGCCAAGCTCCAGCTTCTCGCCCGTCTTGCGGCTCTTCAGCTCGACCTGGCCCTTGGCGGCGCCGCGCGGGCCGACCACCATCTGCCAGGGCAGGCCGATCAGGTCCATTTCGGCGAACTTGGCGCCGGCGCGCTCGTCGCGGTCGTCATAGAGCACCTCGACGCCCCTGCTTTGCAGCTTGGCGTAGATGTCCTCGCAGAGCTTGTCGCAGGCCGCGTCGCCGACCTTGAGGTTGATCAGGCCGACCCTGAACGGCGCCACACTCTCCGGCCAGATGATGCCGTTCTCGTCATGGCTCGCCTCGATGATGGCGGCGGGCATGCGCGACACGCCGATGCCGTAGGACCCCATGTGCACGGTGACCGGGTTGCCGTCCTTGTCCTGGACGATGGCCTTCAACGGTTCGGAATACTTGGTGCCGAAATAGAAGATGTGGCCCACCTCGATGCCGCGGCCGACATAGCGCCGCGCCTCGGGGACTTGGCTTTCGAACAGGCCGGCATCGTGCTTCTCGTCGGTGCGGGCGTAGAGCGAGGTGAAATGGTCGACGACACCTTGCACCGCGCCGGCATCCTCGTAGGAGATGTCCTTGCCCAGCACGTCGAACTCGAGGAAGTCGCGGTCGCAGAACACCTGGCTTTCGCCGGTATCGGCCAGCAGGATGAATTCGTGGCTGAGATTGCCGCCGATCGGGCCGGTATCGGCCTCCATCGGGATGACGCGCATGCCCATGCGCGCGAAGGTGCGCAGATAGGCGACGAAGAACTTGTTGTAGGCGCGCTTCGCCCCCTCGAAATCCATGTCGAAGGAATAGGCGTCCTTCATCAGGAATTCGCGGCCCCGCATCACGCCGAAGCGCGGGCGCACCTCGTCGCGGAACTTCCACTGGATGTGATAGAGCATCTGCGGCACGCCGCGATACGACTTCACCGAATCCCGGAAGATCTGGGTGATCTGCTCTTCGTTGGTGGGGCCGTAGAGCATCTCGCGCTCGTGCCGGTCGGTGATGCGCAGCATCTCCTTGCCATAGGCCTCGTAGCGGCCGGATTCGCGCCACAAATCGGCCGACTGGATGGTCGGCATCAGCACTTCCTGGCAGCCGGCGCGGTTCTGCTCCTCGCGCACGATGCGCTCGATGTTCTTCAGCACCCGGAAGCCCATCGGCAGCCAGGAGTAGATCCCGGCGCTGGCCTGGCGGATCATGCCGGCGCGCAGCATCAGGCGGTGCGAGACGATCTGCGCCTCGGTGGGATTCTCACGGAGCGTGGGCAGGAAGAAGCGGGACGAACGCATTGGGCCTCTCAGGTGGAGAGCTTTGTGGACGACAAATCCGGCGGAATGTAGGCAAAGGGCGCTGCCCTGTCCACCGGCCGGGGAGCCGGAAATGGCGGATTCCTGCCTTTTCCGAGCCTCTCTAGTGGATTCCCAGTCGGTCGCGGCAGACCGCCTCCAGGGCCGCGGTCTCGGGATCGGTCAGCTCCTGGTCCTCGTAGAACACCCGGTTGCCGCGGACCTCGACCACGCCGACCTGGGCGCGGGCGTTGTAGAGCACCGAATTGGCCGGGATGCCGTATTTGTCCTGCAACAGGACCTCGATCGGAATGTAGATGACGTCGGGCAGCTCGATCTGCTGGCCGCCGCCGAGATCGGCCGGCGCCACGGCGTTGCCATGCACGTCCACGCCCGGCTGATAGGTCACGTCGGGCGCCGGCTGATGGCGGACCAGGCGCTGGCAGTCCTGGCGCGAAACGGCGATCTCCGCCGCCGCCGGAAAGGCGGTCAGCGCGATGGCAAGGCTGGCCAGGAGGACTGCTCTGAGCATGGGTGGAGACTAGCACAGGGCGCAGGCGGGCGCGATCACGGTCGGGGGATCACCATGGGGCGATCCCCACGAGGCGATCACCATGGGGCGATCAGAGGCGCATGACGTGGACCTTGGTCACCGGCTTCTTGTCATAGGCCTTGTGGAACCAGCGCCGGGCTGCCAGCCGGGCGGATTCCGCCACCTCGTCGGTCAGCATCAGCTGCGCCCGGCTCATGCCTTCGACGGCCGCGGCGACCGCTTGCGACATTTCGACGACCGCTTCCGCAGCCGCCTCGCCGCCGTCGAGCAGCCCCTCCAGGCTCACCTGCGGCGCGCCGAGCAGCCTGCCCTCGCCGTTCAGCGCCAGCGACACCATGATCAGGCCGTTGAAGCTCATCCGGTGGCGGTGGCGGAGCATGTCGCCGTCGAGTCGCATCAGGCTCTTGCCGTCGAGGCCGAGGCGTCCGGACGGCACCTGGGCGACGATCTCCGCCGGTCCGGGGGCCAGGCGGATCACCGTGCCGTTGGCGGCTTCCAGCGCCTCCGGTACCTGGCATTGCTTGGCCAGCGCCACATGCTCCTTGATATGGCGCGCCTCGCCATGAACCGGTATCGCGATGCGCGGCCGCACCATCTGGTACATCTCGATGAGCTCGTCGCGCGCGGGATGGCCGGAAACGTGGATGTCCTCGTCGCGGTCGGTGATGACGTCGACGCCCTGCAGCGCCAGATCGTTCTGCAGCCGCGCGATCGATTTCTCGTTGCCCGGAATGGTGCGCGAGGAAAACACCACCGCGTCGCCGGCTTCCAGCGTGACGTGTGGATGCTCGTTGCGGGCGATGCGGGCCAGCGCCGAGCGCGGCTCGCCCTGGCTGCCGGTGCAGATCATCAGGATCTTGTCGCGCGGGAAAAAGCCGACATCGTGCTCGGCGACGAACTCGGGAAGGTGGGTCAGATAGCCGTTCTCCTGCGCCGAGGCGACCATGCGCCAGAGCGAGCGCCCGACCAGGGCGCATTGCCTTCCATGCTCCGCCGCCACCTCGGCGATGGTGCCGAGCCGCGCCACGTTGCTGGCGAAGCAGCCGATGGCGATGCGGTTCCTGAGCCTGCCCACCAGGTCGCGCAGGGAGTCGCGCACATCGGCCTCGGACCCCGACTGGCCCTCGACGAAGACGTTGGTGGAATCGCAGACCATGGCGAGCACGCCGCCATCGCCCAGCCGGCGCAAGGCCGCCTCGTCCGACGTGGGCCCGAGCAGCGGGTTGGGATCGAGCTTCCAGTCGCCGGTATGCAGCACGGCGCCGAGCTTCGTGCGCACCACGACCGCGTTGGGCTCGGGGATCGAATGGGTAAGCGTGATCAGCTCGACCTCGAAGGGGTCGAGCGCGACCCTGCCCGACATGGGAATCTCGGTGATCCTGGCCTCGTGCTGCAGCCCCGCCTCTTCCAGCTTGCGGCGCAGCACCGAGGCGGTGAAGGGCGTCGCGTAGAGCGGGCAGCGCAGCTGCGACCATAGATAGGGCACGGCGCCGATATGGTCCTCATGCGCGTGGGTGAGGACGATGGCCACCAGGTCCTGCACCCGCTCCCGGATGAAGGTCGGATCGGGCATGATGACCTCGATCCCCGGCGTCGAGTCATCGCCGAAGGTGACGCCGAGATCGACCATCAGCCACTTGCCGGCATGGCCGTAGAGATTGAGATTCATGCCGATCTCGCCCGCCCCGCCCAGGGCAAGGAACAGCAGCTCGTCGTGCTTGGGCGTGAGGGTGTCGGTCATCGGCAATGCTCCGCCGACGTCACCGTCTCGCTCGTCATGGCATGGCTTGGCCCTGCCATCCACGAGTTTCGATGGGCATAGTCCGGTTGTTTGAAGGAAACTCGTGGATGCCACATCGAATCAAAAGGGCGCCAAGCCCTGGCATGACCAGTTCCACAAGGATGGTTCGTCAGCGCTTTCTTTTCCATTCTCAGCCGCGGTTGCGCCGGTAGATCTCGATCAGGCCGCGCGTGGTGATCTCCTGGTCCAGGTGACGCAGCACCGGCGTGGCGCCGTGGAACAGCGGCGCCAGGCCGCCGGTGGCGACCACGTCCAGCTCCACGTGGTGCTCGGCTTTGAATTCCGCGTTGATGCGCGCCGCGATGCCCTCGACCAGGCCGACATAGCCGAAGAAGATCCCGGACTGCATCGCGCCCAGGGTGTCCTTGCCGATCGCCCGGGCCGGCCGCTCCACCGCGATGCGCGGCAGCTTGGCGGTGGCGTTATGCAGGGCGTCGAGGCTGAGGTTGATGCCGGGCGCGATCGATCCGCCGGCATAGTTGCCCTCGCCATCGACCACGTCGAAGGTGGTGGCGGTGCCGAAATCCACCACCACCAGCGGCTTCCTGTAGTGGATGTGCCCGCCGATGGCGTTGGCCAGGCGGTCGGCGCCGACCTCCGCCGGCTTGTCGAGCAGGACCTTGATGCCGAGCTTGACCGCCGGATCGCCGACCACCAGCGGCGTCGTCTTCAGGTGCTTCTCGCACAGCATGGTCAGGTGGAACAGGCTCTGCGGCACCACGGTGGCGATGATGGCGCCGGTGATCTGGTCGAGCGACATGCCCGCCATCTGCATCAGCTGGTGCAGCCAGACCACATACTGGTCGGCGGTGCGCTGCGCATCGGTCCTGAGCCGCCAATCGGCGATCATCCGGCCGTCCTTGCAGACAGCGAATTTGACGTTGGTGTTGTTGGCGTTGATCGTCAGCAGCATGGTCAGCTCCGGCCCCGGCCAGATGAAGCGGCGGGAAAGTATACATCACCGGCCGAGACCCGCCTTTCGCTTCCGTCCGGCAGCGCCAGGCGCAAGGCGCCATCGCGGTCGAGGTCGCGAAAGACCCCCCGGAGCGCGTTGTCTTGCAGCCGCACCTCGATCGGCTCGCCCAGCCCGGCGGCCCGGCGGCGCCAGAGCGGCTCGATGGCGGCGAAGCCGCGCTCCTCCCAGGCCTCGTAGAGCGGGGCGAAGGCCGCCAGGAGCCGGTCCAGAAGGGCCCGCGGCGCGATCGGCCCCGCTCCCGCCGCCCGCAGGTCGGTCACCGGATACGGCGTGCCGGGCGGATGGCTGACGATGTTGACGCCCATGCCGAGCACCACGAAGCCGGCAATGCCGGGCTCCACGCCCTGGGTCTCGAGCAGGATGCCGCTGACCTTGCCGCCGTCGAGCAGCAGATCGTTAGGCCATTTGTGGCGCAGCGCCACCGCGGCCGGCAGCAGCGGCGCGAGCGCGTCGCCGAGTGCGACCACGGCGACGAAGCCCAAAGTGGCGATCTCGGCCGCCGGCCGCGTCGGGCGCAGCAGGATCGAGGTGTAGAGATTGCCCGGCGGCGAAACCCAGTCACGGCCGCGCCGGCCGCGCCCCTTGGTCTGCAGATCGGCGCGAATCACCAGGCCGGCGGGCTCGCCCGCCAGCGCGCGCTGCCGGCAGGAATCGTTGGTGCTGTCGATCTCGGCGACTTCCTCGACGCGGAAAGCCAGGCTCATCCCGCGAAGAGCGAGGCCGCGGCGACCGCGGTCGAGGTCTGCAGCGGATTGATGAACAGGATGCCGATGGCCACCACGGCCAGCGACGCGGCCAGCACAACCTTGAGCGAACCGTCGACGCGGTCGAAGACGCCGACCGGCTCGTCGAAATACATCACTTTCACGATGCGGACGTAGTAATAGGCCGACACCACGCTGGTCAGCACGCCCAGCACCGCCAGCACGAACAGGCCGGAATTGACCGCGGCGGCGAACACCATCCACTTGCCGAAGAAGCCGGCGAGCGGCGGGATGCCGGCCATGGAGAACAGGATGGCGGCGAAGATGTGCGCCAGCCAGGGCTGGCTCTTCGCCAGTCCGGCCAGGTCGCTGATCTCTTCGACCATTTGTCCCTTCTGGCGCATGGCCAGGATCACGGCGAAGGCGCCGAGCGTCATCGGCACGTAGATCGCCATGTAGAACAACAGGCCGCTGACGCCCTGCTGGGTGCCCGCGGCGAGGCCGACCAGGGCGTAGCCGATATTGCCGATGGAGCTGTAGGCCATCAGGCGCTTGATGTTCTTCTGCACCAGGGCGGCGAAGGCGCCGAGCGCCATGGAAGCGAGCGAGATGGCGAACACGATCTGTTGCCATTGCGGCGTGATGCCGCCGAAGGCCTCGACCAGGACGCGGGTGAACAGCGCGATGGCCGCCACCTTGGGCGCCGCCGCGAAGAAGGCGGTGATCGGCGTCGGCGCGCCCTCATAGACGTCCGGCGTCCACATGTGGAACGGCACGGCGGAGATCTTGAAGGCAAGGCCGGCGCACAGGAACACCAGGCCGATGATGACGCCGATGCCCGGAACGCCGGCGGTCAGCGCCCCCGATTCAAGTGCTTGGGCCAGGCCGGTGAAGCCGACGGTGCCGACGAAGCCGTAGATCATCGAAGCGCCGTAAAGCAGCATGCCCGAGGACAAGGCGCCGAGGACGAAATACTTCAGGCCGGCCTCGGTCGACTTGACCGTGTCGCGGCGGATCGCGGCGGTCACGTACAGCGCCAGGCTCTGCAGCTCCAGCCCGACATAGAGCGAGATGAGGTCGTTGGCCGAGATCATCATCATCATGCCGAGGGTGGCGAGCAGCATGAGGATCGGCAGCTCGAACCGCGCCATCCCTTCCCGCTCGGCATAGGCGAAGGACATCCAGATCGCCACGAAAGCCGCGATCAGGGTCAGCACCTTGCTGAAGGTGGCGAAACCGTCGACCACGAAGTGGCCGCCGAAGGCAAATTGCGGTCCCGCCGCGACGTCACGGGTCAGCACCAGGATGACCGCCACGACCATCGAGCCCATCGCCAGCAGCCCGATCGGCCGCATGGCCCGGTCGCCGAGGAAGGCGCCGACCAGCAGCAGGACCATGGCCGCGATGGCGACCCAGATTTCCGGCAGCGCCAGGCTGGCATTCATGTCCATGTTACTGCCCCTCCGCCGCCGGTTCGGCTGTTCCCGCCGGTTCTTCGGTCGCCGGCGCTTCGGCCGCGGGCATGGCGGCGGCCGGGCCGATCAGGGCCGGCGCCGGCTGCGTGCCGGTGGCGACGTGGTAGTTGGCCAGGAGCTGCTCGACCGCCGGACCGCTGATCGAGGTAAAGCTCGCCGGATAGATGCCCATCCACAGCACGATCAGGATCAGCGGCACGAACAGCGCTACCTCGCGCGGGCTGAGGTCGAGCATGCCCTTCACATCCTCCTTCTCCAGCTTGCCGAAGATGACGCGGCGATAGAGCCAGAGCATGTAAGCCGCGCCCAGGATGATGCCGGTGGTGATGAACAGCGCCAGCCAGGTGCTGGCCTGGAAGGCGCCAGCCATCACCAGGAACTCGCCGATGAAGCCGCTGGTCCCCGGCAGGCCGACCGAGGCCATGGTGAAGATCATGAAGGCGAAGGCGTAGCGCGGCATGTTGTTGACCAGGCCGCCATAGCGGGCGATCTCGCGGCTGTGCAGTCGGTCATAGACGACGCCGACACACAGGAAGAGCGCGCCGGAGACGATGCCGTGGCTCAGCATCTGGAAAATGGCGCCTTCGACGCCCTGCCGGTTGAAGGTGAAGGTGCCGGCGGTGACGAAGCCCATATGGGCGACCGAGGAATAGGCGATCAGCTTCTTCATGTCGGTCTGCGCCAGGGCCACCAGCGAGGTGTAGATGACCGCGACGATGCTGAGCGCGAAGACCAGCGGCGCCAGGGTCGTCGAGGCCTCCGGCAGCATCGGGATGGAGAAGCGCAGGAAGCCGTATCCGCCCATCTTCAGCAGCACGCCGGCCAGGATCACCGAACCCGCCGTCGGCGCCTCGACATGGGCGTCGGGCAGCCAGGTGTGCACCGGCCACATCGGGACTTTCACCGCGAAAGACGCGAACAGCGCCAGCCACAGCCAGATCTGCAGATGCGGGTCGAAACGCTGCGTCATCAGGGTCGGAATGTCGGTGGTGCCGGCGATGTTGTACATGGTCAGGATCGCGACCAGCATCAGCACCGAGCCGAGCAGCGTGAACAGGAAGAACTTGAAGGCGGAATAGACCCGGCGCGGGCCGCCCCAGATGCCGATGATGATGAACATCGGGATCAGCACGCCCTCGAAGAACACGTAGAAGGCGACGAAATCCAGGGCGCAGAACGTGCCGATCATCAGGGTCTCGAGCGCCAGGAACGCGATCATGTATTCCTTGACCCGCACCTCGATCGCCTCCCAGCTGGCCAGGATGCAGATCGGCGTCAGCAGGGTGGAGAGCAGGACGAAGGGCATGGAAATGCCGTCGACGCCCATCCGGTAGGCGATATTGAGGACCGGGATCCACTCCGCCCGCTCCTCGTACTGGAAACCCGGGTTGGCGCGGTCGAAGCCGAACCACAGCAGCAGCGACAGCAGGAAGACGATCGAGGTGGTCCACAGCGCCACCCAGCGGGCGTTGCGCGCCACATTGGCGTCGTCGCCGCGGATGATGGCGATGACGAAGGCGCCCACCAGTGGCAGGAAGGTGATGATCGACAGAAGGTTGGGGATCGTGTGCATCTCGGAACTCACCAACCGCTACCGAACAGATACCAAGTGACCAGCAGGACGACGCCGATCAGCATGGCGAAGGCGTAGTGATAGACATAGCCGGATTGCAGCCGCGCCGCCCGACGCGCGACCTCCTGCGTCAGAGCCGCAATGCCGTCGGGGCCGAGGCCGTCGATGATCTTGCCGTCGCCGCCCTTCCACAGGCCCAGGCCGAGCGCCTTGGCGGGCCGCACGAAGATCGCCTCATAGAGCTCGTCGAAATACCACTTGTTGAGCAGGAAGCGGTACAGTCCGCCCATGGCGCCGGCGATCTTGCCCGGCAGATCGGTGCGGAACATGTAGAGCAGGTAGGCAAGCGCGATGCCGACGATGCCGACTTCGAGCGGCGCCAGCTTGGTCCAGGTTTCGACCTCGTGGGCGTGATGCGGCACCTCGTTCCCCGGGCCGAAGAACAGCGATGCGCCCCAGAACTCGGGGAACTTCTCGCCGACGAAATACTCGTAGCCGAGATAGCCGGAGAACAGCGCGCCGATCGCCAGCACGATCAGCGGCACCAGCATCACCCACGGGCTTTCGTGGACGTGGTGATAGGTCTCGTGATCGGCGCGGGTCTCGCCATGGAAGGTCATCAACAGCAGGCGCCAGGAATAGAAGGCCGTCATCGCCGCGGCGCCGATGCCGATCCAGAAGGCGAAGGTGCCGGCGCCGGTATGCGCGGCGAAGGCCGATTCCAGGATGATGTCCTTGGAATAGTAGCCGGCGAAGAACGGGATGCCGGCCAGCGCCAGGCTGCCGATCCACATCAGCACATAGGTCCACTTGACCAGCTTCCAGATGCCGCCCATCCGGCGCATGTCCTGCTCGTCCGACATGGCGTGGATGACCGACCCGGCGCACAGGAACAGCAGCGCCTTGAAGAAGGCGTGGGTGAACAGGTGGAACATGGCCGCGCCATAGGCGCCCACGCCCGCGGCGAAGAACATGTAGCCGAGCTGGCTGCAGGTCGAATAGGCGATCACGCGCTTGATGTCGTTCTGCACCAGGCCGATCGTGGCGGCGAAGAACGCGGTGCAGGCGCCGACCAGGGTGACGACCATCTTGGCGTCCGGCGCGTATTCGAACATCGGCGACAGGCGGCACACCATGAACACGCCCGCCGTCACCATGGTGGCGGCGTGGATCAGGGCGGAGACCGGCGTCGGGCCTTCCATCGCGTCCGGCAGCCAGGTGTGTAGGCCGAGTTGGGCCGACTTGCCCATGGCGCCGACGAAGAGCAGCAGGCAGAGCGTGGTCAGGATGTCGACGTCGGCGCCGAGGAAATGAAAGCTCTGGCCGACCGCGTTGGGCGTGGCCGAGAACACCGCGTTGAAATCGACGGTGCCGAAGACCAGGAACACGCCCATGATGCCGAGGGCGAAGCCGAAATCGCCGACGCGGTTGACCAGGAAGGCCTTGATCGCCGCGGCATTGGCGCTCGGCCGATGGAACCAGAATCCGATCAGCAGGTAGGAGCAGAGGCCCACCCCCTCCCAGCCGAAGAACATCTGCATGAAGTTGTCGGCCGTCACCAGCATCAGCATGCAGAAGGTGAACAGGCTGAGATAGGCCATGAAGCGCGGCTTCGAATGGTCGTGGCTCATGTAGCCGATGGAATAGACGTGCACCATCGACGACACGGTGGTGACCACAACGAGCATGACGGCCGAGAGCTGGTCGACGCGCACCGCCCATTTCGCCTCGAAGGCGCCGCTGGCGAACCAGGTGAAGAGCTCGGTGGTGCGCACGTCGCCGTGCAGCGCCACCTGGTAGAAGGCGACCCAGGCCAGCACGCAGGACAGCAGCAGGAAGCCCGAGGTGATGAACTGCGCGGCGAGGTCGCCGATGCGGCGATTGCCGAGCCCGGCGATCAGCGCGCCCAGCAGCGGAAGGGCTACGATTGCGACGTCCATCCTGCCTTACCCCTTCATCACATTGAGGTCTTCGACCTCGATGGAGCCGCGATTGCGGAAATAGACCACCAGGATGGCCAGCCCGATCGCGGCCTCGGCCGCGGCAACGGTCAGCACCAGCATGGCGAAGACCTGGCCGACCATGTCGCCCAGGAAACTGGAGAACGCCACCAGGTTGATGTTGACGGAGAGCAGGATCAGCTCGACCGACATCAGGATGATGATGACGTTCTTGCGATTGAGGAAAATTCCGAACACCCCGATGGTGAACAGGATCGCGGCGACGGTCAGGTAGTGGCCGAGACTGATTTCCATGGCTCTACACCCCCGTGCCCGTGGGAATCTTCTTGAGCTCGACCGAGCGGCGGTCGCGCGCCACCTGGTCGGCGATGCGCTGGCGCTTCACCCCTGCCCGCTCCCGGTGCGTCAGCACGATGGCGCCGATCATGGCGACCAGCAGCACAAGGCCGGAGACCTGGAACAGGTAGAAGTAGTCGGTGTAGAGGATGCGGCCCAGCGCCTCGGTGTTGGTGACCCCGGCCGGCGTCGGCGACCCGCCCAGCGCGCTGGCCGCGGGCGAGATGGCGCCGCTCGACACCACGAAGATGATCTCCGCCGCCAGCACCGCGCCGATGATGGCGCCGATCCAGGCATAGCGCACGAAGCCCTCGCGCAAGGCGGCGAAGTTGATGTCGAGCATCATGACCACGAACAGGAACAGCACCGCGACCGCGCCGACATAGACCACGACCAGCATCATCGCCAGGAACTCGGCCCCCAGCAGCACGAACAGCCCGGCCGCGTTGAAGAAGGTCAGGATCAGGAACAGCACGGAATAGACCGGGTTGCGGTTGACCACCACCAGAACGGCGGACAGCACCGCGACGGCGGCGAAGACATAGAAGGCTAGGGCTTGAACGATCATCCAGCTCCCCCGGACCCGACGCCTGCGCGTCAGCGATACGGCGCGTCCGCCCGCAGGTTCGCGGCGATCTCGGATTCCCACCGGTCGCCGTTCTCCAGCAGCTTCTGCTTGTTGTACAAGAGTTCCTCGTGCGTCTCGGCGGCGAACTCGAAGTTCGGCCCCTCGACGATCGCATCCACCGGGCACGCCTCCTGGCAGAAGCCGCAATAGATGCACTTGGTCATGTCGATGTCGTA
The DNA here is from genome assembly GCA_039808885.1 of Dongiaceae bacterium. Classification (GTDB taxonomy): domain Bacteria; phylum Pseudomonadota; class Alphaproteobacteria; order Dongiales; family Dongiaceae; genus Dongia_A. Next base: position 17,049 of record JBDHTX010000030.1, on the reverse strand, counting down.
GCGCGTGGTGCGGCGGCTGCCGTCCTCGCGCGGTTCGGCCTCGATGGTGATGGCCTGGGCCGGGCACACCGCCTCGCACAGCTTGCAGGCGATGCAGCGCTCTTCGCCGTTCGGATAGCGGCGCAGCGCATGCTCGCCCCGGAAGCGCGGCGACAGCGGCCCCTTCTCATAGGGATAGTTGATGGTGACCTTCGGCTTGAACACGTAGGTCAAGGTCAGCCACATGCCGCTCAGCAGCTCTTGCAGCAGAAAGGACTTGGCAGCGCGGTTGATGACGGACATGGCGATGCCTCAATGCTTCGGCAGCAGGTCGAAGAAGACCAGCACGCCGGCGGTGAGCACGACGAAGAACAGCGAGAACGGCAGGAACACCTTCCAGCCCAGGCGCATCAGCTGATCGTAGCGGTAGCGCGGGAAGGTCGCCCGCACCCACAGGAAGCAGAAGGCGACGAAGCCAATCTTGGCCGCGAACCAGATGCCGTGCCAGACGATCTGCAGCCAGCTTCCCTCGGCGAACGGCTCCCAGCCGAAGACCGGCTGCCAGCCGCCGAGGAACAGGATCGAGGTCATCGCGCTCATCAGCCAGATGTTGGCGTATTCGCCGAGGAAGAAGAGCGCGAAGGTCATCGCCGAGTATTCGGAGAAATAGCCGGCCACCAGCTCCGATTCCGCTTCCGGCAGGTCGAAGGGCGGGCGGTTGGTCTCGGCCAGCGCCGAGATGAAGAAGATCACCGCCATCGGCAGCAGCGGGATGACGAACCAGATGTGCTTCTGCGCCCGCACGATGTCGGAGAGGTTGAGCGACCCGACGCAGAGCAGCACGGTCACCAGCACGAAGCCGATGGAGACCTCGTAGCTCACCATCTGCGCGGCGGAGCGCAGGGCGCCGAGGAACGGGTACTTGGAGTTAGAGGCCCAGCCGGCCACCACCACGCCGTAGACGCCGAGCGAGGAGATGGCGAAGAGATAGAGGATGCCGACATTGAGGTCGGCGATGACGATGCCTTCGCCGAAGGGGATCACCGCCCAGGCGATCAGGCCGAGGGTGAAGGTGATCATCGGCGCCACCAGGAACGGAATGCGGCTGGCACCCGTCGGGATGATGGTTTCCTTCAGCAGCAGCTTGAGCCCGTCGGCGAAGGGCTGCAGCAGGCCCCAGGGGCCGACCACGTTCGGGCCGCGGCGCATCTGCATCGCCGCCATCACCTTGCGCTCGGCATAGGTGAGATAGGCGACCGCGACCAGCAGCGGCACCACCACGGCCAGGATCTCGATCAGGATGAGGATCGTCAGCCCGACCGACGTGTCGAAGAAGGCCATCAGCTCAGCCATGAGTCCCCGTCCCGCTCGCCGGCGCGATGAATGCCGCGGTGCATTTGGCCATGGTTTCGGAAGCCCGGCTGATCGGGTCGGTCATGTAGTAGTTGGCGATCGGCAGATGGAAGGCCCGCGCCGTCACCGCGCCCTCCGCGCCGAAATTCTCCCAGCGCGCCGGGGTGACGACATTCAGCTTCTGCAGATGCGGTGCCACGGCGAACAGCGCCTTGCGCAGCTGGTCGAGCGAGTCATAGGGCAGCGCCTTGCCGAGCTTCTCGGAAAGCGCGCGCAGGATCGCCCAATCCTCCCTGGCATCGCCCGGCGCCGCGACCGCGGCGCGGGTCATCTGCGGCCGCCCTTCGGTGTTCACATAGATGCCCGACTTCTCGGTATAGGCCGACCCGGGCAGCACCACGTCGGCGCGGTGCGCGCCGGCATCGCCGTGATGGCCCTGATAGACCACGAAGGCCTTGCCGAGCTTCGCCATGTCGACCTCGTCGGCGCCGAGCAGATAGACGAACTCGATCTCGCCCTTCGCCGCGCTGTCGAGGATGCCGGCCACGTCGCGGCCGCCCTGCTGCGGCACAAAGCCGATCTCCAGCCCGCCCACGCGGGACGCGGCGGTCTGCAGCACGTTGAAGCCGTTCCAATCCTCGCGGACGAGGTTGCAGCCCTCGGCCAGCTTGCGCGCCTGGGCCAGCACCGCGGCGCCCTCGGCCCCGCGCAGCGCCCCCTGCCCCAGGATCAGCATCGGCGCCTTGGCGTTCTTCAGCACGTCGCCGAACGCGCTTCCCGCCACCTGGCCCAGCGCGTCGGCGGTCTGTCCGAGATGCTGGTAGGGATAGGTCAGGTCGAGCTGCGGCCCGATCACGCCGACCTTGAGCCCACCCTTCAGGTAGCGCTTGCGGATCCGCGCGTTGAGGACCGGCGCTTCCCAGCGCGGATTGCTGCCGACGATCAGGATCGCGTCGGCCTTGTCGATGCCGTTGATGGTGGAATTGAACAGCCACGAGGCGCGCGCCCTCGGGTCCAGCGCGGCGCCGTCCTGCCGGCAATCGAGGTTGCCGGAGCCGAGCGCGGCCAGCAGCCCCTTCAGCGCGAACATGGATTCGACGTCGGCCTGGTCGCCGGCGACGGCGGCGATCCGGTTGCCGGCCAGGCCCGAGAGGCGCTTCGCCACCGCGTCCAGAGCTTCCGGCCAGGTGGCCGGGCGCAGCTTGCCGTCGACCCGGATATAGGGCCGGTCGAGACGCTGGCGCTTCAGCCCGTCGATGGCATAGCGCGCCTTGTCGGCCAGCCATTCCTCGTTCACGTCATCATTGGTGCGCGGCAGGATGCGCAGCACTTCGCGGCCGCGCGCGTCGAGGCGGATGGCCGAGCCGACCGCGTCCATGACGTCCACGGATTCCGTCTTCCGCAGCTCCCACGGCCGGGCGATGAAAGCATAGGGCTTCGAGGTCAGCGCGCCGACCGGGCAGAGATCGACCAGGTTGCCGGAGAGCTCGGAATTGATCGTCTTCTCGACATAGGTGCCGACCTCCATGTGCTCGCCGCGGCCGGTCGCGCCCAGCACCTCGACCCCCGCGACCTCGGTCGCGAAGCGGATGCAGCGGGTGCACTGGATGCAGCGGGTCATCACCGTCTTGACGATCGGGCCGAGCTCCTTGTCCGGCACCGCGCGCTTCTCCTCGCGGTAGCGCGAGGCGCCGTGGCCGAAGGCCATCGCCTGGTCCTGCAGGTCGCATTCGCCGCCCTGGTCGCAGATCGGGCAATCCAGCGGATGGTTGATGAGCAGGAACTCCATCACGCCCTGGCGCGCCTTCTTCACCATCGGCGTGTCGGTCTTGATCACCATGCCGTCGGCAACCGGCATGGCGCAGCTGGCGATCGGCTTCGGCGCCTTCTCCTGCTCGACCAGGCACATGCGGCAATTGCCGGCGACGGACAGCCGCTCGTGATAGCAGAAGCGCGGGATCTCCCGGCCGGCCATTTCGCAGGCCTGCAGCACGGTGATGCCGGCCGGCACTTCGATCTCGATCCCGTCGATGGTCATTTTTGGCATGGGCGATCGCTCTTACTCGGCGGCCTTGCGCCCGCGGTAGTCGCGGATGCGGCGCTCGACTTCGGGACGGAAATGGCGGAACAGGCCCTGGATCGGCCAGGCGGCGGCGTCGCCCAGCGCGCAGATGGTGTGGCCCTCGATCTGCTTGGTGACCTCGAGCAGCAGGTCGATCTCGGCGAGGTCGGCGTCGCCCTTCACCATGCGCTGCATCATGCGGTACATCCAGCCGGTGCCCTCGCGGCACGGCGTGCACTGGCCGCAGCTCTCATGCATGTAGAAATGCGACAGTCGCGCGATGGCCGCGACGATGTCGGTCGACTTGTCCATGACGATGACCGCGGCGGTGCCGAGGCCCGACTGGACCGCGCGCAAGGAATCGAAATCCATCAGGACTTCGTCGCAGATCGATTTCGGCAGCACCGGCACCGAGGCGCCGCCGGGAATGACCGCCAGCAGGTTGTCCCAGCCGCCGCGCACGCCGCCGCAATGCCGCTCGAGCAGCTCCTTCAGCGGAATGCCCATCTCCTCTTCGAAGGTGCAGGGCTTGTTGACATGGCCGGAGACGCAGAACAGCTTGGTGCCGGTGTTCTTCGGCCGGCCCAATCCGGCGAACCACGCCGACCCGCGGCGCAGGATGGTCGGCGCGACGGCAATCGACTCGACGTTGTTGACCGTGGTCGGGCAGCCATAGAGGCCCACCGCCGCCGGGAAAGGCGGCTTCAGGCGCGGCTGACCCTTCTTGCCCTCGAGGCTCTCGAGCAGCGCCGTTTCCTCGCCGCAGATATAGGCGCCGGCGCCGCGATGCAGGTAGACGTCGTGGTCATAGCCCGACCCGCAGGCGTTCTTGCCGATCAGCCCCGCCTCATAGGCCTCGTCGATCGCGGCCTGAAGGTGGCGCGCCTCGTTGTAGAACTCGCCGCGGATGTAGATATACGTGGCGACCGTGCCCATGGCGAAGCCGGCGACCAGGCACCCCTCGATCAGGATATGCGGGTCGTAGCGCAGGATCTCGCGGTCCTTGCAGGTGCCGGGCTCGGATTCGTCGGCATTGACCACCAGATAAGCGGGCCGGCCGTCGGACTGCTTCGGCATGAACGACCATTTGAGGCCGGTCGGGAAGCCCGCCCCGCCGCGGCCGCGCAGGTCCGATTTCTTGATCTCGTCGATGATGGCGTCGCGCCCCATCGCCAGAAGATCCTTGGTGTTGCTCCAGATCCCCCGCCGCCGCGCGCCGGCAAGGCGCCAATCGTCCTGGCCGTAGAGATTGAGGAAGATGCGATCCTGGTCTTTCAGCATGATGCGCTCACTCGGCGGGTGTCGCCGGCTTTGCCGGGACATCCTTCAACGTCGTCGGGCCGCCTTCGGGTGCGGCGCCCTGCCGCCCGATCTGCGAGCCGTATTGCGGCTTGCGCCCGGCAGCCAGCTCGTCCAGCAGCCATTCCAGCTTCTTCGGGTCGAGATCCTCGTAGAAGTCGTCGTTGACCTGCACCACCGGCGCGTTGGCGCAGGCGCCGAGGCACTCGACCTCGACCAGCGAGAACATGCCGTCCTTGGTGGTTTCCTTCAGGCCGATGCCGAGCTTCCGCTGGCAGGTCTCGCTCATCTGGTCGGCCCCGCGCAGCCAGCACGGCGTCGTGCGGCAGACCTGCAGATGGTATTTGCCGACCGGCTTCAGGTTGAACATCGTATAGAAGGTCGCGACCTCGTAGACGCGGATCGGCGCCATGTCGAGGATGCCAGCGATCACGTCCATCGCCGCGCGCGGCACCCAGCCCTCCTGGCGCTGCGCCACGTAGAGCAGCGGCAGCACGGCGCTGGCCTGGCGACCCTTCGGATACTTGGCGATGATGCGGTCGCACTCGGCGCGGTTCTCCGCGCTGAAGGCGAAGCTCGCCGGCTGGATCGCGTTTTCGTTGCTGCTGCTCATCGATCGATCTCGCCGAACACGATGTCCATGGAACCGAGGATCGCCACCGAATCCGCCAGCATGTAGCCCTTGGAGCAGAACTCCATCGCCTGCAGGTGCGGGAATCCCGGGGCGCGGATCTTGCAGCGGTACGGCCGGTTGCTGCCGTCGCTGACCAGATAGACGCCGAACTCGCCCTTGGGCGCCTCGACCGCCGTGTAGGTCTCGCCCGCCGGGACGTGGAAGCCCTCGGTATAGAGCTTGAAGTGGTGGATCAGCGCTTCCATCGACCGCTTCATGTCGGCGCGCGGCGGCGGCGCCACCTTGCGGTCGACCGAGCTTGCCGGGCCGCCCGGCATCTGCTGGACGCACTGGTTGATGATCTTCAGCGATTCCTTCATCTCGGCGACGCGCACCAGGTAGCGATCGTAGCAATCGCCGTTGTGGCCGACCGGGATGTCGAAATCCATCTTGTCGTAGACCATGTAGGGCTGCGACTTGCGCAGGTCCCACGGCACGCCCGAGGCGCGCAGCATCGGTCCGGTGAAGCCCCAGGCGATGGCATCCTCGCTCGAGACGGTGCCGACATCGACCAGGCGCTGCTTGAAGATGCGGTTCTCGGTCAGCAGCCCTTCCAGGTCGCTGATCACTCGCGGGAACTTCGCCGCCCAGGCGGCGATGTCGTCGAGGATGCCGGCCGGCAGGTCCTGATGCACGCCGCCCGGCCGATAGTAGGCCGCATGCAGGCGCGCGCCGCTGACCCGCTCGTAGAACTCCATGAGCAACTCGCGCTCCTCGAAGGCCCAGAGGAACGGCGTCACCGCGCCCACGTCCATCGCGTAGGCCGGGATGTTCAGCAGGTGGTTGAGGATGCGGGTGATCTCGTCGAACAGCACGCGGATATACTGGCCGCGGGCCGGCACTTCGAGCCCCATCAGCTTTTCCACCGCGAGCACGAAGGCGTGCTCCTGGCACATCGGCGAGACGTAATCGAGGCGGTCGAAATACGGGATCGCCTGCAGATAGGTCTTGTACTCGATCAGCTTCTCGGTGCCGCGGTGCAGCAGGCCGACATGCGGGTCGATGCGGCGCACCACCTCGCCGTCCATCTCCATCACCATGCGCAGCACGCCGTGGGCCGCCGGATGCTGCGGCCCGAAATTCATGGTGAGCGGCTTGATCTGGGTTTCGGCCATGGCTTACGACGCCTTCTCGTCGCCCGGAAGCACGCGCCGCGGCTGCAGCATGCCCTCCCACGGGCTCTCGAAATCGAAACTGCGGAACTCCTGCTGCAGCTTCACCGGCTCGTAGATCACGCGCTTCTGGTCCTCGTCGTAGCGCACCTCGACATAGCCGGTCAGCGGGAAGTCCTTGCGGAACGGATGTCCCTCGAAGCCGTAATCGGTGAGGATGCGGCGCAGATCCGGGTTGCCGTCGAAGAAGATGCCGTAGAGATCATAGGCCTCGCGCTCGAACCAGCCGGCGCTGGGATAGAGATCGACCAGCGAGGGCACCGATTCGTCCTCGCTCACCGCCACCTTCACCCGGATGCGGTAGTTGTGCTTGAGGCTCAGCAGGTTGTAGACGGCATCGAAGCGCTTCTCGCGGTCGGGATAGTCGACGCCGCAGATATCGACCAGCATCTCGAAGCGGCAATTGCTGTCGTTGCGCAGGAACTTCACCACCTTCAGCAGCTGGTCCGGCGCGCAGGTGACCATCAACTCGCCCAGCTTGACCTCGACGGAGCCCAGCGCGGCGCCCAGCGCCGTGGAGATGAAGTCGCCCAGTTCGCGGTAGACGTTGGTCATGATGGCTGGTGCAATCCCTGAACGGTCAACGCGCGATGGTGCCGGTGCGGCGGATTTTCTTCTGCAGCTGCAGCACGCCGTAGACCAGCGCCTCGGCGGTCGGCGGGCAGCCGGGCACATAGACGTCGACCGGCACGATGCGGTCGCAGCCGCGCACCACGGCATAGGAGTAGTGGTAGTAGCCGCCGCCATTGGCGCAGGAGCCCATGGAGATGACCCAGCGCGGCTCGGCCATCTGGTCGTAGACCTTGCGCAGGGCCGGGGCCATCTTGTTGGTCAGCGTGCCGGCGACGATCATCACGTCGGACTGCCGCGGCGTGCCGCGCGGCACCACGCCGAAGCGGTCGAGGTCGTAGCGCGCCATGTAGGCGTGCATCATCTCGACGGCGCAGCAGGCCAGCCCGAAGGTCATCGGCCAGAGCGAGCCGGTGCGCGCCCAGTTCACCACCTTGTCGAGCTGGGCGACGACAAAACCCTTGTCGGAGAGCTCGTCGGTGACGGATTTCAGCACGGCATCCTGCGCCGGGCCGGGCGGCAGCGGCTGTCCCGCGCCTAGTTGCTGCTGGGCATTCGCCATATCGTTACTCCCACTCCAGCGCGCCCTTTTTCCACTCGTAGATGAACCCGACCGTGAGCACGCCCAGGAAAATCATCATCGACCAGAAACCGAACACGCCGATATCGCCAAGCGACACGGCCCAGGGAAACAGGAAGGCCACTTCGAGATCGAAAATGATGAACAGGATGGAGACGAGGTAGAAGCGCACGTCGAACTGCCGGCGGGCATCGTCGAAGGCGTCGAAGCCGCATTCATAGGGCGACAGCTTCTCGGAATCGGGCTTCTGCCAGGCGATGATCAAGGAGGCGATGACCATGACGGCCGCGAGCCCCGTCGCCACAACGATGAAGATCAGGACCGGCAGATATTCGCTTAAGAGCTCGTTCATCCCATCACCCGAGACCGGCCTGTCGACCCGTGGCCACCGGCCACCCTAACCCCTCGCCCCTGCGGCACTGGCGGGACCGCAAAGGAAGCCGACTCAGCCCCCATCGAAAGCGCCGCTACTATAGTGCCGTATGTCGCAGTGCGAAAGCGTAAAAAACACCGCGTCAACGCTAAATAGCGTTTAATTACGGGATGTTAGGGAGGGATAGCGGAGGTCGCCCCCGGACCCGGAACGGGTGGGGAAATGGCGCGAGCGACGGGACTTGAACCCGCGGCCTCCGGCGTGACAGGCCGGCGCTCTAACCAACTGAGCTACGCCCGCGCATTGGGCACCGCATTGCGGTGGCGCTCATCTATATGATGGCCTTTGGAGTGTCAACATTGGCCGTCAACAATTGGTCAAGGGCCTCCAAACCCTAGCGAATCATGCGGTCCGCGATCGCCGGATCGAGGCTGTTTTCAGCCAGGTGCCGCCGAAATCTCGCAAGCCGGGTGAAGACATCCTCGTAGCCGATCTGGTGCCCGCTCTTGTCGGTATAGATCAGCGCGCCGCGGGTGACGAAAAACGTCGTCATGCCGGCCTTCGGGTCGGCCTGGAGGGTATGGATCTCGCCCGGCGGCTCATAGACGAAGGTGCCCTGGGCCGATGTCCAGTCGTGCTCCAGATAGCGCCAGGAGCCCTTGAGCGTGAAGGCGTGCACGGGACCGGTGTGATAGTGGCAGGCCAGTTGGCCACCCGGCCGGATGCTGAGCAGGTTGGACCAGGCGCCATTGGTGCAGTCGAACAGCAGCGGCCGCTGCCGCACATCCTCGGTCAACTGGATCCACAGTCGCGAGTCGCCCTCGGTATCGTCGACGATCTCGCTCATCAGGTTCATGGCCGAGAAATGGTGCTGATGGGTCATGGCGCCCTGCCCTCCGCTTGTGCCGCCGCGGTGATCAGCCGCTGCCGGCGGCTTTCCACCAGCGTCGCGCCGATGATCGCCGCCAGGATTAAGGTGCCGCCGGCCACAGTGCCCTGGGGCGCTTCCTCGCCATAGGCGAGCCACACCCAGAACGGATTCAATACCACATCCGCGAGCGCTATGAGCATCGCGGGAACCACCGGCAGATGCTTGGCGCCAATGGCAAAGAGGATGAGTGGCAGGGCCAACTGCACCAGCGCCATCAGCGACAGCAGGCCGATCTGCCGCGCCGGCAGCAGCGGCAGGCCGACGAACAGCGTGATGAAGACGAACACCATCACCCCGCCATAGAGGATGCCCGGCACCATCTCGAGGTCGCGGAATTTGCGCAGGGTCACAGTCTGGCCAGCGAAGCAGAAGGCGTAACCCAGGGAAATCGTCGCGGCCAGCCAACCGGTCGCCAACGCGCCCGCCTCCGCCTGCACCACGATTCCGACTCCGATCAGGGCGATCAGGGTGGCGGCCAGGGAGACGGCCGAGGTGCGCTCCCGCATCAGCAGCCAGGCCAGCATCGCCGCGAAGAACGGCGCGGTGGCGCCGAGGACCGAGACGCTGGCGACAGTGCCCTTGGTGAGCGCCACCACGTAGAGGGTCGAGCCGGCGGCGAAATAGGCGCCGGCGATCAGCAGCGCGTGGGGCTGTCGCCGCGGCCAGAGATGGCTCCAAATCGCCCCGCGATAGCGCAACGCGAGATAGATCAGCAGGCAGATCGAGGTGGCCGGTGCGCGGTAGCCGTTCACCGACCAGCCGTCCAGTTCAGGGGCCGTGCGGACGAACAATCCGCTCAGGCTCCAGCCCAGAGTGGCAAGACAGCAGCAGACCACCCCCAATGCGTATTTGCTGGATTTCGCCGCCGCCGTCACTGAGACTTCCCCTTGCGCCGCCCGGACCTTAACCACGCCGGCCCGTTCCTACCAGCATCGCCCTTGAGGGCGTCAAAAGTGTGCTGTATAGACTTGTATATACAAGTTGATCAGTGAGGCCCGACATGACTGGAACCCGCTTCAACGCCCGCGTGATCCGCGCCCCCCGCGGCAAGACCCTCAGCGCCAGGTCCTGGCTGACCGAGGCGCCGCTCCGGATGCTGATGAACAACCTCGACCCGGAGGTGGCGGAGAACCCGAACGAGCTGGTGGTCTATGGCGGCATCGGCCGCGCCGCGCGCAACTGGGAATGCTTCGACCGCATCGTCGAGACGCTGAAAAAGCTGAACGACGACGAGACGCTGCTGATCCAGTCCGGCAAGCCGGTCGGCGTGTTCCGTACCCACAAGGATGCGCCCCGCGTCCTGTTGGCGAATTCGAACCTGGTGCCACATTGGGCAACCTGGGAGCATTTCCGCGAGCTCGATGCCAAGGGCCTGATGATGTACGGCCAGATGACGGCCGGTTCCTGGATCTATATCGGCAGCCAGGGCATCGTGCAGGGCACCTACGAGACCTTCGCCGAGGCGGGCCGGCAGCACTACGGCGGCGATCTCAAGGGCCGCTGGATCCTGACCGGCGGGCTGGGCGGCATGGGCGGCGCGCAGCCGCTGGCCGCGACGATGGCCGGCGCCTCGATGCTGGCGGTCGAATGCGAGCCGTCGCGTATCGAGAAGCGGCTGGAGACGCGCTACCTCGACACCAAGACGAACTCGCTCGACGAGGCGCTGGCGATGCTGGAGCGCGCCAAGAAAGACGGCAAGCCGATCTCCATCGGCCTGCTCGGCAACGCCGCCGAGATTTTCCCGGAGATCCTGAAGCGTGGCCTGCGGCCCGACATGGTCACCGACCAGACCAGCGCCCATGATCCGCTGAACGGCTATTTGCCGGCGGGCTGGTCGCTGGCCAAGGCCGCCGACATGCGCCAGCGCGATCCCGACGCCGTGGTGAAGGCGGCGAAAGAATCGATGGCGGTGCAGGTGCGCGCCATGCTCGGCTTCCACCAGCAGGGCATCCCCACCTTCGACTACGGCAACAACATCCGGCAGATGGCGCAGGAGACCGGCGTTCCCAACGCCTTCGATTTCCCCGGCTTCGTGCCCGCTTATATCCGCCCCCTGTTCTGCCGCGGCGTAGGCCCCTTCCGCTGGGCCGCACTCTCGGGTGCGCCCGAGGACATCGCGTGCACCGACGCCAAGGTGAAGGAGCTGATCCCCGACGACGCGCATCTGCACAACTGGCTCGACATGGCCCGGGAGCGCATCAAGTTCCAGGGCCTCCCCGCCCGCATCTGCTGGGTCGGCCTGGGCGACCGTGCGCGCCTCGGCCTCGCCTTCAACGAGATGGTGGCGAAGGGCGAGCTGCAGGCCCCCATCGTCATCGGCCGCGACCACCTGGATTCCGGCTCCGTCGCCAGCCCGAACCGCGAGACCGAGGGCATGAAGGACGGCTCCGACGCCGTCTCCGACTGGCCGCTGCTCAATGCCCTGCTCAATTGCGCTTCCGGCGCCACCTGGGTCAGCCTGCATCACGGCGGCGGCGTCGGCATGGGATTCTCGCAGCATTCCGGCATGGTCATCTGCTGCGACGGCACGGCGGAGGCGGCGCGCCGCATCGAGCGCGTCCTGACCAACGACCCGGGCACCGGGGTGATGCGTCATGCTGACGCCGGCTATCAGATTGCCATCGACTGCGCGCGGGAGCAGCATCTGAACCTGCCGATGATCAATGCTTGAGTCGCGATGAGTTCCGAGCCCGCCTGGGACCTGCTGCTGACCGATTGCCGCGCCGCCACGATGGATGGCGATGGCTACGGCATTGTCGAGGACGCGGCGATCGCGCTCGCCGGCGACCGCATCGCCTGGATCGGCCGGCGCGCCAACCTGCCGCGGCAGGCGGCGCAGGAAACCGCGTCCCTTGCCGGGCGCTGGGTCACGCCGGGGCTGATCGATTGCCACACCCATCTCGTCTTCGGCGGCGAGCGGGCGCATGAATTCGAGCTGCGCCTGGGCGGCGCCAGCTACGAGGACATCGCCAAGGCCGGCGGCGGCATCGTCTCCACGGTGAAGGCGACCCGCGCGGCGAGCGAGGCCGACCTGCTGCGAACGGCGCGTGATCGCCTGGACCGCATGGCGGACGAGGGCGTGACCATGCTGGAGATCAAGTCCGGCTACGGTCTGGATGTCGACAACGAGCTGAAACAGCTGCGCGTCGCCCACGCGCTCGGGGAGGACAGTGGCGTCACGGTCAGGACCACCTGCCTCGCCGCCCATGCCTTGCCGCCGGAATATGCCGGCCGCCCGGACGACTACATCGACCTCGTTTGCAACGAAATCCTGCCTGCGGTGGCCGCCGAAGGGCTGGCCGATGCCGTCGACGCCTTCTCCGAGCGCATCGCCTTCACCGTCGCGCAGACCGAGCGCGTCTTCAACACGGCGAAGAAGCTGTCGCTGCCGGTGAAGCTGCATGCCGACCAGCTGTCCGACATGGGCGGCGCGGCGCTCGCGGCGCGCTTCAACGCGCTCTCGGCCGACCACATCGAGTATTCCAGCGAGGCCGGCATCGCCGCGATGGCGGCAAGCGGCACTGTCGGTGTGCTGCTGCCCGGGGCGTTCTATTTCCTGCGCGAGAAGCAGGTCCCGCCGGTCGACCTGCTGCGCAAGCACGGCGTGCGCATGGCGATCTCCACCGATTGCAATCCGGGCTCGTCGCCCGCCCTGTCGCTGCTGCTGATGATGAACATGGCTTGCACCCTGTTCCGCATGACCCCGGAGGAGACGCTGGCCGGCGTCACCCGCCACGCCGCCGCCGCGCTCGGCATGGGCGCCAGCCATGGCGTGCTGAAGGCCGGCTACGCCGCCGACCTGGCGATCTGGGACATCAACCGCCCGGCTGAGCTCAGCTATTGGCTGGGCAGTCATCCCTGCGTCGGCGTCGTGCAGGCCGGCCAATGGCGGCGGAGAGCCTTCTGATCATGGCCGGCCGGATCCTGCGCAGCAGCGACTACCAGCGGATGCCTTGGAAGAATGGCGGCGGCGTCACCGCCGAGATCTGGAAGGCTGTTGGTCCCGACGGCGCCATGCTCTGGCGCCTCAGCATCGCCGACGTGGCGAGCGACGGCCCCTTCTCCGCCTTTCCCGGCATCGATCGCTGGATCACGGTGATCGAGGGCAAGGGCATGGAACTGCGGATCGCCGATCTCGGCACCCGCCGGGTGGAGCGGCAATTCGAGCCGCTCGCCTTCTCGGGCGACGTCAAGACCGATTGCCGCCTCATCAACGGGCCGATCCGCGACTTCAATTTCATGGTGGCGCGCGCCCATGGCCGGGGCGACCTCCAGATCGTGGCGCTCTCGGCCGGCGAGACCAGATCGCTCGACCCCTCCATCGCCGCGCTCCACGTGCTGGACGGCGCCGTCGAGCTGCAAGGCACGCTGCTGGCAACCGGCGACAGCTGGGTCGCCGAGACGGCGGCACCCATCGTCGTCAGCACGCCGCGCCCCACGCGCCTCGCCGTCATGACGGTGCAGAAGATCGGCGGATCCGGCGCATGAACATCGAGCGGCCCTTCGATTTTCACCGCGGCGACAGCCCCCTGCTCATCTCCATGCCGCATCCCGGCACCCTCCTGCCGCGCGAGCTGGGCAACTTGCTGACCAACGAAGCGCTCAGCCTGCCCGACACCGACTGGCACATCCCGCGTCTCTATGGCTTCGCGGCGGAGCTGGGGGCCAGCGTCATCACCGCGCGCTATTCGCGGCTGACCATCGATTTGAACCGGCCGGAGAACGACGCTGCGCTCTACCAGACCGCGACGACCGGCCTGTTCCCGGACATCCAGTTTGACGGCACCTCCATTTTCCGGCCCGGCTTCACGCGCGGCGATGCGATGAAGGATGTCGCCAAGGAGCAGATCTGGCGCCCCTATCACGGCAAGCTGATGGCCGAGATCAACCGCATCAAGGGCGAGTTCGGCTACGCCCTGTTGTTCGACGCGCATTCGATCCGCGGCGAAGTTCCGCGGCTGTTCGACGGCCCGCTGCCGGACTTCAACATCGGCACCAATGACGGCGCCAGCTGCGCCAAGGACCTGAGCGACCGCTTGGCGGCAATCTGCAATGCGCCAGGCTACCGGCATGTGGTGAACGGCCGCTTCAAGGGCGGCCACATCACGCGCCACTACGGCCAGCCGCGCCGCGGCGTGCACGCCGTGCAGCTCGAACTGGCGCAGCGCACCTACATGAACGAGGACGCCCCCTTCGCCTATCGCCCCGATCTGGCGGAAGAAGTGCAACCGATCCTGCGCCGCTTCGTCCAGGCGATGATCGACTGGCGGCCGGTCTGATCTAGCCCGCCATCAACTCCGACATCGCGCGCGCGAATGCGGCTTGCGCCGCTTCCTCGCCGGCATGGTGGCGATCCCTCACCACCCATTTGCCGGCGACCATCACATCCTTGACCCAGGCATCGCCGCCGCCGAACAGCCAGCGGCCGAGCAGCTTTTCCGGCGCGACATGGGCCAGCATGGCCTGCGTTCCGTCCAGCACGACGAGGTCGGCGCGGTTCCCCACCGCGATGGCGCCGGTCTGCTTGCCCAGCGCCTGCGCGCCGCCGGCAAGCGTCGCGGCGAACAGGGTCTCGCCCACTTCGGTCTTGCCCCTGGCGCTCAGGCGGTTGCGCCGCTCGTGCTTCAGGCGCTGGCCGTATTCCAGCCAGCGCAGTTCCTCGAGCGCGCTGACCGAGACATGCGAATCCGAGCCGATGCCGAAGCGGCCCTCGGCGGCGAGATACTCCTGTGCCGGAAACAGGCCATCGCCGAGATTGGCTTCCGTGGTCGGGCACAGGCCGACGACCGCCTTGCTCTTCGCCATGCGCGCGACCTCGCCCGCATCGACATGGGTGGCGTGGATCAGGCACCAGCGCGCGTCGACGGCAGCATTGTTGTAGAGCCACTCGACCGGGCGCTGGTTCGACCAGGCGAGGCAATCCTCGACCTCCTTGGTCTGCTCGGCGATGTGGATGTGGACCGGCCGGGTTTGGCCCTTGTGCGCGTCGAGGACGCCGCCGATGTTCCCGGCCGTTGCCGCGCGCAGCGAGTGGAAGCAGAGGCCCCAATCGGCGCCGATCCGCGCGCAGGCCCTGGCAGCGCCCTCCAGCAACTTCAGATAGCCGTCGACATCGTTGCGGAAGCGCAGCTGCTTTTCCGCCAGCGGCTTGGCGCCGAAGCCGCCATGGCCATAGAAGGCCGGCAGCAGCGTGAGGCCGATCCCCGCCGCCTGCGCCGCGCCGGCGATGCGCTCCGACATCTCGGCACGGTTCGCATAGGGCGCGCCGCCGGGCTGGTGGTGCAGGTAGTGGAACTCCGCCACGCTCGTGTAGCCGCCCTTCAGCATCTCGATATAGAGATGCGTGGCGATCGCCTGCGTATGCTCCGGCGTGATCCGGCCGACCAGGCGATACATCAGCTCGCGCCAGGTCCAGAAGCTGTCCTCGGGATTGAGCGCCTCCTCGGCCAAGCCCGCCATGGCGCGCTGGAAGGCGTGCGAATGCAGGTTCGGCATGCCGGGCAGCAGCGGCCCGGCAAGACGCTCGTCGCCCGCCTGCGCTGGGCCTTGCGCGATGGCGGCGATAGCGCCGGCCGCGTCCACGGTGATCCGGGTATCGGCCCGCCATCCATCGGCGAACCAGGCAAGCGGCGCGTGAAGTGTCGTCATCGGGGCGGCGGTCTCGGATCGGTGAAAGGCTTGGAATGCTTGTGGTTACAGATCATGTCTGGCATAAGCCTGTCTAGACAAGATCGGACATGAATCCGTTGAATAACGAACTCCTGCCCCGCTATTCGCGCGTCAAGCGCATGATCACCGAGCGGATCGATTCCGGCGAGTGGCAGGCGCGCGACCGCATCCCCTCGGAATCGGAGCTGGTGCGCGACCTCGGCGTCAGCCGCATGACCATCAACCGCGCGCTCCGCGAGCTCACCATGGAGGGCCGGCTGGTGCGGGTCCAGGGCGTCGGCACCTTCGTCGCCGAGCCCAAGGCGCAATCGGCGCTGTTCGAGGTGCGCAACATCGCCGACGAGATCGCCGCGCGCGGCCGCCGGCACAGCGCCCAGGTTCTCGTCCTGCGCAAGGAAAAGAGCAACGCCGACATCGCCCGCGCCCTCGGCCTGCGCGCCGGCGATCCGGTGTTCCATTCCATCCTGCTGCATGCCGAGGACGACATCCCGGTCCAGCTCGAGGACCGCTACGTCGACCCGCAATCGGCGCCAGACTACCTGGAGCAGGATTTCACCACGCAGACGCCCTATGTCTACCTGATGGCGGCGGCGCCGATCTCCGACGCCGAGCATGTCATCGAGGCGGTGCAGGCGACGCCGGCCGAGCGCAAGCTGCTGAAGATCCAGGCCGGCGAACCGTGTTTGTGCCTGACCCGCACGACCTGGGCGAATGGCCGCATCGCCAGCCATGTGCGCCTGCTCTACCCCGGCGCCCGCTACCGCCTGCGCGGCAAGTTCAAGGCGCTGTGACTAGCCCCTGAATCGTCATTGCCGGGCTTGACCCGGCAATCCAATTTCCTTCCAGTTCGCCCGCAGAAATTTGGATCACCGGGTCAAGCCCGGTGATGACGACTAAATGGTTCACAACTCCAGCTCCCACGTCTCGCCCACCAGGTGGTGGCCGAAGCTGTGGTGGCGCTCCTCGCCCACCTTCGTGAAGCCGGCATCGATATAGATCTTGCGCGCCGCGGTGAGGATGTCGTTGGTCCACAGCGTGATCTTGCCGTAGCCCTTCAGCCGCGCGAACCTGATGCATTCCTCCACCAGCCGCTTGCCGATGCCGAGGCCGCGCGCCTTGGGGTCGACCAGCAGCATGCGCAGCTTCGCCACCGCGTCCGATTGCTTGACCAGGAAGACGCAGCCCACGGTCTCGCCGTCCTTCTCGGCAATCCAGGCGCGCTCGCGCTTGGGGTCGAACTCCTTGATGAACTTGGCGGCGATCTCCGCCACCATCGCCTCGAAGGTGTCGTCCCAGCCGTATTCCTGCGCATAGAGCCTGCCGTGCTGCTGCACGACCCAGCCGATATCGCCGGGCTGGTGCGGGCGCAGGATGTAGGGCACGCGCGT
>JBDHTX010000029.1:0-56247 GCA_039808885.1 Dongiaceae bacterium | reverse complement strand
TGCACGATGCCGGCGGAGACGCCGGCCTTTGCCGCAATGCGGGAGACGCTGGAATCCGAGAAGCCGACATCGTGGATCGAGGCGATGGTGGCCTCGATCAATTGGCGCCGCCGGATCTCTTCCATGCCGAGCTTGGGCAAGGCCAGCCTCGCGAAGGTGTGAGCGCCGCCCCCCTGTCCGCATTCCGACGCCGGGCCTATCCTGACCGCTGGCGAAGGGCGCGATCCGGGGCGGCCGGATCGGCGGTCACTCTAGGTTTTTTTAAGTTGGTTGATCAACCAAAATAAACTTGGCAGGCATTTTCATCTCGGATAGTCTCGAAGATGGGAGCGCCATAGGCCAAAGAAAACCAAGCCAACGCCCGGACCGCCTCGACCGTCAGGCCCTGCGTCGAACGGATCCGCTGGGGAGACACTAGGGTCACTCACGCGCAGCAATGCACATTGGACAGCACTGAAACTTGGGAGGTTTAGAAACATGACCTTGCGCAAACTTCTTCTCGCCAGCGCGATGCTCGCCATCGGCGCGGCGGCCGCGCAGGCGGCGGAACCGGATTCCTGCAAGACCGTCCGCATGGCGGACGTGGGCTGGAGCGACAACACGGCCCAGAACGGCCTGTTCAAGACGGTGCTGAAGGGCCTCGGCTACACGCCGGAGGACCAGGTGCTGGCGCTGCCGGTGATCATCGAGAGCCTGAAGAACAAGGACCTCGACATCTTCCTCGACAACTGGATGCCGTCCAACGCCGCCAACGTGCAGCCCTATCTCGACGCCAAGACGATCGAGATGCTGAACGCCAACCTGACCGGCGCCGGCTATGGCCCGGTGGTGCCGAAGTATGTGGCCGATGCCGGCGTGAAGGACGTCAAGGACCTCGCCGCCAACGCCGACAAGTTCGAGAAGAAGTTCTACGGCATCGAGCCGGGCAATGACGGCAACAAGATCGTCCAGGCCAAGATCGACGATCCGGCCAATGGCCTGCAGGGCTGGGAGCTCGTGGAGTCCTCGGAGCAGGGCATGCTGGCCCAGGCCCAGAAGTCGATGAAGAAGCAGGAATGGATCGTATTCCTCGGCTGGACCCCGCATCCGGTCATGGGCAAGATGGACTTGGCCTACCTGACCGGCTTCGAGAATGACGGCTTCGGCGACGCGCAGATCAAGACGCTGACCCGCGCCGGCTACAGCGCCGAATGCGCCAATGTCGGCAAGCTGCTCGCCAACCTGAAGTTCGAGCTGCCGATGGAAAGCGCCATCATGGAGCAGATCGACGCCAAGGTCGACGGCGAGGTCGCGGCGGCGGCCTGGCTGAAGGAGAACCCGGCGGTGCTCGACACCTGGCTGGCCGGCGTCACCACCACCGACGGCCAGGACGGCGCCGCGGCGGTGAAGAAGAGCCTCGGCCTCTAAGGCTGGACCGGGCGGCTTCGGCAGGGGGCCGGAGCCGCCCGTTCCATTTGCGCGCGCCGGGCTTGCGTCGCGCGCCCAATGCCCTGACAATTCAGCGGGACTGATCTAGGCGCATCGCCGCGGGCGAAGCCGAAGGGGACGGCCGAATGGAGCAGCTCGACAATCTCCAGAAACTCATCACCGATCACAAGTTCCCGATCGGCGAGTGGTCGCAGGCCATCATCGAATGGCTGACCGCCAATTACGAGTTCGTGTTCGACTGGATCTCGGAAGTCCTGGAAGGCGGCATCGAGGGGACGGTCAGCCTGCTGCTGGCGGTGCCGCCGCTTATTCTGCTGCTGATCGGGGTGGGCGCCGCTCAATTCATCCAGCGCAATTGGAAGGTCACGCTCTTCGTCTTCCTTGGCTTGCTGTTCATCCTCAATCTCGGCCTGTGGAAGGAGATGATCGAGACCCTGGTCCTGGTCGTCTACGCCACGTTCTTTTCGCTCATCGTCGGCATCCCCATCGGAATCCTGGCGGCGCGCCGTCCCGGGGTTTGGCACGCCGTCTCGCCGGTGCTCGACATGATGCAGACGCTGCCGACCTTCGTGTATCTGGTCCCGATGCTGGCGCTGTTTGGCCTGGGCCTGGTGCCGGGCATCGTCGCCACCGTCATCTTCGCGATTCCCGCGCCCATCCGGCTGACCTATCTCGGCATCAGCCAGGTGCCGGTCGCGCTGGTGGAGGCCGGCGAGAGCTTCGGCTGCACGCGCTGGCAGCTGCTCTGGCGGGTGAAGCTGCCGGCGGCGTTGCCCACCATCATGGCGGGCGTCACCCAATGCATCATGCTCTCGCTCTCGATGGTCGTCATCGCCGCGCTGGTCGGCGCCGGCGGTCTCGGCAAGCCGACGGTGCGGGCGCTGGCGCAGAACAACATTCCGCTGGGCGCCGAGGCTGGCCTCGCCATCGTCGTGGTGGCGATCATCCTGGATCGCATCATGAAGCAACGCACGGTCAGGAAGTAGGGGGCGGCGATGAGCAATTCCAGGACCGCGATCCGCTTCGAAAATGTCGACGTCGTCTTCGGCAACCGGGCGCCGGAGGCGATCGGGCTGCTCGACCAGGGCGAGGGGCGGGATTCCATCCTCGAGAAGACCAACTGCCTGGTCGCCGTGCACGACGCCTCGGTCTTCGTCAACGAGGGCGAGATCCTGGTGCTGATGGGCCTGTCGGGCTCCGGCAAGTCGTCGCTGCTGCGCTGCGTCAACGGCCTCAACAAGGTATCGCGCGGCAAGGTGCTGGTGCATGACGGCAACCAGGAGGTCGACGTGGCCTCCTGCGATCCCGAGACCCTGCGCCGGCTGCGCCGCAACCGCATCTCCATGGTGTTCCAGCAATTCGGCCTGATGCCGTGGCTGACGGTGCGCGACAATGTCGGCTTCGGCCTCGACATCCGGGGACTGGAGCGGGCCGAGCGCGACCGCCTGGTCGATGACAAGATCAAGCTGGTGCGGCTCGACAAGTTCGCCAACAAGTTCAGCCACGAGCTTTCCGGCGGCATGCAGCAGCGCGTGGGCCTGGCCCGCGCCTTCGCCACCGAGGCCGACATCCTGCTGATGGACGAGCCGTTCTCGGCGCTCGACCCGCTGATCCGCGAGCACCTGCAGGACGAGCTGATCGAGCTGCAGCAGAAGCTGAAGAAGACCATCGTCTTCGTCAGTCACGACCTCGACGAGGCGCTGAAGATCGGCAGCCGCATCGCCATCATGGAGGCGGGCAAGGTGGTGCAGTTCGGCGTGCCGGAGGAGATCATCCTCAATCCGGTCAACGACTACGTGCGGCAATTCGTTGCGTCAATGAATCCATTGACCGTGCTGAAGGGCGGCACGCTGATGCGCCCCGTCGCCGACCTGCTGCGCGAGCCGGGCGGCAACGTGGTGCAGCTTGACCGCGCCGGCAAATGCCGCTGTCAGCTCGACAGCCGCGGCAAGCCGACCAACCTCATGGTCAACGGCAAGCCCGGCGAGCTGGTGCCCTACAGCACCGAGCTCAACCTGGGCAAGCTGCCGGACCACGTCATGATCTGCGGCACCGAGCGCACCCCGATGCGCGCCGCCGTGACGGTGCGGGCGCAGACCAAGCGGCCGCTGGTGCTGCTCTCGGAGGATGGCGAGCTGCTCGGCGTCGTCGGCGAGCACGAGATCTATCGCGGCATGCTGCGGCAGAGCGAATACGCCAAGGTCGGCGACCCCGCGCCGATGTAGAAAATCCCCCTCCCCCGACTTTCAGGCGGGGGAGGGCAGGGGCGGGGGCAGCAAGCGATGACTCGTTCGGTCCATGCGGCGGCCGCCCCCTCCCTAACCCTCCCCCGTTCCGGGGGCGGGGAGCCGAATCTGCAGTGAGAGGGCCATCATCGTCATGATCAACGCCATCCTGTTCGACAAGGACGGGACCCTGTTCGACTTCTACCACACCTGGGCGTCGCTGACCGAGCAGGCGGCGCTGATGGTGGCCGGCGGCGATGCCGAGAAGGCGCGCTTCCTGCTGGAGAATTCCGGCAAGGACCCGGTGACCGGGCGCTATGCGCCGTCCTCGCCGATCGCCTCGGGCAGCAACCGCGAGATCGTCGAGGTCTGGTGCGGCCTGCTCAACATCGCCGACGTGGATTCCCACTACGACCGGATCCACGTCCTGTTCCTGGAACAGCAGCAGCGCGGCGTGGCGCCGGTCGTCGACCTGGAGCCGTTCTTCGGCCGGCTGAAGGGCCGCGGCCTGCGCCTCGGCGTCGCCACCATGGACAGCGAGGAGGCGGCGCGGGCGGCGATGAAACGCCTGCGCGCCGACGCGCTGCTCGATTTCATCTGCGGCTTCGACACCGGCCACGGCGTCAAACCCGGCGGCGGCATGGTCGAGGCCTTCGCGCGCAGCGTCGGCGTGGCGCCGGCGCACCTCGCCGTGGTCGGCGATTCCCCGCACGACATGCACATGGCCCGCGCCGGCAAGGCCGCCCGCGCCATTGGCGTCCTGACCGGCGTCAGCCCGCGCGAGGCGCTGCTCGAAGCCGGCGCCCATGAGGTCATCGAAAGCATTGCCGAGCTGGAGACGGTGATCTAGCGCCGCTACCCGGCGCCGTACACGCCAGCGTCATCCCAAGACTCGGCCCACGGCTGTCCGGCTAATGAAGTTGCAGATATTTGATTCGGTCCTCCCAGCGATCTTGATTCTTCTCCGTCATTGCCGGGCCGCCGCGCAGCGGCGAGACCCGGTAATCCAAGTGTCATTGGCGCAACTCCGCTGCGAACTTGGATCGCCGGGTCTTCGCCCGGCGATGACGAATGGTGAAAACGGCCGTGTATGGGCGCAACCGGACAGCCGTGGGCTTGGCCTTGGGACCCACGAGTTTCCGTGTGTCACTCCGACTGTGTCGAGGGGACTCGTGGATGGCAAGGCCAAGCCTTGCCATGACGGACAAGTTACCGTGCAGAGCCGGCTAAAGCGAGATCGTCCCCTCCATCACCTGCACGCATTTCCCGCTCACTTGCGGCGGGACGACCTGGCCGTTGCGCTTGCGGGCGGTTGCGTGGAGCAGGCTGGGGCGGCCCATTTCGAGGCCCTGGCGGGCTTCGAGCGCGAAGTCGAGGTCGGCGCGCGGGTCGCATTGGGCCAGCAGGGCGGCGAGGGTGGCGGTGGCGCTGCCGGTCGCCGGGTCCTCGCCGATGCCGTCATAGGGCGACAGGTTGCGCGCCTGGATGCGGGCGCCGCCTGCTGTCGCCTGCTTCACATAGAGATGCACGGCCTCGACGTCGTGGCTGGCGCGGATGGCGTCGAAGGCCGGCAGGCTGACCCGGGCGCGGGCCAGCGCGGCGTTGTCCGTCAGCTCGACGAACAGGAAGCCGAGGCCGACCGAGGCGGTGATCGGCGGATGCGTCGCGGTCACCACGTCGCCCGCGTCCAGGGACAGCGCCGCGGCCACGGCGGCGGCGGCCGGCCCTGGAACGGTGGAAAGCCTCTGCGGCGCGGTCAGCATGGCGCCGGTGACGGCACCTTTCACGCGGGTGAGGCGCAGCGGCACCAATCCCGCCAGCTCGTCGAAGACCAGGTCGTCGGTGGCGAGGGTTTGGCGTCGGGCCAAAGCGAAAGCGGTGGCGATGTTGGGATGGCCGGCGAAGGGAACCTCGGCAGTCGGCACGAACAGGCGCACCCGGGCGGCGTGCCCGGCATCGCGCGGCTTCAGGACGAAGGCGGTCTCCGACAGGTTGAACTCGCGCGCGATGGCCTGCATCCGCGCGGCGTCCAGGCCGTCGGCGTCGAACACCACGGCGGCGGCATTGCCCTGCAGCGGTTGTTCGGCGAAGACGTCGACGATCGCGTAGCTCAGCCTCATGCCGCGTCGCGGTTCTTGCTCAGGAACCTGCGCATCTGGTCGAGACCGTCCTTGGTGTAGGTGCGGCCGAAGCCGATGCGGAAGCGGTCGGCGGCCACCGGGTTGAGGCTCGAGGCGTAGATCGAGGCCGGCAGCAGCACGATGCCGTCCTCTTCCACCAGCCGGTGGCAGAAGGTCTCGACACCCTCGGCGCCGAGATAGCGCGGGAAGGCGACGCAGCCGCCGTCGGGCCGGTACCATTCGAACCGGCCGGGATAGGCGGCAAAGAATCGCTCGACCGCCTGGAGGTTGTCCTTGAGCAGCGTCACGTTGCGGCCGATCACCCGGTCGCGCGCCTTCAAGGCGATGACGGCCAGATGCTCGCTCGGCCCGGCATTGCAGATCGACAGGTAGTGCTTGATCCGCTCCATGCGGTCGAGCAGCGCATGGTCCTTGCAGGCGATCCAGCCGACGCGCAATCCCGGCAGGCCATAGGCCTTGGACATGACGCCGAGCGACAGGCCGCGCTCATAGGCCTCGACCACGGCCGGCAGGCGCTTGGCCGGGTCGAGCTCCAGGCCACGATAGACCTCGTCGGAGAACAGCCAGATGCCGTGTTTGCGGCACAGCGCGACCAACGCGTCGAACGTCGCGCGGTCGATGATCTTGCCGGTCGGGTTGTGCGGGAAGTTGATGGAGATGAGCCTGGTGTTGGGGCGGATCTTCGACGCGAGTTCGTCGAGGTCGAGGTTCCAATTGCGGTCCTCGCGCAAAGCCACGCCTTCGACGGCGCAGAGCGACAGCGGCACCTGCTCGGCGGACTGGTAGTTCGGCGTGACGATCAGGGCATGGTCGCCCGGCGTGAGCAGCGCGTGCATGGCGCAATAGAGGCCTTCCTCGGCGCCGGCGAAGGCGAGCACGTCCTCGGGTTTCGCGCCCTGGTAGGTCGCGGCGATGGCGGCGCGCAGTCTCGGCGTGCCCCAGGTCTCGATGTAGGAGAGCGGCAGGTCGTCCCAGATGGCGCGGTCTTCCG
Organism: Dongiaceae bacterium; assembly: GCA_039808885.1. Lineage (GTDB taxonomy): Bacteria > Pseudomonadota > Alphaproteobacteria > Dongiales > Dongiaceae > Dongia_A. The sequence continues at coordinate 49,462 of JBDHTX010000029.1, read as the reverse complement.
GGGTGGCCAGGGCCAGCAGCTCCCTGATGGTCAGGGTCTGCGCGTCCGAGGGCGTCATGTGCCACTTGGCGGCGAATTCCCACTTGCCGAGATAGACCTCGAGCTTGAAGTCGGGCAGCTGCGGGTTCGGGGGCGTTGTCATTCGGCGGCCTTCTGCGGTTTGCCCCGCGCGGCGTTGAGCAGCGCGTAGACGGTGGCGCGGGAAATCTCCATGGCGCTGGCCACGTGCGGGGCGGCGTTGCGCGCCTCGAACAATCCGGCGGAATCGAGCTCGGCCACCAGGGCGATGCGCTCGTCGCGGTCCAGCGCCTTCAGCGCCTTGCGCCGGCGCTCCAGAAAAGCGCGGATCATCAGGTTGATCTGCTCGCGCCAGTCCTGGCGGAACATCGCTTCGGGGCGCGGCTCGGCGATGCGGGTGAAGGCGGCGAGCAGCTTCGCCGCCTGGTCGAATTGCGAGACGTCGAGGTTGATGCAGAGAATGCCGATGCGCCGGCCCCTGGAATCGCGCAAGGCGGCGGTGATGGATTTGAGCCGCGCGCCGTCGGGCGCCGCCTTCTCGTAGGGGCCGAAGAAATCGCGGTCGAGCTGCACCTCGATATCGTCGCCCAGCAGGCAGTCGTCGCCCGCCTTGCGGTGCGAGAAGGCATTCCAGATCTCCACCACGCGGTCGGTCTTCAGATCGTGGATCACCACCTCGGCATGCGGGTGCAGCAAGGCGGCGATGGCCTGGGCGACGGGGCGGTGCGGGGCGAAGGGATCGGTCATGGCGCAGTCATGCGATCGGATGGACGAAATGTCAATGCAGACAAATTGTCATCATCCGCTGCCTGCTTGACTCTTTCGTTGAAATAATATTCATTGAAAGAGTTATCAACGAAATGAGCGGCCGATGACCCGCAGACCCTACCAGCTCGCGCGCCGGGCGGAGACCGCCCAGGAGACCCGCCGTCGCATCGTCCAGGCGACCTTTGCCCTGCACAGCGAGCAGGGCATCGCCGCCACCACAATGCCGCAGATCGCCACCCGGGCGGGGGTCAGCGTGGGCACGGTCTACCATCACTTCCCGACCCTGGATCAGACGGTGCTGGCCTGCGGCACGATGGTGATGGAGAGCTTCCCGCCGCCGGGCGAGGAGATCCTCGCCGGCGCGGCGACCCTGCGCGAGCGCGCGACCCGGCTGGCAAAGGCGCTGTGGGCGCATCTCGACCAGGTGGCCTTCGACCGCATCCGGCCGGACCGCCATCTGGTGCCGATCGTCGGCCGGTTCGTCGACGCGGAAGAGGCGCAGCGCATCGAGCTGACCCGCGCCGCCCTGGCGCCCTTCGCCGTCGACCGCGATCTGATCCGCGTCGTCGCCGCGCTGCTGGATATCGAGGTCTATCGCGGATTGCAGCGCGCCGGCCTGTCGCTCGACCAGGCGGCGGCGGCCATCGCCGAAATCATTCATGCCCGCGTGACCCATAAGGACTGAACCCAAGGAGATATGATGGAGACCAGGATCAACGAGATCGCCGACGGCATCTACCGGCTGTCGACCTTCGTGCCCGAGCTGACGCCGGCCGGCTTCACCTTCAACCAGTTCGTGGTGAAGGGCGACGCGCCGCTGCTGTTCCATTGCGGCATGCGCGGGCTGTTCCCGCTGGTCTCGGCGGCGGTGGCGAAAATCGTGCCGCTGGAGAGCCTGCGCTGGATCAGCTTCGGCCATGTCGAGGCGGATGAATGCGGCGCGATGAACCAGTGGCTCGCCGCCGCGCCGCGCGCCCAGGTGACGCACGGCCGCACTGCCTGCATGGTGTCGCTGAACGACCTCGCCGACCGCCAGCCGCGGCCGCTCGGCGATGGCGAGACCATCGATCTCGGCGGCAAGCGCGTCCGCTACATCGACACGCCGCATGTCCCGCATTCCTGGGAGGCCGGCGTGATGTTCGAGGAGACCACCGGCACGCTGCTGTGCGGCGACCTGTTCACCCATACGGGGAATGCGTCCGCGCTGACCGCGGGCGACATCCTCGGCCCGGCCATCGCGGCGGAGGAGATGTTCCGCTCCACCAGCCTCGGCCTGGCGACGGCGCCCACCATCCGCAAGCTCGCGGCGCTGAAGCCGAAGACGCTCGGCCTGATGCATGGCGCGTCCTTCAACGGCGATTGCGCCGCGGCGCTGAACGGATTGGCGGAGTACTACGCTGGGAGCCTGATGCAGAAGGCGGCTTAGTACGGCACCAGCATCAACAGTCTATTCTCTTCGTCATTGCCGGGCTTGACCCGGCAATCCAAGTATCCACCGAACACGAGCCGATAAACTTGGATCACCGGGTCTTCGCCCGGTGATGACGAGGGGGATTCTAACTCAGCATCGCGTCCGCGATCGCGGGGAGGGCGATGCCGGACTTCTCGCGCAGCACGAAATCGGCGAGCTTGCTGAGCGGCGTCGCGTCCGGGTTGATCTCGACCACCGTCGCGCCGTTGCTGCCGGCGATGAAGGGCAGCTCGGCGGCGGGATAGACCAGCGTCGAGGTGCCGATGCTGAGGAACAGGTCGCATTGCGCCGCCGCCTGCTGTGCGCGGCGCAGGGCGTCGGGCGGCAAGGCCTCGCCGAACCACACCACGTCGGGACGCAGCGGCGATCCGCATTCCGCGCAAAGCGGCGGCGATTCCTCCGTCGCCGCCCAACTCTCGGCCGGGTGGCGCCGGTCGAAGCAGATGGTGCGCCGGATGTTGCCGTGCAGTTCCACCAGGTTGCGGCTGCCGGCCTTCGCATGCAGGCCGTCGACGTTCTGCGTCACCAGCAGGAAATCCGTGCCGGCCGCGCCGAGGGCCGCCTCGATCCGGGCCAGCGCGTGGTGGCCCGGATTGGGCTCGACCGTGGCGACGACGGAGCGGCGCCATTCGTACCAGTCCCACACCATGCGCGGATTGCGCAGGAAGGCCTGCGGCGTCGCCAGATCCTCGGGCCTGTATTTCGCCCACAGCCCGGTCTGCGCGTCGCGAAAGGTGGAGATGCCGCTCTCGGCGGAGATGCCGGCTCCGGTCGAGGCGACGATGCGCCTGGCGGCGCGCAGGGCGGCGATGAGAGTCGAGTCCAGGTCCACGCGCCTACTCGCTTTGCTCCCTCTCCCCTTGTGGGAGAGGGGTGGGGTGAGGGGTGGTGCAACGCCAAATCCCGGCCAGACTATCGCCTTCGGCGATGGCGTGCTCTTGGAGCACGCTACCCCTCATCCGGCTGCGCCTAAGCTCGCTCTGCTCGCTAAGGCTACGCTGCCTTCTCCCACAAGGGGAGAAGGAAAGCGGTTCGCTACATCCGCTCCGGCACTTCGATGCCGAGCAGGGACAGGCACAGCTCCAGCGCGCGCAGGGTGAGCGCGCAGAGCGCCAGGCGCGAGCGCAGCAGGGCCTTGTCCGGCTCGCTCAGGATGTGGAACTGGTTGTAGTAGGTGCTGAAGGTCTGCGCCAGGCCATAGGCGTAGTCGGCGATCTTGTTCGGCGCGCGCTCGCGATAGGCGTCCATCACCGCGTTGGGCAGGTCGCCCAAGGCCAGGATCAAATCGCGCTCGCCCGGCTCCGGCGGCAGGATCGCGCCGGGCGCGTCACCCTGCGCCTCCGCCTTGCGCAGGATCGATTTGATGCGCACGGCGGCATAGAGCAGATAGGGGCCGGTCTTGCCCTCGAAGCGCACGAAGCGGTCGAGGTCGAAGACGTAGTTGGCGACCGGATGATTGCTGAGATCGGCGAATTTGAGCGCCGCGAGGCCGACGCGGCGCGCGATCTCCTGGCGTTCCGCCGGATCGTAGTCGGTGGCGATGCCCTGCTCGTTCAGCCGCTCCATCGCCGCGTTGGACATCATGGCGATGAGGTCCTGCAGCTTCATCACGCCGCCGGCGCGGGTCTTGAACGGCTTGCCGTCCGGTCCGTTCATGGTGCCGAAGCCAAGATGCTCCATCGTCGCCTTGCCGTTGATGCCGGCCATGATGGCGGCGCGGAACACCTGCTCGAAATGCAGATGCTGGCGCTGGTCGACGACGTAGAGGATGTGATCGGGGTTCTGCTCCTGCACCCGGTCGACGATGGTGGCGAGGTCGGTGGTGGAATACATCGCAGCACCATCCCGCTTGATCAGGATCAGCGGCGGAATCTCCTTCTTGTCGTCCGGCTTCGCGACCGGAACGATCAGCGCGCCCTGGTCCTCGCGGGCCAGGCCCATCGCCTTCATCTTGTCGACCATCGGGGCGATCAGCGGATCGACGCAGGCTTCGCCCTTCCACAGGTCGAAATGCACGCCGAGCGCGCCGTAATCGCGCTTCATCATCTCGACGGAGACGTCGAAGAAATGCTGCCACAGGGCGCGATAGCCGGGCCGGCCCTGCTGCAGCTCCGCCGTCGCCACGCGGGCCTTCTCCATGCGCGCCGGATCGGCTTTGCAGGCGGCCGCGGCGGTCGGGTAGATCTCTTCGAGCTCCTCCGCCGTCACCGGGCTGGCATTGGGGTAGGGGCCTTTGAACGCCGCGTCGAAATAGGGCAGATCGGGCCGGCGCAGCTCCATCTCGGAGATGATCATGCCCATCTGCAGGCCCCAATCGCCCATGTGCACGTCGCCGACCACGTTGTCGCCGACGAACAGGAACAGGCGGCGCAGGGCCTCGCCGATGATCGCGGCGCGCAGATGGCCGACATGCATCGCCTTGGCGATGTTGGCGCCGCCATAGTCGAGCACCACCATCTCCGGCGGGCTCTTCTTCGCCACGCCGACGCGCTCGTCGCCGGCGACACCGCGCGCATGGGCGCCGAGCGCATCGTCGGTCAGCGACAGGTTGATGAATCCCGGGCCGGCCAGCGACAGGTCGCGGAACTGCGGCAGCGCCTGCAGCCTGGCCAGGACCTGCTCGGCGATGGCGCGCGGGTTCTGCTTCGCGGCCTTGGCGGCGGCGAGTGCGCCGTTGCACTGGAACTGTCCGAGGTCGGGCCGGTTCGACGGCGTGACGCGGCCGAATTCCGGGCTCAGGCCCAGTTCGGCGAAGACGCGCGCGACAACCTCGGTGAGCGCACCGCTGAGAGACGACATCGGCGGCGGCCCTAGAAGCTGGGTTGCGAACCGGCCGAACGCCGGCGGCCGCGACGGCCTTCGCCAGCGGGGCTCTCGGCGTTCAGATTGGCGGCGATGGCCGAGGTGAGCGGGCCCAGGCGTTGCACGATGGTCTCGACGCTCGGCGCCGTGCCGGGCTGGTGCGTGTCGAGCGACTTGCGGATCGCCGCCAGATGCTCCGGCGAGGTGCCGCAGCAGCCGCCGACCAGCCGCGCGCCGGCGTCGCGGACCAGCCGCGCGTAGTCCGCCATCAGCTCCGGCGTGCCGTTGTAGCGGATCTTGCCCTCGTCGTAGTACGGGATGCCGCAATTGCCCTTGGCGATGATGATGTCGCCGGGCGCCGCGGCCTGCGCCAGCTGCGCGATGGTCAGCACCAGGTCCGGCGCGCCGACGCCGCAATTGGCGCCATAGGCGGCCGGCTTCGGATCCAGCTCGTGCACGAAGCGGGCGAACTCCGCCGGGGTCAGGCCCATCATGGTGCGGCCGTTGGTGTCGAAGGAGCAGGTGGTGACGAAGGGCAGGCCGGTGACCGCGGCGCCCTTGACCGCCGCCGCGACTTCCTCGCGCGACGACATCGTCTCGATCCACAGCACGTCGACGCCACCATCGGCCAGCGCGCGGGCCTGCTCGGCGAAGGCGTCGGCGCCGTCGGAAATCGTTAGCGGCCCCAGCGGCTCATAGAGCTCGCCGGTCGGGCCCATGGAGCCGGCCACCACGATCATGCGGCCGGTCGCCTTTTCCGCCTTGTCGGCGACCCGGCGGGCGATGCGCGCGGCCTCGCGGTTGATCTCGTAGACCCGGTCCTGGGCGTCGTGCAGCTTCAGCCGGTAGCGCGTGCCGCCGAAGCTGTTGGTCAGGAAGATGTCCGAGCCGGCATCGACGAAGGACTGATGCAGCTGCTCGATCTTCTCCGGGTGCTCGAAATTCCACATCTCGGGCGCGTCGCCGGTCATCAGCCCCATCTGGAACAGATTGGTGCCGGTGGCGCCGTCCAGCATCAGGAACGGGCGATTCGCCAGAAGTGTTTCAAACCGGTTGGACATCGAGCTTCCTCTGCGGGACGGCCGCGTAACAATCCTATTGCACTGCAACCTAGGCCCTTCCGCCCACAGGGGCAAGGGTGCGAAAGCATGAGGGTAAGCGCTTGATACGGTTGACCTCGGCTACCAGTCTGGCAGTTTAGGGAAGGACCAGGGGAGGGGCTTGTGGATCTGGGAATCGCCGGAAAGAAAGCTGTCGTCTGCGGCGCCAGCAAGGGACTGGGGCGCGCCTGCGCCGAGGCGCTGGCGGCCGAGGGCGTGAAAGTCACCATCGCCGCGCGGCACCTGGCGCAGCTGGCCGAGACCGGGGAGGAGATCCGCAAGTCCACCGGCGCGCGAGTCACCGTGGTGGTGGCCGACGTCAATACCGGGGAGGGCCGCCAATCGGTGCTCGGCGCCTGCCCGAACCCGGACATCCTGGTGACCAATTCCGGCGGCCCGCCGGCCGGCGACTTTCGCGAATGGAACGAATACGAATGGCACCAGGCGGTGCAGAACAACATGATCACCCACATCATGATGATCAAGTCGGTCATCGACGGGATGATCGACCGGCGCTGGGGCCGCATCGTCAACATCACCTCGGCGGCGGTGAAGAGCCCCTATCCGACGCTCGGCCTGTCGAACGGTGCGCGCGCCGGCCTGACCGGCTTCGTCGCCGGCCTGTCGCGCCAGGTGGCCAAGCACAACGTCACCATCAACAACCTGCTGCCCGGCTCGCACCAGACCGACCGGCTGGTGAAGCTGATGGAGGCCGACGCCAAGGCGCGCAAGGTGTCGCTGTCGCAGGTGCTGGAGGAGGCGATGGCGGAAGAGGCCAGCCGGCGCTTCGGCACGCCGGAGGAATTCGGCGCGATCTGCGCGTTCCTGTGCAGCCAGCACGCCGGCTATATCGCGGGGCAGAACATCCTGGTCGACGGCGGCACGTATCCGGGCACGCTGTAACCCGTCAGCGCTGGGCGAACAGGTGCTTCAGCGTGTGCGGGTTCTCCTTCCGCCACATCGCGTTGTCGATGAAGTAGTGGTGGATGTTGATGAAGATCACGAACAGGAAGAAGAACAGGTGATAGCCGTATAGGCCGCGGTCATACGGCATGTACTGGCTGAGCAGGAAGGGCAGCAGCCAGAAGCCGACCGCGCCGAGCACGATGCCGCGCATGACGAAGCCGGCGAAACGCTGCGTCGACTGCCGCAGGCTGAGCTTGTTGAGGACCGGGTTGTGGGCCGGCGCGTCGGCGTCGGGCTTGCCATGCTCGACATTGAGCTGGAAGCGCCAGACGATCACCAAGTATTGCAGCGAATGCATCGCCGGGATCAGCACGCCCAGCACCGGCTGGAAGCCGAGGAACACCCAGGGATAGAGCGAGGCGATGTAGGCCGCCATGCCGTTGATCGGCGTCTTCGAGCCCTGCGCCCGCGAATGGCGGATCATCAGCAGCACGCACCAGATCGAGGAAGCGACCATGGCGGTGAAGGCCAGCCACATCAGCGCATTCGGCACGTGGAAGGTGGAGTAGGACAGGCCCCACAGGTCGCGCTCGGACACCGCCTGGTTGATGTGCAGCCAGGACGTCGCCCAGACGATGTAGGAGTTCCACAGCAGGACCTTCTTGTCCCGTTCGCCGAAGAAGCCCTTCTTCATCGCCGCGTCGACCATGAGCATGCCGTAGCCCTGCTTCACGTAGTGCCAGCCGACGAAGAACATCATGGCGTTGCCGGCATAGCCGAGCATGCGGATGTCGGGCTGCATCAGGGCCACGACGAAGAACAGGACGAGCGCCACCGGCACGACGATGCCGGCGACGATGTAGCGAATGCGCAGGGACCGGTCGATCGCCGGATTGCCGGCTATGTCGCGGTAGCCGCGGTAGAAGATCTGGTAGGAATTGGCGAAATGCGGGTGATTGATGACGTTTGCCAGCACCACGGCCAGGAAAATCGCCTGGTCGTTGGCGCTGTCCGGGATGACCCAGGTCAGGATCGGCAGCAGCAGCAGCGACCCGCCACCCAGGCATAGGAAATCGATCATCGGCGAGAAGAAGCTCTGCGCCGGTTTCCGATCGATCAGGGCTGGTGCGGTGTCAACTAGGGCCATGCGCGCGCAAATCCTCGCTGTCCCGGCGCGACAGCGCGCCGGCACGGCCATTCTTTGGCCAAACCATCAAGGCTTAGTTAAGAATCGCTGGCATTGTAGCGATCGCGCCGGAGTGCCCGAACCGCGCCGCGCGCCGCGCGGAGCTATCCGATCAGTGGTGCGAGAAGAGGTGCTGCAACGTGTGCGGGTTCTCTTTGCGCCACATCGCCGTGTCGATGAAATAGTGGTGCACGTTGATGAACACCCACACCATGACCAGGAACAGGTTCGGCCCCAGCAGCGCCTTGTCGTAGGGCAGCGCCTGGTCGAGCATGGTCGGCAGGACCCAGAAGCCGGCGAAGCCCAGCGCGGTTCCCGACAGCACGTAGCCGATGAAGCGCAGGTTGCGCCGGTTCAGCGGCAGCTGGGTGTTCATCACCTCGACCGGCAAGGTGGCGTCGGGCGCATCGGCCTCGACGTTCAAGCGGTAGCGCCAGACCATGTAGAGGTACTGCACCGAATGGAAAGCCGGGATCAGCGCGCCGATCTCCGGATCATAGGTCATGAACAGCCACATGTAGAGCGAAGCGGCGTAGGCGGAGAGGCCGGTCAGCGGGAAGGCGGCGCCGTGACGACGGGCGTGCCGCGCCAGGACGATCAAGGCGGCGACGCTGGTGAAGCCGAGCACGATTAGCGCGACGTTCACCGCCTGCTGCGGCACATTGAACGTGTAGTAGGCGAGGCCCAGGAAATCGCGTTCCGACACCACCCGGTTGACCACCAGCCAGGACGCGGCCCAGCAGGCATAGGCATTGACCAGCAGGACCTTCTTCGCCGGCTCGGAGAAGTAGCCGCGCCTCATCGCCGCGTCGACCATGAGCATGCCGTAGCCCTGCTTCACGTAGTGCCAGCCGACGAAGAACATCATGGCGCTGACGGAGAAGCGGAGCATCGCCGGCGAGCTCCAGGCGACGGTCGCGACGAAATAGCAGAGCAGGATGGCCGGCACGATGACGCCGGACCACAGATAGCGGCGGCGGAACACCGGGTCGGTCGCGCCCGTGCGCATGATCTCGCGGTAGTTGCCGTAGAAGATCTGGTACGAGTGGGCGAAATGCGGATGGTTGATGACGATGGCGAGCGCCAGCACGGCAATGGCGACCTGCGGCATCGCGCTGTCGGGGATCGCCGCCGCCAGCAACGGCAAGGCGATGAGCGATCCGCCGCCCATGCACAGGAAGTCCAGCCAGGGCGCAAAGAAGGCGCGCTGATTCCCGAAGGAATACGTGGCGCCAGACATGCTACCCAGATAGGCCATTGCACACCATCAGACCAAGGAAATGGATAAGATTTGCCTCGGAAGCCATTTTTCCCTGGAAAGATTAAGCCGAGCCTAAGAATTCCCCCAATTTTTAGGCACCTCTCATACCGGGGTATAGGACATCGCAAAAACGACCTATCTCTTCCGGTGTATTGAAGCAGTGCAGCGAGGCCCGGACCAGCTGGGACAGACCGCGCCGTCCAAAGTCGAGCTGGGCGGAGCTGCGGCTGCTGACCGAGACGTTGATTCCGGCCTGGCGCAGGCGCCGCTGCAGTTCGGGCGGCGCCTCGTCCGCCTTGTAGAAGGTGACGATGCCGGACTTCTCGCGGCCAAGATCGTGGACGGCGATGCCCGGCAGGGCGGCCAGTTCGCCGCGCAGCCGGTCGGCCAGCATGCGGACCCGGTCCTGGATGTTGGCGAGGCCGAGGTCGAGGGCGTAGCGCACCGCCGCCCGCAGGCCGATGCGGCCGGCGACGAAGCTCTCCCAGTTTTCGAAGCGGCGGGCGTCGGGCAGCAACTCGTAGCTGTGGGAGGCGGTCCAGGTGGCCGCACCCAGGTCGATGAAGGGCGGGTCCAGCCGGTCGATGATGTCCTTCGAGACATAGAGGAAGCCGGTGCCGCGCGGACCGCGCAGGAACTTGCGTCCGGTCCCCGACAGCAGCTGGCAGCCCAGCTTCTTCACGTCGAGCGGCATCTGCCCGGCGGATTGGCAGGCATCGAGCAGGTAGGTGATGCCATGGCGCGCGGCGATGGCGCCGACCGCCTCCGCCGGGTTGACCAATCCGCCCTGGGTCGGGATATGGGTGATGGCGATGAGCTTGGTTCGCGGCGTGATCAACCGCTCCAGGGCGTCGAGGTCGAGCTGGCCGCTGGCGTCGGACGGCGCCACGTCGATCTCGAGCCCGCGCCGGCGCGCCTGGTGCAGGAAGCCGAGGAAGTTGCTCACATACTCCGCCTCGGCGGTGAGGATGTGGTCGCCCTCCCGCAGCGGCAGGGAATAGAACGCCATGTCCCAGGCCCGGGTGGCATTCTCGACATAGGCGATCTCCTCCGGCGCGCAGTTCAGCATCTCGGCGAAGGCGGCATAGAAATCGTCGAGCGCCGGCTGCGCCTGGGCGGCCGCCTCATAGCCGCCGATGCGCTGCTCCAGCGCCAGGTGATCGGTCATGGCGCGATAGGCGGGCAGGGGCATCAGCGAGGCGCCGGCGTTGTTGAAATGGATCAGCGTGGCGCAAGCCGGCGTATCCGCCCGCAGGCGGTCGATGTCCAGGGCCATGAGGGTCTCCGCGAAGTGGTGCGTACTTACTAGGATCGCTGCGCGAGGCCGAGCAGCCCGCCGGTCAGCAGCAGGATGCCGCCGGCGGCGCGGTTGAGGTTCTTGCGGGCGCGATAGCCGCGCAGGAAGCGCGTCACCTGTCCCGCCAGCACGGCATAGAGCGCGGCGTTGATCGTCGCCATGACCAGGAACGTGGCGCCGAAAGTCACGATCTGGGGCAGCAGCGGCCGGTCGGCGCTGAGAAAGAGCGGGAAGAACGCGACGTAGAACACGATGCCCTTCGGGTTGAGCGCGGTCACCGTGTAGGCATGCGCGGTGATCCGCCACCTGGAGCGCTCCTGCTGGGAGCCCTCGTCCAAGCGCTCCGGCACCGGGGTACGCAGCACCTTGATGCCGAGATAGACCAGATAGGCGGCGCCGCAGATCTTCAGCACGGTGAACAGCTCGGCCGAGGCGGCGAGCACCGCGCCCAGGCCGAGCAGGGACAGCGCCATGGCGGTGAAGTCGCCGGCGGCGACGCCCGGCACGGTGGCCCAGGCGGACCGACGGCCCTGGGCCAGGGCATAGCTCACCACCAGCAGCACGGTCGGGCCGGGAATGATCAGCAGGGCCTCGGCGGCGGCGGCAAAGGCAATCCAAGTGTGAAAGTCGGGCATTGGGGTCGGCTCCGGGATACATGGGCGAGCCAGCCACAGCATTGGCCCGCCCTGCAACAAGATTCCTGGGCAACAAGAATCCTGGGCAATGGGGATCCAGGGTCAATTCCCGAGCGGCGGCGTGCGATTTCGGCGCGGGTAGTATGGGGCTAACACCGATCGGCTGGCGCCGGCGCTACTCTTCGGCGACAGCCACCAGCAATCGAATTGAACCGGGGAAGTCGGAATGCGGTACAAGTTGATCGGTGCGGCACTTGTGATCGCGACCCAGGCAAGTGCCACGGCCTGGGCGGATTCGGTCGATCCCGCGGCGGCGGAGGCGCAGTTCAAGAAATCCTGCGGCACCTGCCACACGGTCGATCCCAAGGCGCCACCTCGCCAGGGGCCCAACCTGTTCGGCGTGATCGGCCGGCCGGCCGGCACGCTCGAAGGATTCAAGTATTCGCCGGCCTTCCTGGCGGGCAAGGACGGCATCGTCTGGGACGAGGCGACCATCGACCGCTGGATCACCGATCCGCAGGCGATGATCCCGGGCGTCGTGATGCTCTACAAGCAGGCCGATCCGGAGAAACGCCACCTGGTCATCGAGTTCCTCAAGACCGCGCATTGACAATCCGCGCCCTCGGCGAGGCAAAGCGCCGCGCGGTGGACGCCCTTGATTGCTGGCGTGGAGGGTTTACTGTTCTTCCCATAGCCGCTGGCGCATGGGGCGTCCGTCCTGCGCCTTGACGAAGCTAGGCCCGAAAACGGGCGGTTCTTTGGGAGGAGCCATCGCCATGTGCCACGTCTTTGCCAGCCAGGATCCGGAGATCTATCGCACCATCACGCGTTCGGTGCGGCTCAACGGTTTCAGCACGTCCATCCGCCTGGAAGCCCTGTTCTGGTCGATCCTCGACCAGATCGCCAAGAAGGAAGGCATGTCGACCGCGCGCTTCATCTCGACCCTGCACGATGAGGTGTTGGAATTGCGCGGCGAGGTCGGCAATTTCACTTCGTTATTGCGCGTTACCTGCGCCGTATTCATCGAGCGCAACCAGGGCATGAACGTGGTGGAATTCGCGCAGAGCGACCTCACCGGGGCCAAGAAGGTCGCCTGACACCGCGCCACTGATCGGTTTCTGTCGTCGCGCGTGCTGCGGCGCAAGATGGGTTGCGCCTGTCGCGCTGCGGCGCACGCATTCCGGCAAATCACGCTGTAGTAATCGGATAACACCCGCGCCGCGCGCACACTCTTAACATTCCTGGACGCTGCATTCCGGGAGATGCCATGGCCAAGGTGATCCACAGCATGATCCGCGTCCGCGACCTGGACGCGTCGATGGACTTCTACGACAAGGCCCTCGGGCTGAAGCCGGCGGACCGCTTCGATTTCGACGGCTTCACGCTGGTCTACCTGCGCAATCCCGAGAACGATTTCGAGATCGAGCTGACCTGGAATCACGGCCGCACCGAGCCCTACACCCATGGCGACGGCTATGGCCACGTGGCCGTGACGGTGCCGGATCTCGACAAGGAGCACGCGCGCTTCGCCGCCAGCGGTCTCAACCCGAATCCGATCAAGGAGTTCAACCGCAACGGCGCGTTGATGGCCAAGTTCTTTTTCGTGCAGGACCCCGACGGCTACAAGATCGAGGTGCTGCAGGAGCATGGCCGCTACCGCTGAGCAACCGAGACGAACGACCGCGAACAATGCGGCGCTACACATGGAGGAAACGCAATGTCGAAGACGATGATGGGGCGTCGCGCCTTCCTGGCGACGACGTCGGCCATGGGTGCGATCGCCGTGGCCGGCGGCAATCTGGTGATCGGCGGCAACGGCGCCTGGGCGATGTCGACCACGGCGCTGACCGGTGACGAGGCGGCGATGCTGGTGCGCATGGCGCGCGCCACCTATCCGCACGCCAAGCTCGACGACGCCATCTACGGCAAGGTGATCCATGACCTGGACGAGAAGGCGGCGAAGGACGAGGGATTGCTGAAGACCCTGCAAAGCGGGGCGGCGATGCTGAAGGAGAAGAAGTTCGACACCCTCGACCCCGACGCGCAGGAAGCGGCGCTGCGCGAGATCCAGGACAAGGCGGAGTTCCAGCCAGGATTCCAGGCCGTGCGCGGCGCCTGCATCACCGGCATCTACAACAACCAGGATGTCTGGCCGATCTTCGGCTACGAGGGCGAATCCGCCGCCCTGGGCGGCTACATCAACCGCGGCTTCAGCGACATCAGCTGGCTCAAGGACGCCTGAGGGGAGACCGGAACCATGACAGCGAAATTCGATTTGAATGACGACAGCGTGGTGGTCGTGATCGGCTCGGGAGCCGGCGGCGGCACATTGTCGAACGAACTGGCCCAGAAGGGCATCAACGTGGTGACGCTGGAGGCCGGCGGGCGGCACGAGATCGAGGATTTCGTGAACAACGAGTGGGAGAGCTTCAGCAACATCTCCTGGCTCGACAAGCGCACCACCTCGGGCAGCTGGCGCGTGGCCAAGGACTTCGCCGGGCTGCCCGCCTGGATCGTCAAGGCGGTGGGCGGCTCGACCATCCACTGGGCCGGCGCCTCGCTCCGCTTCCAGGAGCACGAGTTCAAGGCGAAGACGACCTATGGCGAGATGAAGGGCGCCAACCTGCTCGACTGGCCGATCACGCTCGCCGAGATGGAGCCGTACTACGCCAAGGCCGAGGACAAGATGGGCGTCACCGGCACCAACGGCATCCCGCGCCTGCCGGGCAACAACAACTTCCGCGTCCTTGCCGCCGGGGCCAAGAAGCTCGGCTACAAGGAGTTCCACACCGGCAACATGGCGATCAACTCGCAGCCGCGCGACGGCCGCGGCTCCTGCCAGCAGATCGGCTTCTGCTTCCAAGGCTGCAAGTCGGGCGCCAAGTGGTCGACGCTCTATACCGAGATCCCGAAGGGCGAGGCGACCGGCCACATGGAGGTGCGGCCCAACAGCCAGGTGCTGCAGATCCAGCACGACGATTCCGGCAAGGTGACCGGCGTGCTCTATGCCGACAAGGACGGCAAGCAGCAGGTGCAGAAGGCGCGCGTGGTGGCGGTGGCCGGCAACTCGATCGAGAGCCCGCGCCTGCTGCTCAACTCGGCCTCGGCGAAGTTCCCGGACGGCCTCGCCAACTCATCGGGCCAGGTCGGCAGGAACTACATGCGGCACATGACCGGATCGGTCTATGCCATCTTCGACAAGCCGGTGCACATGTATCGCGGCACCACCATGGCCGGCATTATCCGCGACGAATCCGTGCACAAGCCGGAGCGCGGCTTCGCCGGCGGCTATGAGATGGAGACCCTGTCGCTGGGCCTGCCGTTCATGGCCGCGTTCCTCGACCCCGGCGCCTGGGGCAAGCAGTTCGCCGCCGACATGGACGGCTATGCCAGCATGGCCGGCATGTGGCTGGTGGGCGAGGACATGCCGCAGGAGACCAACCGCATCACCCTGCACGCGACGGAGAAGGACCAGTTCGGCCTGGCCATCCCCAACGTGCATTTCGACGACCACGCCAACGACCTCGCCATGCGCGAGCATGCCTTCACCCAGGGCAGCGCGGTCTACCAGGCGGTCGGCGCCGCGCGGGTCATCCGCACGCCGCCCTATCCGTCGACGCACAATCTCGGCACCAACCGCATGGCGGAGAAGGCCAGCGACGGCGTGGTGAACAAGCACGGCCAGACCCACGACATCAAGAACCTGTTCGTGAGCGACGGCAGCCAGTTCACCACCGGGGCGTCGGAGAACCCGACCCTCACCATCGTCGCGCTGGCGATCCGCCAGGCCGACTACATCGCCGACCAGATGAGCAAGAACGAGATCTGACGGCGCCAAGACCGTCGAACTTGCGATAGCCTCCCTGTGCAAGCGCCCCGGCCGAAAGGCCGGGGCGCACTTGTTCGCGGCGCCGCGGCCGGTCTTACTTCAGCACATAGACGAAATCGTATTCGCTGCCCTTGGCGTCGCGGGCGTGCAGTTTCATCTCGCCCCTGGTGGTGGCGTATTTGCCGGTGCCGCCGGTGATGGCGAGCACGGAATCGCCGGCATCGAGGAACGGCCCCTGGACGGTGATCTGCCCGGTGGCGAGGCTGAGGGTCCAGGTGCATTCCCAGGCCTTGCCGGCCTCGGTGCGGATGCACCAGCCGTTGTCGGAGCCGACCAGCTTGGCGTTCTGGTCGTCGTAGATCTGGTTGGCGAAGGTCAGCAGGTCGCCGGCGCTGTCCCCGCTGGCGCCGGTATCGACCACGGCGTCGGTGGTGGCGCGCTCGACCAGCTTGAGGGTCTCGGCATGCGCGCTCGCCGCTCCGGCGATCAGGAACGCGCCGGCGAGCAGCAGGATGGTCTTGGTCATGGCTTCCCTCCCAAGGTGTTGGCGCCAAAAGTCTAGCACCGGCATTTTCCCGTGGCGAGGCAGCCAAGAGGCCCGGCGGTTCCTGCGCCCGGCGTCGGGCTTTGCGTTCCGCCGCCCGATGGGCTAGCACTCGATGCGGTGCCGGCAGGGAGCTCGGGGTTGGATCGATCAAGGGACGGAAGGCCGGCGGCCGGCGCGCCGCCCAGGCTGCTGTGCATCTTCGGCATTGCGCGGAGCGGCAGCAACTATCTCTGCTCGATCCTGGCGAACCAGCCGCTGATCGAGGGCCGGTTCGAGATCTTCAACAGGATCCGCAGCAATTTCATGCGGCCGGAGGAGCTGGTGGAGCTGGCGCGGCGTTCCGGCGAGACCTTTCCGCCGGTGACCGAGGATGCCGACGCCATCCGGGTCATTCGCGCGGACCCGACCCGGACCCTGGATTGCCTGCGCGACATGGTGCCGCCGGACAAGCGCCTGTTCACCTTCAAGGTGCTGCGCCAGCAATTGCGGGTGCGCCAATTGCGCGACGAAATCATCGCGCGCCCCGATACCGCCATCGCCATCCTGCGCCGCCGCCCCATCGACGCCTACATCTCGCGCCGCAAGGCGACGCGGCTGCGGCTGTGGGCGGAGGTGGACACGACGGACCTGAAGATCGAGATCGAGGCGCGCGACTTCCTGGCCTGGTGGCGGGCGACGGCGGATTGGTATTGGCGCGTGGAGCGGGAGTGCTGGAGGCAGCGCAAGCCGTTCCAACGCCTGAGCTACGAGGACGACATCGACGTGGCGCCGGAGCTGCTGGTGCGGCGATTGCAGAGCCTGCTGGCGGCGAGCGGCGCGGCGGAGGCGATGGGGCCGGGCATCGGGCCGCCGACCCGCTTCGTGCGCCAGGATCGCGCCCCCGCGGCCGAGCAGCGCGTCGCCAACTGGCCGGACTTCCACCGGGAGCTGAGCGCCACCGGCGAGGCGTGGAAGGCCTTCGCACCGTTCCCGTGCTTCACGCCGAGCTGGCGCGACCGGCGGCGGCGCTTCCTGCGCCCGCTGTTGCGGCGGCTGCGTTCCGCGATCGCACGCTAGAGCGCGCGGCAGCGGGCGGCGAGGCGGCTGAGGCCGGAAATCTCGCTGAAATCGTTGGCGACCTTGGCGCGGGCTGGCAGCCTGGCCGGGTCGAACTCGATCATGCGCCGCGCCGGGTTGAGGTCGAAGATGGAGGCGTGCAGCCGGGTCAGGTCGCGCGGATAGCGCAGCAGGCCGGCGGCATGCAGCCTTTCCTGGGCGCGGTCGAGCCACTGCGCCGCGCGGCCGAGGCCCCAGGTGCGGAACCGCGACACCGCCTTGCGGATCGCCTGGTAAAGCTCGCGGCGCAGCCGGCGGCGCAGATCCATCCGGGCCGGATACTCCACCACATAGGTCGGCGTGCCGGACTGGCAGGCGTCGAGCACCATGGAGGCGCTGTCGGCGGTGACGAAGAGGGCGGCCGATTGCTGCAGCAGCAGCTCATAGGGATTGTCGTCCCGCACCGCGGCCGACCAGCGATAGATGTGCGGCCGGGTCAGCGCGCGCTCGACGATCGCCAGCATCTCCGGCGAGGTGCGCCGGCTGGTGGAGACTACTACCGTGCCGCCGTGGCGGTCGGCCGCCGCCTGCGCCGCGCGCGCGGTGCGCTCAAGTGTTTCCGGCGCGATGACGTATTCCTTGGCCTCGCCGCCGAGCAGGATGGTGAACCAGGGTTTCGGCGCCGGCACCATGTTGGCGCCGATGCGGGCGGAGGCGGGCGATCCCTCCCGGCCGGGCTCGTGCCCATCGCCGCGCCGCCGGCCGAGCGGCAGGTTGAGATGCACGACATTGGACCGTGCCGGCATGACGAATTGCGGCGTTGCCGCCAGCAGGTCATAGCGGGCGACCGGCTGATGCGCGCGGCCGATGGAGACGACCTTGGTGCGGCCGCCCGATTGCCGCTTGATCCAGAAGCCGATGCGGTCGGCGCGCCGGCCGCAGCAGATCACTTGGCGCGGCCAGGGCGATTTGAGCCCCGCCGCCGCGCGGCAGCCTCGTCGCTCTTCGACAGGAAATCGCGCAGGGCGGCGCGGTCCGCATCCGGATCGGCCGCCGGCCAATCGACCGGCACCACCGCGAAGGGCGCGCCAAGCGCCTCGGCAAGGGCGAGGCTCTGGTCGTTGTCTCCGGGGGCATGGGTGCGCAGGACCCAGATATCGGGGAAGGCCGCAATGCTCGTGGTCAAAATGCTACGCCGGTGTTGTTGAATATTCTGTCCGAACTACGTCCGCGGCCCAAAACTAGATGTTGGGGCTTGCCGACCGGTAAACAAGCCGCGGGCCGCAGCCATGGCCGGCACTGTGCTCTTGCACACACTGGATAGAAAAATGCTTTAGAATCAGATGTGTAATCTGAGAAAAGAAACGCCCCGGATCGCGGCCGGGGCGTTCAATGCCAAATCGGCATCGCGGTGATACTAACGCATCAGCTCCGCGGCTTCTTGTTCTCCGGATCGTAGAGCGGCTTGTAGCCGACGCCGGCCACTTCCACCGGATAGGTCTCGCCGAAATACTCCACCTGCAGCTTGCGGCCTTCCTGGCAGTAGCTCCACGGCAGGTAGGCCAGTGCGATGTTCTTGCCGATGGTCGGGCCGTAGGCGATGGAGGTGGTGAAGGAGCGGCGGCCGAGTTCGTCGACGAGGGTTTCGCCGGTCGCCGGGTGCATCACCGGCAGGATGCCGACGGGGTAGCGGGCGACACCCTTCAAGTCCGTGTTCGCGGTCATCACCAGGGTGCAGAGCATGGCCGGCTGGTTCTTGCGCGCGCGGTGCCCAAATGCTTGGCCTTGCCGCGGAAGTCGGCCTCCTTGACCTTCGGGCGCTGCAGGTCTGACTCGATGAGGTTGTATTCGGTCAGGAGGTCCGCGTTCTGCAGGCGCAGGGATTTTTCCATGCGGCGGCTGTTGGCGTAGGTCTCGACGCCGAAGGGCATCACGCCGGTGGAACGCGGCGCGTCCCAGACGGCGAGGAGGAAGCAAACCCTGCCTAGCGGGTAGGTAGCTGAATAGCGATCTTCGGTCGAATGGGAAGCAGTGTTTGCGCGTAGGCTCGTACTACCTGATTATACAGATCTGGTACCTTTGGTGCTTTCACAGTAACTACGAGCGCAAATGGAATTGGTTGAGGATCTCGGTGAGCCTTTCTGCCGCTACGACTGTGATAGTAGATGTCAAAGCATGGGCGATTGAGAGATTGAGCCCTCTTTGTTACAGAGCTCCGTAAGCACGGCTCCCATTTATGCCCATCTTCACGTAAGACAAACTCAGGTTGGCCGTATAGGTTTGCCTGCGAGAAGAATGACTGTGACTTCGGTTGCGTAGAGGTCTTTCCTTTGCTCTGAGTGAACTTGGTGGTGTCGGGCCTAAAGGCCACCTCCAAGCCACTTCTAGTGTACGCGGCTGAATCCTGTGGATCAACCTCCGGCGCAATAACTAGCGTGGCAGTGATCTCAACTGACCCGGTCAAGGGGGCCGGCGGAAGTGGAATCCACGCTCGAAGGTGTTCTCCAACGGGTAGTGTATCCTGATACACGACAGTTGCCTCATCGTCCTCGCACGTTATTAACATGCCCGCGTCAGGCTCTAGCCGGCCCCAACCTACGTCTGACATGCTTTCGCTAGAGTGACTCTCTGCTCGATGGATTAGCAGTGCTCGTATACAAAGAGCAGACAGGCGACTACCCACGTGCGCCCTCACAGAGGCTGCCGTCCTCAGCGCAGTTGGTGCAGCAAAACTTGTCCCTTCCGTTTCACTCTCTGCTAGCCTGCGATCGAGAACGTGGAAAAATTCTAAATCGCTACCCCCGAAAGTAACTACATCGGGCTTAACCAGCCCTGGGCAACGCCCAGGGCCAATACAGCTGTAGTCAGCGCGCTTCCAATTTGCGCCTCTAACATCGGATGCCCCGACGCTGAGGACGTTGACTGCATCAGACGGGGGTTGGACGCGATTCAATCCTAGTGCCCGGTCGCGCTCGCCATCGTTTCCGACGGCGACAGTGGCTAAGACGCTTTCCTTTGCAAATTGCTGATCGATGGTTGACGTCCACAAGGTGACATCGTCGTCCTCCATTGCCATTTGCGGGCCAAGACTTATGTTTACGAAGCTGTAATCACCGACGTGACTCTCTAAATAATTCCGTATCCGGTCGAGGGCATCATAGTAGTGTAAGTCGTTGTTGCTTCCGGTCGCAGCATCAAGCACTCGGACGTGGGTCACATTGCAGGGAGGTGTAGCTGCCGGTGACCCGCCATAGAGGGGGCCAAATAGAAAAGCGGACGTCACGGCGAGTCCGTGATCCTGCAAATAGCCATCCGGCGACCCTACGCCTGGCGCATCGATGTGACTCACCCACTGGCTTAGTGAACTGATGGCAGATGCGGGAATTCCACCATCGAAGATCACTGCGCGCGTGCCTGTATCAAGCGCCGGACTGTTGGGTAACAATACAGATTGCACTCCTGCGGCGCGTAGAACGCCGGGACGCAGAGGTCTCAAGACAGGCATACTCCTAACCACGCGCACGAAAGCATACTCCGCGAGGCGTTGAGCCCCTTCTCTCGAAGCCTCAACAGGTATGAACGTCAAACCTTCTATATCTCTTCTGCGAGCGACAAGCGGGTTCGAGTCGTGCCTCTTTGCGTACTCGAAGAACGCTGGAACTATGTGGCTCGACAGCGAGTTATGCAGCACGACCTCCAACAGAGCTGTGTTGGCATGGTCGGCAAGCTTTATCTTCCTTTTGGGGTCGAAGGCGGACAGATCCTCGATAACCGTTAGGTCGCTTGCGCCAACTGAGCTAGAGGTCCAATCGCCAAGTGTATCGTGCCAAAGCTTGAAAGAACTCCGCGAGCCCGCGACAAAAATGTCCTCAGAGGGCGCTTCCTCTGGATGATCTGAGACGCCCCAAGCCTCTGGGCGAACTACGTGGCCCTTGCTGCCAACCGATCTTAGCCCAAATGTAGAGAGCAGCTTCGAAGGAAAATCGCTTTTCGAGACGTACCTGGGGTGAAGCGTCATCACAGCGACAGCTTCGTTTCTCGGACAAGCCTCGTCTGGTATCTGATCTAATGCATGGATAGTTCTTGTGAGTTGCGCCGAGACTCTCTTCCGAGCAGTTTCAAACGAGTAAGGTGGATTCTTTGGGCCAGAAGCTTTCGCAATTTTTACTTTGTTAGCAAGCTTCTCTCCCTGGCCAAGCAGAAAGTTGTGCTCGCGCGCCATATGTCAAGCCCTCTTAGCTGATGCCTTACGCCCCTTAAGCTTCACGCGATACTTTCTTAAAGTGTCACGGGAAATTCCAGTTTGCAAGGCTATCGTACGTTGTGGAATGTTTTGCTGATCCATTTCCTTCGCAATTGCGAGCCGCTTTTCAAATGGTAGTTCTCTGACTTCATGCGCGATGGCCGCGAGCAAAGCACGCTGAATCGGCTGTTGCCCAAGAACTGCCTCTCTTTTCGCGCGGTCCACAAGGCGGGCTGCATCTGCAAAGGACCTGCCAACGAGCAGCGCTGCTAGATGTTTGCGATCCAATAGAGGTTGGTCGCTACTACCAAATGCCTTGTCCAACAGACGGGAAAGGGCATCCGCTTCCGGCATTGGAAAAGTTACAACTCTTTCAAAGCGTCGCCAGACGGCATGGTCTAACAGTTCAGGATGATTTGTCGCTGCTAGCAGCAGCCCTTCAGCAGGCCAATCATCCACTGCCTGAAGTAAGACATTTACCAAGCGTTTCAGTTCGCCTACATCGGTCGCATCGTCTCGACGCTTGGCAATTGCGTCTACCTCATCGAGCAGTAGGATGCACGGCAAACTCCGCGCGTAGTCGAGAACAGCTCGGATATTGTTTCCCGTCTTGCCAAGGAAGCTACTCATCACGGCTGCGAGATCGAGAGTAAGCAGAGGTCGCCTGAGCCGAAGCGCCAACCATCTAGCGGCCAGTGTCTTTCCTACACCAGGAGGACCTACAAAAAGCGCTGATCGGGTTGGGAGCAGATCTACTGCAGAGAGCCTTTGCTCGTGCTCTCGCTCATTAATTATTGCCTCAAGCTCGCGCGAGACAGTGTCAGCCCAGACCGGTTCCATTGGAATGGTTGGGATTGGCTCGCGGCGAAGCAGTTCTAAACGACTGTCGGCGTCTACCGGCAGAGGCTGCGGTGGTGACAATCTCGCGACAGATCCAGACAAGAGCGGCATCAGTTCGTCAATTGACCGCTTAAGATCCGGCCGGCTCGCAGCGAGTGGCGTCACTCGCTTTCGTCCAAGCGCAGCAACATCTTTCGCTCGCCCCAACAGTGCAAGCTTGAGGAGATGGACGAAGTCACTCTCTATGTCGTTTTTTTGGTCCACTTCCAATCCATTGATAAAACACAATATTATCGTATGGTGGACGATAGTATACTGGGATAAGCGGCTTTAGTCCAGATCAATTGGTGCTAAATTGGCACGATAAAGAACCGCCTCGGTCTTGTAGGGCCGAGGCGGTTGTTGTCATTCGTGCAGCAAGCGCCGTACCGTTCGTTCTCGACCTCTCGGCCCCGCGGATCGAGGCCAAGGATTGCGTGCTGGCGACTTACGTCCGCGGCTTCTTGTTCTCCGGATCGTAGAGCGGCTTGTAGCCGACGCCGGCCACTTCCACCGGATAGGTCTCGCCGAAATACTCCACCTGCAGCTTGCGGCCTTCCTGGCAATACGCCCACGGCAGATAGGCCAGCGCGATGTTCTTGCCGATGGTGGGGCCGTAGGCGATGGAGGTGGTGAAGGAGCGGCGGCCCAGCTCGTCCACGAGCGTCTCGCCGGTCGCCGGGTCCATGACCGGCAGGATGCCGACGGGGTAGCGGGCGACACCCTTCGAGTCCGTGTTCGCGGTCATCACCAGGGTGCAGAGCATGGCGGGCTGGTGCGGGCGCGCGCGGTGCTCCAGGTGCTTGGCCTTGCCGCGGAAGTCGGCCTCCTTGACCTTCGGGCGCTGCAAATCTGACTCGATCAGGTTGTATTCGGTCAAGAGGTCGGCGTTCTGCAGGCGCAGGGATTTTTCCATGCGGCGGCTGTTCGCGTAGGTCTCGACGCCGAAGGGCATGACGCCGGTGGAACGCAGCGCGTCCCAGACGGCGAGGCCGTCCTCGTAGCGCATGTGCAATTCCCAGCCCTGCTCGCCGACATAGGAGATGCGGAAGGCGGTCACGTCCTTGCCGGCGATCTTGATGGTCTTGATCGCGGCGAAGGGAAAGGCCTCGTGGGTGAGGCCGGCCGGGTCCGCGACGACCTTTTGCAGGGTGGCACGGGCGTTCGGGCCCCAGATGCCGATGGTGACGTATTTCTCGCTCACATCGGTGACGGTGACATTGTAGCCCTTGTCCTGCGCCAGGCGCTGGACGTAGCGCAAATCGCGCGGGCCGGCATCGGCGCCGTCGACCACGCGGCAGCGGTCGGCCATGCGGATGACGGTGAGGTCGGCGCGCACCATGCCCTCGTCGTCGAGGAAGTGGGTGTAGATGCCCTTGCCGATATTGGCGTCGCCGCCGATCTTGGCGGCGCAGATCCATTCCATCAGCGCGACATGGTCCGGCCCTTCGACGTCGAACATGTAGAAATGCGAGAGATTGACGATGCCGCAATCCTCGCTCATGGCGAGATGCTCGGCATTGGAGACGCGCCAGAAATGGCGGTTGTCCCACTCGTTCTCGCGCACCGGCACGCGGTTGCCGTATTTCTTCAGCAGATGCTCGTTGGCGGCATAGCCATGCGCGCGCTCCCAGCCGCCGAGCTCCATGAAATAGCCGCCCAGCTCCTTCTCGCGCTCATAGAAGGGCGAGCGCTTGACGTTGCGGCCCGTCGCGTAGGGCTCGCGCGGATGGACGGCGGGATTGTAGATCTTCTGCGCCGCCTCGCCGCAGCGGCCCTCAATAAAGGCCTCCTTCAGCTGGTGCGGGTAATAGCGCGCGTAGTCGATGCGGTTGTGGTCGATCTCGGTGCGGCCGTCGGTCATCCAGTCGGCGACCAGCTTGGCCATGCCCGGCGCGTCCTTGACCCAGATGGCGACGGCGTACCACAGGCCGCGCACCTTCTGGCTTTCGCCGATCGAGGGGCCGCCATCGGCGGTCACCTGCAGGAGCCCGTTGAAGGAGCGCTGCTCGTTGTAGCCGAGCTCGCCCAGGATGGGGGTGAGCTCGATGGCGCGCTCCAGCGGCTCGAGGATCTGCTCCATCTCCAGGTCGCGTTGCGAGGGGGAGAGGCGCGCCTGTTCCTTTTCCAGGATGTCGCGCGGGTGGCAGAGGCGAGGGTTCTTCTCCTCGTAATAGCCCCACTCGATCATGCCGCCTTCCGACGTGGTCGGGTCGCCGGTGTCGCGCATATAGGCGGAATTGCCCTGGTCGCGCAGCAGCGGGAAGCCGATCTCCTTCCCCGTATTGGCGAATTCATTGTACGGCCCGAAGAAGGTGAGGGGGTGGTCGACCGGCATCACGGGGAGATCCTCGCCCGCCATCTCGGCGATCAGGCGGCCCCACAATCCGGCGCAGACGATGACGTAATCCGCCATCACGGTGCCGCGGTCGGTCTTCACGCCCTTGATGCGGCCGTTCTCGATGATGAGCGCCTTGGCGGGCGTGTTGGCGAAGACCTTGAGCTTGCCGGATTTCTCGCCTTCCTCGATCAGCTTGCCGGCGACGGTCTGCGAGCGCGGGATGACGAGGCCGGCATCGGGGTCCCACAGGCCGCCCTGGACCTTGCTCTCTTCGATCAGCGGGAACTTCTGCTTGATCTCGGCCGGGCCGATCAGGCGGGCGCGGGTGCCGAAGGCCTTGGCCGAGGCGACCTTGCGCTTGATCTCGTCCATGCGGGCATCGTCGCCGACGCGGGCGACCTCGAGGCCGCCGATCCGCTCGTAGTGGCCGAGCTTGGAGTAGAAATCTACCGAGTAGAGCGAGGTCCAGCACGAGAGGAAATCGTGGCTGGTCATGTAGCAGAAGTCGGAGGCGTGGGCGGTCGAGCCGATGTCGGTCGGCACGCCGGACTTGTCGATGCCGACGATGTCGCTCCAGCCGCGCTGGATCAAATGGTGCGCCACCGACGCGCCCACGATGCCGCCCAGACCGATGATGACGACCTTCGCCTTCTGCGGAAACTCAGCCATAGCCCACGACTCCCAACCGGTATTTCGCGCTGACAATAGCCGGGCCGCGCGCGCCGTGCCGCCTGTTTGCGACATGGGGAAAAGGGGGCGCGACAAGGGCGCCTGTCGCAGCTGTATACAGCTTGGAAATCAGCCGCATCAGGGGTTTGGACGCTTGTAGGCGCGGGGCGCGAAAAGGGCATCGGCTGTCGCTCAGCCGCTAGAGACAAAGTGCCCCGGGTGACGAAATGGCGGCATTTCCGGCCGGAGTCCGAAACGGACTGCCGGCGTGTCTTTCCAGGAACAAGAGGCAGGTCCATGGCCATCGCAGAAACCGGCTCCGAGCAGGGCGGCGGCCGCCGCGGTCGCGGCGGGGGCGGCGCCGAGGCGCGGCGCCAGGCGCGCAACAAGCCGAAGCTGGTGCAGAATCCCTATATCTCGCGGCAGATCCCGATCTACGAGGTGCTGAGCGAGGAGGGGCTGCAGATCATCGAGCGCAACGCCGACACGATCCTGCAGGAGACCGGCATCGAGTTCCGCGACGAGCCGGAGGCGATCGAGCTGTGGAAGGCGGCCGGCGCCGACGTGAAGGGCACCCGCATCCGCTTCCCGCGCGGCCTGTGCCGCTCGATCGTGCAGAAATCCGCGCCGCGCGAATACGTGCAGCATGCGCGCAACCCGGAGCGCAACGTCGTCATCGGCGGCAACAACACCGTCTTCGCGCCGGTCTACGGCCCGCCCTTCATCCGCAACCTGGACGAGGGCCGCCGCTACGCGACCATCGAGGACTTCCGCAATTTCGTGAAGCTCGCCTACATGTCGCCCTCGATCCACCATTCGGGCGGCACGGTGTGCGAGCCGGTCGACCTGCCGGTGAACAAGCGGCATCTCGACATGGTCTATTCGCACATCAAATACAGCGACAAGCCCTTCATGGGCTCGGTCACCGCGCCGGAGCGCGCGGCGGACACGGTCGAGATGGCGAAGATCGTGTTCGGCGAGAAGTTCCTCGAGACCAACACCGTCATCACCAGCCTGATCAACGCCAACTCGCCGATGGTGTGGGACGGCACGATGCTGGGCGCGATGAAGGTCTATGCCCGCGCCAACCAGGCCTGCATCACCACGCCCTTCATCCTGTCGGGCGCGATGAGCCCGGTGACCGCGGCCGGCACGCTGGCCCAGGTTCTCGCGGAGGTTCTCGCGGGCGCCGGCACCTGCCAGCTCTACAAGGCCGGCGCGCCGGTGATCTTCGGCGTCTTCGCCAGCTCGATCTCCATGCAATCGGGCGCGCCGACCTTCGGCACCCCGGAGCCGACGCTGGTCTCCTTCGCCGCCGGCCAGCTGGCGCGGCGCCTCGGCATCCCGTTCCGCACCGGCGGCTCGCTCTGCGGGTCGAAGACCGCGGACGCGCAGGCCGCCTATGAGAGCGCGCAGACGCTGCTGCCCACGCTGCTCGCCAACACCAATTTCGTGCTGCACGGCGCGGGGTGGCTCGAAGGCGGCCTCGCCTCGGGCTACGAGAAGTTCGTCATGGACGCCGATCAGCTCGGCATGATGCAGGTGCTGGCCAAGGGCGTCGATCTCAGCGAGAACGGCCAGGCCATGGACGCGATCCGCGAGGTCGGCCCGGGCAGCCATTTCCTCGGCTGCGCCCACACCCAGGCGAATTTCGAGACCGCCTTCTACCGCTCGACCATCGCCGACAACAACAGCTTCGAGCAGTGGGAAGCGGAGGGCCGCCAGGACGCCGCCATGCGCGCCAACAAGCTCTACAAGAAGATGCTGGGCGAGTACGAGGCGCCGGCCCTCGACGCCGCCATCGAAGAGGCGCTGAACGATTTCATCGCCCGGAAGAAGGCGGAGACGCCGGACAGCAACGTCTAGCTGCACTACGCGGCCGGACATAAACCTTTCATTGTCTTTTTGAGGCGAAGTCGGCACACTGCGCTCCGGGAATCGGGGGCGGTGGCGTTGATTGCAGGGACAAAGTCGGTGTTGAGCAGGGCGGCGGTCCGTTCCGCGCGCCTTGCGCGATGGCTCATCATACCCGTCGTCTTGGCGCTTCTCGCCGCATGCCAGGGCGCGACCACACATCAATCAACAGCACGTAAGCCACCCGTCGACCCCGACTGGTGGCTCGGTCCCATGAGCGAAGCGCACGATCATCTGCTTGATGAAATCTTCAAAGCGTGCCCGCCGCAGGGACAGCTGAGCAACGCGCGCTGCGTTCAGGCGAAGATCGTTGAGAGCTTTGCCTCGCAAGGCAGCGCCGGCGCGCGTTGCGCAAAGGAAGAGCCGGGTCTTCTCCTCTGCGTCGACCTGTTCACGGCCACGGAAAGGATCTACCGGGCCCTGGGCAGGGATCCGGAGGGCGCGATCAATTGGGACGACCCGTATGAGTCGCTCAATGATCTGGAAGACCAGGTAGTGGCCCAGCTGACGGCAAAATGCCCCGGCAGCGACCGGGACAAGTGCATCGCCCAGGAGATGGCCGTCATGCTCCGAATCAGCGCGGCTGATGCGAGCCGTTGCGTCTTGACGCCCGACGTGGACCGGTCAGTTCGCTGCGCCACGGGCGTGATCAGGCTCGAAGGATACAGAGTTGCGCTGCTCAATATTCCATAGTGTACGACGTGCGCTCGTGCGCTCGATACAGGCGCTGGTCGCGGTCCCGAGAGGTTTCCTGCTGGTTGCGTGCGCGTCGGCTGCACTTGGCGCCTGCGATGGCGCCCGCACCCATCAGATCGTTGAGCCGGAACCGCAAGTAGAGCCGGACTGGTGGAGCGGCATGTTGCAGGATGGTGAAGACCATCTCCGGGAGGCGATCTTCAGGGCGTGTCCTGTCCAGGGTGCCTTGAGCAACCAGAAATGCGTGAAAGCGAAGATCGTCGAAGGTTTCACCAGGCAGAACGACGCTGGCAAGCATTGCCTGGATGAAAGTGATCCCGGCTGGCTTTTCATGTGCGTGGTGAACTTCACCGCGACACAGCGAGTCTACCAGACGATGGGCGTCGACCCACAGAGCGCAATCGATTGGGACGACTCGTTTGAGGCGATGAACATTCTTCACCGGTTCATGGCCGCGCGCTTGACCTCCACGTGTCCCGACATGGCGGAGGCGGACTGCGTCACGCGCGAACTCGGGGCCATGCTAGCAATGCCCCCGGACCAGGCACGCTATTGTGTCCGGACAGCGGACGTGACTGATGCCGTCCGTTGCGGGACGGCATTGATCAGGCTCGATAGCTACAGGACCGCGGAAAAGAACGTGGGGTAGGTAGTTTCAGCCTTGTGAAAGGCGCAGGCCTCGTGCCGCCCGTGCCGTTTCGGGTCTGCAATTACCGGTTGCTCATTCTCCCGCCACAATCCAGACTGACCCGGCTGCGTCATCGGCGGGGTATCGGGGGATTCATGAGGGCATCCAGGATTCTGGCGGCAGTCGTGCTCGCTTGCGTGCTGGCCGCGTGTCAGTCGGCGGCCGGCACGCAGGCCGGTGCCAAGCCCGCGTCCAGCTCCGCGGCGGCATCCGGCAGCTGGCTCGACCCCAAGGAATACGAGAACTACGAGGTCACGGCGCCGATGAAGCAGCGGACCACCGAGACCACCGTGCACCTCGTCACCAAGCTGGTCACCAGGTGCATCGATTCGAAAGGCGAGGCGCAGATGAACACGTGCTTCCGCGAGCGCCTGCTGGCCGGGTTCGACACCAAAGGCGTCGCCGCCAGCCATTGCCCGGCGCGGGGCACCATTGAGGAGCAGTATCTCTGCATCGTCCTGGGCAGCTACAGCTATGAATTCGTGCGGACGGTCGGCGGCGAGGAAGACCCGCAGATCGATTGGACCGACCCGGAGCGCACGATGAAACTGGCGGTCGCCGAATTCGTCATGCAGCAGGCCGGCACCTGTCTCGGCGGATCTTCGGCGAGCGATCCAACGGATTGCATCGTCGGCGCCATCACGAAGCGGCTCGGCCTGGCGAGTTCCGACATTGAGCCCTGCAGGTCCCTGGCCGAGGACACCAAGTTCGGCCAGTGCATCGGCGAAGCCTTCGGACTCCGCTACATGGACGCGGGAATCGCGCGGATGTAGGGGCGACGGCGATGAACCGCCACGGCTCTTCCCTGTTTGCGCGTGCTGTACTGGTTGCCGCCGGTGCTCTCCTGCTGCTCGCCGCCTGTTCGACGCCGGAGCGTCCGACGGTGACCGCGGCAGCCATTGCGCCCGCCTACCCGAACATGATCGAAAATTCGCACCTGATGGCCGAATACGCGAGTGCAATCGCGCGGGCTTGCCTGCAACGCGCCGCCATGGGGATGAGCGAGGACGGCGCCGATCCGCGCGCGCGATATGACAACTGCGCCTTGCAGCAGATCCAGGGCACCTTCGGCAACGAGGCCGGGACGGACGAGCATTGCACGGAACCCGATTTCGGGGACCGGATGCGCTGTATCTGGTTCGCGACGACCGCATGGCGTCTCTTCATCGCTGCGGGAGAGGATCCTGCGGCGCTGATGGATTGGTCGGACCGCATCCAGTCGATCGATCACGGCGCCGTCTTGGTCGAGGCCAAGGCCGCGATCGCCTGCGTCGGCGTCCGCGAGACCGGGTGCGTGGCGAAGGAGATGGGAGCAGTCCTTCTGCTGCCGGATGATGCCGTGTCGGCCTGCGCCGCGATCGAAGATCGGCCGCAGCAGGTGCGCTGCATCGCCGACTCATTCATGGCGGAGCTGATTAAATCGGCCCTGCTCTATGTCGGCTAGCCGCGCCCCGTCTACCAGTTCGCCGGATCGGTCAGCGCCGCGTTGAGGCGGGCGAGGGTGTCGGCGGGTGTCGCCTTGGAGCACATCAGGTAGCGCTGCTCGCCCTCCGGCGCGTCGGTGAGGGTGACGGCCTGCAGCTTCTCGCCGAACGCCGCGTCGCGCTTCAGCAGGTATTCGGCTTCCTCGGCCGCCATGATGACGTAGTCGCGGCGGCCATTCGCGATCATGTTCAGGATGGCCTCGTTGCCGACGGCGGTTTCCTCGGCATCGGGATGCTGGCGCAGGATCCAGGCGTCGATCACCGCGCCGTAGGAATACCCGGTCTTGACGATGAGCTTGGCGCTGCGGTCGGCGAAGAGGAACTGCAGCGCGGCGGGGGCGGCGAAGCGCGCGTCATCCTTGCGGGCGACGACGACGCTGGGCTTGTCCCGGTAGATGGGCGCGGTGAAGACGGCGAATTCCTCGCGCTCCGGCCGCTTGAACCAGCCGAGGCCGCAGACCGGCCCCTCCGCGCGCCTGATCTCCTCGGTCTGGCGCGCCGGCGGCATCTCGACCCATTGGGCGCTGAGATCGGCCTTGCTCATGGCGCGGATGATGGGGGCGACCAGCAAGCCTTTCACGCCGGCCGGGGCGCCGAGCTCGGAATAGGGCGGCCGGATATGGAACAGGATGGTGAGCGACGGCTCGTCGGCCGCGACGCTGCCGGCGGCAACGGCGATCCCGATGATACCGGCGGCCAGGCTTGGCCAGCGCATGGGGCGATCCTGTCCAGAATGGCGGGCGGCCGGATCCGGCGGACAATGCCGGCGCCGGCCTCGGCCATCCTGGGGCGGAGACTCCTACTTCTTGGTTAAACCGGTGTCGGCCCAGCCAGCGTCAGCCCAGCCAGCTACTAGCCAAGCCAGGCGGCGAGTTCGCCCAGGGCGCGGCGGGACATCAGCGGCTTGCGCTGGTTCTTCCAGGCGCGCAGTTCGTGCCGGTTCAGCCCTTCCGGGGTGGCAAGTTCCGGAAACAGGCCGAAATTGACGTTCATCGGCTGGAAGGTCGCGGCATTGGCGTTGACCGTGATGTGGCGCAGCAGCGCGCCCAAGGCGGTGGCCTCCGGCGGCGTCGCCGGCTGGCGGCCCAGCCGCTCGGCGGCGGCGAAGCGTCCGGCGAGCAGGCCGATGGCGGCGCTCTCGACATAGCCTTCCACCCCGGTCACCTGGCCGGCGAAGCGCAGGCGTGGCTGCGACTTCAGCCGCAGCGTGCCGTCCAGCAGCTTGGGGCTGTTGATGAAGGTGTTGCGGTGCAGCCCGCCGAGCCGGGCGAACTCGGCCTGCTCCAGCCCGGGAATGGTGCGGAAGATGCGCACCTGCTCGCCGTGGCGCAGCTTGGTCTGGAAGCCGACCATGTTCCACAGCGTGCCGAGCGCGTTGTCCTGGCGCAGCTGGACCACGGCATAGGGCCGCCGCCCGGTGCGCGGATCGGTCAGGCCGACGGGCTTCATCGGCCCGAAGCGGAGCGTGTTGGGCCCGCGCGCGGCCATCACCTCGATCGGCAGGCAGCCCTCGAAATAGGGCGTGTTCGCCTCCCAGTCCTTGAACTCGGTCTTGTCGCCTTCCAGCAGGGCGGCGATGAAGGCGAGGTAGTCGGGCTTTTCCAGCGGGCAGTTGATGTAGTCGCCGCCGGAATTCTCCGGGCCGCCGCCCTCGTCGTAGCGCGACTGGCGCCAGGCCTTGCCCATGTCGATGCTGTCGGCATGGACGATGGGGGCGATGGCGTCGAAGAAGCTCAGCGCGCTCTCGCCGGTGAGCCCGCGCACGGCCTCGGCCAAGGCCGGCGAGGTCAAAGGACCGGTGGCCAGGATGACGCTGTCCCACTCGGCCGGCGGCAAGCCGGCAATTTCCTCGCGCCGCATCTCGATCAACGGATGGCCGGCGAGCCGCTCGGTGACCGCGCGGGCGAAGCCGTGGCGGTCGACGGCGAGCGCGCCGCCGGCGGGCAGGCGATGGGCGTCGGCGCTGGCCAGGATCAGCGACCCGGCGCGGCGCAGCTCCTCGTGCAGCAGGCCGACGGCGTTGTTCTCGGCATCGTCGGATCGCAGCGAGTTGGAGCAGACCAGCTCGGCGCAATCGGCGGTCTGGTGTGCGTCGGTGCCGCGAACCGGGCGCATCTCATGCAGGATGACGGGCACCCCGGCGCTGGCCAGCTGCCAGGCGGCTTCGCTGCCGGCCAAACCCGCCCCGACCACATGTACAGCGACAGGAATGGATCCGGGGACGGTGGATGATGAGGCGTCCGGGTGGGTCATGAGGCGCCCTGATAGCGTCGCCGTCCGGCCGCCTCAAGGGAATTCGGTCCCCGCGCCGCGCCTGCCCGGGATTTGCCCGGGATTTGCGGGGGGCCTGGCCAGGGGGTGGCTTCGAGGGAAATTGCCCGGCATTGCCGGTGACAATCGGGGGACAAGGGGCCGGAAAAGGGCGGTTCCGCACCCCGCGGCGGCCGGGTTTAGCCTTTGGTAACCAAATCAGGGCATGACAGGTATGGAAAATCCGCCAACAGCTTGGCTGGAAGGGAACTTGGGTATCATGTTGCAGCGCTTCAATCCGCCGAATGCGCCCGCGCCGTTCAGCCGCTATTCGCAGGCTGTGGTCGCGCCGGAGGATTGTCGCTGGCTCTACATCTCCGGCCAGGTCGGCTGCGATCGCGACCGCAACATCGCCGAGGGATTCGAGCGCCAGGCGGAGCTGGCCTGGAGCAACCTGCTGGGAATCATGACGGCCTCCGGTTTCGCGCCGGAGGATCTGGTCAAGGTCACGCTGCTGCTGACCAATGCCAAGGACGTCCCGGCCTCGCGCGTCATCCGCGACCGCATGCTTGGCCCGGTCGAGCCGGCGTTGCTGTTCGAAGTCGAGGGGATCGCGGCACGGCCGGGGGCCGCGAAAAGGGGTGGGGCCTGACATGGAACCGAAGCGAGATCCGTACGCCGACCGCCGCGTTCACCCGCGCAAGAGGGTCCAGAAGAGCGGCAAGGTCATCTTCAACGACAGCCAGAGCATGATCGACTGCACCATCCTCGACATCTCC
Source organism: Dongiaceae bacterium (assembly GCA_039808885.1). GTDB lineage: Bacteria > Pseudomonadota > Alphaproteobacteria > Dongiales > Dongiaceae > Dongia_A. Next base: position 16,664 of record JBDHTX010000029.1, on the reverse strand, counting down.
GAGGGCGGCGCGAAGCTCGAATTCGCCAATCGCCAGGTCCTGCCGCGCACCTTCGTGCTGCAGCTCGGCGACGGGTCGGTGACCCGCTGCGAGGTGCGCTGGGCCAAGGACAACTTCTTCGGCGTCCGCTTCCTGGACGACGACGAATAGGCCGCTGAGACAAGGCCGGCGGCGATGACCGCAGCATCAGAAGACACCTCCGAAAAACGCCGCCGCGACGACCGCCGCACCATCCTCAAGGGCGCCAAGGTGGTTTTCAACGCCGGGAAGAGCGTGCTGGTCTGCCGGGTGCGGGACCTGTCGGCCGGCGGCGCCCGGCTTGAATTCCCACCGCGCACCACCCTGCCGGAAAAATTCGAGCTGCACGTGACCGCGAGCCCGGTGCAGCGTTGCGAACTGCGCTGGTTCAAGCGCAATATCGCCGGCGTGCGTTTCCTGGGACCGGACGAGCAATAGGGCCGGACGTCGCCCAGCCGCGAACCAGCGTTCAACCCCGTCGAACGACAGATTTCACATGACCGACGACAACGACCAGGCCCCCGAGAACCGCAGGGGCGCGGTCCGTCGCCTGGTCATAATGGGCGCCACGCTCATGTATAACGACGGGAAAATCACCGTGCCGTGCCGGGTGCGGGACATATCCGAGACCGGCGCCAAGCTGGAATTCGACAAGCAGCAATTGCTGCCGCACCGCTTCGAGCTGAAGATCCGCGACCTGCCGGTGCTCAGCTGCGAATTGCGCTGGGCCAAGGGCACCCGCGCCGGGGTGCGCTTCCTCTCCGACGACGAACGATAGCGACGGGCGGCCGCTCAGACCTGCGCCAGCCCCTCGGCCGCCAGCATCCGGGCATAGCCCGGCCGCGCCAGGGCCTTCCCGATCAGGGCCTTGACCTGCGGGAAGGTGTTTGCCGGGGTCGCCATGTCACGGGTCCAGCGCGCCAGCATCACCGCGTAATAGTCGCAGGCGTAGAAACGCGCGCCGCAGAGATGCGGGCCCGATTGCGCCAGATGCGCGTCGATCAGGCCGAACATCTTCGCCAGGCGCGTCTCCGTCGTCCGCTTCACCGCCGCCTGGTGGTCGGCGCCCTCGACGAAGTTCTCCGGGTGCCACCAATGCATGCAGGCCTCCTGCACCGTGTTGGTGAGATAGGCCATCCATTGCAGGAAGGCGGGGCGGTCGGCATGGCCGGGCGCCGGCATCAGGCCGGCCTCCGGGTGGCGTTCCAGCAGGAACAGCGAGATGGCGGCGGCCTCATAGAGCAGCTTGTTGCCGTCATAGACCAGGGTCGGCACGCGGGCGTGCGGGTTGATCTTCAGATACTCCGGATTCCGCTGCTCGCCCTTCGACGTGTCCACCTTGATCAGTTCATAGGGCGCGCCGATGTCCTCGAGAATGGCGTGCGGCGTCATGTTGGCGCTGCCCGGCGACCAGTAGAGCGTGTACATGAATTTCCCCCAACGTTCAGGCGTTACAATCGAACCAGTCTTTCCAGCAGCAGCGCCCGCGCCCGTCCCGCGTCGCAGGACACCGCGACGCGCACCGGGCGGTCCGCTCCCAGCGTGAAGCGCGTCTGTCCCGCGCGCTCGGCCGAGGCGGTCTCGATCTCCAGCGCCGCCGCGCGCAGCTCGAACAGCTCCGGCGCGATCAGCCACAGCACGGTCAACGGATCGTAGAGCGCCGCGGAGGGCCGCTCGAAGGAGCGCAGGTAGAAATCCAGCATGGCGGCGCCGGCGACGGCGCAGGGGCGGCCGGCGGCGCGCAAAGCGTCGATCCAGGCGCGGTCGACGCTGGCTTGGCGCGCGACCTCGAGCGGGATCCAGGTCATCGGCCGGCCGGCGGCCAGCACGATGGCGGCGGCCTCCGGGTCGGTGTGGATGTTGAACTCGGCGAAGCGGGTGGCGTTGCCGGCCTCGGGATCGACCGAGCCGCCCATGACGACGAAGTTGCGCACCGCGGCGGCGATCTCCGGCCGCCGCTGCAGGGCCAGCGCCATGTTGGTCTGCGGGCCGAGCAGCACGACGGTCAGGCTGCCGGGCGCCGCGGCGGAAAGCTGCGCGACCAGGGCCTCGGTCGCCGAGCCGGCGGCCGCGTCCGGCGCCGTCCCCGGCAGGATGACGCCGCCCAGCCCGTTCTGGCCGTGGATGTCCTCGATGGTCGCCAATTCCTGGCGCAGCGGCCGGTCGGCGCCGCGATGCACCGGCACGTGGCCCTTGCCGGCGAGCGCCAGCAGATGCGCGGCGTTGCGGGTGGTGCGGTTGATGCCGACATTGCCGGCGACCGAGGTGACGGCGCGGATGTCGAGCTCCGGCGAGGCGCAGGCGAGGAAGAAGGCGAGCGCGTCGTCGATGCCGGGGTCGGTGTCGATGAGGATGGGTGTGGTCGCCAAGGGAACCTAGCCGCGCCCCGCCAGCCGCTTGGTCTTCTTCACCGCCAGATAGGGCGCCAGGTATTTGCCGGTATAGGAGGCCGGCGTCGCCGCCACCTGTTCCGGCGTCCCGGCCGCCACCACGCGGCCGCCCTTGTCGCCGCCCTCGGGGCCGAGATCGACGATCCAGTCGGCGGTCTTGATGACCTCGAGGTTGTGCTCGATGACGATCACCGTGTTGCCCTGGTCGACCAGTTGATGCAGCACTTCAAGCAGCTTGCGCACGTCCTCGAAATGCAAGCCGGTGGTGGGTTCATCCAGAATGTAAAGAGTCCGCCCGGTGGCGCGGCGCGACAGCTCCTTGGCCAGCTTCACGCGCTGCGCCTCGCCGCCCGAAAGGGTGGTCGCCGCCTGGCCGACATGGATGTAGCCGAGGCCGACCTGCTGCAGCATGGCGAGCTTGTCGCGGATCGCCGGCACGGCGCGGAAGAATTCGGCACCTTCCTCGACCGTCATGTCAAGAACATCGGCAATCGACTTGTTCTTGAAAGTGATTTCCAGCGTCTCGCGATTGTAGCGCTTGCCCTTGCACTGGTCGCATTGCACGAACACATCGGGCAGGAAGTGCATCTCGATCTTGATCACGCCGTCGCCCTCGCAGGCCTCGCAGCGGCCGCCCTTCACGTTGAAGGAGAAGCGGCCGGCCTTGTAGCCGCGCGACTGCGCCTCCGGCAGCCCGGCGAACCAGTCGCGGATCGGTGTGAAGGCGCCGGTATAGGTGGCGGGGTTGGAGCGCGGCGTGCGGCCGATGGGTGATTGGTCGATGTCGATGACCTTGTCCAGGTATTCGATGCCCTCGATCTTGTCGTGCTCGCCCGGATGCAGGCGGGCGTCGTGCAGCCGCTTGGCCAGGGCGTTGTAGAGCGTCTCGATCACCAGGGTCGACTTGCCGCCGCCGGACACGCCGGTGACACAGGTGAAGACGCCCAGCGGCATCTCCGCCGTGATGTTCTTGAGGTTGTTGTGCCGGGCGCCGACGATGCGGATCTTGGCCTGCTTGCCGAAGCCCTGGCGGCGCTGCTCGGGGACCGGGATGAATTTCCGCCCGGTCAGGTATTGCGCGGTCATGCTGTCGGACTTCATGACCTCGGCCGGAAGGCCCTTGGCCACCACCTCGCCGCCATGGATGCCGGCGGCCGGGCCCATGTCGATCAGGTAGTCGGCGCTGCGGATGGCGTCCTCTTCATGCTCGACCACCAGCACCGAGTTGCCGAGGTCGCGCAGCCGCTTCAGGGTCGCCAGCAGCCGGTCGTTGTCTCGCTGGTGCAGGCCGATGGAGGGCTCGTCCAGCACATAGAGCACGCCGGTCAGGCCCGAGCCGATCTGCGAGGCGAGGCGGATGCGCTGGCTCTCGCCGCCGGAAAGCGAGGCGGAGCCGCGGCTCAAGGTCAGGTATTCCAGGCCGACCGAATTCAGGAATCCCAGCCGCTCGTTGATCTCCTTCAGGATGCGCTGGGCGATGTCCTTCTGCTTCGCCGTCAGCTTGGCGGTGAGGGCGGTGAACCACTCGGCCGCCTGCAGGATGGAGAACTCGGTGACCTCGCTGATGTCGAGGCCGTTGATCTTGACCGCGAGGGCCTCCGGCTTCAGGCGCTTGCCGTGGCAGGCGTCGCAGGGGGAGGTGTTCTGGAACCGGCCCAGCTCCTCGCGCACCCACGATGAATCCGTCTCGCGGAAGCGCCGCTCCATGTTGGTGATGACGCCCTCGAAGGGCTTGGTGGTCTTGTAGCTCCTGACGCCGTCGTCGAAGCTCATGGTGACGGCTTCGTCGCCCGAGCCTTCCAGGATCACGTCGCGGAACTTCTTCGGCAAATCGCGCCAGGGCGTGTTCAGGCTGAACTTGTAGTGCCGCGCCAGGCTTTCCAGCGCCTGCATGTAGTACTGGGAGGACGAATTGGCCCAGGGCGCCACCGCACCCTCGCGCAAATTCTTGCGGTCGTCGGGAATGACCAGCTCGGGGTCGAAATAGAGCTTGCTGCCCAATCCGTCGCAGACCGGGCAGGCGCCGAACGGGTTGTTGAACGAGAACAGCCGCGGCTCGATCTCGTCGATGGTGAAGCCGGAGACCGGGCAGGCGAAACGCGAGGAGAAGATGATGCGCTCGCCCTTGTCCGCCGGGTCGGCGTAGAGCAGGCCGTCCGCCAGGTGCAGCGCCGTCTCCACGCTGTTGGCGAGGCGGGGGCCGAGATCCGGCTTCACCGCGATGCGGTCGACCACCACCTCGATGTCGTGCTTCAGCTTCTTGTTCAGCGCCGGGACCTGGTCGATCTCGTAGAGCTTGCCGTCGACCCGCACGCGCTGGAAGCCGCGCTTCTGCAGATCCAGCATCTCCTTGCGGTACTCGCCCTTGCGCCCGCGCACGATGGGGGCGAGCAGATAGAGCCGCGTGCCCTCGGGCAGGCTGAGGATGCGGTCGACCATCTGGCTGACCGTCTGGCTCTCGATCGGCAGGCCGGTGGCCGGCGAATAGGGAATGCCGATGCGGGCGAAGAGCAGGCGCAGGTAATCGTAGATCTCGGTGACCGTGCCGACGGTCGAGCGCGGGTTCTTCGAGGTGGTCTTCTGCTCGATGGAAATGGCCGGCGACAGGCCCTCGATCGATTCCACGTCCGGCTTCTGCATCAGCTCGAGGAACTGGCGGGCATAGGCGGAGAGCGATTCGACGTAGCGGCGCTGGCCCTCGGCATAGATGGTGTCGAAGGCGAGCGAGGACTTGCCCGAGCCCGACAGCCCGGTCAGCACCGTCAGCGTCTGGCGCGGGATGTCGATGTCGATGTTCTTGAGGTTGTGCTCCTTGGCGCCGCGCACGGAAATCGCGCCGTGCTGCCAGATATCCGCCTTACCCGACCGATCGCCTGCCGATGCCATGAATTCGTCCTCTTGGGGAATGAGCGACTATCCCGGAATCCAGGGCGACTGCAAGCGCCGAAAATGCAAGGCAGAACAGCGCGGTCCGGGAGGTTCTCGGGGCGCCCGAGAGCGCTCCAATCATGGAGCTTAGCCGGGGGGCGTGACAAAAGGTGGCAGTTTGAATCCGATGAACTTGACGGATGTTGCCAGCAACGCTTGCAATAGCCACGTCTTCAGCGAGAGGTGGTCAGCATGAGAAAGAAGGATCGAGAGGCGTATCTCCGGAGGCGGGCTAGAGAACTAGCCTTGAGCGGCAATTACACACGATGGATTCAAATAGAATTTGTGTTGCGGTTTGAAGAGCACTATCCGGAGGCGCGCAGGGGGCTTGACAATAGTTATGTACGCTGTGAGCTGGATCAACTATGCGCCGAGGCAAGGATAAGAAAGATTGAAGACAACAAGTCCGAAACGTCGAAAACACAGCCCTGAGCATTGGCAGTGTCCGTATTGAGTGGAGGTTGCTGTTGGACTGATTGCGGAGAGATTCCACCAACGGCAAGCTGTATCCAGCCGATCTGCGTTACACGAACTGTGGCATGCGAAGTATCTTCCGCGCCAACTCTTCGGCAGCCCCAATTGAAACGAACTTAGCCAACACCTCAATCGGCCTTCCCGGTTCCGCCCTGTCGGCCATGAACAGGTAATATCCCTTGCCGTCCACTTCGTGGCCATCTTCGGCCGCTTTGGCCGCTTCGCCGCTAGTAATACTCCCTACGCATAGCACGGAAGAGTTGCCTAGCGGCATCTCGGCAAAGTATTCTTCCATAAGAATCTCCATCAATGGGGGTGGTTATGGCGAAGGATAACACACCAAGAATCAGCGTCAATAAATTGGCTGAATACATCGTCTCAAAGGGCGGAAGACAAAGGCAAATACTCCGCGACCAGAAGTTCCCCACTGACTACAAAGGTTCGTATTATCGCGAGTCCGAGGAAGCGATATCAGCATGTCTTAAAGACAACTTGGAGGATCTATCGCACCTAGACCGTGCTTGGCAGATATTGAACCAGAGCGAGTCCGATAAGATCGGCACGCAGCGACGGATGAACTCCAATATGGATGCTATCGAGTCCTTTGAAGCGATGCTTGATCAGATTGATTTTATGGGAGCAACGCTCTCTCTTGGAAGCCATGCTCCTCAGAAGCTGAAGATCCACAATGTTGCCGTGAGCGTCCGTCCAGAGGTCATTCTGCGCGGGAACGGTAAGTCGGGTAAGAAGCTAGTAGGTGGTCTGAAACTACATTTCCCAAAGACATTCTCCCTTTCGGAAGATGCTGCGGGCTATGTCTCCGCTATTCTTCAGGAATATTTCAGGACGTGTTTCGCTGCCGAAGGCGAAGCGTATGGTCCATACTGCTTTGTATTGGACGTCGGCTCCAAGAAGGTCCATCCCGGCGTTAAGTCCACGACAGCTCGCATGAAGGACGTTGCGGCCGAATGCCAGAACATTGCCGCCCTTTGGCCCTCCATCACGCCCGCCGACTAGTGAACGTTCTGAGCTCTTCGGAGAAGGCCAAGAAAACAACTTGGAGAGTCTACTCTCTAGTTTTGAATAGCCCGCGACCTACAATAGCCCACAAAGCAATCACCGCCCCCAGAGACGTAGCAACCACTGCGACAAATTCAGCTGTTTCAAGATGAAGCCCTGCAGGCTTCACAAATTGGCAAATTGAGATGACGATAGAAAAGCCTACCCAAGTTTCAGAAAGGCTTTTTGCGCTCTGGACGTATTCTCTCTTGGTATCGATATCCTGAGAAAGCTCTTTGTTCTTTAGCCTTTTCCCAACCTCATCTGGATTCTCAAAAAGCTCCTCCTCCTCCTCGGCAGTAGGCGTTGGATCAAGTTGGACTTGGGCTTCCTCGCTATCAGGCAACGCCCGCCTCGGAGTTCATTTTTTGCAGGATGCCCGTGAACTCTTCGCGGACGTCGGCATCTGAGAGTCTAAAGTTAGCTGGCACAACGAAATTGTACTGCTGGGCTACTTTTCTCCACGCTGACCCAGGCCGATGCGTCATTTCCGATAGTGCCTTACCGGACAAGTGACCATATCTGCTCCATATCCATTGGATCAGCTTGTAGAGTTCGCTTTCCCGATCAACTCTCGGCGCTTCCTGGAACGGCTGATTTGAAACAGGTTCCTTGATGGGCCGCATGCCGTAGACTTTGAGTTCATGATATAATGATGGAAAAACTGGACCAAGTTTCCAGACCTGCGGTCTTTCGGCGATCGCCGGCTCGTTGTGATAGACCAGCCACCAGCCATAGGCGCAATAGTCGAGCTTCTGGAGCTTGAGGTGATCGACCCCAAGGCCGCCTGAATTCCTGTCAATGATAATGAACTCATTCGCGACTGCTAAAGAGGAGACGGTCATCCGATTCCTCCTGTCCAACGCGCCATCCGAAATGTCACTTGGTACAAAAAGAGAACTTTGTCAAGGAACTTCGGTTCCATAGCGCATTTGGGGATGGTGCACCCTCTATCAATGTTTCAGCGCAAGATTTGCGGCATGGTCCGGCGGCGTGAAGATCAGGTCGGCGGGACGAACGCCTGCTGGATCTTGCGGAAGGCCGGCAGCTGCTCCAGTTGCGCGCAGAAGGCAGCGAGGGCGGGGTAGCGGCCCGAATCGAACAAACCGGGCTGCGTGTCGCCGATGAAGCGCAGCATGCAGGCGACGGCGATGTCGGCGTGGCCGATGCGCGGGCCGAACCAGTAGGTGCCCCTCGCAGCGCCTGGGCGCGCCGCGCATTCCGCCTCCAGCGCCGCCAGGCCGCCGGCGATCTGGCCGCGCAGGCGCTCGACCAGCGCCTGGGAGACCTCGGCGTGCAAGCGCTGCTCGTAGAACAGGCTGACCGCCTTGTCGCCGGTCCCCGTCGCGAGCGACGCCACCCGCAAGGCGCGGTGCCGGGCGGGCTCCAGCCGCGGGAACAGCGCTTGTTCCGCCGGCACCAGGCTGTCGAGGTAGTCGAGCATGGCGTGGCTGTCGAGCAGCGCGGTGCCGTCGGCCAGCACCAGGGTCGGCACCCGGCCGAGCGGGTTGTGGGCGCGCAGCTTGTCGGCGTCGCCGAAGGCCGACCAGGTGCGGTGCTCGAAGGGCAGCGCGTAGAGCGTCAGGGCGATGCCGACGCGGCGCACGAAGGGCGAATCATACTGGCCGATGAGGATCATGCGGGGCGTTCCTGAGGCGATTGTTCGGGTTCCCATCCGGCGCTTGCCGGCATTGAAAGGCGCATCGGGGCGCGGTCCCGAAAGCCGCGATCAGGTTCCGCGGCGCGCCGTGTCCGATCCCTTTACGTTCCCCATGCCGGGGTGCTAGATGTGCGCTCATATTGGTCCATAAAAACACAGGCAGGGAAGTCATGGCTGGCAGCGTCAACAAGGTCATTCTGGTCGGCAATCTGGGGCGCGATCCGGAAATCCGCTCGACCCAGGATGGCACGCGCGTCGCCAACCTGTCGCTGGCGACCTCGGAAAGCTGGCGCGACAAGAACAGCGGCGAGCGGCGCGAGCGCACCGAATGGCACCGCGTCGTCGTCTTCAACGACCGCCTGGTCGATGTCTGCGAGAAGTATCTGAAGAAGGGCAGCAAGATCTATATCGAGGGCGCCCTGCAGACCCGCAAATGGACCGACCAGTCGGGCCAGGAGAAATACACCACCGAGGTCGTGCTGCAGAAATTCCGCGGCGAGCTCACCATGCTCGACGGCCGCGGCGGCGGCGGCGGCGAGAGCGACGATGCCGGCGGCGGCTTCGGCGATTCCAGCTCCGGCGGCTCGGGCGGCGGGGCCGGCCGCATGGGCCGCGCCCCGGCGGGCGCCGGCGGCGGCGACCTGGACGACGACATTCCGTTCTGAGGCCGGATTCCGCGCACCGCCTGGGAAGGTCGTTGCGCCATCCGGGCGCCGGCAGCCTCGCTTCGCCCTAGCTGGGTGATCCGGTGCGGTGAGTGATCAGCAGCCCATAGGGTTCCTGCCGGCACTGCCAGTTCGGCGGCAGGTATTGCTGGATATCCTCGGCGCCATACCGGCCTTCATCGCCAGGCGCGGAGCGCGTGTTTTCGATCACCGCAATGGTCCGTTTGTCGAGGATCGACGCGAAGCTGCGCACGTAGCGCGCCAGCGCCTCGCGCGGCACGTGGTGCAGAACCCGGTGCGAATACACGAAGGCCGGCTTCAGCGCGGCGACTTCCCGCAGGCTCCGCCGCGAGATCACCGCCAGGCGCACCTGCTTTTCGCCCAGCAGGCGCCCCAGGCGTTGCCGCCCGAGTTCATAGAAGCGATGCGTGGCGTCGAGGCCGACAAACCGCCCGGGACGGAGATAGCGGATGGCCGGCTCGGCGCACCACAGGGAGCCGCAGCCGTATTCCACGCAGAGATCATCGGGGCGTAGCCCGCGTTCGACCAGCATCGCCAGCCACTGCTCTGACGTCTCCCTGACATGCGCCTCGTCGCGGATCTGGACGCCAAGCGTATTGGTCAGATCTCCGCGCGCCATCCGCCGCAAGATGCGACGCTCATAGCGCCGCTCCGGCCCCGCGCCCATGAGGGCGTGCCAAAGGTTGAGGAGCGCCAGCGCCGAACGCCGCCAAGGCGAGGCGGCCTTCGGATCCATCGCCCACCACGGGAAGAGCTCGCGCTCGCAGTCCCGCGTCCGTTCAAGAGAGGTCATCGATGCACTCCAAGGCCCAATCCATCCGATGCGAAGACCGGCCCGAGTCACTTGCGACAGGTCTCGGAAATCGCCGGTCCGCGATGGCCGCAGGGTGCCACCCCCGACTTAGCCGAGAATGAGGGGGGGCGAAGGCGATGGAGGCCGGGATGACGCTCTTGCGCGGGCTGGAAAACCGGTGCGTATTGACTCGATGCGTATTCTCCTGATCGAAGACGACCCGATGATCGGCAAGAGCCTGCGCGAGGCGCTGCTGGATGCGGGTATGTCGGTGGACTGGGCGCGCAACGGCGAGGACGGCGACGCGGCGCTCGGCGCCGGCGGCTACGCGCTGGTGCTGCTCGATATCGGCCTGCCCGGGAAGAGCGGGATCGACGTCCTGCGGGCCGCGCGGCAGCGTGGCGACAAGACGCCGCTGCTCGTCATCACCGCGCGGGAAGACATCGACAACCGCGTGGCCGGCCTGGACCTGGGGGCCGACGACTACCTGGTGAAGCCGTTCGAGGTGCGCGAGCTGATGGCCCGCATTCGCGCGGTGCTCCGGCGCTATGGCGGATCGGCAGTGTCGACGCTCGGCAATGGCGAAATCGAACTCGACCTCGCCAGCCATGAGGTTCGCTATCGCGGCAAGGCCCTGGTCCTGTCCGCCCGGGAATTCTCCCTGATGCGCGCGCTGCTCGACCGCCCGGGCACCATCCTTTCGCGCGCCCAGCTCGAGGAGAAGCTCTATGGCTGGGGCGAGGAGGTCGAGAGCAATGCGATCGACGTCCTGATCTATTACCTGCGAAAACGGTTCGACAAGGACATCATCCGCAATGTACGTGGCGCCGGGTGGATGGTGCCGAAGGCGCCGGCATGATGTCATTGCGCCGGACGCTGCTCATCTGGCTGACTTCGCTGCTGACGGTCATCGGCTTGGCGACAGCGGTGGCGTCCTACGTCCTGGCGGGCGAGGAGGCGGCGGAGCTGTTCGACAGCCAGCTGCGGCAGATCGCGCTCTATGTCTGGGACGTGCCCAAGGGATTCCGCGCCGACACCATCGTTGCCCCGGCGCACGACCCCGAAGACGACTTCCTGGTCCAGGTCTGGACCAATGACGGCAATTCGGTGATGTCGTCCAATCCGGCCATTGCGCTGCCGCGGGCTGCGAGCAGCGGCTTTTCGGATGTCACCGCCGACGGTATTGCCTGGCGGGTCTATACCGCAGTCGATCCCGGTCGAACCGTGCAGGTCTCGCAGCAACTGGAGGTGCGGGAGGAATTGGCCGCTGGCGCATCGTTGCAGGCGGCGCTTCCGATTGCCCTGCTCATTCCGTTGTCGTGGCTTTTCCTCAACTGGATCATCCGCCGCATCATCGGGCGGCTGGACCGCGTGGCCGCGAAGGTCGCCGAGCGCGAAGCGGCCGGCATGGATCCGATCTGGGCGGAGCAGGCGCCGGCCGAGATCGTCCCGCTGATCTCCACCATGAACGGCCTGGTCGTGCGCTTGAAATCGGCCCTGGATCAGCAGCGTCGCTTTGTCGCCGATGCGGCACACGAGCTGCGCAGCCCCCTGGCCGCCATCTCGCTGCAGGTCGACAACCTGGCCGCCGCGACCGGAGACGACCCGAAGTACGCACCCCGCATCGCCGATCTCCGCGCGGGGATGGCGCGGGCCTCCGCGGCTGTCAGTCAACTGCTGCGCCTGGCGCGCTTTGAATCGGGATCGGCGGCTCGGCGCGATCAACGGTTCGAACTGGTTCCGCTGGTGATGGAAAGCCTGGCCCGCTTTGCTCCGCTCGCCGAGCACAGGTCGATTGACCTCGGGCTGGACCAGCAGGCCGCCCCGGAAGTGACCGCCGACCGCGACGAGATCCAGGTGCTGCTGGACAACCTGCTGGACAATGCCATCCGCTACACGCCCGCGGGCGGGTCGGTCGACGTCGTGATCCGAAACGCGGCGCCGGGAACGCTGCTGGAAGTCCGCGACACGGGCCCGGGGATCCCGGCCGAGGCCTTGCCGCAGGTCTTCACCCGGTTCTTCCGCGCCAGTTCGCCCGAGATCGAGGGGAGCGGCCTGGGTCTGGCGATCGCCAAGGCCGCGGCGGATCGCAACAGGGTCCGCCTGACGCTGGCCAATCGCAGCGATCGCAGCGGGCTCCGGGCGGTCCTGGAGTTCGGCCCGCCGGAATGAGGTCTCCCGGGCTAATTCTCTCCTAACTCATGGCTCCTAGAGCTTGCGCTGTGGTGCCCGGCCGGGGACGGCGTCGGAATGTCGTTGCCGATTGGCCGGCGCCGCAATCTGCGGCCAAGCGATACAGGAGACCCTCATGCGATCATTTCTTGGTGCGGCGATTCTCGTCGTGCTGGCGGCGGCGGTTCCCGGCGTCGTTCCGCCGACGCGCGCCGACGATGTGCCCTGCGAGGACATGCTGAAGGATCTGCGCGCGGCGGAACAGGGCGCCACCCTCGGCGCGGCCGACGCCGCCAAGATCAAGGAACTCGAGGACAAGGGCATCGAGCGCTGCAATGCCGATGACGACGCCCGCGCGGACGAGTTCTTCGCCCAGGCGTTGAAGATCCTCGGCAAATAGCGAAACCGGAACGTCGCGGAGAACCAATTGATGCCCAACCACGGCGGCTTCGGCGGAACGCCGGTCCCCCTGAATCGCGTGCCGGCGGTGACGGCCGGATTCTGGTTGATCAAGCTGCTGGCGGTCACGGTCGGCGAGACGGCGGCGGACTACCTTGCCGTCAACCTGGGCTATGGCTTGTCGACCACAACCTGGATCATGAGCGTGGTTCTGCTGGCCACGCTCGTGCTCCAATTTGCCCAGAAGCGATATGTTCCCTGGGCCTATTGGCTTGCCGTCGTGATGATCAGCATCGTCGGCACGCTGATTACCGACAACATGGTCGACAACCTGGACATCGCCCTGCAGACCAGCACGATCTTCTTCTGCGTCGTGCTGGCGGCCACTTTCGCAGTCTGGTACGCAACCGAGCGGACGCTGTCGATCCATACGATCTACACGACCCGCCGCGAGATCTTCTATTGGCTGGCGATCCTGTTCACCTTCTCGCTCGGCACTTCCGCCGGGGATCTGGTTTCCGAGCACTTCGGACTAGGCTACCTGATTTCGGGGATCATGTTTGCCGTCGTCGTGGCTGCGGTCGCCGTCGCATATTTCGCCTTCAGGATCGACGGTGTTCTCGCCTTCTGGCTGGCCTACATCCTGACCAGGCCGGTGGGCGCCTCCTTCGGCGACCTGCTGGCGCAGCCGACGGAATATGGCGGCCTTGGCCTCGGGACGGTGGTCACCAGCTGGCTGTTTCTCGGCGCCATCGCCGCGGTCGTGGTCCTCATGACGGTCAACGGCGGCAGGGCGGCCGCGCGGCGGCCGACGGAATTGCCGATGGCTTAGGGCAGGCGTCGCAGCAGCGTCCGGACGCGCAGGCCGCAGAACAGCGCCGCCGCGGTGAGGCCGATCACGTCGCCCCAGATCAGGCCGAGCCCGCCGAGCGTGGTGCCATAGGCCAGCGCAAGCCCGACCGGCAGCGAGATCAACCACTGCGCCGAAATGAAGACATACGAGGAGAAGCCGCCATCCTTCAGGCCGAGCAGGGCGCGATAACTGAGCCCGGCGATGGCCAGCGGGATGCGGCCGAAGGCCACCAGCGCCAGGACCGTGGTGGCAAGGCCGATGGCGACGGCGTTCTGCGGGTCGGCGGGATCGAGAAAGATGGCGACGAGCGGCCGCGCGGCGAGCACGCAGGCGGCCAGCAGCAGGGTCATGGCGCCGATGCCGATCGTCTGGCCGGCGAGATAGGTGCGGCCGATCTCCCGGGTGCGTCCGGCGCCGTTGTGCTCCGCGATCTTCATGCCGAGCGCCAGGCCCAGGCCGCTGATGAAGGCATAGACGAATTGCGCGATGCTGAGGGAAAGCTGGCTCGCCGCCAGCAGGTCGACGCTGATGCGCCCCAGCAGCATGGCGAGGCAGGAGGCGAAGAGCAGGTCGCTCGCCGCCGCGCTGCCGCGCGGCAGATAAAGCCGCAGCAGGTCGCGCAGCAGCGCCGGGTCGAAGCCCTGCCAGCGCTTGAGGATGCGGGCGTCGCGGAAGGCCGGATGCCATGACACATAGGCGGCGAGCGCCAGCAGGATGGTGAGGCTCATGATCCCGGTCGCCAGTCCGGCGCCGACCACGCCGAGCTTCGGGAAGCCGAACTTGCCGTAGATCAGGAGGTAGTTGCCGAGGCTGTTCAACCCGACGCCGATCCAGGAGAAGAAGAACGCGATGCCCGGCCGGTCGAAGGCGGTGACCATGAAATCGAGCACCGAATAGGCGATCCAGGGCAGGATCGCGGTGGAGAGGGCCAGCGCGTATTGGCCGGCGAGCGCCGCGACGTCCGGGTCCTGGCCGGTCCAGCGCAGCACCGCGGGCACCAGCAGGGCGACGAGCGGCGCGGGGATGGCGAGCAGCACCGCCAGCAGCCAGGCGAGCTGCACCACCCGGACCAGCCCGCGATCGTCGCCGCGCCCGCGGCATTCGGCCATGAAGGTGCCGGCGCAGCTCGGCATGCTCATGGTGAAGGCGGAATAGATCAACATGATCGCGCCGCCGAGGCCGACGGCGGCGATCGCGCGGGCGCCCAGGTGGCCGACCATCGCGGTGTCGGTCGCCTCCATGGCGAGGTCGGCGAGATAGACTCCTGACAGGGGAATTGCGGTGGCCAGCAGGCCTTGGGCAACGGAGGTCAGGCGGGCGCCCGTCGGGTTGACCACGACTCATTCTCTCAACCAGGGATCGCGCAGCCTAGACCGGCGGCGCGTCCCGGCGCCAGCCTCGCGATGCGTCGCGGCTTCCGGATGCGCTGTGGCGGAACGCGCCGGCGCCGCTAGCGGCGCTGCAGCCGGCGGCCAAGACCGGCGATGCCCAGCGCGAGGCCGGTCAGCAGCGCGGCCACGGAGAAAGTGACATGCATGCCGGCGGCGGCCGCGGCCGGTTCCGTGGCGGCGTCGCCGACCGCGTCCGCGGCCGCGGCGAAGACCGCGCCCAGCGCCGCCGCGCCGGTCACCAGGCCGAGATTGCGCGACAGGTTGAGCAGGCCGGAGACGACGCCGCGGCGATCCTGCGGCACGTCCTTCATCACTCCTGTGTTATTCGCCGCCTGGAACAGCGCGTAGCTGGCGGTGGTCAGGACCAGAGACGCGACGTAGCCGGCGATGCCCAAGCCGGGCGTGATCGCCGCCAGGGCGGTGGCGCCGGCGATGATGCCGAGCAGCCCGGCCATGGTCACGTGCGCGGCGCCGAAGCGGTCGACGATGCGGCCGGCCGGCACGCCGGTCAGCGCCGAGACGATCGGGCCGGCGGACATCGCCAGGCCGATCCGCGTCGCGTCGAGGCCCAGCGCGCCGGAGAGATAGAAGGGACCGATCATCAGCGTCGCCATCGGCACCGTCATCACCAGGGCGTTGATGGCGAAGCCCGTGCTCAGGCCGGCGTCGCGGAACATCGAGAGCCGGACCAGGGGCGCCGCGACCTTCGCCTCGACGAACACGAAGACGGCGAGCCCGGCCAGCGCCGCCAGCAGCAAAGCGAGATTGGCCAGGCCGAAATGCCCGCGCCCGAGGGTCATGGACAGGGCATAGGCCGCCAGGGTCAGCGCCAGCAGCAGCGTGCCCATGAAGTCGAAGCGGATCGGCTCGCGCTTCGCCCGGCCGGCGGGGGCGGGCAGGTAGCGCCAGATCAGGCCGAGCGCGACGAGGCCCAGCGGCAGGTTGACCAGGAAGATGGCGCGCCAGCCCAGCGCGCCGATCAGGGTGCCGCCCAGCACCGGGCCAAGCGCGGTGCCGACCGCCGACATGGTGCCGAGCAGGCCCATGGCGCTGCCGGTGCGCGCCTTCGGCACCGTCTCGCCGACCAGGGCCATGGTCAGCGCCATCATGATCGCCGCGCCGAGGCCCTGCGCCACCCGCGCCGCGATCAGGAACCACAGATCGGGCGCCGCGCCGCAGAGGCCGGAGGCGGCGGTGAACAGCGCCAGGCCCGCCAGCAGCAGGCGCCGCCGGCCGATCAGGTCGCCCAGCTTGCCGACGCTGACGATCAGGGTGGTGATGGCGAGGAGATAGGCGAGGACGATCCACTGGACCTGCTGGAACGAGGCGCCAAAGACCGGCCCCAGGGTCGGCAAGGCGACATTCGCGATGCTGGTGCCGAGTGAGGAGAGCAGCATGGAGAGCGACAGGCCGGCGAGCGCGCCGACCGGCGAGGCCGCCGCGGCGGCCGGCGCCGGGGCGACCTGCGACGGGGTGGCCTGTGGGGCGGAAACCTGTGCGGCGGCAGCCTGGGTTTCGACGGGCTCGTTTCGGGCAAGGGCGGATTGCAAGATGGACTCCACGATCTGGGATTTCGGTTTCACCTCAGAGATACGGGTTTTGGTGACATGGCGGAAGATGCAGCATTTACACTCTATTCGTGCGTTTGACGCCATGTATGGGTCTGCTATGGTCGGGCCATGGCGCGCCCGGATCTCAATCTTCTGGTCACCCTCGACGTGCTGCTGGCGGAGGGCAGCGTCGCGCGGGCGGCGCGGCGCCTGCGGCTCTGCCCCTCGGCCATGAGCCGGGCGCTCGCCCGGCTGCGCGCGGCGACCGGCGATCCGCTGCTGGTGCGGGCC
>JBDHTX010000028.1:0-56344 GCA_039808885.1 Dongiaceae bacterium | reverse complement strand
TGCAGCTGCGGCCGCTCGCCGTCGCCGTGCTCGACCC
This sequence comes from Dongiaceae bacterium, assembly GCA_039808885.1. GTDB lineage: Bacteria > Pseudomonadota > Alphaproteobacteria > Dongiales > Dongiaceae > Dongia_A. Next base: position 56,307 of record JBDHTX010000028.1, on the reverse strand, counting down.
GCGCGGCTGCCTGAAGGCCTACCAGGCCGAGGACGGCACCAGCCTGATGCGCTTCGACATCGCCTTCGGCAAGGCCTGGGGCGCGCTCGGCATGGGCTTCGGCAATCGCGAGCTGCAGCGCCGCGCCGAGGCCTACAACATGTTCTTCAACTCGCTGCAGGTGATGAGCGCGGGCCGGATCGTGCCGGTGCCGGGCGGGGTCCTCATCCGCGACGAGGCCGGCGCCCTGGTCGGCGCCGTCGGCATCAGCGGCGACAGCTCCGACAAGGACGAGATCTGCGCCGTGCATGGCATCACCGCCGCCGGCCTGAAGGCCGATACCGGCGACCCGGTTTGACTGAAAAGAAAGAAGATTGATGCGGACTCTCTATCCCGAAATCGAGCCCTACGCCTCCGGCCATCTGGACACCGGCGACGGCCACCAGATCTATTGGGAGATGTGCGGCAACCCGAACGGCAAGCCGGCGGTCTTCCTGCATGGCGGCCCGGGCTCCGGCTGCTCGCCCAGGCATCGCCGCCTGTTCGACCCGCAGAAATACCGGGTCATGCTGTTCGACCAGCGCGGCTGCGGCCGTTCCCGCCCGCATGCCAGCCTCGACAACAACACGACCTGGCACCTGGTCGAGGACATCGAGCGCCTGCGCGAGAAGATGGGCGTCGAGAAATGGCTGGTCTTCGGCGGCTCCTGGGGCAGCACCCTGGCGCTGGCCTATGCCGAGACGCACCCGCAGCACACCTCCGAGCTCGTCGTGCGCGGCATCTTCACGCTGCGGCGCAAGGAGCTGCTCTGGTACTACCAGGAAGGCGCGTCCTGGCTGTTCCCCGATCTGTGGGAAGGCTTCCTGGCGCCGATCCCGCCGGTCGAGCGCGGCGACCTGATCTCCGCCTATCACCGCCGCCTGACCGGGACCGACAAGGCGGAGCAGCTGAAGGCGGCCAAGGCCTGGAGCATCTGGGAGGGCAGCACCATCACCTTGCGCCCGAACAAGGATATCGCCAGCAGCCATGCCGACGACCATTTCGCCCTCGCCTTCTCGCGCATCGAGAACCACTATTTCGTCAATGGCGGCTTCTTCGACGTGGAGGACCGGCTGCTGCGCGATGCGCACAAGCTGAAGGCGATTCCCGGCGTCATCATCCAGGGCCGCTACGACGTCTGCACCCCGGCGACCACGGCCTGGGACCTGCACAAGGCCTGGCCGGAGGCGGAATTCCACTTCGTCGACGATGCTGGCCATGCCTTCGACGAGCCCGGCATCCTGGACCGGCTGATCACCGCCACGGATAAGTTCGCCGGCAAATAGGGGAGCGCTGCACGATGCCCTTCGACCTCGATGCCAAGCTGCAGGATGATATCCTCCATGCCGTCGACGCCGGCTTCGCCGACCAGGTCAAGCTGACCCAGGACCTGGTCCGTCTGCCGTCGCTGCGCGGGCAGGAGCATACCGCGCAGGATTTCCTGTTCCAGCAGATGGCTTCGCGCGGCCTGACCATGGACCGCTGGGCCATCGACGTGGACGCGATCAAGCATCACCCCGGCTTCTCGCCGGTGGCGGTCGACTACAGCAACGCCTTCAACGTGGTCGGCGCGCACCGGCCGAAGGACCAGAAGGGCAAATCGCTGATCCTCAATGGCCATGTCGACGTGGTGCCGCTGGGCCCGCTCGACATGTGGGAGCGGCCGCCCTTCGACCCCGTGATCGAGGGCGATTGGCTGCATGGTCGCGGCTCCGGCGACATGAAGGCCGGGCTCATCGCCAACATCGCGGCGCTCGACGCGCTCCGGCGCCTGGGCTACCAGCCGGCGGCGCCGGTCTACGTGCAATCGGTGACCGAGGAGGAATGCACCGGCAACGGCGCGCTCGCCTGCCTGCTGCGCGGCTACCGGGCCGAGGCGGCGATCATCCCGGAGCCGGGCGACGATTGCCTGACGCGCGCCAATATGGGGGTCATCTGGTTCCGCGTGCATGTGCGCGGGCTGCCGGTCCACACCTCGCATGCCGGCAGCGGCGTCAACGCCATCGAGGCAAGCTACAAGCTGATCCAGGCGCTGCACGGCCTGGAGGCGGAGTGGAACGCGCGTCGGGTCAACCACCGCCATTTCGAGGAGCTGCCGCACCCGGTCAATCTCAACATCGGCAAGATCGCGGGCGGCGACTGGGCCTCGTCGGTGCCGGCCTGGTGCAGCTTCGATTGCCGCATCTCCTTCTATCCCGGCATCTCGGCGCGCCAGGCGGCGGACGAGATCGAGGCCTGCATCGGCAAGGCGGTGCGCCAGGATTCCTTCCTCAGCAACATGCCGCCGAAGATCGAATACAACGGCTTCTTCGCCGAGGGCTACGTGCTGAACGAGGGCACCGAGGCGGAACGCGTGCTGGCCGACGCGCATCAGCGCTCCTACGGCAGCAAGCTGGAGGCGCGCGTCGCCCAGGCCTATGTCGATGGTCGCGTGTTCATGCTCTATGACGATTGCCCGGCGCTGGTCTACGGGCCGAAATCGAAGAACTACCACGGCTTCGACGAATGCGTGTCGCTGTCCTCCACCAAGCGCGTCACTGCCGCCATCGCGCTGTTCATCGCCGAATGGTGCAAGCTGGAGCGGACATAGGCGGATCAGCGACCGCAGCGGCGCCGGCCCAGCGCGAAAGCCCCGGCCGCTTTCCGCCGGTGCGCCAGGCGGCAACACGTGTATAGTCAGGGGCTGCCACATCCTGCCGGGAGATCGCGATGATCAGGTTTCTCGCGGTGTTCGTGACGATCGCCTCCCTCGCGCTGCCGGCGTGGGCCACGCAGCCGGGGTCGATGCCGATACTGGCGTTGTGGGAATATGACGGCTGGGCCGCGCCGACGGCCGAGCGGCCGCTGGGCCTGCGCTTCGCGCTGCTGGAGGATGGCCGGGTGCTGTTCTCGCCCGACGATCCGGCCTGGGACAAGCTCATTCCCGCCGGCTATTTCCAGGCGCAGCTGACGCCGAAAGAGGTCGAAGCTTTCCTCGGCCGCATCGACAGCATCCTGATGAGTGCCGCGCCGGAAGCGCAATTACCGAGCCGCGAGGGCGACTGGACCGCCTTCTATTTCCGCGATCCCGAGAGCGGCGCGCCGCGGCGGGCCGAGATCGCCGGGCATCCGTGCCTGGCGCGCTTCCGGGTGTTCAGCGCCACCGCGCCGGTCGAGGGTTTGGCCGCCAACCGCAACAGCGACGACCGCGACGCCCTCAACCCCGCCCTCAGGGATGTCTGCAACCTGCTGACCGGATTCCACCATGCGGGGGCGAAGCCGTGGAACCCGGCGGAAGTGCCGGCGCCGGTTTCCGTGCCCTGATATTCCTCCGCCTTGACTCACGCGCCTTGATTCCGACGCAAAGGCCGCCTATCTCCGATCTTCCATCTGAGGGCGCGATTCCATGACCTGACCGTCTCACCTCCGAAAGTCCGATCGCAGCGCACGCTCGAAGTGCGCCTGCGTTCTGGAGCGAAACGGAGGTGAAGATGAACGCGCCCAGCCAAGGCGGCCGCCGCATTCCGCGCGCGGCCCGCATCCGGGTTTTCCATGCCCATGAACTGAATGCCGCCCTGCAGCGCCTGTCGCCCAGGCGCCGCCGGCGAACCCGCTGGCTGATCGGCTGGGCGGCGGTTGAAGCGATGATCCGGCTCAAGCGGGGCCTGGACATCACCTATCTGCCGTTCGAGGGGGCGGGGCTCGCCCTGGTGCTGTCGGCGCGCTGGGCGGCGGAGCGGGCGATCCTGACCATCGAGGTCGATCTGCGGCCCAGGGGTGCACCCGCCACGGCGGTGGCGGGGCCGCTGCCGGCGCCACGATCGCGCCGGCGCGAATGAGCTACTGCGTGACTGGTATCGCGGTGACGCTGTTGAAGGGCGAGCCGTCGATCAGCTTGGTCGACCAGACCAGGTAGACGAGCACGTTCTTCTCGGCGTCGAAGAAGCGGCTGACCCGCATCTCCTTGAACAGGACCGAGGTGTCCTCACTGAACACGACCTCGCCCTTCTTGGTGCGGTTGATGTCGCCGGTGATCTTCACCGGCCCGGTGGCGCGGCAGGCGATGGAAAAGCGGCTGGGATCCTCGGCCAGGCCGACCCAGCCGCTGAGGCCCCCGGTCTCGGCGCGGCTGACATAGCAGCTGGCGTTCTCCACCTTGGGATCGTCGAAGCGGTCGATCACCACCTTGTCGTTCGGCCCGACGACGCGGAAGGTCGTCGACACCTCGCCGACACGCTCCTGGGCGAAAGCGGGAGCGAAGGCGGGGGAGAGGGTGAGCGCGGCCAGAAGGCAAGCGGCGGCGAAACGCTTCAGCATGAAACGGCTCCGTTGAAACCGACACTTGCGTAGATGGTCCGGCGGCGGGCGTGACGCAAGATGCGGCAACTAGCGCACCCGTCATCCCGGCCTTGAGCTGGGATCCATTCCGCCGTCGCTGGAGCGGTGCAAAAATGGACCCCGGCTCAAGGCCGGGGTGACGAACCGAGAGAGACTGTGACTGGCCGCGCCTAGCCCAGTCGCCCGTGGCAATGCTTGTATTTCTTGCCCGAGCCGCAGGGGCAGGGGGCGTTGCGGTTGACGTTCTGCGGGGCCGCCTGGCTGCCCGCCGCCGCTGCGGCGCCGGCGGAACCGGCCATGGCGGCGGCGCGAACCGGCTCGGCCTGGGGCGGCGGCGCAGTGACCGGCTCCGGCTGGCGGATCTCGATATGCGACAGCAGCATGCTGATCTGCTCGCGCAGGCGGATGAGGAGTGCTTCGAACATCTCGAAGGCCTCCTTCTTGTATTCGTTCAGCGGGTCGCGCTGGCCATAGGCGCGGAGCCCGATGCCGTGCCGCAGGTGGTCGAGCGCCAGCAGGTGCTCCTTCCAGCTCTGGTCGAGAATCTGCAGCAGCAGCGTCTTCTCCGCCACCCGCATGATCTCCGGCCCGATGCGCGCGGCCTTCTCCGCCATCTTGCGGTCGACCGCATCGGTCACCCGCTCGCGGATCGCCTCGTCGGCGATGCCTTCCTCCTTGGCCCAGTCGACCAGCGGCAGGTTGAGGCCGAAGATGCGCATCACCTCTTCGTGCAGGCCGGCGGTGTCCCATTGCTCGGCAAAGGCCTTTTCCGGGATGTAGCGCGCGATCAGGTCGCCGATCACCTCTTCGCGCATGCCCTTGATCTCGTCCGAGAGGTCGGAGACCTGCATCAGCTCCTTGCGCTGCTCGTAGATGACCTTGCGCTGGTCGTTCATCACGTTGTCGAACTTGAGCAGGTTCTTGCGGATGTCGAAGTTGCGCGCCTCGACCTTCTGCTGCGCCTTCTCCAGCGCCTTGTTGACCCAGGGATGGGCGATCGCCTCGTCCTCGCGCAGGCCCAGGCGCTGCAGCATGGAATCCATGCGCTCCGAGGCGAAGATGCGCATCAAATCGTCTTCGAGCGACAGGTAGAACTTGGAGCGTCCCGGGTCGCCCTGGCGGCCGGCGCGGCCGCGCAGCTGGTTGTCGATGCGGCGGCTCTCATGCCGCTCGGTGCCGATGATGTAGAGGCCGCCGGGGAAGGTGACGGTCTTGGCCGGCTTGCTGCCCTTGGCCGGCTCCAGCTCCATCACCTCGCAGGCGTTCAGCACCTTCTCGCGCTTGGCGGCGATGTCGGCCTTGATCGCGGCGATGCGGCGCTCACGCTCGGCTCCTTCGGGCACGTCGCCCAGCTCGCGCTGGATGCGCATCTGCAGATTGCCGCCCAGCTGGATGTCGGTGCCGCGGCCGGCCATGTTGGTGGCGATGGTGATGGCGCCCGGCGTGCCCGCCTCGGCGATGATGTAGGCTTCCTGCTCGTGATAGCGGGCGTTCAGCACCTGGTGCGGGATCTTCTCCTTCTTCAGGAGATCGGAGATCAGTTCGGACTTCTCGATCGACACCGTGCCGACCAGCACCGGCTGGCCGCGCTCGCGGGCCCGGCGGATGTCCTGGACGATGGACTTGTACTTCTCCTTGGCGGTGCGGTAGATCTCGTCGTCCTGGTCCTCGCGCTTCACCGGCACGTTGGTCGGGACCTCGATGACGTCGAGGGCGTAGATGTCGGAGAATTCCGGCGCCTCGGTCATCGCCGTGCCGGTCATGCCGGCCAGCTTCTGGTAGAGGCGGAAGTAGTTCTGGAAGGTGATCGAGGCCAGCGTCTGGTTCTCGTTCTGGATCGCCGCGTTCTCCTTGGCCTCCAGCGCCTGGTGCAGGCCTTCCGAATAGCGCCGGCCTTCCATCATGCGGCCGGTGAACTCGTCGATGATGACGACCTTGTTGTCCTTGACGATGTAGTCGACGTCGCGGGTGAACAGCTTGTGCGCGCGGAGCGCCTGGTTCACGTGGTGCACCAGGCTGACGTTCTGCACGTCGTAGAGGCTGCCCTGGCGCAGCAGGCCGGAGGCCTTCAGCAGCTTCTCGATGTTCTCCGTGCCCTCCTCGGTCAGGGTCACGTGCCGCGTCTTCTCGTCCTTCTCGTAGTCCTTCTCGCCAAGATGCGGGATCAGCTTGTCGACCTTGGCGTAGAGCTCGGAATTGTCCTCCGTCGGGCCGGAGATGATCAGCGGCGTGCGCGCCTCGTCGATCAGGATCGAATCCACCTCGTCGACGATGGCGAAGTTGAACGGCCGCTGGACCATGTCCTCGAGCCGGAACTTCATGTTGTCGCGCAGGTAGTCGAAGCCGAACTCGTTGTTGGTGCCGTAGGTCACGTCGCAATCATAGGCGGCGCGCCGCTCGGCATCGGTCAGGCCGTGCACGATGGTGCCGACGGTGAGGCCGAGGAAACGGTAGACGCGGCCCATCCATTCGGCGTCGCGCTTGGCCAGGTAGTCGTTGACGGTGACGACATGGACGCCGTTGCCCTGCAGCGCGTTCAGGTAGACCGCCAGGGTGGCGACGAGGGTCTTGCCTTCGCCGGTCTTCATCTCGGCGATCTTGCCCTGGTGCAGGACGATGCCGCCCATCATCTGGACGTCGAAATGCCGCTGGCCGAGGACGCGGGTCGCCGCCTCGCGCACGGTGGCGAAGGCATCGATCAGGACGTCGTCCAGGGTTTCGCCCTTTTCCAGCCGCGCGCGCAGCGCATCCGTGCGGGCGGCGAGGTCGGCGTCGGAGAGCTTCTGCAGGCTGGGTTCCAGCGCGTTGATGGCCTGGACCGTTTTCTCTAAACCCTTGATGAAACGGTCATTGGCGGATCCGAAGACCCGCTTGGCCAAGGCGGTAAACATGAAAACCTCGGGAAGGATGCGGCACGTCGTTTGGCCCGCAACAGATAGGTGCCGGGGGCCTGGAAGTCAACTTAACTGGGACCCGCCTGCGGCCCCGCCGGGGGCCGGCGGATCACGGGGTTTTTCCTTGTGGAACGGGGGCTTGTTGGGCATGATGCCGGCCTTTCGCGGGGCCCGCAGCCAGCAACGAACCAGGGCGTGCCGGCCCCCCTCTCGCCCTCGTGATATTAGGAAATACCCGCACCCATGCCGAAAGCCAGATTGCGCGCCGCCCTGCTCGCCGGGGCCGCCCTCGCCGCGACCCTCGCCGGGGCCGCTTTTGCCCAGGAAACCCAGGCCCCAGCCCAGCCGGAAGCCGCGCAGCCGGGCGTCACCCAGACCCAGGCCGACCCGAACCAGGTCGTCGCGCGCATCAACGGCGTCGATGTCACCCGCCAGCAGGTGATCGATTCCGCCACCGACCTGCCGGAACAGGTGCGCGCGCAGATCGACCAGGTCTTCCCGCTTCTGGTGAAGCGCTATATCGGCCTGCAGCTGCTGGCCGAGAAGGGCCGCGCCGACAACCTGGCCGAGGACCCGGAAGTGAAGAAGATCGTCGCCGAGGCCGAGAGCCAGGCGATCCGCCAGGTCTTCATCACCCGCTATCTGGACCAGCAGATCACCGATGCGGCGGTCAAGTCGCGCTACGAGCAGAAGCTGAAGGAGAACCCGCCGCCGGAGGAAGTCCGCGCCGCGCATATCCTGGTGGCGACCGAGGACGAGGCCAAGGCGATCATCGAGCAGCTCAATGGCGGGGCCGATTTCGCGGCCGTGGCCAAGGAGAAGTCGACCGACAAGGGCAGCGGCGCCAATGGCGGCGAGCTCGGCTGGTTCGCCAAGAACGTCATGGTGAAGGAATTCGCCGACGCCGCTTTCGCCATGCAGCCGGGCGACATCAGCAAGGCGCCGGTGAAGAGCCAGTTCGGCTTCCATATCATCAAGCTGGAGGAGCGTCGCACCCAGCCGGCGCCGACCCTGGAAAGCCAGCGCGACCAGATCCGCGCCGAGTTGGCGGAAGAGACGGTGCAGGCGCTGGTCAACACGCTGCGCAAGGACGCCAAGGTCGAAGTGCTGGGTCCCGACGGCAAGCCGCTGCCGGAAGACCAGGCCCAGTAGGCCGTTTCAAGCCGTTTCGTTGGACTTGATCTGATCGGGGGAAGAGAAGGCCCATGTCGCATCCGGTATCGCCCTTGGCGCCGGCGAAGAGCCCGCAGCTGCCGGCCATCGCCGGCGTGCGGCTCGCCGCGCGGGAATGCAACGTCCGCTACAAGAACCGCACCGACGTCATGCTGATGGAGCTGGCGCCCGGCACCACCATCGCCGGCGTGCTGACGAAGTCGCTGACCCGCTCGGCGCCGGTCGACCTCTGCCGCAAGCATCTGAGGGGCGGCAAGGCGCGGGCGATCCTGGTCAATTCCGGCAATTCCAACGCCTTCACCGGCAAGGCCGGCATCGCCTCGGTCGAGCGCTGCGTGAAGGCGACGGTGGCGGCGCTGAAATGCAAGCCGGCGGAGATCTTCATCGCCTCCACCGGAGTCATCGGCGAGCCGATGGCCGACGACAGGATCACCAGCAACCTGCCGGCGATCATCAAGGACCTGAAGGGCGATGCCTGGGCCGCCGCGGCCGCGGCGATCATGACCACCGACACCTTCCCGAAGCTCGCCACGCGCAGTGCGAAGATCGGCGACGCCACGGTCACCATCAACGGCATCGCCAAGGGCTCCGGCATGATCGCGCCCGACATGGCGACCATGCTGGCCTTCGTCGCCACCGACGCCAAGATCCCGGCGCCGGTCCTGCAGGAACTGCTGGAGCGCGGCGCCGACCGCTCCTTCAACGCCATCACCGTCGACGGCGACACCTCGACCAGCGATACCCTGCTGCTGGCGGCGACCGGCCAGGCGGCGAAGCATCCGAAGCCGAAATCGGCCGGCGACAAGGTGCTGAAGGAGTTCCGCAAGGCGCTGGAGGATCTGCTGGCCGACCTCGCCATCCAGGTGGTGAAGGACGGCGAGGGCGCCCATAAGCTGGTGACGATCGACGTGACGGGCGCCGCCACCGCGCGGGCCGCGCGGAAGATCGGCCTTTCCATCGCCAACTCGCCGCTGGTTAAGACGGCGATCGCCGGCGAGGACGCCAATTGGGGCCGCATCGTCATGGCGGTGGGCAAGTCGGGCGAGAAGGCCGACCGCGACAAGCTCTCCATCGCCATCGGCGGCGTCACCATCACCAGGAAAGGCCAGCGCGTGCCGGAGTACGATGAGACGCCGGTCGCCGCCCATATCAAGGGCCAGGACATCCGCATCGCCGTCGATGTCGGCGTGGGCAAGGGCGCGGCGCGGGTCTGGACCTGCGACCTGACCCATCGCTATATCGAGATCAATGCCGACTACCGTTCCTGAGCTGGTCACCGACCGCCTGGTGCTGCGCGCCCTCACGCCCGAGGACGCGGTCGACATCGCGCCGCTGGTGAACGACTGGGAGGTGGCGCGCTACACCTCGCACATCCCGCATCCTTATACCGTGCAGATGGCCGACGAATTCATCGCCGCCCAGGCCGAGGCGCCGGAGAACGGCTCCAAGGTCTTCGCCGTGCTGCTGCGGGGTGAGCGCAAGCTGATCGGCTGCGTCGGCCTGCATCGCGAGATGGGGGCGCTCAATGGCGAGATCGGCTATTGGGTCGGCCGCAAATACTGGGGCCAGGGCTATGCCAGCGAGGCGGTGCAGCGCGTAGTCGACTACGCCTTCAACGACCTCGGCATGGCGGAACTCGAAGCCGGCGCGGTCCCCGTCAACAAGGCCTCGCACCGGGTGCTGGCCAAGGCCGGCTTCATCGCCTGGGACGTACGCGAAGAGGAGGCTCCGGCCCGCGGCTATCCGTTGCAGCTGATCATGCGGCGGCTGAAGCGCGCGCGCTGGAACGTGCCGACGGCGGGGCTGCGCCCGATCCTCACCGTGGTCGCCGTGGCCCTGGTCGACTATGACGGCCGCGTGCTGCTGGCGCAGCGGCCCGAGGGCAAGCCGATGGCGGGCCTGTGGGAATTCCCCGGCGGCAAGATCAATGACGGCGAAAGCCCGGAAGAGGCGCTGATCCGCGAGTTGAAGGAAGAGCTCGCCATCGACGTGAAGCAGGCCTGCCTGGCGCCGCTCACCTTCGCTTCGCACGCCTACGAGAAGTTCCACCTCTTGATGCCGCTCTATGTCTGCCGCCGCTGGGAAGGCCAGGTGGAGCCGAGGGAAGGCCAGCTCCTGGCCTGGGTGCGGCCGGCCAAGCTCAAGGACTACCCGATGCCGCCGGCCGACGTGCCGCTGATCCCGACGCTGCAGGAATTGCTGGGCTAGATTGGTCCGGCCGGCGGTTTGCAGTCCAGATATGACGCAGATCGGCGCAACGTCGTGTACCCTGCGATGGGTTCGCCATATATCGACTGTACGCGCGGTTGGCGGCTGGCATTGACGACAACGGTCTGGTCGCTTCCGGCAATGCTGGAGAGCACGATTTCTCCGCCATCGACCATCACGGCGATTGGTGCGCAATAGGTGTCGTTGAGATGGACCCCACCCTCGGCGTCCGTATGGAGCACCTGTGTGATATAGTGCGCGAACGGCAGGGTTTCGATCAGGTAGACAGGCTCGTTGACCAGGGGCCGACCAGCGGAATCAACGAAGTGTATCTCGGTCTCGATTGCAACGCGCTCGGCCGAGTGCTCGACCGGAACGCAGGCCGCTATCAGGCCGCTGACTGCGAGCAGCGAGAGCCGCCGCATCATTTTGGCTCCAGCAGCTTGCCCAAGAGCGCCGCCAGCCTGTCCGCCTCCGCTTCACTGAGCTTGTCGCCGACATGGCGGTTGATCGACTTGGCGTAGTGCGGCCAAGTCGCCTTGCGCTGCCTGCGCCCCGCCTCGGTGATGTGGAGCACGTGGCCGCGCTTATCCTCCGGGCAGGATTCCTTGCGCACCAGGCCGGCCTCGACCATGCGGTCCACCAGGCGTGACAGGTTGTATTGGGCGAAGAGCAGGCGCTGCTCGAGCTCGTAGGGGCGGCGGCCTTCCGGCGCGCGCTCCAGCTCCCACAGCACGTCATATTGCTCCATCGGCAGCACGCCCGCCGCCTTGCCGTCGACCTCGACCGCGCTCACCACCTTGTGGCGCGCCCGCACCAGGCGGATCCAGGCGGCGGTCACGGCGTCGGAGACTTTCTCGCTCATTCCTGCCCTCGTTCTGCGCTCCGCCGGCAGAATACCAGCGATTCCATGCGTTTGCATCCACTTGACAGATAGATGCAATAGCATCTATATAAATGCAATTGCATCTTTATCCAAGGAGCTTTCCATGCTGACCCGAGAGCAAGGGCGCCAGGCCGGCGCCACGCTACTCCGCCTCACCCTCGGCGCCATGTGGGTGAGCCATGCCTGGTTCAAGATCACGGCCTTCGGCATCGCCGGTTTCGCCGGCTGGCTCGACAGCCTGGGTCTGCCCGGCTTCATGGCCGCCCCCGTCATCGCCCTCGAACTGATCGGCGGCGTCTTGATCCTGGCCGGCCTGCAGGGCCGCCTGGTTTCGCTGCTGCTGCTGCCGGTGCTGGCGGTGGCCACCTGGGTGCATGCGCCGAACGGATTGATCTTCAGCAACGCCAATGGCGGCTGGGAATACCCGGTCTTCCTGATGGTGGCCTCGCTCGTCCACGCGCTGATCGGCGACGGCTATTTCGCGCTGCGCTCCCGCGCCCTGGGGCTGTCCGGCGCTCCGGCGCTGCGCCAGGAGGCGTGACCATGAGTACGCTCAAACTGGTCAGCCACAAGCTCTGCCCCTATGTGCAGCGCGCCGCCATTGCGCTCAGCGAGAAGGGCGTCGCCTTCGAGCGGGTCGATGTCGACCTCGCGGACAAGCCGGACTGGTTCCTGGCGCTGTCCCCGCTGGGCAAGGTGCCGTTGCTCCAGCTCGGCGATGCGGTCATCTTCGAATCGGCGGTGATCCTGGAATATCTCGAGGAGACGCAGGGCCATCCGCTGCATCCGGCCGATCCGCTGCAGCGCGCCCGGCACCGCGGCTGGATGGAGTTCGGCTCGGCAGTGCTGAATGACATCTGGGGCTTCTACACCGCGCCCGATGCCGCCGCCTTCGAGGCGAAGGCCAAGAGCCTCACCGAGAAATTCGCGCGGCTGGAGGCGGTATTGGGCGAGAGACCGGATTCGGGCGGGCCGTATTTCGCCGGCGCCGCGTTCAGCCTGGTCGATGCCTGCTTCGCGCCGGTGTTCCGGTATTTCGACGCCTTCGACCGCATCGGCGATTTCGGCATCCTGGCCGATTGTCCGAGGATCGCGGCCTGGCGCGCGGCGCTGGCGCGGCGCCCCTCCGTCGCGGCGGCGGTCGCGCCGGATTTCCAGCCGCGCCTGGAGGACTTCTTCCGTGCGCGCCGGGGCTTCCTGTCGACCCTGATGACGCAGGAAGCCGCCTGACGCGCATGGCCGGGGAGCGGACGGCGGCGTATCCGTGCAGCCGCGTCGCCGTCCTTCCTCCCTATGCTGGCAACGCGGCCGGCAATCGCCTATCCTTCGCACGCGACAAACGCATCGATCCCGCACCAGGTCGGAGCCCCGTGCTGCAAGAAGATCCTGACTGGCACGACAAGCCCGCATTGGAGCAGCTTGCGCTGCGACCTCTGCTGGCCGCATGGCAGGGCTGGCGCAACGATGCGGGCGAGGTGCCCCTGCGCGCGCGCTTCGATCCGGCGGAATTCCCGCGCCTGCTGCCCTGGCTGGTGCTGTTCGAGATCCTGCCCGCCGGCGAGGCCGCGGGATCGCCGCCGATGGATCTGGGCATCCGCTATATCGGCAGCGAGGTCGAGCATTACTTCGACAGCCGCAACACGACCGGCAAGCGGATGAGCGCTTTCGGTCCGTTGTTCCTGCGCCGCTGGTCGGCCATCGGCGCGAAGGTGGCCGAGACGCGCGCGCCGCGGTTCTTCGATGGCGCGCCGTTCCAGGTGCGCAAGTCCTTCGTCAACATGGAGATGCTGGCTTTGCCGCTGTCGAGGGACGGCGCCGGCGTCGATTTCCTGCTGCTCGGCCTGGCGCTGCGTGGGAAGGGAAATCCGCTCTAGGAGGCGGCGGCCTGGGACAGTTCGGCGCTGCGCCGTTTCTCGCCGAGATATTCCTCGGTGCGGAAGCGGCGGCGATCGGGGCCGACATAGTGACCGGCGCGGACGAAGGGCGTGTCCTGGCCGAGCGTGGTGATGACCTTCTCCATCAGCTGCGCCGCGGAGAACGGGCGCAGCAGCACCGCATTGACGCCGCAATCGCGCGCGGCGAGCACTGTCGGCCGGTCGGCGGCGGCGATCACGGCGATGACCGGAACCTCCGCCAGCGCGGCGTGCTCGACGCGGCGCAGCCGGCGCACGAAGGTCTCGCAAGGGATCGGATGCGCGTTCCAGTCGATCAGGATGATGTCCGTCTTCAGCCGCGGCTCGATGGTCAGGCGCGCCCAGGCTTCCTCTGAGCTGCCCATCACCTGCACGTCGTTGAAGCGGAACGAGCGCAGGATGCCGCTCAACGTGCTGATCATCGCGGCCATGCCTTCGACGGCCAGGATGCCAATGCGCTCGAGATCTTCCGGGCGGCGGATGCGACGATGACCCGATTTAGACGCTGACGAATCCATGTGCGGCGGTCCAACACTGGTGGCGCCGGCGGCGCAGGGCCGCCGGCCACTCGGCGCAGGCTAGGACCGGGAGGGTTGACGAAGCCTTAAGGCGGCTGCGCCGCGATCCGGCCTAGTGCGGTTGTTCCTTGATTTTCAGGAACTTGAGCTTGGGGTGGTCCTGCTGCGCCCGGTCCAGGTGCCAGGCGTTGCGGGCCAGGAAGACGGGATCGCCGTTGTGGTCCTCGGCGATCGAGGCCCGGGTCTCGTCCAGGAAGGACTTGAGTTCCGCCGGCTGGTCCGCCTCGATCCAGCGCGCGGTATGCAGGCTCGACGGCTCGAAGCGCACCGGCACGCCGTATTCGGTGCGGATGCGGTCGGCCAGGATCTCGAACTGAAGCTGCCCGACCACGCCGACGATCCAGTCGGTGCCGATGAGCGGCCGGAACACGCGCGCGACGCCCTCCTCGGCCAGCTGCTCCAGCGCCTTGCCCAGGTGCTTGGCACGCAGCGGGTCCTCGGGGCGCACGGTCTGTAGGTATTCCGGCGCGAAGGACGGGATGCCGACGAACTGCAGCTGCTCGCCCTCGGTCAGCGTGTCGCCGATGCGGAGGTTGCCGTGATTGGGCACGCCGATGATGTCGCCGGGGAAGGCCTCCTCCGCCAGCTCGCGGTCCTGGGCCAGGAACAGCACCGGGTTGTGCAGGTTGAGCTGCTTGCCCGAGCGCACATGCAGCAGCTTCATGCCGCGCTTGAACGGGCCGGAGCACAGCCGCACGAAGGCGATGCGGTCGCGATGCTTCGGGTCCATATTGGCCTGGATCTTGAAGACGAAGCCGGTGACCTTCTCCTCGGTCGGCTCGACCTTGCGGGTCAGGGTCGGCTGCGGCCGCGGCGGCGGCGCGTATTTGGCGAGGCCGTTCAGCAGCTCGGCGACGCCGAAATTGTTCACCGCCGAGCCGAAATAGACCGGGCTCAGATGGCCCTCGCGGTAGGATTGCACGTCGAGCTCCGGCAGCAGGCCGCGCGCCATCTCGACGTCGTGGCGCAGCTGCTGCACGGCATCGTCGGGCAGGTGCCGCCTGAGCGAGGTCTCGTCGAGCCCCTTGATCTCGATGCCTTCATCCTGCTTGCCGCCGCGCTCCATCAGCACCAGGCGGTCATTGACCAGGTCGAAGCAGCCCTTGAAGGTCTTGCCCATGCCGATCGGCCAGGAGGCCGGCGTCACGTCCAGGGCGAGCGTCTCCTGGATCTCGGACAGCAGGTCGAGCGGCTCGCGCCCCTCGCGGTCCAGCTTGTTGACGAAGGTGATGATCGGCACGTCGCGCAGCCGGCAGGCCTCGAACAGCTTGCGGGTCTGGCTCTCGATGCCCTTGGCCGCGTCGATCACCATCACCGCGCTGTCGACCGCCGTCAGCGTGCGGTAGGTATCCTCGCTGAAATCCTCGTGGCCCGGCGTGTCCAGCAGGTTGAAGGTGCAGCCCGCATAGTCGAAGGTCATCACCGAGGCGGTGACGGAGATGCCGCGCTCGCGCTCCACCTTCATCCAGTCGGAGCGGGCGCGCCTTTGCTCGCCGCGCGCCTTGACGGCGCCCGCCATCTGGATGGCGCCGCCGAACAGCAGCAGCTTCTCGGTCAAGGTGGTCTTGCCGGCGTCTGGGTGCGCGATGATCGCGAAGGTGCGCCGCCGGGCGACCTCTTTTTCCAGGTTGGTGGGCATTCTCTAGGGGCTGGCCTCGGACATCAAAAGTCGCCGGGAATGTAGGGATTTCTGGCCGGAATGCCAGGGGGATTCGGCATTTGTCCTATGTTCCCACGTCATGCCAAGGCCTGGCCTTGGCATCCACGAGTTTGCCTGCAACCGCCGAATCTCGCCCATCGAAACTCGTGGATCCCAGGGCCAAGCCCTGGGATGACAGTCAGCGGGGGCGCCTATCCCGCCTTGGTCGAGGTCAGCACGCTCTCCACGCCGTAGATCTGCCTGAGGCAGCGGGCGATATAGGCGGCGAGCTCGGCGTCGATCGCCTCCATCTGGATGTCGATCTGCAGCAACTCGCCGCCGCCGTCGCGTGGCGGCAGGACAATGACATCGCTGTGCCAGCGGGTCGGCACCAGGTTGCGCTTGGAAAACAGCTCGAGCACGCGCGGCATCATGCCGGGTGTCGCATCGGCGCGGATGGCGAAGCAATGGGTCTCGGCCGCGAGGCGCGGCGCGGTGGCGGCGGGATAGACGCTGAGACTTCGACTAGCGGAGGACGACGTGGCGTCGGACGTGGTCATGACAGGCAAACTCCAGGGAGGCAGCGACAAGGCGAATCACGGTGTCCGGGAGCCCAAGGGGCGCCCGGCCGATAATTCGCGCGTCGATGTGGAGCTGCGTGGTCATAGAAATAATATTACCCAATCGGCCGCGACGACGTCAATCGGCCGACGCCCGGACTTGTCACATCCGCGCGCGTTCAAATTAACCATGCGATGGGATAAAATGCCATTTCCGGAGCATCTGAGCCGGGGATTTGCAACCTGCGGTGCGGCAGCCAGGGCATGCCGGCAGGACGACGGCGCTGATCGTCGATGCCCCTGCCTCTTCGATACCCTGGCTTCGTCGCGGCCGGCCGCGCGATCGAAAGAGGGGGATTGCCATGTCCATGACGCATCGTTTGGGCGCCGAGTTCTTCGGCACCTTCTGGCTGGTTCTCGGCGGCTGCGGCAGTGCGGTGCTCGCCGCCGCTTTTCCGGATCTCGGGATCGGCTTCGCCGGGGTGGCGCTCGCCTTCGGCCTGACCGTGGTCACCATGGCCTATGCGGTCGGCCACATTTCCGGCGGGCATTTCAATCCGGCGGTCACGCTCGGCCTGTGGGCCGGCGGCCGCTTCGCCGCCGGGGACATCATCCCCTACTGGATCGCCCAGGTGGTGGGCGGCGTCGCCGCGGCGGCGGTGCTCTACCTGATCGCCTCGGGCAAGGCGGATTTCTCACTCGCCGGCGGTTTCGCCTCCAACGGCTATGCGGAGCATTCGCCCGGCGGCTATTCCCTGGTCGCCGCCTTGGTCTGCGAGGTGGTGATGACCTTCTTCTTCCTGCTGGTCATCCTGGGCTCGACCGACAGCCGGGCGCCCGCCGGCTTCGCGCCGCTCGCCATCGGCCTGGCGCTGACCCTCATCCACCTGATCAGCATTCCGGTCACCAACACCTCGGTCAACCCGGCGCGCAGCACCGGGCCGGCGCTGTTCGTCGGCGACTGGGCGGTGGCGCAGCTGTGGCTGTTCTGGGTGGCGCCGCTGGCCGGCGCGGCGACCGGCGGCTTCGTCTATCGCTGGCTCGGCGGGCACAAATCCTGACGCCTGTTCGGGCGGTCCGCGCGCCGGAAAATAGGGAAGCGCTGCGGCAAAGATAGGGAACTCTCCCGATGTGGGGCGGGATCGCGGCGACTAGGGTCGCGCGATCCCGCAATCCCACGGAAGAGAGCCGCCCCATGTCCGATTCGTCCCAGAACGTCGTTTCCCGCCGCGATCTGCTTGGCCGCAAGGCCGGCCGGCGCGAGGTCCTCGTCGGCGCCGGCACGGCGCTTGCCGGCATGGCCTTGTTGCAGGCCTGCAGCACCGCCCAGGCCGCGTTCCCCAGCCGGCCGGGCGAGCAGGTGGTGCCCTGGGCCGACCAGCCGGGCGAGAATCCGATCCCGCAGGTGGTGGCCAACCAGCTGCGCTGGGAGGATTTCGATTCCTTCGTGACGCCGAACAGCCGCTTCTTCAGCATCGCTCATTACGACCGGCCGGTGATCGACGAAAAGGCGTGGAAGCTGGAGATCAACGGCCTGGTCAAGCGGCCGCTGACCCTGACCCTGGCGGATCTCAAGCAGCGCCCGCGCCAGCAGCTCGACTTCACGCTCGAATGCTCGGGCAACCACGGCTTCCAGTGGTTCCAGGGCGGCATCGGCACCGCGCGCTGGGCCGGCACGCCGCTGGCGCATCTGCTGGCCGAGGCCGGGCCGCTCGACAGCGCCCTGGAGGTCGCCTTCTTCGGCGCCGATTCCGGCGAGGAGACGGTGCGCGACATCAAGATGAAGCAGCACTTCGCCAGGTCCATGACCATCGCCGAGGCGAGCGATCCCGACAACCTGCTGTGCTACGAGATGAACGGCCAGCCTTTGCCGGCGGCCAACGGCTTTCCGCTGCGGCTGATCGCGCCGGGTTGGTACGGCATCGCCAACGTGAAGTGGCTGACCCGGATCGAGTTGCGCGACCGCCGGCTGATGAACCGCTTCATGGCCCGCGACTATGTCACCATCCGCGAGGAGACCCGCGACGGCGAGACCTTCTGGTCGGAAAGCTCGGTCGGCCGCGCGCGGCTCAAATCCGCGCCGGCCAAGGTGACGGTGGCGAATGGCAGCTATCGCATCATCGGCGCCGCCTGGGGTGCTGCGATCAAGTCGGTCCAGGTGAAGATCGACGACGGGGAATGGCGCCCGGCGACGATGGAGGCCGCGCCGGACAATTCGCCCTATACCTGGAAGGTGTGGTCCCTCGACTGGGCCGACGCGGCGCCGGGCGAGCACACCATCACCTCGCGCGCCATCGCGCTGTCGGGCGAGATGCAGCCGGCGATGGACGACCCCATCATCGCCAAGAAGCACACCTACTGGGAAAGCAACGGCCAGGTGACGCGGCAGGTGCGCATCGCATAACGGCTATTTCGCCGGCGCCGGCTTCTTCTTCAGGCTGATCAACAGCACGCCGCTCATGACGAGGGCGGCGCCGACGAGTTGTTCCCAGCCGATCGGCTCGCCGAGGAATTTCCAGGCGAGCAGGATGGTGGCGATGGGCCCGACGGCGCCGATGATGGCGACCTTGGGCGCGCCGATCGCCTTG
The DNA here is from genome assembly GCA_039808885.1 of Dongiaceae bacterium. Lineage (GTDB taxonomy): Bacteria > Pseudomonadota > Alphaproteobacteria > Dongiales > Dongiaceae > Dongia_A. Next base: position 37,533 of record JBDHTX010000028.1, on the reverse strand, counting down.
ATGGCCCAGGCGGTCATGATCACCGGCAGCACGGTGGCGATGATCGCCATGGCGAGGCTGTACCAATAGACCTCCACCGGCAGGTCGAGCGCCGAGAGCGGCCGGGTCACGAAGAACTGGATCAGGCAGCAGATCGCCGCCACCACCGTCGCATAGGCGCCGAAGCGGAGCGCGCCGATGCGCCCCACCATCTCGCCGATGCCGACGATGTAGATCGCATAGGTGATGGTGCAGGCGAAGATGAGGCCGCCGCCGATCATGAGCGCGGTCGCGTCGCCGGTATGCTCCAGGTCTTTCGCCACCGAGATCGAGATGCCCAGATAGGACAGGACCAGGGCGCCAACGCCGCGGCCGCCGATCGGCTTCTTCAGGAAGGCCCAGGAGATCAGCGCGACGATGGTCGGATAGAGGAACAGGATCAGCCGCTCCAGCGAGGCGGTGATGTATTGCAGCCCCATGAAGTCGAGCAGGCTGGACAGGTAGTAGCCCATGAAGCCGAGCAGCAGCGTGTTCTTCCAGTCGGCCCGGGTCAGCGGCCTGGCGCCGTCGCGCGCCGAGAACCAGCCGGCGGCCAGCAGGAAGGGCAGGGCCATGATCATGCGCAGCGCCAGCGCCGAAATCGCATCGGCGCCATAGACATAGGTCAGCTTGACGAAGATCGCCTTGGTCGAGAAGCACACGGCGGCGAGGAAGGCGACGATCGCGCCGGTGGAGATCCACATGGGAAGGCTGGCGTCCGGGGGGCGGCGTTTGGGGCGAGATTGCGGGCTGCGCCCGGCCTTTGCGCCGGATGCGCCGGCATCATGCTATCCCGGCGGCGGCGCGTCGAGCCGCCGCCTTCGCATATCTGCCATGTTGCCGCCGGTTTCGCCGGCGGCGGCAATCAACCGGCGGGCATCGGCCCCTGGCTAAGCTCCTGGCATCAGCTCCCGGCATCAGCCAAAAATCGTCAGCCGGGAACGCTCAGCCGACCGCGGTCAACTAGCCGCTGTCAATTAGCTGCGGTCAACCAACTGCGGTCAATCGCTCCGGGCTCGGCATCTCCGCGCCCCACATCTTTTCGAGCGCGTAGAAGGTCCGCACTTCGGGGCGGAACAGATGCACCACCACGTCGCCGCCGTCGAGCAGCACCCAGTCACCCTGAGCTTGGCCCTCCACCGAGATCTTCTTGACCCCGGCCTTGGTCAGCTTCTGGTCCAGATGCGAGGCCATGGCCGCCAATTGCCGGGAATTGCGCCCGGTGGCGATCACCATGTAGTCGGCGATGGTGGATTTGCCTCGAAGGTCGATGGCGACGATGTCTTCGGCCTTGTCGTCGTCCAGCGATGTCTCCACGATCTTCAGAAGATCGGGGGTCTTGTCTGCAGTCGGCTTGGCGACTGCCTTACGCGTGCGAGGAATGGCGCCTACCTCCTTACCCGGCGGCATCGGCAAGACCGCCGGCCTGTTAAGCCGAAACACCCGATTTGGACTTGCGCGCTCGCTTGCGGGCCTGCTCGGCGCGAATCTGTGTCGCCGAGATCGGGTTCAGCCGATGATGCACGAACACCCAAGCGGGTGTCCGGGTTGCCGCGAGCATCTTGAGCGCCGCTTCGCGCTGTCGTGCCCGCCGGAAACGCCGGGCCGCCAAGGCCGTCAATGCCTTAATAGTATAGGAAGGACGGTCGAAAACCGCAATTGGCGTGAGATGAAAGATTTTGGTCCAGTCCCGCCAGGAGGAGATCTGCGCCAGGTTGTCGGCCCCCATCAGCCAGACGAACCGGCAGCCGGGAAACCGCGTCACCAGGGCCTTCAGGGTGTCCGCCGTGAAGCGGGTGCCGATCCGGGCCTCCAGGTCGGTGACCCGGATACGCGGGTGCCGGGCCATGGCCCTGGCGCTGGCCATCCGGTCGGCGAAGGGGGCCATGCCGGCCACCGGTTTTAACGGATTTTGTGGCGAAACCAGCCACCAGACCTCGTCCAGGTCCAGGTATTTCAGCGCCGCCAGGCTGATGTCCAGGTGCCCCTGATGCGCCGGGTTGAACGACCCGCCCAGCAATCCGATGCGCCGCGCTGCCCCCATGTGGATCGCTGATCGCCGTTACAATCGAGAAAGCAATGCGCCGCAGCCCATCCCAAACACGTCATGGCAAGGCTTGGCCTTGCCATCCACGAGTTTCGATGGGCGAGACGCAGACACTGGAAGCAAACTCGTGGATCCCAAGGCCAAGCCTTGGGATGACGGAGAGGGGGCGGAGGTCGGAGCCTCCATCACGGCCGCACCTGGCCGGTGCCGCGGACCTGGTATTTGTAGCTGGTGAGCTGCTCGCACCCGACCGGGCCACGGGCATGCAGCTTGCCGGTCGAAATGCCGATCTCGGCGCCCATGCCGAACTCGCCGCCATCGGCGAACTGGGTCGAGGCGTTCCACAGCACGATGCCGGCATCGACCTCGTTGAGGAAGCGCTCGGCGGTCGCGGCGTTCTCGGTGACGATGGCCTCGGTGTGCTTCGAGCCATGGGCGCGGATGTGCTGGATGGCGCCGGCGACGCCATCGACCACGCGCGCGGCGATGATGGCGTCGAGAAACTCGGTATCCCAATCGGCGGGCGCGGCGGCCTTCACGCGATTGTCGGCGGCCTGGAACAGCGCATCGCCGCGGATCTCGCACCCTGCCTTGGCGAGATCATCGATCAGCACCGGCAGCAGCCCCTTGGCGCGCTCGTCGATCAGCAAGGTCTCGGTCGCACCGCAGACGCCGGTGCGGCGCATCTTGGCGTTGACCAGGATGGCACGCGCCTTCTCCGGATCGGCGTCGCCGTCGATATAGGTGTGGCAATTGCCTTCCAGGTGCATCAACAGCGGAATGCGGCTTTCCGCCGCCACGCGCTCGATCAGGCCCTTGCCGCCGCGCGGCACGATGACGTCGATGACGTCGTTCATGGTGAGCAGGATCCCGACGGCGGCGCGGTCGGCAGTCGGCACGGCCTGGATCGCCTCGGCCGGAAGGCCGGCCCGGCGCAGGCCTGCCTGCAGCGCGTCGATGATGGCGGCGGAGGAGCGCGCGCTTTCCGACCCGCCGCGCAGGATCGCGGCATTGCCGGCCTTCAGGCACAGGCCGCCGGCATCGGCGGTCACGTTGGGGCGGCTTTCATAGATGATGCCGATGACGCCGAGCGGCACCGAGACACGGGCGATCTTCAAGCCGTTGGGCCGGGTCCATTCGGCGAGGACCTTGCCGACCGGATCGGGCAGGTCCGCGATCTCCTCCAGCCCCTTGGCCATCGCTTCGACGCGCTTGTCGTCCAGCATCAGGCGGTCGAGCAGAGCGGCGGAGAGGCCCTTGGCCTTCGCCGCGACCATGTCGTCGGCATTGGCCTCCAGGATGGCGCGCTTGGCGGCGCGGATCGCGGCGGCCATGTCGCGCAAGGCGTGATCCTTGGCCGCGGCATCGACCAGCGCCAGCTTGTTGGCGGCCTCCCGCGCTGCGCGGCCGAGGGCGCGCATGGCGGCATGCAGATCCGAACTCTGGGCGGGCGCCTTCACCACGTTCATGACAGCACCAGGTCGTCGCGGTGGATCATCTCATCACGGCCGCGATAGCCGAGCAAGTCGGCGATTTCCCGGCTCTTATGGCCCATGATCAGCTTGGCGTCGCGGGCCGAATAGGCGGAGAGGCCGCGCGCCACCTCGTTGCCGTCCGGGTCGGTGACGATGACGGAATCGCCGCGCTCGAACTTGCCTTCGACTTTCGTCACGCCGGCGGGCAGCAGCGAACGCCCCGACTTCAGGGCGGAGAGGGCGCCGGCATCGACGGTGATCTTGCCGGCCGGCTTGAGGGCGCCAGCGATCCAGCGCTTGCGCGCCGTCTTCGGCTCCGAGGCCGGCACGAACCAGGAGCATTGCCCGCCGTCCAGGATCGCCTGCAGCGGGTTCATGATGCGGCCATCGGCGATCGCCATGCGGCAGCCGGCGCTCATGGCGATGCGCGCGGCGGCGAGCTTGGTCACCATGCCGCCCGACGAGTAGCCCGCTGGCGCCGCGCCGGCCATGGCTTCGATCTCGGCGGTCATCTCGGTGATCTCGGCGATGTGCGTGGCGGTCTTGTCCTTGCGCGGATCGGCGGTATAGAGGCCGTCGATGTCGGAGAGCAGGACCAGGGTGTCGGCGCTGATCATCGCCGCGACGCGCGCCGCCAGGCGGTCGTTGTCGCCGAAGCGGATCTCCGAGGTCGCCACCGTGTCGTTCTCGTTGATGACCGGCACCGCGCCGAATTTCAGCAGCGCGTTCAGGGTCGAGCGGGCATTGAGGTGCCGCCGCCGCTCCTCGGTGTCGTCGAGGGTCAGCAGGATCTGCGCCACGGTGATGTCATGCCGCGCCAGCGTCTCCTGATAGGCATGCGCCAGGCGGATCTGTCCGGTGGCGGCGGCGGCCTGCTTCTCTTCGAGCTTCAGCGCGCCGGTCTCCAGGCCGAGATGCCGGCGGCCCACCGCGATCGCACCGGAGGAAACCAGGATCACCTCGGTGCCGTTCCCGCGCAAAGCGGCGACGTCGTCGGCCAGCGCATCCAGCCACTTGCGGCGGATGCCGCCGCTCTCCTGGTCGACCAGCAGGGCCGAGCCGATCTTGACGATTAGCCGTTTCGCGCTCGCCAGGCTGGCGCTATGGCGGCGCTTCTCGGTCATGCCACGCTATCTTGCGTCTCGATGATGCTGGCCGCCGCCTCCGCCTCTTTGGCGCGCGTTTCCTGGATCACCGCATAGGCGCGGCGCAGCAATTCGGTGACGCCGATCTTCGCGGCGCCGGAGATGGCCAGCACCGGCGAAGGCGCGTTCTTGCCCCGGCCCTTCTTCAGCTTCGCCGCCTTGATCAACGCCTTGGTTTTTTCCTCGATCATCTCGGGCGTCAGCGCGTCGCATTTATTGAGGCAGAGGATCTCCGGCTTGGCGGCGAGCACCGGCGAATAGGCCTTCAATTCCTTGCGGATCGTCTTATAGGCGTCGGCCACGTCATCCTGGGTGCCGTCGACCAGGTGGATCAGCACGCCGCAGCGCTCGACATGGCCGAGGAAGCGGGTGCCGAGGCCCGCACCTTCCGAGGCGCCCTCGATCAGGCCGGGAATGTCCGCCAGCACGAACTCCTTCTCGTCGACATGCACGACGCCGAGCTGCGGATGCAGGGTGGTGAAGGGATAGTCGGCGATCTTCGGCTTGGCGCGCGAGACGGCGGCCAGCATGGTCGACTTGCCGGCATTGGGCAGACCGATCAACCCGGCATCGGCGATCAGCTTCAACCGCAGCCAGATCCAGCGCTCCTCGCCCGGCCAGCCGGGGGTGGCGTGGCGCGGCGCCTGGTTGGTCGAGGACTTGAAATGGGCGTTGCCGAAGCCGCCGTCGCCGCCCTTGCACAAGGTGATGCGCTGGCCCGGCGTGGTCATGTCGAAGAGCAGCGTCTCCTTGTCCTCGTTGAAGATCTGCGTGCCCACCGGCACGCGGATGAGGATGTCATCGGCCTTGGCGCCGGAGCGGTTGGAGCCTTCGCCGTGATGGCCGCGCCGCGCCTTGAAATGCTGCTGGTAGCGGAAGTCGATGAGCGTGTTCAGGTTCGGCACCGCCTCGACAATGACGCTGCCGCCCTTGCCGCCGTCGCCGCCATCGGGGCCGCCGAACTCGATGAACTTCTCGCGGTGAAACGCGACGCAGCCGGGCCCGCCGTCGCCGCTCTTCACGAAGATCTTGGCTTCATCGAGGAATTTCATCGTCGTCTCGGTTCGTGCTCAGGAGAACTCCACTGCCTTCTAAATACTACAATCGTCATCCTCGTGCTTGGCACGAGGATCCACGAGTTTGCTTGCCGCCGCGTGTTCGTGCCCTGCGAAACTCGTGGATGGTCGAACCAAGTCCGACCATGACGATGGAGTGTAAGAAAAGGCCGCGTCCTCCAATCAGTTCAGACAAAAGAAAAAGGGGAATGGCCTTGCTGCCATTCCCCTTTGTCGCTTCGTGAATGGCCGCGCTGGGAGCTAGTCCCGCGCCGATCGCATTCAGTTGGCCGGCTTCACCGAGATGTAGGTGCGGCCGCCGCTCGCGTGCTTGAACTCGACCCGGCCATCGACCTTGGAGAACAAGGTGTGGTCCTTGCCCATGCCGACATTGGCGCCGGGATGGATCTTGGTGCCGCGCTGGCGCACCAGGATGTTGCCGGCGACGACTTCCTCGGCGCCGAACTTCTTCACGCCAAGACGGCGGCCGGCGGTATCGCGACCGTTGCGGGACGAACCGCCTGCTTTCTTATGTGCCATGGATCAGACTCCTTAGTTTCCGGCGCCTAATCAGGCGGCCTTGATGCCGGTGATGCGCAGGACCGTCTGCAGCTGCCGGTGGCCGCGCTTGCGGCGATAGTTGTGACGGCGGTTCTTCTTGAAGATCAGAACCTTGTCGGCCTGGGCTTGGTCGAGCACCTTGGCCACGACGCTGGCACCCTGCACCAGGGGCGCGCCGACCTTCAGGTTGCTGTCCTGGCCGACCATGAGAACTTCGTTGAAGGTCACGTCCTGGCCGGGCTCGACCTCGAGCTTCTCGACCAGAATGACGTCGTTTTCGGCGACCTTGTACTGCTTGCCGCCCGTCTTGATCACTGCGAACATGATGTCCCGTCTCGATCTCTTCCCCGATCCGCGATAACCGCCGTTCGGGACAAAAACATGGGGCCGCCTGCCCGGCTTTCCGGGGCGGCCCGTCCAAGGCGCGGGAATATACAGGCCGACCCCGCAGTGTCAACCCCGGCCTTGACCGCTTCAGCCCCTCTTTTTCCAGCTTTGCCAAGCCTTTGGCAAGTTTTCGCGGGGTTGCGCCCGGGGCGCAAGAATACCGCGTGATTCAACGCCTTAGCGGCGTTTCGGTGGCGCGACCTCGAGCCGGAGCGGTCGGGTGGCGGGCAGAGCGATGCTGCCCGCTCGCTCCAGCCCGATGAGCTGCAAGGTCCCGGCGGCCGGGTCCAGGACCGCCGCCAGCCGGGTCAGGCGGTTCAGCACCGGCGGCCGCAGCCAGGCGAAACCCTGGCCGAGCCCATCCGGGGCCTCCCCGATCTGCCGGGAGAGGCCGCGCCAGCGCCCGGGGCTGTCGATGCCGCGGGGCCGGCCATGCCATTCGGCGTTGAGCCAGTGATTGGCCATCACCCCGCTACCCTTATGCACGATGGCCGAGCGCTCCTGCCGCTCGATGATGGCGGCCTGACCATCGGGGCCGGTGAGGGCGAACAGGGCTGGCAGCGCCATGGGCGTGTCGCGCAGCAGGGCGACGGCATGGTCGAAATTGCGCGCCGTCTCGAAGACCTGGCGCAGCAGATGCGTCGGCGGCAGGGCGCGGCTGGCGCCAACCTTCGCCCGGTCTATCAACCAGTCGATCGCGAAGATGCGGGTGCGGTGGCGCAGGGGCGCCTGGTTCATCGCCGCGGCGAAGCGCCCCGGTGCCAGGCCGGTCAACACACCGACGAAACCGGGCCAGGTGACGTTGAGCCAGGGCCCCGCCGCGGAACTGTGCCGCGCCACGACCACCTCGCGCCCCAAACCGTGGAACGGCCAGTCGAGCGCGCGCAGCAGCACCGGCCCGAGGGCCGCGGTGGTGCAGGCCCATTCATGGGCGACGTTGAGCGCATGGGCGCCGGGCGCCTCGACCCGCTTGGCGATGCGGTCGATCTCTTGCGCGTAGGGGGTCTCGTTCCGCGCCAGCCAGCCGCGCGAGCGCCAATCGGCCAGCGCCAGGACCGGCATCGTCAGGTTGCGCGCGCCGATTTCCATCATGCGCCTGGCGCGCGGCAGGGCCATTTCCACCAGATGCGCGGCCCCCAGCGTTCCGCAATCGAAGACCGGGATCTCCGGCAGCTCGTCCTCGAGGCCGCGATAGGGCATGCGTCCGGCTCCGGGGCCTACAGCGCCACCCAGGCGCCGCTGCGCTCCGACTGGAACAGCGCATCGAGGATGCGCATGTTCTGGATCGCATCCTCGATGCCGTAGGGCAGGCTCTTGCGGCCGAGGATGGCGAGGGCGAAGTTCTCCGCCTGCTCGGTGTACTGGTCGCTGGCCGGCAGGGTCTCGCGCCTGGCGCTGGAGCGATCGAGCGCCGAGCCGTCATCGACCAGGATGGTGGTCGCCTGGCCCTGCGGCGCGTTGAAGGGGATGATGATCTCGAGCCGGCCCTTGGTGCCCAGCGCCTGCACGCTCTGATACGGCACCAGCTGGGTCGAGCAGGTGAAGACGAGCTGCCTGCCGTTGCCGAAATCGGCGAGGGCGCCGGCCAGCCGGTCGGTCTTGAAATTGGGGTCGCGCTCGACCAGGGAGACGACGCGCTTCGGCTCGGCGCCGAACAGGAAGCGGGCGCCCACCACCGGGTAGCAGCCGATATCCATGATGCCGCCGCCGCCGATATCGGCCTGGTTGCGGACATTGGCGGGGTCGGTGTTGAAATAGCTGAACACCACATTGACGGATTTGAGCTCGCCCAGCGCGCCGCTCTGCACGATCTCGCGCGCGCGCAGCCATTGCGGATGGAAGCGCACCATGAAGGCCTCCATCACCAGGCGGTCCTTCGGGCACTGGCGCAGCTGCTCGGCCTCGGCGGCGTTCAGCGCCATCGGCTTCTCGCACAGCACATGCTTGCCCGCCTTGGCCGCCTGGAGGGTGAGCGGCACATGCAGGTGGTTGGGCAGCGGGTTGTAGACCGCGTCGATCTCCGGATCGGCCAGCAGCTCTTCATACGAGCCATAGGCCTTGGCGATGCCGAGCTGCCGGGCCGCCGCCTGGGCGCGGGCCAGGTCGCGGGACGCGATGGCGGTGACCTCGGAATGCGGCGAGCGCTGGATGCCCGGCGTCACCTTCTTCATGCCAATATCGGCGGTCGAGATGATGCCCCAGCGGATGCGGCGGTCTGCGCTCATATGTCCCCCTGAAAATGCTTCGTCGGATGGCGAAATGCGCGCCGGCGGCATTCCCTCAAATCCGGGCGGCTTCCGGCGGAGGCCGACTATGCCACAGAAGCCGGGCCCGCCAAACGCCGGGTAGCCGTTCCGGGGCGAATCCGGCGGAAATCCGCCCCGAACCTGCCCGTTCTGAGGGATTTCCCACCAGGCTTGCGGCCTGCCGCCGCCATCGCTATTGTCCGGCCGCCTTCGGCGAACCACACCTTTGATATGCGGAGAGGTGCCAGAGTGGTCGATCGGGGCGGTCTCGAAAACCGTTGTACCCTCGCGGGTACCGTGGGTTCGAATCCCACCCTCTCCGCCATTGTCCCCAACCTTTGACTGCCTTACCCTGGCTTTGTCGAACGCGCGGTTGGCGGGGCGCTGTGACGAAATCAGACGAAATACGCGCACTTGCGCATCAGGGGCTGACGATCGCGCAAATCGCTCAGCGGCTGGGAATACGCTACCAGCACGCTTACAACGTACTCAAGCGAAGCAGTGCCTCCACGCAAAGACAGCCGAGCAACTCCGATGCCACAAAGCAAGGGCCAACTGTTCTCGAAAAGCCCGTTCTAACTCTGCGGGAGCTCGTCGACAGAGGATTCGCGCTCTCCAGCCGTTGGACGCTGTCGACTGCAGATGACCTTATATTGGAGACACCGCTGCCGAAGGTCGTGGGGGTGTATGCTTTCGTGAAGGACGCCAGGGCGATGTACGTTGGCTTGGCCACAATCGGATTGGCGAAGCGGATTTACTTCTATGGAAAGCCTGGCGCTACTCAGCGAACAAGCAAACGCCTGAATGCCACTATCAAGAGCGAACTGAAGGCTGGCAGCGCAATCGACATCTACACTGCCACACCAGATGATCTTGACTGGAACGGATTGCCCATCCATGGCAGTGCCGGATTGGAGATGGGACTCATAAAGAAATTCCATCTGCCCTGGAACAAGCGCGGCGCCAGCGATGCGTAGCGCCATTTGCGCGATAGTTGCAGTCCCAGCCGAGGGATGTGAAAGTCAAGTAGCCCCGCCCGGATTCGAACCGGGATCGCTCTCTCGTCCAGAGACTTGCCGCGTATAAGGCGGGTGTTTTGCCGATTAAACTACGGGGCCGCAGATGCCGCTTAGGCGGCGCGCGCCATCCGTATTCGAAGTCCAAGGAGCGAAGTGCGCTTGGGTGAGGACATAAATTCAAGCTATCGTTGCAGCGTCGACTTGGTCAAGCCTGCTGGATACCTGTGGCGCAGATCATAGCGCCGCGCGGTCTGGCGAGATCGATTTCCAGCTTGTTCCGCTAAACGGCGAAGTGCCATGAACCAAAATCCCCCTTCCGTCCCGCCACCATCGCCGACGCGCCGGTCCTGGCCGAGCTGGTGAACCATGCGGGCGAGGGGCTGCCGCTCTATCTCTGGGGCAAGATGGCGGCACCGGGCGAGAGCGCGTGGGAGGTCGGCCGCCGCCGCGCGGCGCGGGACGAGGGCGCCTTCTCCCATCGCAATGCCATTGTCATCGAGCATGACGGCGCCTGCGCCGGCGCGCTGATCGGCTACGACATTGCGGAAGAACCGGACCCGATCTCCCCGGAGATGCCGGCGATGTTCGTGCCGCTGCAGGAACTGGCGAACCTGGCGCCCGGCACCTGGTATGTGAACGTGCTGGCGGTGCAGCCGCGTTTCCGGGGGCAGGGCCTCGGCACCCGCCTGCTTGCCCGCGCGGATGAGATCGGCCGCGCCCGGGCCAGGCGCGGGATGAGCGTGATCGTCTCGGATTCCAATCCCGGGGCGCAGCGGCTCTATGAGCGCCGCGGCTATCGCGTTGCGGCCAAGCGTCCGAAAATCAAGGAGAGTTGGCCGAACGAGGGGCGCGATTGGATCCTGCTCACGAAGCCCCTATGACCCGTGCCGGTGCCTCGCCCCGGCCCAGCGTCTCGCCCGGGGCCCGCGTTTACCATTCTGGCCAGGCGCGGCGATGGGGCTTGCGGGAAATGCCGGCCGCAATATTGTGTACTTTCAACAGTTGCGCTGAATTCTGACGCTGTTCCCCAGTCGCGTAGCCCGGTTCCAGGCCGGGATGAAGCAAGTCGTTCTGCCGTGTCGGTCGTCCGAAGTCGATTGAACGAAAGCGATTGCAGCCATGACGGATTTCGTCAGCTTGCTCGGCCAGGTGATCGCCTCGCGCGCCAGCGAGGTGGTCCTTATCACCAACGGCGACCTGCAATCGCCGCAGGGGCCGACGATCGAATATGCCACCACCGGCATCCTGCGCACGTCAGGCTATGAGCCGCGGGACCTGATCGGCAAGCGCCTCGGCATCCTGTTCGACGAGGCCACCATGCCGAAGGTGCTCGCAGTGCTGTACGAGGCAGCCGAGACCCGCGAGCCCGTCGTCGTCGAGCAGGAGGCGCGGCGGCGGGAGGGCCGTCCGCAATGGCTGGAGCTCAGCACCACGCCGGTCTTCAACGAGAGCGGGCGCCTCACACATTTCGTGCGCATGAGCCGCGACATCACGGCGCGCAGGCGGGCGGAGCAGCATCGCGAGACAACCCAGCGCCTGCTGGCATCGGTGTTCGGCGTGGTGAAGGAGCCCCTGGCCGTCGCCGACGAGGCGGGCCGGCTGATCATGGCGAACACCGCCGTCACCCGGCGCCTGGGCTGGAGCATTTTCGACCTGATGGGAAAGCCGGTGAGCGGCTTGATCGCCGAGAGCGACCGGCCGGAGCTCGATCGCCTGATGAGCGAGGGAAGCGCCCTCGATCAGACGCGGCAGATCGCCTGCTATCTGCTGCAGAAGGCCAAGCCGCCGATGGCCGGGGAGGTCGAGATCACGTCCTTCCGCCAGCCCACGGGCGAATCCTTCCACATCCTCACCCTGCGGGAGAGCCTGCGGGGAGAGGCCACGGAGCGCGGCTGGAGCCTGGAGCTCGAGATGCGCGAGGCGCTGAACGTGGGCAAGGCCGGCGACAGCGTGGTGGCCGGCAAGCTGCAGCTGGTCGGGCTGGCGCGCGTCCGCGAATCGCTCGGCGACAAGTGGGTGAGCGTCGCCGACCGCGCCTTCACCGTGGCGGAGCGCACGATCCAGCGGCACCTCCGGCCGGGCGACATCTTCCGCCGGTCGAAGGATGACGGCTTCCTGGTTCTGTTCGCGAATCTCAGCGCCACCGAGGCGCAGTTCAAGGCCGATACCATCTCGCGGGAGATCTGCGAGAAACTGACCGGCGAGGTGCCGGAGCTGGCGGAGCCCGAGGTGACCTCCTTCGCCGCCAGGGTGCAGCTGGACGACGAGGCGCTGGACGGCGACGAGGCAATCATCGATGCCATCGACCGGCGCCTGCGGGCGGAGCGCGAGCGGGTCGAGGCCGCCTCGATCAAGGCCTTGACCAGCGGTTTCAAGACCAGCAAGGCGATCGGAGATTCCGTCGTCAACGACCAGGGCCACGCGGCGCCGCTGGCGATGGTGCGCCTTCCCATCGCCATGCGCGAGGCGGCGAACCGGTTGCGTTCCCTGGGCCGCGCCAACTACGAGCTCGAGGCCGAGACTTTCCTTCTGGCCGGCGCGGGCGAGCGCATCCTGGCCGAGCTCGCGCGCAATGCGGGCGGGCTGGTGATGACGCCGGTCCGCTTCGCCACCTTGTCCCAGGCGCGCGAGCTCGAGGTCTGGCTCAAGGTGGCGCGGACCCTGGGCGATGCCGCCAAGCAGAAGGTGGTGGTGGAGGTGAAGGAGGTGCCGATGGAGGTCGCGGCCACGCGGCTTTCCGACATCGCCATGCGCCTGTCGCCGCTGTTCAAGTCGATCGCCGTTGAGATCCCGGTGACGGATCCGGCCTTCCAGGGCAAGCTGCCGCTGGCCGCGAAGCTCGCGACGATCGACTACCGGCAGATACCCTGGACGCCGCTGGGCGAGCCAGCTTCTCCGTTCCAGAAGCTGGCCCGCGCGCTGGAGTTGCGGCAGCGGCGCCTGATCGTCAAGGATGTGCCGTCGGCGGCGAAGCAGGCGGCGCTGGCAAAGGCCGGCGTCTCGCTTTTCCTGCCGCCGCTGGCTTAGAGTGAAGGCCTGTTCGCCGCGCGCCGGCCGCCGGCTTCGGTTGAGGGGAGAGCTGCGTGAGTCGCATTCTGATCATCGATGACGATCCGGCGTTCCGGAAAATGGTGCGGAGTTTCCTGGAGGCGGAAGGCCACGAGGTCATCGACGCCACGTGCGGCGAGGAAGGGCTGGCGCTGTTCCGCAGTCACGCGCCCGAGCTGATCGTGACCGACATCGTCATGCCGGGCCTGAGCGGCGTGGAAACGATCGAGCGGATCCGCGAGGAGAACCCCGACATGAAGATCATTGCCGTCTCCGGCCGCGATGGAGTCGCGGCGGCAGCTATGTTGCCGGATGGACGTCGGGGCGCCGATCGCGGCCTGGAAAAGCCGTTCCGGCGCGGCGAGCTGGTCGAGACGGTGGACGCGCTGCTACCAAAGCGCCCCGATTCCGCCGGGTGACGCGCCGGGATACGCGCCGGGGGGCGCTCCGACCGAGATACGCGGGCCCGCGCTTCAGTCGATCTCGTGCGCTGGCGTGCGCCCTTGTGCGCCACGCGGCGCCGCGCGCAGGTATTGCGCCGGCCAGGTCGTGTCGTGGCCCAACTGGCGCGCGGCGTCCAGCGGCCAATAGGGACTGCGCAGCAGCTCGCGCGCCAGCAGCACCATGTCAGCCTGGCCATTGCGGATGATGTGGTCCGCCTGCGCGGCGCCCGTGATCAGGCCGACCGCGGCGGTGGCGATGCCCGCCTCGCGCCGGATGCGCTGGGCGAAAGGCGTCTGGTAGCCGGGGCCGGTCGGAATCGGCGCGTTCGCGACGTTGCCGCCGGAGGACGAATCGATCAGGTCGACGCCGAGCGCCTTCAGCTGGCGCGCCAGCTCGATGGTCTGCTCGATGTCCCAGCCGCCTTCCACCCAGTCGGTGCAGGACAGGCGCACGAACAGCGGCGCGCGGTCGGGGACCACCTTGCGCACGGCGGCCACCGTGTCGCGCAGGAAGCGCGTGCGGTTCTCGAACGAGCCGCCGTAATTGTCCTTGCGGGTGTTGCTGAGCGGCGAGAGGAACTCGTGGAACAGGTAGCCATGCGCCGCATGCACCTCGATGACGCGGAAGCCGGCGCGATAGGCGCGCCCCGCCGCCTGCACGAAGGCAGTCTGCAGGCCGGCGATCTGCGCCACGCTCAGTTCCGCCGGCACCGGGTAGTCGGGCGAGAAGGGCGCGGTCGTCGGGCCAAGGACCTGCCAGCCGCCTTCGCCCTCCGGCACCTTGCCGCTGCCGGACCACGGTCGATGGGTGCTGGCCTTGCGGCCGGCATGGGCCAGCTGGATGCCGGCGACGGCGCCCTGCTCGTCGATGAAGCGGGTGATCCGCTCCAGGGGCTCGAAATGCTTCTCGCTCCACACCCCCAGGTCCTGCGGCGAGATGCGGCCTTCCGGCGTTACCGCCGCGGCCTCGGTGAAGACCAGGCCGGCGCCGCCCACGGCGCGGCTCGCCAGGTGCACGAAATGCCAGTCGTTAGCGAAGCCGTCGGTGGACGAATACTGGCACATCGGCGAGACGCCGATCCGGTTGGCGAAGCTCACGTCGCGCAGGCGCAACGTGTCGAACAGATGTGACATGGGAAATCCTCGGGGATGATCCTGGCAGGGAAACCGGAAGCGCTCTCGAGGATAGAGGTTGGGGTCCTGCGCAGTCCAGACAAGGCCCCCGTCTTGGCGGCCCGGCGGTGGCGGGCCTGTGGTGGCGGCCGGTGGTGGCGGCCCCCTGGTGGTGGTCGGCGGCGCGTCGTGGATTCCCCCGTCGTCGCTCAGGCTATTCCTTGCGGCCGGGGCCCGGTCAATCGGCGCGGGCGTGCCGGTGGAAGGCGCCGTCGAGCAGGTGGCGCAGCGACTTGAGCAGCACGCGCTGCTCCCGCTCGTTCATCCGCTTGAGGGCACGGGTGATCGGCTTCAGCGGATCGTGGCGCAACAGCCTGGCTCCGGCCGCGGTGAGCTCGACCACCTGTTCGCGCGCGTCGCGCTTCGAGGTGTAGGAGACCAGCAGCCGCTTGCGTTTCAATCCGGTGACGATCTGCGAGGCGGCGCTGTGCGAACTGGCATGCACGCCGGCGAAGGCGCGGATGGTGCGGGCCGTGCGGTCGGCGCGCGCATAGTACCGCAGCGCGCTCCACTGCGCGGGCTTCAGGTCATGCGCATAGGCGGCGCCTTGAATCCGGCGCGACAAATGCTCGATCAGTTCGGCGATCGCGTTTGCCTGGGTCACGGCCGGCCTCCGGGCGCCGCCGCGGCTCTTGGCGGCGGTTCCAGGGCCGCCACAGCCAGGGATGTGTTCGAGGCGCTCGACATGGGAAGGATCCGGGAATCACCGTTTCTGTGGACTTCATTTCGATCGACCGGGCACTGGCAATGTCACGGCCGTTTTGTCGATGGCGCCATCGCTGGACGGCGGTTAAGCATCTGCGGCAACGCTGTTTTCCAAGGCCGGCTGGTCGGTTCTGGCGCATCAACCGACCGGGACCGGCATCGAACAATTGTTCAATACTGCGGCATATCCAGCAACTCAAGCTGGCTGAACTTTAATATATTGAACGTAAATATTATTAAATTATCATTTAAGCGGCAGCATGAGATGAAATTCATGGCCCACCTCGGACTCATCAATACCTGATATACTTCTTTTGAGTGCAAAACATTTGAATCGTTCAGCCACTTGGCGCGACGCCTCTGAAGAATGCGGGGCGGCTTCATGGCGGGCCCTCGGCGCGTCCTCCGGGGCCAAGCGCCTCTCTCCACGGTGGCGATCGCCAGCATCAACCTGCCTATTCACGCCCTAAGTGTGGCCTGTCGCGCGCCTGTCGGCTCGCCGGTAGCCTGCGCGGGGGACGGGCGCGGACGGCACCGCGGGACGCGGGGCCTGGCGCATCGTGTTCCAGCGGGCGATCCCCGTGCGTCAAGCCGCGCGGGCTTCGATCATCCCGCAATAGACGAGGCGGAATCCGCCGAATCATTATATTCGATATATTGAATATATTAGATTCTTATACAATAATCTCAGCAGAACAGAGATTCAATCCTGAGGCGAAGCCCGATCGCCGAGACCTGCATTCGGCGCCGGCGCGTGCCGCGGCGGCATCCGATGACAGTGTATCGCGCGGACTGGGGCATTGGCGGCTAGCTGCGGCCTATTGCAGTGCTCTCGGCGCCGGCGTCATAGGAGTGTCACGATGGGCGATGCGCGCGAGGAACATTTACGGTTCTTACATAAGTTACTAATATACAACTGCGCGATTCGGTTATGGGCGCGGCGGGATGTGCGGCGCCGGGATCGGGTGCATGATCGACGGGGGATCTGGATCGTGACGGGAAAGACCAGGCCGCATTCGAGCCGGCGCACTGGCGGGGCGATACCGAAGGAACTGCTGTTGCGCATCGCCGCCGATCTCCAGGGCGTCACCCGGAGGATCGCGGAGATCAAGGATCTCTGCGAATGGCAGTTGAGCGACCTCGGCGATACGGTGCTGGCCGCGGCCAGCATTCGCGATCGCCTGGACCAGGATCCGCAACGGGAGGTCGAGCCCGGCTTCCAGGCCCTGATCGACGAGATGGCAGCGCTGCATCGTCGCCTCGAAAGGCATGTCGCGACGGGCCATGAGATCGCCCAGGAATTTCTTGGTGTCGCCCGGACCATGGCGCGGGAGCTGGAAGCCGTGAAAGGCCATTTCGGGGCCCGCGCGCGGTCGGCGGCGATCGCCGCCGCCGGCGCCGCTGCCGCCGGAGACGCCAGCATCATCTCGCTGCAGGATCATCGCGCGGCCAAGGGGGAGGCTGTTGCCGTGAACCGCCGCGCGGAGCAGTTGAGCCAGTCGCTGCGGCTGCTGGAGGCTTCCATCGCCGTGCTGTTCCAGGCCCAGGTGCAAAGCGGCACCGAGGTCGCCTCGCTGCGCCAGCGCATGCAGGCCTATCAGCGGAGCCTGTCCGCCGCGGCGGGCTGAGTTCATGCCCGCTGCGCGCAAACGTCGCGGATTGGCCACCGGGCCCTAGTCAGCCACGCGTCAGGTCGGACTGTTAATCAGACGCCGTCGCGGGAACAAGCCTGCCATCCAGGCCCTGAAACCACTACACGACACCCGCCTGCAGCATCCTGGCCACGCGCGGCCCGGTGAAGCTATCCCGCGACATCGCCGATGACCATTGAAGGATCGCAGTCCATGCTCTCCATGCAACATATCCATCCGATGCTGGTGCATTTTCCCATCGTGCTGATCCTGCTGCTTGCGCTGCTGGACACCGTCGCGACCATGCGCGGCGTGCCGGTGACCGGGCGCACGCCGGCCGGCAATGCATCGACCGGCCTTGCGGTGCTGCTCGGCGGCTTCGCGGTCGCGAGCTATTTCTTCGGCGACATGGCCCTGGAATTCGCCGAGGACGGCGGCTTCAGCAGCGAAGTCGCGGAAATCCACGAGCACCTTGGCATGGCCGCCGCGGCCGCCTTCGCCGTCTGGGCGATCATCCGGGCCGTCATCTGGTGGCGCAATGGCAGGCTGCCGGGCGCGCTGGTCAGCGTGCTCGAGCTGGCGGGCGCGGCCCTGGTGATGGCCACGGCCTTCTACGGCGGCCAGCTGGTCTACAACCTGGGTGTCAACGTCGCAGCGCCGGCCGCCGCCGGCGGGTGAACGCGACGCCCGGCCCGGCGGGTTGTCCCCGGGCCGGGTTGTGACTGCATTCACTGTCCAGCCGCTGATTCGTGCTAAGGTCGGCCGCTAGTCGCGACGGGGCGAGGCGTCGATTTTGCCGCCGGGAACACGGACCGCCCGCCGCCGAGCTGGGAGGTCGATATGGCGAGAAACGGCGTGGGAATGGTTGGCACCGCGGCGGCCGGTTCTTCGGCGCTGCGGGTGCGGCCGGGCGAGGCACGGCAGGCGCGCGAGGTCAGCGCGGCCCAGGCGGCGGGGCTGGTGCGCTCCGGCATGTGGCTCGACTGGGGCTTCGGCCTGGTGCAGCCCGACAAGTTCGACCAGGCCCTGGCCGCGCGCCGGGATGAACTGCGCGGCGTCAAGATCCGCTGCTGCCTGTCGATGCGGCCGCGCGCGGTGCTGGAATGCGACGAGACCGGCGATCATTTCCTGTGGTTCAACTGGCATTTCTCCGGCTACGATCGGAAGAAGCACGATGCCGGGCGCTGCAACTACATCCCGATGAATTTCGGCGAGGTGCCGGATTGGTACCGCCGCTTCATCGACCCGGTCGACATCGCCGTCTTCAAGACCTCGCCCATCGACGAGAACGGCTGTTTCAGTTTCGGCGCGTCCTCCACCTACACCCAGGCGATCATCGAGCGGGCACGCTGTGTCATCGTCGAGGTCTGCCCGCACATGCCGCAGGTCTTCGGCGAGCAGAGCGCGGTCCATATCAGCGATGTCGACTACATCATCACCGAGGGCGGCGATCCGCTGCCCGAAATCAAGAACCCGCCGGTCAGCGACATCGACCGCAAGATCGCGTCGCTGATCGCCGCGGAGGTCGAGGACGGCGCCTGCCTGCAGATCGGCATCGGCGGCATGCCGAACGCCGTCTGCTCCATGCTGCGCGAGGCGGGGGTGAAGGATCTCGGCGTGCACACCGAGATGCTGACAGACGGCATCGTCGATCTGATCGAGGCGGGGCTGGTCACCGGTTCGCGCAAGACGCTCAATCCGGGCAAGGTGGTGTTCACCTTCTCCGCCGGGTCGCAGCGTCAGTATGACGCGATCCACCGCAACCCCATTATCAACGCCTATCCGGTGGACTACACCAATCTGCCGCACAACATCATGCAGAACGACAACGTCGTCTCGATCAACAACACCACGCAGATGGATCTGCAGGGCCAGGCGGCTTCGGAAAGCGACGGGCATCGCCACATCAGCGGCACCGGCGGCCAGCTGCAGTTCGTGCGCGGCGCCTATGCCTCGAAGGGCGGCAAGAGCTTCATCTGCATGTCCTCGACCTACGACAAGAAGGGCGAGCCCAGGAGCCGCATCGTCACCGCGCTCACCGGCGGCAATGTGGTGACCACGCCGCGCACCGACGTCATGTACGTGGTCACCGAATACGGCATCGTGAATCTGAAGGGAAAATCGGTGGCCGAGCGCGCCAAGGCCCTGATCTCGATCGCGCATCCGGATTTCCGCGCGCAGCTGGAGCGCGATGCCTACGAGAAGAACATCATCTGCAAGGGCTATTGCTAGCGGCGGATGGACGGAACCCCGCCGAGCCTTCCGCAGGCGGCGCGCAACCGGTTCGCGGCCTTGCTGAAGCGCGAGGCGGAGTTGCGGCTGGCGGCGCGGGTCACCGTCGCCGCCCTGCTCGCCTTCGCGCTCGCCAAGCTGCTCGGCTTCGCCCACGGCTATTGGGCGGTGATCACCGCCATCATCGTCATGCAGAGCAGCCTCGGCGGCTCGGTGAAGGCGGCGGTCGACCGGCTCTTGGGCACTCTCGCCGGCGCGCTCTATGGCGCGGTGGTGGCGATCGTGCTGCCCCATGCGGAGGCTTGGCAGCTGGGGCTCGCCATCGCCGCCGGCGTCGCGCCGCTGGCGCTGCTGGCGGCGGTCAAGCCCAGCTTCAAGGCGGCGCCCATCACCGCCTTCATCGTGCTGGTGCCGCTGTCGGGGCAGGCGCTGCCGCCGCTGCAATTCGCCCTCGACCGGATCCTGGAAATCTCCATCGGCAGCCTGGTCGGCATCGTCGTCTCGCTGCTGGTGTTGCCGGCACGCGCGCATAGCCTGATGGCGCTGTCGGCCGCCCGCATCGTCGACCACAATGCCGCGCTGCTGAACCAGATCATCGAGAGCCTGCTGGCGGCTGAAGGCCGGCCGTCGCTGCAGGCGACGCATGCCGCCATCCGCGCCGCCTTGAAGAAACTGGAGGCCGCGGCGGAGGAGGCGGGGCGCGAGCGGCGCAGCTATCTGACCGAGATGCCGGACCCGGAGCCGATGGTGCGGACGCTTTACCGGGTGCGCCACGACCTGGTCATGGTCGGCCGCGCGACGGTGCGTCCGCTGCCCGCGGTGATCGCGCCCAGCCTGCGCGAGCCGCTGATCGACCTGCGCACCGCCTTGCTCGATTTCCTGAAGGCCGGCAGCGCGGCGCTCCGGACCGGCGGCCAGGCGCCCAAGCTGGACGCCGCGGAAGCCGCCCTGCGCAAATACGGGACCGCGATGGACGCATTGTGGTCGAATGAGACCATCCGCGCCCTGGCGGCGGAGGAGGCGGGCCGCATCTTCGCCCTGCGCTTCGCGCTGGAGCAGCTGGGCCAGGATCTGCGCGACCTCGCCAATCGCATCGGCGAATTGGCGAAGCCGGGCGCCAAGGGCGGCTAGCGGCAGATGTGGAAATGCCCGAGATCCAGGTGGAAATGGTTGGCGTGCAGCCGGTTGTAGTCCGGGCCGAGCACGACGTTGAACAGGCCGCAGGCTTCGTCCCGTGCCGCCAGCAGGAAGCGCCCCTCGGCGGTCGGTTTCCCCCAATCGTGCAGGATGGAAATGGTCCGGCCGTCGGCGAGGCGGAAGCCCGCGATGTCGATGGCGTTTCCGGTCGCGTGCTGGCTGCGCCGACCCTGGGTGGCGCCATTGATGTTGCGGCAGGCATAGGTGCCGAGGTGATCGATGCGCGTGATCGTGCTGCCGAGCTGCCGCCTGGCCAGGTCCTGGAGACGCAACTGATACCAGCTGAGCGCCGCGACCAGGCCGCAGCTGGCATCGAAACCGCTGCTGTAAGGGATGCGCGATTGCAGGGGATGTACCGCGTCGACCAGGCCGCAGCCGTTTTGCAGCGGCCGTCGCGGCACCGGGCGGAAGGCGAGACCTGCCCGGTCGAGCGCCGCGAAGCAGGCGGCCGGATCGGCGGCGAGGCTATTGATCTGCATGCGGGCGAGCCAGCCCGGCGGTTCGCCCAGGGCCGCGGGTCCCCACGGCGCCCAGGCGGCCGGAACGCGCAGCCACGATTGCTGGAGCGCCGCAACGCTGGCGATCAGCACGACCAGCGCGCCCAGTGCCAGGCGCCGCCGTGACCGCCCGCTGCGAATCTTGCCTTCGTCGCCCATGCCATGCAACCTTCGCCCGACTTTGCGGCATTCCTCGGGCGGTCATTGTTCACCAACAGGAAACAATCATTTACGGGCGGACGGCTTTCCCGTATGGGCCTGCCGGGCCATATAGTCGGCAAAGGACAAGGAGCAGCCCATGACGCCCGCGATGCCGAGCCAAGCCAAAGTCGGACCTTCTTCGGGGAGCCGCCGCCCGGTGGCGGTGTTGCGTGGCCGCCCGGCCAGCGACGGCGCCGGGGTTAAACTGATTCGTGTCATCGGCCAGCCGGCCCTGCCCGATCTCGACCCCTTCCTGATGCTGGACGAGTTCGGCTCCGACAAGGGCGCCGACTACATCGGCGGCTTCCCCGATCACCCGCATCGCGGCTTCGAGACGGTGACCTACATGCTCGCCGGGCGCATGCGCCATGGCGACAACCAGGGCAATGTCGGCCTGCTGCGGCCGGGCAGCGTGCAATGGATGACCGCGGGGCGCGGCATCGTGCATTCGGAAATGCCGGAGCAGGAGGACGGCCTGATGCAGGGCTTCCAGCTCTGGGTCAACCTTCCGGCCAAGGACAAGATGTGCAAGCCGCGCTACCAGGACATCGATCCGGAGAAGATCCCGGTGGTCGAACGCGCCGACGGCATTCGCGTGAAGGTGCTGGCCGGCAGCTTCGACGGCGTCACCGGCCCGGTCTCGGCGGTGGCGACGGAGCCGCTCTATCTCGACATCGTCCTGCCCGAAGGCGCCGCGCTCGACGTGGCGGTGCCGGCGCAACACAACGCCTTCGCCTATCCGTTCGAGGGTTCCGCGCGCATCGGGTCCGAGCCTGAGGCGAAGGTCATCGCCCGCGGCGAGATCGCGGTGCTCAGCCTCGGCGGCGGCGTTCATCTGGCGGCGGCAAATGGCCCTGCGCGGCTGATCCTGGTCGCCGGCCGGCCGCTGCGCGAGCCGGTGGCGAAATACGGTCCCTTCGTCATGAACACCGCCGACGAGATTCGCCAGGCGATCGCCGATTATCAGGCCGGCCGCTTCGTCTGACGCGCCGCTGCCGCGCGGGTCACGACAGGCCGGCGCGGGCGACCGCGGGTCGCGGCCCCGGATCGCGCGGGGTCGGCGGTGCAGCCTCGCCCGATTGATAGGCATAAATGGTCTTGGCGCCGCCGCCATAATCGGGCGGCATCGGGCAGGGCTCCGAGTCCAGATGCGCCCAGCGCGCCCGCTCCCCGCGCACCACGAAGCGGTTGTGCGGCGAGGTGTAGCTTTCCGGCGAGTGATAGGGAAAGGCGTCGGCCGCCGCGTAGGCGTTGATCAGCAGCGGCCGCCCGTTGGCGCGCGTCGTCGGCCGCGAGCCATGCACGGCACGGCCGTGATGCACGGTGATCGAGCCGCGCGGGCCGGGCAGATAGCGGGCGCTCTCCAGATCCAGCCGGGCCAGGTCGGTTTCGCGGATCGATCCGGTCCACACGCCGCGCGCGTCATAGTGCTCGTAGAAGGGGCCGCGATGGCTGCCGGGTATGACGCCCAACGGCCCGTCCTCCAGCGTCACGTCGGACAGATAGCAGCCGATCGCCAGGACGCTGTGGTTGGTGTGCGGATAGAACGGCAGGTCCTGGTGCCATTTCACCTCGTCCCGCCCGTCGCTCCATTTGAAGTTCAGCTTGGCGTGATTGAAGGCGACGTCGGGACCCAGCAGGTCGGCAGCCACGTCGGCGATGATCCCGGTGGCAAAATCCCAATAGACCGGATCGATCCGGTCCGGGTCGATCAGCCGGCGGACCACCGGCCTTTCCCGGCTGTGGCCGGGGCCGAGGTCGATCTCGCGGCTGGAAGCCTGGAGGTCGCGGCTGCGCTCGATCCAGTCCGCGGTGGTGGCATTCAGCCTGGCGATCGTGGCTTCGTCGATAAGCCGCTCGACCAGCAGATAGCCCTGCTCGAAATAGGCCTCGCGCTGTGCCTGGGTGAGCACGCGCGGCGCATGAGCCAGTATCTTCTCGGGCGTCATCGGGTGCTCCTGTGATCCGCGGCCTTGCTGTGGAGCCAAGCTTGTCGTTCCCGATGGAAATTGGCAAGGCGGGACCGCCGCTCGCGCACAGCGCGCATCGCCGGCAACGGTGCGGCGCGGGAGGGCCTTGGCCCACTTGACGCCGGCCCGCCGGGATGCAAGGTCAGAGCATCATGGCTTCGCAATCCACGTCATCGACGCCGCGCGCCGTGGCCGAAATCGCCAGCTACCACGCGCACATCTATTTCGACGCCGGCAGTCGCCCGCGCGCGGCGCGGCTGCGCGAGCTGATCGCCGAGCGTTTCGCGGCGCGGGTCGGGTCGTGGCATGAGAAGCCGGTCGGGCCCCACACCAAGGCCATGTACCAGGTGGCCTTCGCGGTGGAGGAATTCGCGCGCTTCGTCCCCTGGCTGATGCTGAACCGCGACGGGTTGAGCGTCCTGGTGCATCCCAACACCCTGTGGCCGAAGGACGATCACCTGGTGCATGCGCTGTGGCTGGGCGAAGCGCTGCCGATCGACGCTTCGATGCTGCCGGTCGAGGTGCCCTCGCGCGCGGCGATCGAGGAGTTGCCGCCGCCCAACACCACGCCCACGGTCCAGCCCTAGGCGCCGCGCGGCGTCAATCGAAGGTGGCTGCCGGCGATTTGAGATCTGCCCAGCGCGGCAACTTGAGCTTGCGTGCTCGATAGACCCAATAGCCGGCCATGATCACGCCGAACAGCAGACCAGCGATGATCGCGGCAACGAGGGCGCCGCTGGCCGGCATGCCTCGTTGGCGCCACACCAGGAGCCACATCGCGGTTCCGTAGAGCACGCCGAAGAGGATCCCGAAGAAGGTGAGATTGACCCCGAAGCCGGCGAAAGGCGGCGGCGGAATCGGGATTCCAGCGCGCCAGAGCAGTCGATAGAGCGGCGGCGCATAGTTGCTGCGCCGCATTCCTGTGGCGGCGAGCATTTGGAGCGCTACGTCGAGCTTCGCTTGAAAGGTCATGGCTGCCCCCGATGGTGAGCGCGAGAATAGCAGGGCGCGGCCCGCGCACCAATCCCGGCGGCGGCCCGCTGTCTCAGCCGCGCGCGACCACGAAGTCGAAACGGCCGATCTCGCTGCCTTCCGCCGAACGAATGTCCATCAGCAGCGCCTTGTCGAAGATGCGGTCGCGCTCGTTGCCGGGCTCGCCGCGGAAATAGAGCTGCGTCGTGAGCACGGCGCCGCCGGGCGGCTGGACCTTGACGTGGAAATGCCGGGTGCGGCCGGGATAGAGGCCCGGCACGATGGTCTCGAAGACATAACGGCCCCCGGCGTCGGTGAACTGATGGCCGCGCAGGCGGTAGCCCTGGTTGTCGTAGACGCCCGCCGCATTGGCGTGCCAGAGGTCGACGAGGGCGCCCGCGATGGGGCGGCATTGGGGGTCGAGCGCGAAACCGACCAGCGCGATGCGCGTGCCGTCGATGCCGTCGGCGACGAGATTGCCGCGTTCCGGGGAGTTCGGCGTGAAATAGGGGCCTTCGGTCTGGGCCGGAGTCACTTCGTCCGCGTCCGCGCAGGCCGGCGTCAGTTGCAGAGAAGGGGTTGCGGCGCGCGGATGGCGCGGCAGGAACGCGGCCGGCCCGGCCGCGAGGCCGAAGCCCAGCAGCCCGCGCCGCGACCAGCGGGAAATCGTCATTTCTTGACGCCTGTCAGCTGTTGCGGTCGCCGGTTCAACGCGGCGACGCGGCGAAACCTGCGTCGCCGGCTCAACTCGCCTGTTCGACCGGGAAGGCGTAGGTGTTGACGTGGCGCTGCACGTCGCTCAAGTGCCGCTGCATGCATTCGAAGGCGCGCTCGCTGTTGCGGGTGGCGATCGCCTCGTAGATCTCCTGGTGCGAGGCGGAATGCACCGACTGGCGCTTGAAGCAATGGGCGTTCTCGCTCAGGCGCCGCCAGGAGGCGTCACGCCGGCTGGCGCTCAGCACGTCGAACAGCGCCAGGAACAGGGCATTGCGCGCCGACTCGGCCACGGCGCGGTGGAACGCCTCGTCGGCCTTCTCGTAGACCAGCGGGTCGGTCGCCTCCTTGGTCGACCCGACCAGGCCTTCCAGCCGGCGGATATCGGCCTGGGAGGCGCGGAGCGCCGCCAGCCGCGCCACCACCGGCTCGACCGCCAGCCGCACCTCGATCACTTCCAGCGGATTGGTGAATTCCAGGATGCGGTCGAAGGGGATGGCGGCCAGGGCGCCGTTCAGATGGGCATCGGCCCGCTGCGCCGCGCCATTGCCAGGGCGCGCCGCGCCATTGGT
Source organism: Dongiaceae bacterium (assembly GCA_039808885.1). Classification (GTDB taxonomy): domain Bacteria; phylum Pseudomonadota; class Alphaproteobacteria; order Dongiales; family Dongiaceae; genus Dongia_A. The sequence continues at coordinate 12,225 of JBDHTX010000028.1, read as the reverse complement.
CGCGTGGCCGTTGCCGCCCTTGCCCTGGACGAAGGTGCCGCGGCCCTGGTGGCGGGTGATCTCGCCCTCGCGCTCCAGGATCTCCAGCGCCCGGCGCAGGGAACGGCGGCCGACCCCCATTTCGTTGGCCAGCGTGCGCTCCGGCGGCATGCGGCCATCGGCGCCGATGCCGCCATTGGCGATCAACTGGCGCAGCTTGCTCAAGGTCTGGTCGGAATGCTGCAACATGGATTTCAATCCCCTTCTGCCGCCGCGCGTCCAATGGGACCATTTGCTTCGATTGGCGCACCGCCATGAGCGGCGGAGGCCAATTGGTGCATATTTGGTTCAGGCTCGCCCCACGACCCCGAACCGCATGATGCGGCGGGATGGTCCGCTTGTAAACCGCCCTCGCGCCGAACGGCGGATACCAGGACCAAGGTCCGTGTCGACGGTTTCCGGCGCCGGTGAACCATCGCGTGCGAATGCCGCGCCCAATGGATCGGTGTTGACGAGGCTTTGGCGGAATGGTTACGGTTGATGCAGCAAATGAGGGCGATCTGAAACCAATCGGTCAAGATTGGTTCGGGGATCGGCAGGCAGGAGGGGCGGAATGACTGCGAAGGCCAAGCTCGAAGGACACAATCTCCAGGCCGCGCTGGACCAGCTGCATGCCGACGTCGCCGCCAGGAACATGGCGCCCTATTGGGTGGTCGATCGCACCATCAAGAACGACGAGGAGCGCCAGATCCTCGACAAGCGCAAGGCGATCCCCTTCATCTGGAAATACAAGGGCGAGATCGAGCCGCTGCTGCATCGCTCGGCGGAACTGATCACCACCGAGACCTCGGAGCGCCGCTCCCTCGTGCTGGTCAATCCGGGCCTGGCGCCGAAGCGCGCGGTGGTCAGCACCATGTACGTGGCCTACAGGCTGAACGACCCCAACGAGATCATGCCGCCGCACCGGCATTCGCCGAACGCGATCCGCCTCGGTCTCACCGGCAAGCAGAACTTCACCGGCGTCGAGGGCGAGGACATCACCTTCGGCCCGGGCGACCTGGTGCTCACCCCGCACGACACCTGGCACAACCACGGCAACGAAGGCGACGAGAACGCGATCAATCTCAGCGTGCTCGATCTGCCCCTGGTGGAAACCCTGAACGCGATCTATTTCGAGCACGACTACAAGGAGGATGAGGAAGGCGTGCGCGTCAGCAAGGTGATGCAGTCGGCGCGCTTCCCGCGGGGCTACTCGCAGGACGTCTACAGTTCCGGCGGATTGCTGCCGCGCTTCGTCTCGCACCATCGCGGCACGGGCGCCGCCTCGCCGATGTACGTCTACCGCTACGATATGATGCGCGAGGCGCTGGAGAAGTTCCGGAACTGGGATGGCGATCCGCACGAAGCCATCATGATCGAGTATGTCAATCCGCTCACCGGCTCCAGCATCTACAAGACGATCACGTTCTTCATGCAGATGCTGCGCCCGGGCGAGAAGACCCTGCCCTTGAAGCAGAACGCCAGCCTCACCGTCTCGCCCTTCGAGGGCAGCGGGTATTCCATCGTCGGCGGCAAGAAGATCGAATGGGATCCGTTCGACACCTTCGCGGTGCCCGGCGGCGAATGGTGCGAGCACGTGAACACCTCGGGCAGCCCGGCGATCCTGTTCGTGGCCAGCGACGAGCCGACCTTGAAGGCGCTGGCGCTCTACCAGAAGCATGGCAAGCTGAAGACGGGCGAGGTGACGCGGCTGTTCTAGCTCCGATCAGGTTTCAACCGCTTCAACTTCCGCGAGTACCATGGCGAAATCCAGGAACACCAAGCTGCTGTCCAATTTCGACTGCCCCGGCGGCGGCCAGGTCTGGGTCGAAGGCACCACGCTCTATGTCGGCCATATGCGCCAGCCGACCGGCACCTCCATTGTCGACGTCTCCGACCCGCGCAATCCGCGGCTGATCAAGCGCATCGAGATGCCGACCGGCTGGCACTCGCACAAGGTGCGCGTCGCCAACGACATCATGATCGTCAACCACGAGCGCCAGGGCACCGAGGGCGACACCGAGTTCGGCGGTGGCCTGGGCATCTACGACGTCTCCAAGCCGAGCGACCCGAAGCTGATCACCAAGTGGCGCACCCATGGCAAGGGCGTGCACCGCTACGATTTCGACGGCCGCTACGCCTATATCTCGCCCACCGCCGAGGGCTATATCGGCAACATCTGCATGATCCTCGATCTCAAGGACCCGGCGAAGCCGGAGGAGGTCGGGCGCTGGTGGATTCCCGGCCAGTGGAAAGCGGGCGGCGAGGAATATCCCTGGAACAACTGGACGCCGCCGCGCTGCCACCATCCGATGCGCCGCGGCGACCGGCTCTATGTCAGCTATTGGCATCACGGCTTCTTCATCCTCGACATCACCGACATGTCGAAGCCGAAGCTGGTCTCGGCGGTGAACACCTCGCCGACCTGGCCGCATCCGACCCACACCTGCCTGCCCATGCCGCAGAAGCTGAAGGGGCGGGACGTCATGATCGTGGCGGATGAGGACGTGGCCAAGCTGTGGCCGTCGGCCCCCGCCTTCATGTGGATCTACGACATCACCAATGAACATTGTCCCATCCCGATCTCGACCTGGCAGGTTGAGGGGCTGGACAAGGACGGCTCGCCGCAGCCGGCGATGATGGGCTGCCACCAGCCTTCGGAGCGGTTCAAGGGCACGGTCATTCCCTTCGCCTGGTTCGCCCAGGGGCTGCGCCTGATCGATATCGCCGATCCCTTCGCGCCGAAGGAGGTCGGCTTCTACGAGACCGATGCGCCGAAAGGCTTCGACCTGGCGTCGTCCAACGACGTCACCATCGACCAGCGCGGCCTGATTTACCTGATCGACCGGCAACGCGGCGTGGACATCATCGAAACAACCGTGATGTAGTAGCGGCAGGAATTGGGGGGCTGCGCATGGGCGAGAAAAAGGGCATCAGCACGATCGGGAAGAAGAACCCGAACCTGCCGTTCCATCCGGCGGTGCGCGCCGGCGACTTCATCTTTGTCTCGGGACAAGTTGCCAAGGACGAGAACGGCAACATGTGCGTCGGCAATATCGAGGAGGAGACGCGCTGGACCATCGAGTCCATCAAGCGCATCCTGGCGCTCGACGGCGCCGATCTGTCCGATGTCGTGAAAGTGACCGTCTATCTGGAAGATGCGCGGAATTTCGGTCGCTATAACAGGATCTTCGCGGAATACTTCCCGGAGGGAAAGGTGGCGCGGACGACCGTGGAGGCCCGCGCCGCCATCGAATGCAAGATCGAGATGGACGCGGTAGCCTACAAGCCGAAGTGAGACCGACCAGGGATCGGGCCGCGCGTCGGCGCCGGCAAACGACCCGGATCATGCGCCGTGCAGGCAGGGAGAGTTGAAATGCTGCGATTGTTGGGCCGGAACACCTCCGGCAATGTCCAAAAGGTGATCTTTCTGCTGGAGGAGCTCGGCCTCCCCTATACCCGCGAGGATTACGGCCGGCAATTCAACAACACCCAGGATGCCGCCTACCTCAAGCTCAATCCAAATGGCAAGGTGCCGACGCTGGTCGACGGCGACGTGGTGATCTGGGAATCCAACACCATCCTGCGCTACCTCGCGACCAAGAACGGCAAGGCCAACCTCTATCCAACCGATGCCGCCAAGCGCACCGAGGTCGAGCGCTGGATGGACTGGCTGCTGGCGTCGCTCAACTACCACTACGTCCAGGTGTTCAAGGATTCGAAGAAGCCGGAGGCCGAGCGCGCGCCGACCTTCGCCGCCGACGCCAAGGAACTGGCGGCGCAGCTCTCGATCCTGGAAGGCGCGATCGCCGGCAAGGCGTGGATCGCGGGCAACGATTTCACCCTGGCCGACGTGGCGCTGGGACCCATCGTGCATCGCTGCCTGGACTTCCCGGTGGCGCTGCCGGCGCTGCCCAATCTGAAGGCCTGGCGGGCGAAACTCACGGAGCGGCCGGCCTTCAGGAAGGCGGCGGGGCTCTAGTTACAGCCTCTTCCCGTCATTGCCGGGCTTGACCCGGCAACCCAAGTTGGCGGCGGAGCGGCAGGAAGCAACTTCGATCACCGGGTCAAGCCCGGTGATGACGACAAAAAGTGCAGGGAGAGGGAGCTAGATATGAGCAAGGCAGCAGTGGTCGGATTGGGCACGATGGGCCCGGGCATCGCGCAGACCCTGGCGCGCGCGGGCATGGAGGTCATCGCCTTCGACGTCAGCGAGGACCAGCGCAAGAAGGCCGGCGACGGCCTGACCATGGCCAACAACGTGCTGAACGCGCTGGGCGTGCCGGAGAAGGGCAAGATCCCGGTGAAGATCGCCGGCAGCCTGCAGGAATGCCTGGCCAATGCGACGCTGGTCGTCGAGACTGTGCCGGAGAAGCTCGAGATCAAGGCCTCGGTCTTCAAGGAGATCGACAAGCTCGTCGACAAGAAATGCATCATCGCCAGCAACACCTCCGGCATCCCCATCACCAAGCTGCAGGAGAATGTCTCGGCGCCGGAGCGCGTGGTCGGCATGCACTGGTCGAACCCGCCGCATATCATCCCGATGATCGAGGTGATCGCCGGCGACAAGACCTCGCAGGCGACGGTCACCTGGATGGTCGACCAGATCAAGGCGCTGGGCCTGCTTCCCGTGGTGGTGCAGAAGGACGTGCCGGGCTTCGTCGAGAACCGCGTGCTCTATGCGCTGCTGCGCGAATGCGTCGACCTGGTCGACCAGGGCGTCATCGATGCCGAAGGGCTGGACACCTGCGTCTCCTGGGGCATCGGCTACAAGCTCTCGGTCATCGGGCCGATGGCGCTGCTCGACATGGCCGGCCTCGACATCTACCAGGCGGTCGGCTCCTACCTGAACAAGGAGCTGTGCAACCGGGGCGACCTCAGCCCCTACGTCACCGAGCGCACCAAGGCCGGCAAGCTGGGCATGAAGACCGGCGGCGGCGTCTTTAGCTACACGCCGGAAAAGATCGCCGAGCTGCGGCAACTGCGCGCCAAGCGCCTGGTTGCCGTGCGCAAGGCGCTGGAGAGCTGAGCTCTTCGCGGAAGAAACGCCGCCCTCTTCATGGGTCGTTTGGATGGGGCGGCCAAGAACGGAATAGCCGGAAGCAATCCGGCAGGGGTTGAACAAAGCGGGCATGCGTGACCGATCACGCGAACGAAAGCAGGAAGGAAACCAGACCATGAACAAGGGATTGTTGAGGCGGCTGGCACAGGTTTCGATGCTGGCGCTGGCCGTGGGCGGATTGGCCGTCCAGGCGCAGGCGGTCGATGTGAAGAGCATCGCCATCATGACGCCGGAAGAGCCGACCGATTTCGGCTGGAACCAGCAGGGGTTCGACGCGGCGAAGGCGGTGGCCGAGAAATACGGCCTCGAATTTATGCCGGCCACGGGCCTCGGTTATGGCGACGTGCATCCGCAGGCGCGCGAACTCGCCGATGACGGCGCCAGCCTGATCATCGCCCATGCCAGCGGCTACAACACGGCCGTCCCGGAAGTTGGTGCGGAAAAGGGCGTGCCGGTGGCGATCGTCGACATGGAGGGCGCCGGCAAGCCGGGCGTGCTCGCCAACTACACGCTGAGCGCCCATGAGGGCGCCTACCTGGCCGGCATCCTCGCCGCCAAGACGACCAAAACCAAGTCGGTCGGCATCGTCGTCTCCGGCGAGCCGCCGTCATGGAACTCGCAATCGGCCGCCTTCGCCAACGGCGTGAAGGCCGCGGACGGCAGCGTGAAGATCCTCTATGCCGTGATCGGCCCGGCCGCCTATGCGGATGCCGCCGGCGGCAACCGCGTCACCGCCTCGCTGATCGGCGCCGGCGCCGACGTGATCTTCGGCCAGGGCGACGGCGCCACTTTCGGCATGCTCCAGGCGGTCGAAACCGGCAAGGCCGTCGACGGCGGCAAGGTCTGGTTCATCGACGTCATCGGCGACAAGACCTCCATCGACAAGGGCAACCTGCTCTCATCGGTGATCTGGGATATGGTGCCGGTCTATTCCGAGATGGTCGAGGACCTGAAGGCCGGCAAGTTCGGCACGCATGAATACGCCATCCATCTGGCGGATGATTCGGTGCGGCTGCTGCACTCCAAGCACATCCCCGACGACGTGTGGGCCGAGATCGAGAAGGTCCGCGCGCAGATCATCGACGGAAGCGTGAAGGTCGACCGGATCGAGGATGCGCAGAAGGTCCGCGCCTTGATGAGCTCCGTTACCGATGCGCCGCCGCAATAAGCGATCCGGCCATCCGTGTAACTGGACTCGCCGCGATGCCGCGGGCAGAGTGGCGAAATGAACGGGCAAGAGGCGTCGTCATTGGCTGGGCAGGGTGCAAGGGAGGCGGCGGGGGCGATCCCCGTCGCCGCCGTGCGGAACATCACCAAGCGGTTTCCCGGTGTCTTGGCCAATGACGATGTCTCGCTCGAATTCCGGGCGGGCGAGATCCACGTCCTGCTCGGCGAGAACGGCGCCGGCAAGTCGACCCTGATCGGCATCCTGGCCGGCATGCAGCAGCCCGACGCGGGCGAAATCCTGATCGACGGCAAGCCGGTGGTGATCTCATCGCCGCGCGCCAGCCTCGATCTCGGCATCGGCACCGTCTTCCAGCATGTGCTGCTGGTGCCGAGCCTCACAGTCATCGAGAATCTGATGCTGGGCGGCCCGTGGTGGCAGAGGCTCAGCCGCGCGCCGGCCCTGGCGCGGTTCAAGGAATTGTCGACGCTGCTCGGCGTCAGGATCGATCCCGATGCCCAGGTCGGCCGCCTGTCGCTGGGTGAGCAGCAGCAGGTCGAGATCATGCGCGCGCTGTGGCGCGGCGAGAAGGTCCTGATCCTCGACGAACCCACCTCGATGCTGACGCCGCAGGGTGTGAAGGACCTGGGCGAGGTGATGAAACGCCTGCGCGCGAAGGGCGTCGCGCTCATCCTCATCACCCACAAGCTGGTCGAGGCCTATGAGTTCGGCGACCGCATCTCCATCCTCAGGCTGGGCCGCGTGGTCGGGAACATCCCGCCGGAGCGGCTGCGGGCGATGAGCGAGGCGGAAGTCACCGATGCCGTCATCCGCATGATGTTCGGCTCTACGGACGAGCACGCGCGGGACGCGGAGATCCTGGTGGGCCGCGGCCGCCGGGCGCATCGCGACCGCAAGGTGGATCGCAGCGGCCAACCGCGCCTCAGCGTCGCGGGCCTGCAGACCGAGGCGACGCGCGGCGCCTGCCCGTTGCGCGACGCCAGCTTCGATCTCTGGCCTGGCGAAGTGCTGGGAATTGCCGGCATCGACGGCAACGGGCAGAAGCACCTGGCCGAGGTGCTGGCCGGCCAGCGTGCCGTCTCGGCCGGCCGGATCATTCTCAACGGCGCCGACATCACCGCCGACGCGGTGCCGGAGCGCCGGCGCCACGGCGTGCGCTATGTCACCGACGAGCGGCTGGGCGAAGGCACGGTCGGGATCTTCTCGGTCGCCACCAACCTGGTGCTGAAGGAGATCGGCGCCTCGCCTTTCTGGCGGCGCGGCATCACCGACTGGGACGCCATCCACGACAGCGCCCGCGCGCACATCAAGCGCAGCGACATCCGCACGCCCTCGGAGAAGACGCCGATCGGCAAGCTTTCCGGCGGCAACATCCAGAAGGCGATCCTGGCGCGCGAGCTGAATGCCGAGGCGAGCGTCGTCGTCTTCAACAAGCCGACCTACGGTCTCGACCTGCAGAACACCCGGCTCGCGCATGAGCGCATCCTGCAGGGCGCCGATGCCGGCCTCGCGACCGTGGTGATCTCGACGGATCTGGACGAACTGCTGGAGCTCTCCGACCGCGTCGCCGTGATGTACCAGGGCAACCTGGTCGGCATCGTCGAGAACGGCCCCGATGTGGAACGCCAGGTCGGCCTGCTGATGACCGGCGCGAGGGCGGCGTGAACAGGATCTTGCGCGCGTCGCACCGAAACACGGCTCGTCATGGTCGGGCTTGGCCTGACCATGATGAATGAGTCTGGGGGAATGACGTGAGCACCGACGCACAGACATCGGCTGGAGCCGGCAACGATGCGGCGCGCGAGGCCGCGTCTGCGGTGCTGCGCGTCGCCGTGCCGGTCGTCCTCGCGCTCATCGCCGGCGGCGTCATCCTGCTGATCCTGGGCAAGGATCCGCTCGCCTATTACGGCTTCGTCGCCAAGCGCGGCCTGCTGACCTGGGGCGGGCTGCAGGAGACCTTCACCCGCATGTCGCCGCTGCTGCTGATCGCGGCGGGGCTGATCGTCGCCTTCCGCGCCGGCATCTGGAACCTCGGGGGCGACGGGCAGTTCCTGTTGGCCGCCGTCATCACCTCCGCCCTGGCGCCGGCGCTGATCGCCTTCCTGCCCCGGGGGTTGACGCTGGTGGTCTGCATGCTGGTGGCGATTGCGGTGGCCGCCTTGTGGTCGGTGATTCCGGCCATCCTCAAGGCGCGCTACGGCGTCAACGAGATCATCACCTCGCTGATGATGAGCTTCCTGGGGGTGAGCTTCGCCAACGTGCTGGTGAAGCTGTTCTTCCGCGATCCCACCACGACGGTGCCGCAGACGGTGACCCTGCCGGTGGCGGACCGCCTGCCGCGCCTGTTCGACACCACGATCCACAGCGGCGTGCTGATCGCGCTGGCCGTGGTCGTCCTGGTGCATCTGATGATGACGCGCACCGCCTTCGGCCTGAAGCTGCAGGTGGTGGGCGCCAATCCGGCCGCCGCCATCCATGCCGGCCTCAACGTCGCCCGCCTCACCATCGCCACCTTCGCCATCAGCGCCGGGCTCATAGGCCTGGGCGGCGCCGTCGAGATCCTCGGCGTCTGGGGCACGGTGCGCGCGGATTGGAATCCGGCTTTCGGGCTGCTGGTCGTGCCGCTGGTGTTCCTGGCGCGGTTCAACGGCTATGCGGTGATCGGCTTCGTGTTCTTCTTCTCGGCCCTGATGATCGGCGGCGAGAGCGCTGCGCGGCGGGTCGGCGTGCCGCAGACCTATGTCCTGGTCCTGGTGGCGCTGCTGCTGATCTTCCTCGCCGTGGTCGAGTATCTCGACCATCAGCGCCGCAAGCGGGTGGGAGCCTGACATGGACGCCCTGCTGACCGAAGCCTTCCTCACCTCGCTCATTTTCGGCGCCGTCACCGCCGGGGTGCCGCTGCTGCTGGCGGGCCTGGGCGAGCAGATCTCGGAAAAGGCCGGCGTGCTCAACATCGGCATCGAGGGCATGATGCTGTTCGGCGCCTATGCCGGCTTCGCCGCCGCCTATTTCAGCGGCTCCTTCTGGTTCGGATTCCTGATGGGCGGTCTTGGGGGCATGGCGGTTGCGGCCATCGTGGTGCTGCTGTGCATCCGCTTCGGCCTCAACCAGATCGTCATCGGCATCGGCGTCACCATCGGCTTCGAAGGGCTGACCGCGCTGCTGCATTTCGTGCAGTTCAGCAAGACCTATCCGCGCCTCGACCAGGCGCCGGTGTGGGAGCTGCCGGGCCTCTCCGCCATCCCGGTCCTGGGCAAGGCGCTGTTCAGCCATTCGCCCATCGTCTATCTGGCGGTGCTGCTGGTGGCCGGGCTCGGCTGGATATTCCGGTCGACCTTCATCGGGCTCAACCTGGAATCGGCCGGCGCCAAGCCTGCGGCGCTCGATGCCGCCGGGGTCAGCGTGACGGCGACGCGGGCCGGCGCGGTGCTGTCGACCGGATTCCTGGCCGGGCTTGGCGGCGCCTATATGGCCAATGTCGGCGCCGGGCTGTTCGTGCCTTTCATGACCGGCGGCGCCGGCTTCATCGGCATCGTGCTGGCCATGCTGGCGCGCGGCAACCCGGTCTGGGTGCTGCTGGGCGCCGCGCTGTTCGGCATCAGCCTGGCGATGACCACGGCCCTGCAGGTGGCCGGCATCAACATCCCGACCGACGTGGTGCAGATGCTGCCCTTCGCGATGGTGATGCTGGTCCTGGTGATTTTCGCGCGGCATTCTGTCCTGCCCCCGGCCTTGGGGCTGCCCTATGTGCGCGGCGACCGGTAGAGTATCGATGGCGTTCTGGACCGACGGGCGGCGACCCGCGGCTTGATGGGAGGGGTTCATGTCTGACACGAAGGTCTATCTGCTCGACGGCGGCACGCTGGTGATCGACGGCTTCCACGTGTTCTGGAACCGCGGGCCGGGCGGCGAGGTGCGCTTCCCCTGCTACGCCGTGCTGATCGAGCACAAGGACGGCTACTACATGTTCGATACCGGCTACGATTTCGACCATGTGATGCGGGTGCTGCCCTTCGAGAAGCCGATCCAGGACAAGGCGCAGACCATTCCCGGCCAGTTGGCCGCGCTCGGCCTCAAGACCGACGACATCAACTACGTGATCAATTCGCACTACCACTTCGACCATTGCGGCGGGAACAAGCACCTGCACAAGGCCTGCACCATCTGTCACAAGAAGGAGCTGGAGGCGAGCGCCAATTGCCAGCCCTTCGAGCATCTCGGCTACTCCGACCTGACCTTCGCGCCGGACATCATGAAGAAGAAGAACGCCGGCAAGGAGCTGCCGCCGGACCCGGCGCTGGACATGTTCACGCCGAAGTTCGAGACGATGACCGGCGACCAGGAGATCGCCAAGGGCATCCATCTGTTCGAGACGCCGGGCCACACCGCCGGCCATTACAGCCTGATGGTGGAGCTGAAGAACCGCCGGCCGATGCTGTTCACCGCCGATGCCTGCTACACCAAGAAGAACATGGACATGATGTGCATCTCGTCGTTCCACCTGGACCCGACCGAGAGCGTCAAGTCGATGAAGCGGCTGAAGGACCTGGCGGAGAAATACGACGCCGAGCTGTTCTATTCGCACGACCTCGAGAGCTTCAAGGGCTACCAAACCGGCGCCAACTACTACTCCTGAGGACCGGAAGAGCGCGGCGCCGATGCCCTGGATGATCGTCAGCGACGATGCGCCCGGCGCCGCCGCCATCCGCGCCGACCGCGCGGTGATGGATGCCCATTGGGCCTACGAGCAATCCATCAAGGTCAAGATCCTCTGCGCCGGCAGCCTGCGCAGCGACGACGGCAAGACGCCCGATGGCAGCCTGCTGATCCTCGACGTCGCGACGCGGGAGGAAGCGCTCGCCATCATCCAGGCCGATCCCGCGACCAAGGCGGGGCTGCGCGGCAGGATCACGGTGCGGCGCTGGAACAAGGCGATTTTCGACGGCGAGGTCTGCGACTAGGACCTACCTGCCGCCCGCGTTCTTGATCAAAGCGGCGATGGCGTCATAGCGCCGATCCTGGGCGTGCTTCAGCGGACTCACGCCATCCTTGTCGACGATGTTCGGATCGGCGCCGTGCTCGAGCAGCAGCCGCACGATCTCGAGATGGCGCGGCCCGCCGTCGGACAGAATCACCGCCTCCAGCAGGCCGGTCCAGCCGAGATTGTTGACGTGGTTGACATCGATCTCCGAGCGCTCCAGCAGCAGGCGCACGGTCTCGACATGGCCGCGCTCGCAGGCGGGGATGAGGGCGTTGCCGCCGTAGCGGTTGCGCTTCGCATAGTCGACCCTGCCGGTTTCCAGCATCGCCGCCAGCAGCGAGGCGCGGCCCAGCGCGCCGGCCAGCAGCCAGGGCGTGTCCTCGTTCGCCGCCACCGCGTTGATGTCGGCGCCGCGCGCGATCAGGTGCGCCGCGACGTCGCGGTTGTCCTTCTGGATGGCGATGAGCAGGGGGGTCTGGAGCTGGGCGTCGCGGGCGTCGATGCCGGCGCCCGCGTTCAGCGCGGCCACCGCGGCCGCCTTGTCGCCCAGGACCGCCGCCCGCAGCAAGGCATCGTCCGCCGAACCCGCCATCGCGCCCTCCGCTGCAGCAGGCAGAAGATCAGGGCGACTCGCGCCGCCGCCCCGATCTTAGCAGCGGAGCTACCAGCGGACCATGCCGGCATCGACGTTGAGCGCCTGGCCGGTGATCCAATGCGCCTCGTCCGAGGCCAGGAAGGCCACCGCCGGGACGATGTCTGCCGGGACGCCCTTGCCCTTGATCGCCTGCAGCATCTCGACGAAGCCGAAGGCCTCCTTGTGCGGGGTCTGTTGCACGCCCTCGGTATCGGTCAGGCCGGGGCAGACCGAATTGACGGTGATCTTGTAGCCGCCGAGCTCCGTCGCCAAGGCGCGGGTGAAGGTCAGCACGCCGCCCTTGGAGGCGACGTAATGCGCCATGTTGGGGGTGCCGGCGAAGA
>JBDHTX010000027.1:0-62617 GCA_039808885.1 Dongiaceae bacterium | reverse complement strand
GGGCGAGGCCCCGCTGCAGCCCGCACCCGCGCCGCAGCCCCAGCCGGCCGCGCCAGGCACCGACAGCAACGGCGGCATCTACTAGCGGTTTCCCCGCGCCCGGGATTCGACGGGCGAGTCCGTGGGTTGACGGCCGCCGCCCGATTGGTCATGGTCCCGCGCCGTTGCGGGAGTTTGCCGGAGGTTCAAGCGTATGCGTGCCGAGATTGAAGCGGTTGCGGGGGAGATCAGATCCTCCCTGGCCCTGCTGAGGAGGCATCTTTGACTGGGATAACGCCCTCCGCCGCCTGGACGAGCTGAACGCCCTCGCCGAAGACCCGACCCTCTGGGACAAGCCCGAGAAGGCCCAGAAGGTGATGCGGGAACGCACGCACCTCGCCAATGCCATCGACGCCTACCGCGCCATGGAGCGCGAATTGGACGATGCCCTGACCCTCGCCGAGCTGGGCGAGATGGAAGGCGACAGCAAGAGCGTCGACGAGGCCGAGGCGCAGCTGACAGCGCTGAAGATCGAAGTTTCCAAGCGCGAGCTGGAATCGCTGCTCTCCGGCGAGGCCGACCAGAACGATTGCTATCTCGAGGTCCATGCCGGCGCCGGCGGCACCGAGGCGCAGGACTGGGCGCAGATGCTGCTGCGCATGTATGTGCGTTGGGCCGAGCAACATGGCTACAAGGTCGAGTGGCTCGAAGAGAGCGCCGGCGAAGAGGCGGGACTGAAATCCGCCACCATCGAGATCAAGGGCCTCAACGCCTATGGCTGGCTGAAATCGGAATCCGGCGTGCACCGCCTGGTGCGCATCTCGCCCTACGATTCCAACGCCCGCCGCCACACCAGCTTCTCCTCGGTCTGGGTCTATCCGGTGGTCGACGACAACATCGAGGTCGAGATCCTGGACAAGGACCTGAAGGTCGACACCTTCCGCGCCTCGGGCGCCGGCGGCCAGCACATCAACAAGACCGATTCCGCCATCCGCATCACCCACATGCCGACCGGCATCGTGGTCGCCTGCCAGGCCGACCGCTCGCAGCATCGCAACCGCGCCATGGCGATGCAGATGCTGAAGGCGCGCCTTTATGAGGCCGAGTTGCAGAAGCGCGAAGAAGCGGCTGCGGCGATCGAGGCGACGAAGACCGATATCGGCTGGGGCCACCAGATCCGCTCCTACGTCCTGCAGCCCTACCAGATGGTCAAGGATCTGCGCACCGAGGTGGAGACCAGCGATACCGGCGGCGTACTCGATGGCGATATCGACCGGTTCCTCTCCGCCTCGCTGGCGGCCAAGGTGCATGGCGGCGAGCCGGCGGCCTGATCTGTCGGCCGTCCCGGCTCTTGCCCAAGAAATGGGCGAAGGCCATCCGCCTGCCTAGCGATTGAGCGGCGATCCGCCGTCCGCAACCTTCACAGCGCTTGAATCGCCTGTTGAATCGCAGGCATTCCGCGCCCCCGGAAAGTTGGCACGCCCGATGCAGTGCAGCATCGGGATTGTCATACTTTTAAGAAAAGGGGGCAGGAATGCTTCGTTCGGGTTTGCGCCGAGGATTGACAGGAATCGTCGTCGCCCTGACAGGAACCCTGGCGGCAGTACCGGCGTTTGCGCAGGATCCAACCATCAACACCGGCGATACCGCGTGGCTGATCACCGCCACCGGGCTGGTGCTGTTGATGACCTTGCCGGGCTTGGCGCTGTTCTATGGCGGCATGGTGCGCAAGATGAACGTCTTGACCATCATCATGCAGTCCTTCGCGACCTGCTGCCTGGTCAGCATCCTCTGGATGGTGGTCGGCTATAGCCTGGCCTTCTCCGCCGGCTCGCCCTATGTCGGCGGTCTCTCCAACTTCTTCCTGAAGAGCCTCACCGTGGGGTCGATCTCGGGCACCATCCCGGAGAGCGTCTTCATGATGTTCCAGATGACCTTCGCCATCATCACGCCGGCGCTGATCACCGGCGCTTTCGCCGACCGCATGAAATTCGGCGCCTTGCTGGTTTTTGTCGGCGCCTGGGCGGTGCTGATCTACGCGCCGCTCTGCCACATGGTGTGGGCGGCCGACGGCCTGATGTTCGGCTGGGGCGTGCTGGACTTCGCCGGCGGCACCGTCGTCCACATCAGCAGCGGCGTCAGCGGCCTGGTCGCCGCGTTGATGATCGGCAAGCGCAACGGCTACCGCAAGGTGCCCTTCGTGCCGCACAACCTGGTCTACACGGTCATCGGCGGTTCCCTGCTGTGGGTGGGCTGGTTCGGCTTCAATGCCGGCTCGGCGCTCGCGGCTTCGCCCAATGCCGGCATGGCGATGGCGGTGACGCATATCGCGGCGGCGGCGGCGGCGCTGGCCTGGATGTTGTGCGAATGGGGTATGCGCGGCCATCCCTCGGTCCTCGGCATCGTCTCCGGCGCGGTGGCCGGCCTGGTCGGCATCACCCCGGCCTCGGGCTTCGTCGATCCGATGGGCGCGCTGGTGATCGGCGTGGCGGTGGGCATCGTCTGCTTCTTCGCCACCTCCACGATCAAGAACGCGCTGGGCTATGACGACGCGCTGGACGCTTTCGGCGTGCATGGCGTCGGCGGCACCGTGGGCGCCATCCTGACCGGCGTCTTCGCCACAATGGCGGTGAAGGGCGGCGACGTGCCTGTGGGCCTGATCGACGGCAACGCCGCCCAGATCGGCACCCAGCTGCTCGGCGTCATCGTGACGATCGTGTTCTGCGGCGTCGGCACCGTGATCATCCTGAAGATCATCGATCTCGTCATCGGGCTGCGCGTCTCCGAGGAAGTCGAGCGCGACGGCCTGGACTTGGCGTTGCATGGGGAGGCTGTCCAATAGAGTGGTGACATCGCGGTAGGGGAAGGGCAGCCCCCATTGCTCCACAGGGCGCTCCGGCGAAAGCTGGGGCGCCCTGACCAATTCCAACCGAGGATTTCGCCTTACATTCAGCTTAGTTCTGCCCAATTCTGGCGATACGTTGCTTCCTGAGAGACTATTTGCCGGGGTCATTCATGAATGCCGCTAGATCTATGCCAGTGCCTGGATTTTCTGTCCGATGGCTCCTGGGCGCCGTGGCGCTAGGATTGGTCCTGCCAGCCGTAATTGCCATCGCTGTTGCGCTCCTGGCGTACTACCCAATTGGCAGTTGGCTGCCGCCTTTCACTTTCTTCAGCCTCGCGGGGATCTTGGTGATGATCGTTGGGGCCGCTGGCATGTTGCTAGTTGCAGCCATCATCTATTCCCTGGTTTCTTGGAGTTGGCGACCTGCGGCGCTCGCGGTGATCGTGGTCGCCTGCATGGCGCTGGGTTTTGTACCCGGCATCCTAAGCTATAAGTATCTGAAGCACTTTGGCTATGAGCTCCTCGGGTCCCGTAGCATGACTTTGATCCGCGCAATCGAAGCATATGAGCATTCCGCAGGCGCTCCGCCACGAACGCTAGCTGATATTGTGCCGGCCCACTTGCCGTCGGTCCCCAACACTGGCATGGCGGCGTATCCGACCTACGAGTACGCTCCTGAGGCGGGGCCTTGTCCGGATGACAATCGTTGGCACCTGATGGTCGATGCCGGGGAAGCGCTCAAATGGGACTACTTCTTTTATTGTCCGAACCAGAACTACACGGTCCATGGTTGGGGTGGCGTCAACATTGTCATGGGCGACTGGGCGTATCTTGATGAATAGGTTCGCGCCTACGTCGAAATGGTCCGGTAGAACTCCGGATCGAACCCCGCATCCTTGCGCGCGGCGTCGTTGAAGGGCGGCTTGAGCTGGCCCTTGAAATGGCGGCGCACCTGTTCCTGCCAGGCGCTCTTGGGCTCCAGGCCGGCGCGGGTCGCGAAATGGTGGAACCAGCGCATGCCGGCGGCGACGTGGCCGATCTCGTCCTCATAGATGCGCTGCAGGATGTCGGCGCTCGTGTCGTCGCCGGCGCGGCGGAAATAGGCGATGGTGGCCGGCGTCACGTCGAGGCCGCGCGCCTCCAGCACCAGCGGCACGATGGCGAGGCGCGCGAGCAGATCGTGGGCGGTCTCTTCCGCCGCCTGCCACAGCCCGTCATGGGCCGGCAGGTCGCCATAGGCGGCGCCCAGGTCCTTGAGCCGCGCTTCGAGCAGCGAGAAATGGATCGCCTCTTCCTCCCCGACCTTGATCCAATCGGCGAGGAACTCGCGCGGCGTGGCCGCGTCGGCGAAGCGGGCGATGATGTCCCAGGCGAGGTCGATGGCGTTGAGCTCGATATGAGCGAGGGCGTGCAGCAGCGCAATGCGCTTCTCCGCATTGCCGCCGGCCTTGCGTTTCGGCATGTCGCGCGGCGGGAGCAGCGCTGGCCGCTCAGGCCGGGCGGGACGCGGCGGCGGCGCACCCCGCTGCGCGAACCCGGCGCGGCCCTCGCGCCAGTCCTTGGCGAGGGCGAGGGACATTGCGACCTTGTCCGCCGGCGCGGCGGCACCCAGGATCGCGCAGGCGGCGGCGGCCAGGTCGCGCATCAGCCGGCGTCGAGCGCCTTCACGGCCTTCAGCACGTCCTCGGCATGGCCGTTCACCTTCACCTTGCGCCAGATCGCGGCGATCTTGCCCTTGCCGTCGATGAGGTAGGTGGCGCGCTCGATGCCCATGTATTTCTTGCCATACATGCTTTTCTCGACCCACACGCCGTAATCCTCGGTGACCTTGCCGGTTTCGTCGGCGCCGAGGGCGAAATTGAGCTTGTGCTTGGTCTTGAATTTGTCGTGGCTCTCGGCGCTGTCGCGCGAGACGCCGATGACGACCGCGTCGAGCTTGCCGATTTTCGGCAGATTGTCGCGGAAGGCGCAGGCCTCGGCGGTGCAGCCGGAGGTATCGTCCTTCGGATAGAAATAGAGCACCACGTTCTGGCCCTTGAGGCCCGAGAGCGAGACCTTGCCACCGCCGTCGGTCTTCAACGAGAACGCGGGCGCCTTGTCGCCGACTTTCAATGCCATGTCCGTCTCCCTGTCTGGCGCCGGCAGGTTAGTGCCGCGCATGATTTCGAATCAAGCCGGGGCGATTCCCAGGATGCGCTTGAAATCATCGTATACGCCCGCGGCCGTGTCGTGGATCAGCGCCTTCAGCACCGAGAAATCCGGGCAGCCGCCGGAGGTCGCCAGATGTTTCGCGGTCGGCGGGCGCAGCTTTGCTTCGTCGACCGCCTCGCCGACCAGCAGGCGGATCATCTGCTGCAGCTGGCGCCACAGGTTGAGGGCGGCGATCAGGCGGTCGCCGGTCTGGGTGTCGAGCAGCTGCGCCTTCATCAGGGCGGCGAGCGCGTCGGCCGGATTGCGGCGCAGGAGCTCCGGATGATCGGCGGCGTGGCGCAGCATCAGGTATTGGGCGATGAAGTCGATGTCCACCAGCCCGCCGCGCTGGTGCTTGAAGTCCCAGAGGGACTCGCCCCGGTGCTGCTGGGCCATGCGCTCACGCATGTCGGCCACGTCGTGGCGCAGCTTCTCGGGATCGCGCCGGGTGGTAAGGATGCGCTCAAGGCTCCTATCGACGTCGACCTGGAAGGTCGGTTCGCCGGCGATCAGCCGGGCGCGGGTCAACGCCATATGCTCCCAGGTCCAGGCCTCCTGGCGCTGATAGCGCTCGAAAGGCGGCAGGCCGCTGGCGATCGGCCCGGAATTGCCGGAGGGGCGCAGCCGCATGTCGACGTCGTACAGCTTGCCGTCGCCGGTCAGGGCGGTGAGCGCGGTGATCAGACGCTGCGCCAGGCGCGCATAGTACTGGATCGGTGCCAGCGGCTTGGCGCCGTCGGAGAGGATCATATCCCACCCCTCGACCCCCTCCGGCACGTCGTAGATGAAGATAAGGTCGAGGTCGGAAGTGACCGTCATCTCGCGGCTGCCGAGCTTGCCCAGCGCGACGACGGCGAGGCCGCGTCCCGGCAGCTTGCCGTGCAGGCGCTCGAACTCGGCGGTGACGATCGGGAACAGCGCGCCGATCACCACGTCGGCGACGTCGGAGAGCTCGCCGGCGGAGGTGTTGCCGTCGCCGACGCCTTTCAGCAGCCGCACGCCGATCTGGAACTGCCGGTCCTTGGTCCAGCGGCACATCAGGCTGAGGCTGTCCTGGAAGTCGCTGACGAAAGAGAGCTGGCGCCTGAGATCGCGCGCCATCGCCTCGCGGTCCGGCACCTTCTCGAAGAAGCCCGCCGTCAGCACGCCGTCGAGCAGCATGGGATAGCGGCTGAGGTGGTCGGCCAGCAGCGGGGCCGAGCCCATCACGTCGGCGATCAGATCGAGCAGGCTGGGGTTCGAATGCAACAGCGAGAACAGCTGCACGCCGGCGGGCAGCGAGCGCATGAAGCTGTCGAAGCGGCGGAAGGCGGTGTCCGGGTCGGCGGTATGCGCCAATCCGTCCAGCAGCTTCGGCATCAGCTCGGTCAGCAGCTCGCGCGCCCGGGCGCTGCGCGTGGCGCGGTAGCGGCCGTGATGCCAGGCGCGCACCAGTGCGGAGACGGCGGCGCCATCGGGGAAGCCCATGCGCTCCAGCGTCTGCACCGTCGCCGGATCGTCGACCTTGCCAGTGAAGACCAGGTTGCCCTGGTCGCCGAGCGACGGCGCCTCCTCGAACAACTCGGCGTAGTGGTCCTCGACCTGGCCCAAATGGTGCATCAGCGTGGCGCTGAATTCCGCGGTGTCGGCATGGCCGCAGAACAGCGCCAGCCGGTCGAGCTCCGGACCTTCGTCGGGCAGGGTCTGGGTCTGACGGTCGTCCAACATCTGCAGCCGGTGCTCGACATGGCGCAGATAGCGATAGGCGGCGATCAAATCGTCCGCGATCTCGCGCCGCGTGCGGCCCATCTCGACCAGCCGCTCGATGGCGGCGCAGGTCTGGCGCATCCGCAGATCGGGGTTGCGGCCGCCCCAGATCAGCTGCTGGGTCTGGGCGAAGAACTCGATCTCTCGGATGCCGCCGCGGCCGATCTTGATGTTGTGGCCGCCGACCGCGATCTCGCGGTGGCCCTTCACCGCGTGGATCTGGCGCTTGATCGAATGGATGTCCTGGATGGCGGCGAAGTCGAGATGCTTGCGCCAGATGAAGGGCCGCAGGTTGCCGATGAAGGCCTCGCCCGCCGGCAGGTCGCCGGCGATGGCGCGGGCCTTGATCATCGCCGCGCGCTCCCAGTTCTGGCCCATGCCTTCATAATAGGTCTCGGCCGCGATGGTCGACATGGCGAGCGGGGTGGAGGCGGGGTCGGGCCGCAGCCGCAAATCGACCCGCAGCACGTAGCCGTCCTGGGTCGCGTCCTGCAGCAGCCGCACCAGGTTGCGCGCCAGCTTGACGAAGAATTCGCGCGCCGTGCGCCGGCCGCGATAGCGCACGACGTCGAGGTCGAACAGGACGATCAGGTCGATGTCGCTCGAATAGTTGAGTTCGCCGGCGCCGAGCTTGCCGAGGCCGAGGATGACGAGGCCGCTATCCTTCTCGGGCGTCTCGGGATCGGGCAGCTCGATCTCGCCCGCCAGATGCGCCTGGCGCAGCAGGAACGCGATCGCCGCGCCGACCGCCGAATCGGCGAAATCGCTGAGCGCGCCGGTCACCCGTTCGAGCGGCCAGGCCTTGACGATGTCGGCCAGGGCGATGGTCAGATGGGCGCGGCGCTTGGCCTGCCGCAGCTGGCGCATCAGCACCGCCTCGTCCGTCTCGGCCCGGCCCAAGTGCGCGAGATCGTTCAACAATTTGTTAAAGACAGAGTCCGGCCCGTCGGCTAATACTGAAAAAAACTGTACGGCCTCGTTGACCACCAATTGGCTCAAATACGGAGAGTTGCCGAAGATCGCGGTCTGTAGCGCCCGGATATGCTCAGGGTCGGGCAGGGCGCTTTGATCGGTGGGGCACCAGATGGCGGCGAGGCGCTCGAGTTCGATCTGCGCCTGGCGCGCATCGTGAGCCTTCGGCAGTTGGCGGGGATCGAAGGCCAGCGTCATGGTGTTGGTGGATTGGGTGTGGTGAATTCGGCTGGCACACTGAGGCAAGGCCGCTTCCCGGTCAAGTTGGCGGCGGCCAGGACAAGCTGGGTCTCGCGCTTGGGGGAAAGCGTCAGCGGCGCATCTAACAGGTGGCGACACGTCGAATGATTCTGCGTGCCAGTAAAATCGCGCTCGAGATCTTCGGTACCCTGCTGGCCGGCCTGGTCCTGCTGACCGGTTTCGTCGCCTGGCGCCTCGCCTATGAGGGGCCGATCCATCTCCGCTTCCTGAAGCCCTATGTGGAGCAGGCGCTGAACCGGCCCGGCGCCGAGTTCAAGTTCGTGGTGCAGGACACCGTGCTCGCCTGGGCGGGCTGGGAGCGGACGCTCGACATCCGCGCGGTCGGCGTGCGCATCACCGATGCGGATGGCAACGACCTGGCCTCGGTGCCGGAACTCGGCTTCGGGCTGAGCGGCACGGCGATGTTCCGCGGCCTGGTGGCGCCGTCGCGCATCGAGCTGTTCCGGCCGGAGCTGGTGCTGGCGCGCAACGAGGCCGGCGATTTCGAGTTCGGCGGCAAGCTGCTGGCGGCACCCGAGGCGAACCAGGCTGCGCCGGCGGCGGTGCCCGAGAAGCACCGGCAGTCGGACCTGATGGCGGCCATCGTGCGCGAGCTGCTGGCGGCGCCGGACCCCGACAAACGCACCGGCTACCTCACCGAGGCGGCGATCTACGACGGCAGCGTCAGCATCGACGACCGCCACGCCGGCAACACCTGGCACGCCGAGAAGGTGGAGATCCATCTGGCCCGCGGCGACCGCGGGCTGGCCGGCAGCTTCAAGCTCGACGTGCCGCAATTCGGCGATCCGGCGCAGCTGAGCGGCGACCTGTTCCTGCCGTCGGGCGGCGACCGCTTCGAGGTCAAGGCCCGGCTGAAGCGCTTCGCCGCCTCGGCCATCGGCCTGGTCGAGACCGGCCTCGCCATCCTCGCCAATGCCAATGTCTACCTGGAAGGCGAGGCGCGCACCTCGATCTCGCTCGACGGCCAGCTGAGCCTGACCGAGTTCTCCTTTCTCGGCCGCGACGGCGAGGTGGCGCTGCCGGAGCTGATGAAGGCGCCCCTGCCGATCAAGGAGCTCATCGCCAAGGGCAAGGTCGACCCCGATCTCGACCTCATCAGCCTCGACACCTTGTCGGTCGATCTGGGCGGCCCGCTCTTCGAGCTGAGCGGCCAGGGTGACGGCTTCCTCAACGGCAAGGCGACCGATGACGGCCCGCCGCTGCTGAGCGCGGTGCTGAAGGGTGGCGGCCTCGATTGGCAGCAGTTCGACGGCTGGTGGCCGGAGAGCGTCGCCAAGGATGCGCGCGATTGGCTGATCCCCAACGTGACCAGCGGCATGCTGAACGACCTGATCGCGGAAACGCGGCTGCGCTTCACGCCGGGCGTCAAGACCGGCGTCACCGTCGAAAAGCTCGAAGGCACCTTCAAGGCGGAGAAGCTGACGGTGCACTACCTGCGGCCGATGCCGCCGATCGAGAACGGCGTCGCCAGCGCCAGCTTCAACGCCCAGCAATTCGCCGCCAAGATCCTCGGCGGCAATGTCGGCAACATCGCCATTTCATCCGGCGACCTGCTGATCACCGGCCTCGACAAGGAAGACCAGTTCATCAAGGTCGGCGGCGACCTTACCTCGCCGATGCGCGACGCGCTCGACCTGCTCGACCACCCGCGGCTCGGCTACGCCTCGAAGCTCGGCATATCCCCGGCCGGCGGCTCCGGCCAGGTCAAGACGCATCTCGATTTCGACTTCCCGGCCGCCAAGAACCTGAGCTTCAAGAGGGTCAAGATCGGCGTCACCGCCGAGATGACCGATGTCGGCCTGCAGAAGGTGATGTTCGACCGCGACGTGACCAACGGCAACCTGTCGCTGGCGTTGAGCCAGAACGGCATGCGCATCTCGGGCCCGCTCACCTTCGGCGGCGTGCCGATGGAACTGCAGTGGCTGGAGAACTTCACCGACGACGCGAAGTTCCGGCGCCAGATCCGCGCCATCGGCACGGTGGACGCCACGCAGCGCGCCGCCTTCGGTTACGAGACGCGGCCCTTCCTCGACGGCGCGACCGCCGCCGATCTGACCTACATCTCCTTCCCCGACGGCCGCGGGCGGCTCGACGCGGATCTCGACCTTACCGACGCCAGCCTGGCCTTCGAGTTCGCCAAGTGGAGCAAGCCGACGGGCCAGCCGGGCCGCGGCAAGGTCGCGCTGGAGTTCCGCGACGACCGCATCGTGCAGATCCCGTCCTTCCAGGTGAGCGCGGGCGACCTCAAGACCGCCGGCCGCATGGAATTCGAGGGCGGCAAGCCGGTGCGCGCCGTGCTGCCGGCGCTGAGCTTCGGCCGCAACACGCTGAAGGACGTCAGCGTCGGCTTCAAGGGCGAGCTGGTCGACGTCGCCATCGGCGGCGGCGACGTGGATGTCGAGCCGTGGATGGACAATGACGGGCCGCCCAAGGACGACGCCACCCTGGCGCGGGAGGAGAACGAGCCGCAGCGGCCGTTCCGCCTGGTGGCGCCCAACCTCAACTCCGTGCGCATCGCCGAGGACCGCTCGCTGAGCAAGGTCAAGGTGGAGCTCTACCACGACCCGATGTGGTGGGACGTCATCGACCTTGCCGCCACCTTGCCGGGCGGCGCCCCGCTGACCCTGACCTACCGGCCGGCGGAAGGCGGCATCCATGTGCTGAACGCCGAGACCAGCGATGGCGGCGCCGCCTTGCGCGCCCTCGACATCTACGATTCGATCAAGGGCGGCGACCTCAAGATCACCGGCAAGGTGAAGGACGACGAGCCGCGCCGGCCGCTGCGCGGCAAGCTGGAGGCCGGCCATTTCCGCCTGCTCAACACACCCTTCTTCGTGCGCTTCCTCTCGGTCGCGGCGCTGACCGGCCTGATCGACGTGCTGAGCGGCGAAGGCTTCTATTTCGACGGCGCCACCGCGCGCTTCACCAAGACCATGGGCCTGATCGAGGTGAAGAAGTTCCGCAGCGCCGGGCCTTCGATCGGCCTCACCTCCAAGGGCAATATCGACCTCGACCGGCAGAAGATCGATCTGGAGGGCGTGATCGTGCCGGCCTATGCGCTGAACAGCATCCTCGGCAACATCCCGCTGCTGGGCCCGCTGCTGCAGGGCGGCGAGGGCGAGGGCATGTTCTCGGCCACCTACAAGATCGCCGGCGATCTGGGCGAGCCGAAGATCGAGGTCAATCCCTGGGCGGCCCTGGCGCCGGGCTTCCTGCGCGGCCTGTTCACCGAGGACATCGGCGCGGGCGACGGGGACGATTCGCCCACCCCGCCGGCGGCGGGCAGCCACAAGTAGCGGCTGCCGATCGGCGAGGCGGCGGCTATTTCGGCCGCACCACCGCGTGCTTCTTGCGGCCGAAGGAGAGCTTCACCACGCCATCGGCGTTGAGATCATTCAAGGTGATGCGCCGGTTCTCGTCCTCGATCGGCGCGTCGTTCAGCCGTGCGCCGCCGCCCTTGACCAGGCGCCGCGCCTCGCTCTTGCTGGCGACCAGACCCGCGCGGTGGAGCAGATCGATGGCCGCGACGCCGGCGGAGAGTTCCGCCTGTCCGATCTCCAGCACCGGCAGATCCTCGCCCAATCCGCCCTCGACGAAGGTGCGCCGGGCCGTCTCCGCCGCGTTGCGCGCGGCCTCGGCGCCGTGGCACAGCGTCGTCGCCTCGTTGGCGAGGATAATCTTCGCCTCGTTGATCTCCGCGCCCTGCAGCTTCTCCAGCCGCGCGATCTCGGCCAGCGGCAGGTCGGTGAACAGCTTCAGGAAGCGGCCGACATCGCCGTCCTCGGTGTTGCGCCAGTATTGCCAGAAATCATAGGCGCTGAGCCGTTCCTGGTTCAGCCACACCGCGCCCGCCGCGGTCTTGCCCATCTTGGCGCCGGACGCGGTGGTGATGAGGGGCGCGGTCAGGCCGAACAGCTCCTTGTTGTCGATGCGCCGGCCGAGCTCGACGCCGTTGACGATGTTGCCCCACTGGTCGGAGCCGCCCATCTGCAACCGGCAATCCAGCCGCCGCGACAATTCGAGGAAGTCGTAGGCCTGCAGGATCATGTAGTTGAACTCGAGGAAGGTCAGCGGATGCTCGCGCTCCAGCCGCAGCTTGACGGAATCGAAGCTCAGCATGCGGTTGACCGAGAAATGCCGGCCGTAGTCGCGCAGGAACTCGATGTAGTTGAGCTTGTCCAGCCAGTCCGCGTTGTTGACCATCACCGCGTCGCTCCTGGCGGCGCCGAAACGCAGGTAACCGGCGAAGCTCTGCTTGATGCGCTCGAGGTTGCTGTTGATGTCCTCGACGGAGAGCAGCTTGCGGCTCTCGTCCTTGCCCGAGGGGTCGCCCACTTTGGTGGTGCCGCCGCCCATGAGGGCGATGGGGCGATGGCCCGTTTGCTGCAGCCGGCGCAGCAGCATGATCTGCACCATGTGGCCGACATGCAGCGAATCCGCGGTGGCGTCGAAGCCGATATAGCCGCTGACGACGCCCTTGGCGGCCAGAGCGTCCAATGCCTCCAGATCGGTGCATTGATGGAAATAGCCCCGTTCCTGGATGACTTTGACGAATTCGGATTTCGGGGCGGACATGCGCGGTGAGCTCGTTCTGGTGGGGTTTACCCTGGCAGAACCTTGGTTTGCAGGGCCTTGCTTTGGGTGGGCGGTGATGTAACACATCCCCAGGAAGGGCGTAAACCGGCGGTTGGACGATGGATTCGGGGGATTCCGGACGCAAGGGCGACACGGGGACAGGCGCCATCTGGGCCATCGGCCTGATGAGCGGCACGTCCTGCGACGGCGTCGACGCGGCCCTCATCCGCACCGACGGCATCGGCGTGGCGGAATTCGGCCCGGCGCTGACGGTGCCCTATGACAGCGCCTTCCGCGCCCGGCTCAAATCCTGCCTCGGCACCTCGCCGCGCGACGCCGCCGCGGGCAGCGGGCCGGTCGCGGCCGTCGAGCGTGAATTGACCGAGCGCCATGCCGCCGCGGTGGCCAGCCTGCTGGCGAAGTCCGGACGCAAGGCCGGCGAGATCACGGTGGTGGGCTTTCACGGCCAGACCCTGCACCACGCGCCGGAGCGGCGCGAGACCTGGCAGATCGGCGACGGCGCCTTGCTGGCGCGGCTCACCGGCATCGCCGTGGTGAACGACTTCCGCAGCGCCGATGTCGCCGCCGGCGGGCAGGGGGCGCCGCTGGTGCCGATCTACCACGCGGCGCTCGCGGCCGGCCTGGGGAAGCCGCTGGCGGTGCTCAACATCGGCGGCGTCGCCAATGTCACCTGGATCGGCCCGTCGGCGGATTCCGGCGTGGCCGAGGCCGGCGGCAACCTGCTCGCTTTCGACACCGGTCCGGGCAACGCGCTCATCGACGATTGGGTGCTGCAGCATACCGGCCACCACGCCGACCTCGACGGCGCCCTGGCGCGGCAGGGCCGGGTCGACGCCGCGGCGCTGGCGCGGCTGCAGACCGAGCCGTTCTTCGCCGTGAAGCCGCCCAAATCGCTCGACCGCCAGCATTTCAAGGCGGTGGCGGCGGCGGCGCTGGCGGGCCTGATCCCGGCCGACGGCGCGGCGACGCTGGCGGCCTTCACCGCCTGGGCGGTCGGCGAGGCGCGGCGGCATTTCCCGTCCCCGGCCCGCGAGTGGCTGGTTTGCGGCGGCGGACGGCACAACCCGGTGCTGATGCAGGCCCTGCGCGCAACCCTCCAGTGTCCGGTGCGCTCGGCCAACGACGCCGGCTGGGACGGCGATGCGCTGGAGGCGCAGGCCTTCGCTTTCCTGGCGGTCAGGTCGCTGCGCGGGTTGCCGCTCAGCTTTCCCGGCACCACGGGCGTGCCGCGCCCCGTCCAGGGCGGCCGGCGCAACCCGGTTCCGGCAGCGGTCTGAGGCGGTTTCTAGCGGGTGGCGCGGATCTTGGCGGCGGTCTCGGGCACCGCCGTGGTCAGGTAGTCGTCGACCGTCTTGCCGAGCTGATCCAGATGCTCGGTGTAGAAATGGGTCGCGCCGGGGATGATCTGGTAGTTGATCTTGATGCCGCGCTGATGGCTGAGCTTGGCGACCAGCTTGGCGACCGATTCCTGCGGCACCACCGTATCCTGGTCGCCCTGGACGACCAGGCCCGAGGACGGGCAGGGCGCCAGGAAGCTGAAATCATAGATGTTGGCGGGCGGCGAGACCGAGATGAAGCCGCTGATCTCCGGCCGGCGCATCAGCAATTGCATGCCGATCCAGGCGCCGAAGGAAAAGCCGGCGATCCAGCATTGCGGCGCGTTCGGGTTCCAGGTCTGCAGCCAGTCCAGCGCCGAGGCCGCGTCGCTCAATTCCCCTTCGCCGCGGTCGAACTTGCCTTGGGAGCGGCCGACGCCGCGGAAATTGAACCGTAGGACTGAAAACCCTTTACGCTGGAAGCACTGGTAAAGCTGGTAGACGACCTTGTTGTTCATGGTCCCGCCATGCTGGGGATGCGGGTGCAACAGCAGGGCGATCGGCGAATTCGTTTCGGCGCTTTGGTTGTAGCGGCCTTCGAGGCGGCCTTCCGGCCCATTCATGATGACTTCAGGCATGTCGGACACTCCGTCCAGCAGCCACAAAATCCTGAGCATTATATGCGGTTATCTGCCGCAGCCCTGCCAAAAGGCGGGGGGCATAAACTTGACTGGGGAAGTGGGGCATACTATATCGATTGCGAGAGCGATGTTTACCGCGGGCTGCGTCCCAAAAGTTGACCGGCACGGTCAGTTAAGGGCAGCGGGGCGGTAGTAAACACGATGGCCACCATGAATTTCAAGCATTTCGCTGAAGAGATTGACGCGATCATGGCCCGCGATCCGGCGGCCCGTTCGCGTTTGGAAGTGGCTTTGACCTATCCCGGCTTCCACGCGGTGCTGGCGCATCGCCTGGCGCATGCCCTGTGGCGGCGCGGCTGGCGGGTGCTGGGGCGGGTTGTTTCCCAGGCGGCGCGCTGGTTCACCGGCATCGAGATCCATCCCGGCGCCACCATCGGCCGGCGGCTGTTCATCGATCATGGCATGGGCGTGGTGATCGGCGAGACCGCCGAGCTGGGCGACGACGTGACGCTCTATCAGGACATCACCCTCGGCGGCGTTTCGCCCTCGGTCAATTCCGCCGCCCAGGTCAACAAGAAGCGCCACCCGACGCTGCGCGACCGCGTCATCGTCGGCGCCGGCGCCCAGGTGCTGGGCGGCATCACCGTGGGCGAGGGCGCCAAGGTCGGCGCCAATGCCGTGGTGGTCACCGATGTCCCGGCGGGTGCGCTGGCGGTCGGCATTCCAGCCAAGGTGTCGTTGCCCAAGGGCGCCCAGGCGAACGGCGATTTCGCCGCCTATGGCCTGCCCAGCGGCGCGCTGCCCGACCCGGTGGCGCGCGCCATCGAGGGGCTGCTCGATCAGGTCACGCGCCTGCAGGCGCGGGTCGCCATGCTGGAAGGCGAGATGAACGGCTCTGGCGTGAATGGGACCGGCTTGCGTGATGCCGGTTTGAACAGCGCGGGATCCCGGGCTGCGGCCGAGGTCGGCGCGATCGAAGACAGGTCGGGCCAGGATGGCCGGCCTGAGACTCGTTGGTAAAGGAGGTTCGTCGTGAGATTGAGCACCAAAGGACGCTATGCGGTGATGGCCCTGGTCGACCTGGCCTCGCACAGCAACGGCCGCCCGGTCGCCTTGGCGGACATTTCGCAGCGTCAGGAGATTTCGCTCTCCTATCTGGAGCAGCTCTTCGCCAAGCTGCGGCGCAACGGGCTGGTGAAAAGCGTGCGCGGCCCCGGCGGCGGCTATCTGCTGGCCCGCAGCGCCGAGGACACGCGGATTTCGGACGCCATCCTGGCGGTGGATGAGCCGATCCGCGCCACGCGCTGCGCGCCCAATGTCGGCGCCGGCTGCCAGAGCGACAAGAGCCGCTGCCTGACCCACGACCTGTGGGAAGAGCTGACGCACCAGATCCATCTGTTCCTCAGCTCCGTCTCGCTGGCCGATGTCGTGCACCGGCGCATCCTCGGCCGCTCGCAGCTGGGCCAGCCGCTGGAGAACGGCGCCGACGGCCACGCGGCCGATGGCCATGACGGCCAGGCTCCGGCACGGCCGACCGACCCGGTTCGCGGCGTCGTCGCCGCCGAATAGTAACGGCGGGAACGGCAGAGAGTGGCCAGGCGATGAGCGACGCCGTCTACATGGACGCCAATGCGACGATGCCGGTCTGCGCGCCGGCGCGCGCGGCCCTGGCCGGCGCGCTGGACGTCCTGGGCAATCCGTCATCGGTGCATCGTTTCGGCCGCGCGGCGCGGACGCTGGTCGACCGCGCGCGCGAGCAGGTGGCGCAACTGGTGCGGGCGCGGCCACAGGACGTGGTCTTTGTGTCCGGCGGCACCGAGGCCAACAACCTGGCGCTCGGCAGCCGTGGCGATCGGCGCCTGGTCGTGTCCGGCATCGAGCATGAATCGGTGCAGAAGCCGGCGATCGCGGCGGGCGCGCGCGTGCTGAAGACCCTGCCCAACGGCCGGGTCGATCTCGCCGATCTCGACACGGCTTTGGGCGAGGCCGGCAAGCCCGCTTTCGTCTCGCTGATGCTGGCCAACAACGAAACCGGCGTGATCCAGCCGGTGCGTGAGGCGGCCGATCAGGTGCATCGCGCCGGCGGGCTGCTGCATTGCGACGCCTCGCAGGCGCCGGGCCGCATCGCGGTTGATCTCAGCGCGCTGGGCGCCGACATGCTGACCTTGTCGGCGCACAAGATGGGCGGCGCCCTGGGCGCCGGTGCGCTGGTGCTGCAGGGCGACCTGGCGCTGAGCCCGCAAATGCTTGGCGGCGGCCAGGAGAAGTTCCGCCGCGCCGGGACCGAGAATGTGGCGGCGCTCACCGCCTTCGGTGCGGCGGCGGAAGCGGCGCGGGATTTACCGCAGGCTTCGACGGCGCTGCGCGACCGGCTGGAGGCCGCGCTGGCGTGCTTCGGCGGCGCGGTGACGATCCTGGGCAAGGATGCGGCGCGGCTGCCCAATACCACGTGCTTCGCCGTCGCCGGCAAGGCGAGCGAGACGCTGGTGATGGCGCTGGATCTGGCCGGCTACGCGGTCAGCGCCGGCTCGGCCTGCTCCTCGGGCAAGGTTCGGCCGAGCCACGTGGCGACGGCGATGGGCCTTGGCGCGGAGGTCGCACGGGGCGCGGTCCGGGTCAGCCTCGGCGCCTGGAACACGGCGGAAGAGATCGACGCATTCGTCGCGCAACTGGCGAAGATCGCCGGATTGCAGCGGCAACTGCCCGGTTTGCAGCATTCTGATATGCAGCCGGCGGCTTGAGGAAGGTGAGTGGCATGAGTTCGATGCAGGACATCAAGGCCGGCGACAAGGTGGCGGGGAAAAACCAGCCGAAGACGCCGATCTATCTCGACTACCAGGCGACGACGCCGTGCGATCCGCGCGTGGTGCAGGCGATGCTGCCGTATTTCACCGAGCATTTCGGCAACCCGCATTCGCGCAATCATTCATATGGCTGGGAAGCCGAGCAGGCGGTGGAGAAGGCGCGCGCGCAGGTCGCCTCGCTGATCGGCGCCGACGAGAAGGAGATCATCTTCACCTCGGGCGCCACCGAATCCAACAACCTGGCGCTGAAGGGCGTCGCGCATTTCTTCAAGGGCAAGAAGAACCACATCATCACGGTCGTCACCGAGCATAAGTGCGTGCTGGATTCCTGCCGCCACCTGGAGCTCGAGGGCTTCGAGGTCACCTACCTGCCGGTGCAGCAGAACGGCCTGATCGATCTCGAGCAGCTGAAGGCGGCGATCCGTCCCGACACGGTCATCGTCTCGGTGATGGCGGTGAACAACGAGATCGGCGTGATCCAGCCGCTGGCGGAGATCGGCAAGATCTGCCGCGCGGCCAAGGTCTATTTCCATACCGACGCGGCGCAGGCGGCGGGCAAGATCCCGCTCGACGTCGAGGCGATGAACATCGACCTGCTGTCGATCTCCGGCCACAAGCTGTACGGGCCCAAGGGCATCGGCGCGCTCTACGTCCGGCGCAAGCCGCGCGTGCGCCTGGAAGCCCTGATCCACGGCGGCGGTCAGGAGCGCGGCATGCGCTCGGGCACCCTGCCGACGCCGCTCTGCGTCGGCCTGGGCGAGGCCTGCGCCATCGCCGAGCGCGAGATGGGCGCCGAGGCCGAGCGGCTGAAGGCCCTGCGCGACCGCTTCTATAGCAAGATCCGCGAAGCCCTGCCGGAAGTGTATCTGAACGGCGATCTCGACCACCGCATCCCGGGCAACCTCAATCTCTCCTTCGCTTATGTCGAGGGCGAGGGGCTGATGATGGGGATCAAGGACCTCGCGGTGTCGTCGGGTTCGGCCTGCACCTCCGCCTCGCTGGAGCCGAGCTACGTGCTGCGCGCGCTGGGCGTCGAGGAGGAACTGGCGCACACGTCGCTGCGCATCGGCCTCGGCCGGTTCACCACCGAGCAGGACGTCGACTACGCGGTCGAGCACATCGTGCAGTCGGTGCGCCGCCTGCGCGAGATGAGCCCGCTCTGGGAAATGGCGCAGGAAGGCATCGATCTGAAGTCGATCCAGTGGGCCGAGCATTGAGCCTCGAACGACCCCGGATCGACCTGAGTGAATTGGGAGAAGCAACATGGCCTATAGCGAAAAGCTGATCGAGCACTACGAGAATCCGCGCAATGTCGGAACGCTGGACAAGAGCGACGCCACCGTCGGCACCGGCCTGGTCGGTGCGCCGGCCTGCGGCGACGTGATGAAACTGCAGATCAAGGTCGGCGCCGATGGCCGCATCGAGGATGCCAAGTTCAAGACCTTCGGCTGCGGGTCGGCCATCGCGTCGTCCTCGCTGGCGACCGAATGGGTCAAGGGTAAGACGCTGGACGAGGCGGAGCAGATCAAGAACACCGAGATCGCGCAGCACCTCGCGCTGCCGCCGGTGAAGATCCATTGCTCGGTCCTGGCCGAGGATGCGATCAAGGCGGCGATCAGCGATTACCGCGCCAAGCACGGCAAGCAGGGCGACCAGGCGGCCGAGTAGCGATCATCGAAGGATCAGGCGGGAACAAGATGGACAGCGGTACGCATACCCCCGAGACGGCCGGCCCGGCCGCGAATGCCGGAACGGCGGCGGAAGCCAAGCCGAAGCGCGCGCCGCGCGCGCGGCCTTCCGCCATGGTCCTGACGCCGGCCGCGGTCGAGCGGGTCAAGGCGCTGCTCGACAAGCGCGGCAAGCCCTCCGCCGGCATCCGCATCGGCGTGAAGACCAAGGGCTGCTCGGGCCTCAGCTACACGCTGGAATTCGCCGACACCAAGGGCGCCATGGACGAGGTGGTGGAGCAGGACGGCATCACCGTGCTGATCGACCCCAAGGCGACATTGTTCATCCTCGGCACCGAGATGGACTATGTCGAGGAGAAGCTGCAATCGGGTTTCGTGTTCCGCAATCCGAATGAAAAGGGTCGTTGCGGCTGCGGCGAATCCTTCCACGTCTGACGCCGCCCGGGATGCACCGATCTGATGGCGACCAGTATCGAAGACACTCGCGCCGCCGGGCTCGGCCTGGCGCTCTGCTGGTCCTGTAAGGGGCCGGTCGCCGGCCAGGCGCTGTTCTGCCATACCTGCGGCGCCATCCAGCCGCCCGGCCAGGCCAACCATTTCCGCCGCCTGGGCCTCGAACCCTCCTTCGATCTCGATCTGGACCTGATGGAGAAGCGCTATCTCGGCTTCCAGCGCGCCATCCATCCGGATCGCTTCGCCGCCAAGCCGGCGAAGGAGCGCGCCCTGGCCGAGGCGCAGGCGGTCAGCCTGAACGAGGCCTATGAGACGCTGAAGGACCCGCTGCGCCGCGCGGCCTATCTGCTGAGCCTCAAGGGCGTCGCCGCTGCAATCGACAGGGACGAGACCATGCGCGACCCGGAACTGCTGATGGAGGCGATGGAAGCGCGCGAGGCCCTGATGGAGGCGGAATCCTCCGGCGCGATCGAGGCGCTGCAGGTCAAGGCCGGCGCCGACGCGATCAAGGCGCTGTCCGACATCTCCAAGGCCTTCGCCGCCGACGACCTGGAAGAGGCGAACCGCCTGACCACGCGGCTCAAATACCTCCGCAAGTATCTCGAAGAGACGCGCACCCGCATGCTCGCGCTGGAAACCAACTGATGCTGCTGCAGATCCACGAGCCGGGCGAGACGCCGGAGCCGCATGCGCGCGAACGCGGCACCGCCATCGGCATCGATCTCGGCACCACCAACACGGTGGTGGCGGTGGTCGATGGCGAGCAGCCGGAAGTGTTGCGCGATTCCGAGGGCGATGGGCTGATCCCGTCCGTCGTCGCCTTGATGGAGGACCGCGTCGTGGTCGGCCGCGCGGCCCAGTTGCTGCGCGCCAAGCATCCGCACCGCGTGGTAAGCTCGATCAAGCGGCTGATGGGCCGCGGCGTGCAGGACGTCAAGGCGCTGGCCGGCGTGCTGCCCTACAAGATCGCCGCGACGGGTGAATCCGTCGGCATGGTGCGCCTCGACATCGCCGGCCGCTCGGTGACTCCGATCGAGATTTCCGCCGAGATCCTGAAGGCGGTGAAGGCGCGGGCCGAGGCGGCGCTGGGCCTCGACGTGACCCAGGCCGTGGTCACCGTGCCCGCCTATTTCGACGACGCCGCGCGCGGCGCCACCAAGGACGCGGCGAAGCTGGCCGGCATCGACGTGCTGCGCCTGGTGAACGAGCCGACGGCCGCCGCGCTGGCCTATGGCCTCGACAGCGGCGCCGAGGGCGTCTACGCGATCTACGACCTGGGCGGCGGCACTTTCGACATCTCGCTGCTGCGCCTGCAGAAAGGCGTGTTCCAGGTGCTTGCCACCGGCGGCGACGCGGCCCTGGGTGGCGACGATTTCGACCACGCCATCGCCGAATGGGCGATCAAGCGGGCCGGCATCGTGGACCTGGATTCCGCCGGCGCGGCCGCGCTGCTGCTGGCCGCGCGCGCGGCCAAGGAGGCATTGTCGGCGAACGCCCGCGCGACGATCGCCGTCACCTTGCGCGACCGCAAGCTGGCGCTCGAGATCACGATCGCCGAATTCGAGGCGATGGTGGCGCCCCTGATCCAGCGCACCATCCAGGCCTGCCGCCAGGTCTTGAGCGATGCCGGCGCTACGCCGAAGGAGATCCAGGGCGTCGTGCTGGTCGGTGGCTCGACCCGCGTGCCCGCGGTGCGCCGCAAGGTTGCCGAGTTCTTCGGCAAGCAGCCATTGGCCGACATCAATCCCGACGAAGTGGTGGCGATCGGCGCGGCGCTGCAGGCGAAGGCGCTGACCCGCGGCAGCGACACCCTGCTGCTCGACGTCATCCCGCTGTCGCTCGGCATCGAGACCATGGGCGGCATTGTCGAGAAGGTGATCGAGCGCAACACGCCGATCCCGGTGGCGAAGGCGCAGGAGTTCACCACCTACCAGGACGGTCAGACCGGCATGCTGGTGCATGTGGTGCAGGGCGAGCGCGAAACCGTCGAGGCCTGCCGCTCGCTCGGCCGCTTCGAGCTGCACGGCATTCCGCCGATGGTGGCCGGCGCCGCGCGCGTCCAGGTCACCTACGCCGTCGATGCCGACGGCCTGCTCACCGTCTCGGCGATCGAGAAGACCACCGGGGTGAAGGCGGAGATCGCGGTGAAGCCGAGCTACGGGCTCAGCGATGCCGAGATGGCCGACATGCTGCGGGAATCCCTGGTCCACGCCCGCGACGACATGGAGCGGCGCCTGCTGATCGAGGCGCGGGTGGAGGCGGAGCGTGTCCTCCTGGCGCTCGACGCGGCCTTGCGCGCCGACGGCGCCCTGCTGCAGCCGGCCGAGCGGCAGAAGGTCGATGCCGCCATCGCCCGGGCGCGCGGCGCCATCGCCGGACTGGACCGCGACGCCATCAACGCCGCCATCGACCTGCTGGACCGCGAAACCCACCCCTTCGCGCAGCGCCGGATGGACCGCGCCATCGCCCTGGCGCTCAAGGGCCAATCCCTTGACGAAATCGAGGCCAGTATGGCAACTGACCCGACCCCCGATCGCGGCCAGCCGAAGAGCGGCGCCGCGGCTTCCTGAATTTGAAGAATTCCCAACGGAGTCAATGACATGCCTAAGATGACCTTCATCAATCCCGACGGGAAGCGTCTGGAGGTCGAGGCGCCGGTGGGTCTCTCCGTGCTGGAAATCGCGCACCGCAACAACATCAACCTGGAAGGCGCCTGCGAGGGCTCGCTCGCCTGTTCGACCTGTCACGTCATTGTGGATCCCGAGTGGTATGACGTTTTGCAGGCGGCGAGCGAGGACGAGGAGGACATGCTGGATCTTGCCTTCGGCCTGACCCACACCTCGCGCCTGGGCTGCCAGATCAAGATGACGGAAGAGCTCGACGGCCTGACCGTCAGCCTGCCGAACGCCACCCGCAACATGATGGTCGACAAGTAGCGTCCAGATCGCGCCGCGCCGCGCGCCGAACGAGGATCATGGCCAAGAAACTGCGCTGGACCGACGTCCACGACATCGCCATCGAACTGGAAGACGCGCATCCCGAGGTCGACGTGGTGAACCTGCGCTTCACCGACCTGTGGAAGTGGGTGCAGGACCTGCCGGATTTCGCCGACGACCCCAACCGCTCCAACGAGAAGATCCTGGAGGCGATCCAGGCCGCCTGGCTCGAGGAGCGCGGATGAGCAGCCGGCGGCAGCGCGCGGCCGTGGTCAGCGAAGCCGCCGGAACGCCCGCCTCGCGCGCCCCGCGCGGCCCGGCGCAGTTCCCGCGCACCGGCTCCATCCTGCATGCCGTGCTGGCGCGGCCGTGGCTCGACCCGGTCTGCCTGTGGGGCTTCCGCAAGCTGCTGCCGACCTCGCGCGCCTGGGCGGCGGCGGCGACCAGCGGCGGCTCGCCCGAGGCCTTCGCGCGCGAGCTTGGTCTCGATGCCGTGCCGTCCCGCATCGCGCCGCGGCTGGCCGAGACGGTCCGCCTGCGCGAGCGCTCCGCCAGCGCGGAAGCCTTGTGGCGTGGCCTCGCCTTCGAGGGCGGTCACGGCGACCTGCTCGGCGCCGAGCGCGCCCGGCGCATGGCGGCGCAGAACTATCTCGGCAACCGGGTGAAGTATTTCTGGCTGGCCAAGAGCCGGCGCATTCCGGCGGTGCGCTACCAGACGCCGAGCCCGCACGCCGCGCTGGAGGCGTTCGGCGGGTCGCTCGCCGATGCCGACGCGCTGTTCCGCCTGCCCGATCCCATGCCGGCGGTGGAGCGCAGCCGCGCCGTAGACCACGGCGACGTGCTGGAATACTGGCTGCGCTTCGAGAGTCCGGGTAGCGGCGACGATCCGGCCGACACCTGCTATGCCCATGTCTACGAGCCGAAGCACGGCGGGTCCGCCGGCATGCCGACCTTCTTCTTCGGCCATGGCCTCGCCATGGAGCTGGAGATGCTGGTCGACGGGCCGCGCAGCTTCAAGGACATGGCGGCGCATGGCATGCGCATCGTCATGCCCGACGGTCCGGGCCATAACCGCCGCGTCAAGCCCGGCCTCTATGGCGGCGAGAGCTTCCTGATCGAGCCGCCGGTCTCCGGCATCCATCACTTCATCCGCGCGGCGCGGGAATTCGGCACCATGATCGCCTGGTGCCGGGCCCAGGGGCCGGGGCGCATTTCGCTGGGCGGCGTGTCGCTCGGCGCCTTGAGCGCGCAGGTGGCGGCGAGCCGGTCCGGCTACTGGCCCGCGGCGGCGAAGCCCGACGCGCTCTGCCTCTTCACCACCACCAGCGAGGTGAGCGGCCTGGCGCTGGATTCCTCGCTCGGCCAGATGGCGGATATCGACAACGAGGTGCGGCGCTGCGGCTGGAAGGCGGAGCATTTCCGCACCCTGGCGCCGATCACCGATGCGGGCGCGAAGCCGCCGCTCGATCCGGCCAACATCGTGCTGTTGATCGGGGCGCGCGACAACGTTACCCCGATCGCCGGCGGCCGCAACCTGGCCGAGATGTGGCGCATCCCGCCGGAGAACCTGTTCGTGCGCGACCAGGGCCATTTCTCCGCCGCCATCGGCCTCGGCGTCGACCCCGCGCCCTATGCGCGCATGTTCGAGATTTTGAGTAGGTAGCGGTAGAATACCCCGACCATCCGACCGCCCCTTTCGTCATGGTCGGACTTGGTCCGACCACCCACGAGTTCCGGCGCGCTCAATGATCGCGACGGGAGCTAGGGCGGTCAGAGCGGACCGGTGGAAGCAAACTCGTGGGTGGTCGTGCCAAGCACGACCATGACGAAAGAGAAAAGAGCGCTAGAGCAACATGAACTCTCTCGGTTTCGACAAGGCTCCGCAGGATACGCGCATCGTCATCGCCATGTCGGGCGGCGTCGACAGTTCCGTCACGGCCGCCTTGCTGAAGCGCGAGGGCTATGATGTGGTCGGCATCACGCTGCAGCTCTACGACCACGGCCTGACCGTGGGCAAGAAGGGCGCCTGCTGCGCCGGGCAGGATATCTATGACGCGCGCATGGCGGCGGAGAAGATCGGCATTCCGCACTATGTGCTGGACTACGAGAGCCGCTTCTCCGACGCGGTGATGCAGGACTTCGCCGATTCGTACCTGGCCGGCGAGACGCCGATCCCCTGCGTGCGCTGCAACCAGCGGGTCAAGTTCCGCGACCTGCTGGCGCAGGCGCGCGAGCTGGGCGCCGAGGCGATGGCGACCGGCCATTACGTGCGCCGCGAGATGGGCAGGGCGGGGGCGGAGCTGCATCGCGGCGCCGACCCGCGCCGCGACCAGAGCTATTTCCTGTTCGCGACCACGCCCGAGCAACTCGATTTCTTGCGCTTCCCCTTGGGCGACCTGCCGAAGACCCGCACGCGCGAGATCGCGACCGAGTTGGGCCTCGCCGTCGCCGACAAGCCGGACAGCCAGGACATCTGCTTCGTCCCGGAAGGCGGCTATGCCCGCGTGGTGGAGAAGCTGCGCCCCGGTGCCGCCGAGCCCGGCGAGATGGTGCATGTCGACGGCCGCGTGCTGGGCCGGCACAACGGCCTGATCAACTACACCGTGGGCCAGCGCAAGGGTCTCGGCCTCGGCGATCTGAACGAGAACGGCCAGCCGCTCTTCGTCGTGCGCCTGGAGCCGGAGACGCGCCGGGTCTATGTCGGGCCGAAGCAGGCTCTGGCGGTGCAGAGCCTTTCGCTGCGCGAGGTCAACTGGCTGGGCAATCCGGGCGAGCCGACGGAGGACGTCGCCGTCACGGTGAAGCTGCGCTCGATGACCGAGCCGGTCGCCGCGCGCCTGACCCTGGGAGCGGGCGGCACCGCCCGCGTCGTGCTCGATGAGCCGCAATTCGGCGTGGCGCCGGGCCAGGCCTGTGTGTTCTATTCGGGCAGCCGGGTGCTCGGCGGCGGCTGGATCCGCCGCGGGCCCGCGGCCCAGGCGGCCTGAGCGCCGCGTCATCGGGGGAAACGCGCATAATGGACCTCGCCGAGCTCACCGAAGAGATGCGCCGTCGCGCCGGGCAGAACGTGAAGCTCGGCTACAAGGTCAAGTTCGTTGTCGATGACGGGATCATCTTCTGGGACGGCACCGACCACCCGCCGGCGATCGACAATGAGGACAAGGGCGACGCCACCACCACCATCACCATCGCGCCCGACAACCTGCAGAAGCTGATGGGCGGCAACCTGGACCCGACGCTCGCCTACATGACCGGCAAGCTGAAGGTCGAGGGCAGCATGGGCGTGGCCCTGAAGCTGACCGCCATGTTCGCGAATTAACGTTTCGGTTCAAAGGGTTGTATAATCCTTGACGGGCGCGGGGGCGGAGTCTATACGCTTGCCTCCGCATTCGGCCGGCGGCTCCCGCCGGCCCATGGTGGCGCCGTAGCTCAGGGGTAGAGCAGGGGAATCATAATCCCTGTGTCGCTGGTTCAAATCCGGCCGGCGCTACCAATTTCTTCCCGACACATTTTCCGATCTGCGCCGGGCCAAACCAATCGGCGCCCTCGGCCGCCCCAAGGTCGTGCCTGCGTGCGGGATGGCGCGCTCGGGCCGGCACCTGCAATACAGCGCCGCCCGGGCGTGCCACCGACCGCACATCATGCCGTCACTGGAACGTGGCCGGGGTCAATCCGCGCAGCAGGCGCGACTTCCGGAAGCGCACCAGCATCATCATGTTGAAGAAGTGCATGCCGCCGAGCACCACGACCGCGAGGCCGATCTTCGTGCTCAGGAACTCCACGGCGCCGACCACGTCGACCGGCTTGTCGCCATAGCGCAGGGCGAGCGACACGAAGCCGATATTGACCAGGTAGAAGCCGACCAGGAGCAGATGGTTGACGGAATCGGCCAGGGCTTCGTGGCCCTCGAAGTTCTCCACCAGGAAGACCCGGCCGTTGCGATTCAGCGTCCGGCCGACCCAGACCGTGATGCCGAGGCTGACCAGAACATAGGTGGCATAGGTGACGATCATCATTGCGGTGACTCCGTTTCGATGCTATTGGTTAACTAATTAGCTAGTAGGCTAAATGACGCTATGCGCGATTAGATAATTAGTCAACTAGCGAAATATCGTTAACGAGGATTCCGCATGGACAAGGTCTTTGAAGCGCTGTCGTCCCAGATCCGCCGCAAGATCCTGGCCTATCTCTCGGCCACGGACCTGACGGCGGGCGAGATCGCCGAGCGCTTCGACATTTCAAAGCCGTCGATTTCGAAGCACTTGAGCATCCTCGAGAATGCCGGCCTGATTGCCAGCGAACGGCAAGGGCAATTCATCCGCTACAGTCTGGTGCGCGATAGCCTGGTGAACACGCTCTATGGCTTCGTGCAGGAGGTCTGCCCGGTATCCCGGCCGATCAAGAAGGAGAGCCAGGCCAAGGCACGGCAGAAGGCATCGCAATCGAGCTGAACGGATGGCATGGCGCGACGCCATGTCGACCTGACTCGACTTGCCGAGAGTGGTTTAGTGGTTGCCCGGCGGCGCAGCGCCGCCCAAGGATCTGGATCAGATGACCGTGACGCAAGCTCCGACCTCCACCCGCCCCGCCGCCGCAGGCACCGCGCCGAAGCCGCTCGACATCGGCGATCCCGCGCCGATCTTCCAGCTGGCAGGGCCGGGCGGGGAAGAGATCGACCCCAACGGTGATCACATTGCCGGCCGGCCGCTGGTCTTCGTGTTCCGCCCGGCCGGAGCGACGCTGCCCGAAGGGCTCGCGGCCTTGGCGGCGAAGGCGCGCGGCATGGGCGGGCGGGCCTTCGTGATCGCGGCGGGGCTCACCGCGCCCAACGACGCGCCGGCGGGTTTCGAGCCTCTGCAGGATACTGACGGCAAGGTCGCCGCGCTTTATGGCGTGGCCAAGCAGGCGCGCATCGTCACTCTGGCACCGAACCGACACGTCGTCGCGCTGGGTCCCGCGACCAATGAGGATGCGGCTGCCGCCATCGCCGCGCTGGAGAAGATCGCCGCGCGGCGCGCCGAGACCGCCAGCCATCCGCCGATCCTCATCATCCCCGATGTCTTCTCGCGCGCCGATTGCCAGAAGCTGATCGGCATCTACACCATGACCGGCCACACCTTCCTGGAGCCGAGTCATGGCGCGCATCCGCCGGGCATGGGCGACTACAAGATGCGGATCCCGGAATACGGAAGGAAGGACCGCATCGACCATTGGGTGGTGACGCCCGAGACCAATGCCTTCATCGACGACCGGCTGAAGCGCCGCGTCTTCCCCGAGGTGCGCAAGGCGTTCCAGTACAAGATCACCCGGCGCGAGGCCTATCGCATCGGCTGCTACGAGGGCGAGCGCGGCGGCGAGCTGCACGGCCACCGCGACAACACCAAGCCGAACGTCGCGCATCGCCGCTTCGCCTGCTCGGTCAACCTGAACAGCGAGCAGTTCGAGGGCGGCGGCATCCGCTTCCCCGAGTTCAACGCCACCGAATACCGGCCGGAGACCGGGGCGGCCATCGTCTTCTCCAGCTCGCTGCTGCACGAGCCGATGCATGTGAGCAGCGGCAAGCGCTACGTGCTGCTGTCCTTCATCTATGGCGAGACCTGAAGCCGGCGCGGCCGCCGGCGGAGCGGTCAGCCATCCGTCATGTTGCCGCCCTATGGATGCCGGTGGGGACCACAACGACGGATCATCATGAAGCGCCTTCTCCTGCTGGCCTGCCTGCTCCTGGGTGGCCTGGCCGTATTCGCCACCGCCAGCCGCGCGGATTTTGCCGACGACCGCGAGGCGGCGATGAAACAGGTGCGCCGCGGCTATCGTGCGCTGCTCGACATGGCGCGCTCGGACTCCTTCGACGCGGCGACGGCGCAGGACAACGCGGCCCAGATCCGCGACGCCCTGGCGAAATTCAAGGACCTGTTTCCCGACGGCTCGCAGGACGCC
This sequence comes from Dongiaceae bacterium, assembly GCA_039808885.1. Lineage (GTDB taxonomy): Bacteria > Pseudomonadota > Alphaproteobacteria > Dongiales > Dongiaceae > Dongia_A. The sequence goes on along the minus strand of JBDHTX010000027.1, from coordinate 34,253 downwards.
GACAAATGGGCACTGCCGGAGATCTGGTCGGATCGCGCCGGCTTCGAGCGCGCCCGGCAGGCCGCCGACCAGGCGGCCGCGGACCTGGCCGCCGTCACCGCCGCCGAAGCCTACAAGCCCGCCTTCGCCAACCTGGCCGCGGCCTGCAAGTCCTGCCACGACAAGTTCGTGCGCAAGGAGGATTGAGCGGCCCTTTTCGCCGGGGCCGCCTATCGCCCGCCGGAGACGTTGAACAGCGTCGCGGCGACGTAGCTCGCCTTGTCGGACAGCAGCCACAATACCGCCTCGGCCACCTCATCGGCGGTGCCGCCGCGGCCGATCGGGATGGTCGGCGCGAGCCGCTCGATGCGCTTTTCCATGCCGGTTTCATCCTGCATGTCGGTGTCGATCAGGCCGGGGCGGATTCCGTTGACGCGGATACCGTCGCCCGCCACCTCCTTGCCCAGCCCCTGCGTCACCACGTCGATGCCGCCCTTGGCCGCGCCGTAGGGCTGGAAGCCGCCGGGGCCGAACAGCAACGCGGCCATCGACGAAATCGTGACGATGGCGCCGCCCTGGCCGCCGCGCGACTTGCCCATGCGCCGCACCGCTTCGCGCAGGCAATAGAGATGCGCCGTGAGATCGACATCGATCACGCGCTTGATCTCCTCGGGCGGAATGTTGGCCAGCGGTGCCGCCTTGTGGATCACGCCGGCATTGCTGACGAAGGCGGAGACGTAGCCGAGCTCCTTGGCGGCGCGGTCGAACATCGCGGCGACGAAGGCCGGATCGCGGATGTCGCCCTGGATGACGATGGCCTGGCGGCCGTGCTTGCGCACGTCGGCGGCGACCGCCTCCGCCGCGTCGGCGCGGCCGGCATAGTTGATCGCCACGTCATAGCCGTCGCGCGCACCCAGCCGGCAGATCGCCGCCCCGATGCCGCGCGACCCGCCCGTCACCAGCAGAACCTTCGCCATCGTTGTCTCCCCTGAGGACTCTCCAGGCCAGGGCTAACACTGCCTCGGCCGTGCCGCAAGTTCCCCTCGATTGACGGCGCCTTGCGCCTGGTGCCTATGATCGCCCGAGCGAAGACCAGCCGAGTCGAGATCAGGGCCTGATGAAGCCGATCCCCTTCACCCCCATCGTCCAGGGGCTGCCCTCGACGGTGCCGTTCGTCGGCCCCGAGGCGCAGGAGCGCAAGCGCGGCCGGCCGTTCCGCGCCCGGCTCGGCGCCAATGAAAGCCTGTTCGGCCCGTCGCCCAAGGCCATCGAGGCGATGCGCGCGGCGGCGGCCGAGAACTGGAAATACTGCGATCCCGAAAACCACGACCTGAAGCAGGCGCTGGCGGCGAAGCTCGGCATCGCCCCCGCCAACATCACCATCGGCGAGGGGATCGACGGGTTGTTCGGCACGGTTGCGCGGATGTTCGTCGAGCCCGGCACGCCGGTGGCGACCTCGCTCGGCGCCTATCCGACCTTCAACTACCAGGTCGCGGGAAGCGGCGGGCGCCTGGCGACGACGCCCTATGTGAACGATCGCGAGGATCCCGATTCCCTGCTGGCGCTGGCGAAGCGGGAGGGCGCGCGGCTGCTCTATCTCTCCAATCCGGACAATCCGATGGGATCGTGGTGGGACGCGGCGGCGATCCAGGATTTGATCCGCCGCCTGCCGGAGAACTGCCTGCTGTGCCTGGACGAGGCCTATGGCGAGTTCGCGCCGGCCGGCACCTTGCCGCCGCTCGATGTCGAGGACCCGCGCGTGCTGCGCTTCCGCACCTTTTCCAAGGCCTATGGCCTCGCGGGTGCGCGCGTCGGCTATGCCATCGGCGCGGCCCGCATGATCGAGGGCTTCGACAAGATCCGCAATCATTTCGGTGTCAACCGCCTGGGGCAGGTGGCGGCGCTGGCGGCGCTCGGCGATGCGGCGCATCTTCGCTTCGTGATCGGCGAGGTCGCGGCGGCGCGCGACCGCATCGCCGCGATCGGCCGCGCCAACGGTCTCGTGCCGCTGCCCTCGGCGGCGAATTTTGTGACACTGGATTGCGGCCGCGACGGGGCCTATGCCCGCCGCGTCCTAAACGGGCTCATCGAGCGGGACGTCTTCGTGCGCATGCCGGGCGTGGCGCCGCTCGACCGCTGCATCCGGGTCAGCGCCGGCGCCAGGCCCGACCTCGACGTGTTCGAGGCGGAGCTGCCCGGAGCGCTGAAGGCGGCCGGCTAGGCTTTCGGGCGCGACTTCAGCCCGCGCATCATCAGGTTCGCCGTCGCATCGTTGCAGGCGAAGGGCACGTCATAGAGGATGCTGAGCCGGATCAGCGCCTTCACATCGACATCGTGCGGCATGGCGGTCAGCGGATCGATGAAGAAGATCAGCCCGTCCACCTTGCCCTCGGCGATCAGCGCGCCGATCTGCTGGTCGCCGCCCAGCGGACCGCTCTTCAGGCGGCGGATCTTCAGCGCGGCGCAGGCCTGCGCGATGCGCCGCCCGGTGGTGCCGGTGGCGACGAGGCGATAACCGGCCAGGTCGCGCTGGTGCCGGATCGCCCAGTCGGTGAGCCGGTCCTTCATCTGGTCATGCGCGACCAGCGCAAGGGTTCGTGGCGCGCCGCGCCGCCGTGCCGCTTTCATTTCCGTCGCTCCGCAACTGTTGAGAAGCAATGCGGCCGGGCCCGCTCCGGTAGGCCGCGGCTGTGTCGAATGGTATCTGCTTTTGTTGCATTTTGTTAACCATCTACCTGTACAGGGTATTTGTGGCCGCAAGCTTCAGCGGCCATGCGTGAGGGCGCAAGCTTGGATCGAGAGCCACTTTGAGCATCGACCCCATCCAGGAAAGCCGGAAGCCCGGCCTGTGGCAGCGTCTGCGCATGGCGCAGCGCATCCTGTTCGGCAAGCCGCCGCGCAGCGGCGTCACCCAGGATGCGCTGGTGCAGCTCATCCTCGACAACGTCGATGCCGCGATCACCGTCTACGACGCGCAAGGCAGGCTGATCCGCGCCAACAAGGGCGCCGAGCGTCTTTCCGGTTTCAGCTTCGCGGAATTGCAGCGTCCGGAGACCTGGCAGCACATCATTCCGGGCAGCGACTTCACCCGGGTCGAGGCGATCGTCACCAGCCACCGGGCGCAGGATTTCCCGATCATCAACGTCAATCCCTGGGTCCACAAGGACGGGACCAGGCGCCTGCTGCGCTGGTCCAACGTCGCCCTGCCGGACCCGCTGGGCAAGATCGCGCTGATCGTCTGCATCGGCTTCGATATCACCGAGCAGCAGCAGATCGAGATCAAGCTGATCAAGGCGAAGAACGAGGCGGAGACGGCGAACCGCGCCAAGTCCGAGTTCCTCGCCAACATGAGTCACGAGCTGCGCACGCCGCTCAACGCGATTCTGGGCTTCTCCGAGATCATCCGCGATCGCCAGTTCGGCCCCGACGTCGCGCGCTATTCCGAATATGCGGCGCATATCCACGACAGCGGCGAATGGTTGCTGTCGCTGATCAGCGACGTGCTCGACATGGCCAAGCTGGAAGCCGGCAAGATGCAGCTGGTGGAAGAGGTGACGGATCTTGGCCAGATCGTCGATGGCTGCATCCGGATGGTCTCGGTCCGGGCGCAGGAGGGCGGCGTGGTGTTGGTGCCGAGGCTGCCGAATGAGCCGGTGCGCCTGCTTGCCGACCAGAAATGCATGAAGCAGATCCTGCTCAACCTGCTTTCCAACGCCATCAAGTTCACTCCGGCCGGCGGGCGGATCGAGCTGCAGGTCACCAATCCGCGCCAAGACGGCGTGCGGCTGGTGGTCGCCGATACCGGCATCGGCATCCCGGCCGCCAACATGCGGCAGCTGTTCCAGCCCTTCCACCAGGTCGACAACACGTTCACCCGCAGCCGCAGCGGCACCGGCCTCGGCCTCGCCATCACCAAGCGGCTGACCGAGCTGCATGGCGGCACGATCGGGGTGGAAAGCGCGCCTGGGGCTGGCACGACGGTCACGGTGGCGCTACCCTCTTCGCGACTGGTCGCCTGAAGCGCCTTCCGAAGGGGTATCCTGATGAGCCGCCGTGTTTTCAGCGTCGCCGAGACGCCGTTCCTCACCTATGACCTCGATGGCCCGGTGCAGCCGGAAATGTCCTGGCTGCCGATCACCTACACGAAGGATAATCCCCGCGGCTCCTATCTCATGCGGATGCAGCCCGGCGCGGTCACCATCGAGCACGTCCATCCCGGCTACGAGGAATTCCTGGTGCTGGAGGGCGAGTTGATCGATTCCGACGGGGCGGTGTTCAAGGCGGGGGAATTCGTCTCCTTCGAGCCGGGCACGCGCCATTGGTCACGCACCGAGACCGGCTGCGTGCTCGCCGTCTTCGAATGGCGGCCCTGACCCGCAATCGCCCGGCAGGGCCGCCCGTCGATCAGGATCGAACGGTCACGGCGCGCTATGCCGCGCGCTGTACGCCGCCGACCGGATGTTCCGTGCCGGCCTTGCGTTCCACCGCGGGCTTGGTCGCTTCGGCTTCGGCCTCGCCTGCCGTCCGGGCTGGCTCGCTCACCGCGCGCTGGCAGATTTCCGCCATTTTCATGCCCTGCTTGGTGTAGTGGTCGAGGGCGCCGCGCAGCCATTTCTGCTGCAGATCGAGCACGTCGGTCATGCTGCGGCAGGCGCTCCAGTCGCGCGCGACCGCCATGTCGGCTTCCAGCCGCCTTTGCACGAAGCCGGCGACCTCGTCCCGCATCGCCGCGAAGAGCTTGCCGTACATCTCGGCCGTGTGATTCATCTGTTGCGACCAGGCGTCGTTCCAGGCGGCCTGGGTTGCGGTTCCGGTCAGCGTCGCTTCGGGCTGCGTTGCGGCGGGCTTGTCGATTTCAATTCGCTTCATCATGACCTCCGGGTTGCAAACGGCATTGCGCCCGTCGAAGCGGGAGCAATCGTGGACCTGTGCTGAGTACCGGTGCCGCGCCGCAGCGCCCATGGCGGCGGATCGCGACCTCTCGGCAAGTCCCCCTGGAGCCGACGGAAGCGCCGTGCGGCGCTTGATGAAATTGGCGTCGGTCGCCTTGCTTGCTGAGGTGCTCATGCTAGTCGCCTTGCCGACTCATCCGCGAATCAAATCTCGGCTGCGGGCATGAATTTAATATGGCCGCGCCCGCTGGGCGCCTGGCGCCGGTCGGGCTGCCGAAACCAGCCGGCTGCCGCGTCGCCGCCGCTCGCCGGCGTCGACGCGGCGATCCGGCCGATAGCCGGATTTTGCCGTTGATTCAGATCGTTGTGCTGGCATGATGCGGGCGCCGTCCGGCTCCGTGCAGGGGAGGTTATTGTTGCCCGGGGCTTGACCCTTGGTCGGCGCCGCATTTCAAGTCCATGTATCTTCGCTCCTGGAAACCTTTCATTCCCGCCGTGACAAATCGAAGCACGTCTCCGCAAGTTCCCCGCAAGCCGCGCAACACCCTGAAGGTCGCCCGCAAGGCGGTGCGCGATATCCGCCGCGAGCAGCTGATCGAGGCGGCGATCCGCGCCATCAGCGAGCACGGCATCGGCGAGACCACCATCGCCGACGTGGTCAAGGAAGCCGGCATGGCCAACGGCGCGGTGAACCAGTATTTCGCCAGCAAGGACATGCTGCTGCTGGAGGCGCTGCGCGCCGTCACCGGGGAGTTCCGCGAGATCTGGCACGCCGCCAGGGCGGGGGCGGGGGACGATCCGGCGGCGTTGCTGGAGGCGCTGACCCTGGCGCAGCTGCACCCGAAGGTGTGCCGGCGCGAGCGCATCTCGGTCTGGGTCGCCTACTGGAGCGAGGTGCGTTTCCGCCCGAAATACATGGAGCTGTGCTCCGACAGCGACACCGAGTTCGCCAAGGCACTGACCGACGCCTGCCGCGCGCTGATCCGGGCGGGCAAGTACCGCGACATGAACGCGGAAAAGACGGGACAGTTCCTCTCAGCCGCCAGCGACGGGCTGTGGCTGAACATCCTGCTCGGCACGCTCACGCGCGACCAGGCGCTGGAACTGCTGAGCGAGCACCTGCGCAGCGTGTTCCCGAAGCACTTTCCGCGCTGAGGCGGCGCGCTACTTCCACACCGCGCTGGCCACCCGCATGAAATTGCCGCCGAGGATGCCGAGGATCTCCCGGTCCTTGAAGCCGTGGCGCACCATGGTCTCGGTGATCTCGCGCAGCTGCTTCGGCGGCACGTAGGACGTCGGGTGGCGGCCGTATCCCGCGCTCTCCGGCCAATAGGCGCTGTTGCCTTCGACCAGATCGTCGACCTTGTCCGCGTCGAAGGCGTAGTCGAGGGCGATGCCGACATGCTCGGCCCCGACCAGATCGGCCATGTGGGCGACATGGCGGACGAAGGTCTCGCTGCTGATGTCGTTCTCGCCCAGGAACATGCTGACGCCGTTGACCCCGACGACGCCGCCGGTCCTGGCGCAGGCCTTGATCTGCTCGTCGACGATGTTGCGGCCGTGGCCGTGGATCGCCTTGGCGCAGGAATGCGAGAAGATCACCGGCGCGGCGGAGGCTTCCATCGCCTCCATGGTGGTGCGATAGGCGGTGTGCGAGCAATCGACCATCATGCCGACGCGGTTCATCTCCTTGATCACCGCCCGCCCGAAATCGGTCAGGCCCTTGTTGCCGTCATGGCAGCCGCCGCCGGCCAGGTTGTTGAGATTGTAGGCGAACAGCATCTGGCGCACGCCGAGCTCGTAGTAGACGTTGACCATGTTGACGTCGCCGTTCAGCGAATTCATGCCCTCGAGGTCGAAGGCGATGGCGAGCTTGCCGGCGCGCCTGGCGCGCTTGATGTCGGCGACGCTGCGGATCAGGGCGAATTTCTTCGGATGGGTCTGCAGGAAGGCGCGGAAGCGGGCGATGGTCTTGATCGTCGCCTGCCAGTCAACGACGTCGTAGCCGACATTGACCGAGAGATAGTCGACGCCCGCCTTGCGCCAGATGTCGAGGTTGTTGAGATCCGCCCCGCCATGCGGATCGAAGCCGGAATGATCGTCCCACACCAGCGCCTTGGCGTAGAGTTTCGCCGCGCGCTGCTTCGCGTTCGCCTTGGTCATGCACCGTCCTGTCGAATCGTTTCTCAGCAGGGCATTTGACGCTGTGGCGGGCGTGCCCGCAACCCCGCCGGCCCGACGCCCATCCGGGCCGTTCCATTTCGCAGAATTCGTAAACATTTCAGTAGTATAAAAGTTCTTATATGTATGATCATACATTATTTGTTGACGCCCGGGGGATGCTTCGTCAGGATGGCCGGCAGGCGTAGCGCAAGCGGGGCGCCAGACCTCGCGGTCCCGGGTGGCACTGGAAGACGGGCGGAATGATCGAGACCATCGTCACGCAATGGCCGGCGAATGACGTCGAGGCCGGCACGGCGCCGCGGCGCAGCGGCCGCGCCCTGCGCGTTGCCGCCCGCCGCACGGCCGGACCGTCCGCCGCGGTGCGCCCGGGGCTTGCCGGCGGCGCCTACCGGCCGCTCGGCGAGCGCGACCTGCAGCGCATCCACGAGACGGCGCTGGACGTGCTGGAAAAGATCGGCATGGGCCAGGCCACGCCGGAGATCCTGGCCGTGGCGCTGCCCAAGGGCTGCACGGTCACCGATGGCGGGCGGCTGCTGTTCCCGCGCGCCCTGGTCGAGGAGATGATCGAGGTCGCGGCCAAGGAGATCACCTTCCATGGCCGCGATCCGCAGCGCACCATCCGGTCCGGCGGCAACCGCGTCTACTTCGCCACGTCGGGCGAGGCGGTGCGCTTCGTCGACCCGGTGACCGGCGAATACCGGCCTTCGACCCTGGCCGATCTCTACGACTTCTTCCGCATGGCGGACTACCTGGAGCATGTCGATTTCTGCGGCCAGACCGTGGTGGCGACCGATGTCTGCGAGGATGCGCGGCGTCACGCCATCAACATCGCCTATGTGGGTGCCGCGGCGACCACCAAGCCGTTCAGCATCTCGCTAGCCGATGCCGCCAATGTCGCCGACGTGGTGGGCGTGTGGGACACGCTGCTCGGCGAGGAGGGTGCCTTCGCCCGCCGGCCCTTCGCCGCGATCGGCCTCTGCCCGGTGGTCTCGCCCCTGCGCTTCGGTCCGGACACGTCGGGCGTGCTGCTGGAAGTGGCGCGGCGCGGCTTGATCCTCTCCGCTTGCACGGCGCCCCAGGCTGGCGCCACGGCGCCCGCCGCGCTGGCCGGCTCGCTGGTCCAGGCGACGGCCGAGGCGCTGGCCATCATCGCGCTCGCCAACATGGTGCGACCGGGCACGCCGGTGGATTTCGGCCCCTGGCCCTTCGTCTCCGACCTCAGGACCGGCGCCTTCACCGGCGGCAGCGGCGAGGAGGCGGTGCTGCAGGCGGCGGCCGGCCAGATCGCCCGCTTCTACGGCCTGCCCGGCGTGGTCGCCGCCGGCATGACCGACGCCAAGCGCCCGGATTTCCAGGCCGGCTACGAGAAGGCCCTGACCGTGGCGCTGAGCGCGCTGTCCGGCGGCAACATGATCTGCGAGGCGGCCGGCATGATGGGCAGCCTGCTCGGCTGCTCGCTCGAGGCCATGGTGCTGGACAACGACATGATCGGCAGCGTGCAGCGCGCCTTGCGCGGCATCGAGGTGACGGACGAGACCCTGTCCTTCGACGTCATCCGCCAGACGGTGGAGGGGCCCAACCACTATCTCGGCCACTCCCAGACCCTGGCGATGATGCAGACCGAGTATCTCTATCCCAAGGTCGCCGACCGCTCGCCGGTCTCCGAGTGGGAGGTGCGTGGCCTGCCCGACGTCATGGTCGCGGCGCGCAAGCGGGTGCGCGACATCATGAGCACCCACTACCCCGACTACATCGATGCCGCCGCCGATGCGCGGCTGCGGGCGCGTTTTCCCATCGCCCTGCCGCGCGAGGCGATGCAGCCGGGCGATCCGCGCTGGCGGGCTTGACCGCCACCCCGTCCGTCCAGGCAATATCCTTCCCGCATCACTTCAGGCGCATTTCCCATGGCAGAGACTTACGACGCGATCATCATCGGCGGTGGCCATAACGGCCTGACCTGTGCCGCCTATCTGGCCAAGGGCGGCGAGAAGACCGGCACGAAGAAGCTGAAGGTGCTGGTGCTGGAGCGGCGCGAGAAGGTCGGCGGCGCGGCGATGTCGGAGGAGATCTATCCCGGCTTCACCTATTCGACCTGCTCCTATGTCTGCTCGCTGCTGCGGCCGGAGATCTTCCGCTTCCTCGACCTGCCGCGCCACGGCCTGCAGGTGATTCCCTACGACATCAACTCCGCGCCCAATCCGGAGGGCGAGGGGATCATCTACTACAGCGACCACGACCGCACCCGCGAAAGCCTGCGCCGCCATTCCATCCGCGACGCCGAGGCCTATGACGAATACGCCATGGAGATCAGCCGGCATTGCCGCTTCATCAAGCGCACCCTGCTGATGACCCCGCCGGACCCGACCCAGCTCAACCCCTTCGTCCAGAACCGCATCAATCCCTGGGGCCATCGCGACGACCTCGACGGCCTGCTGAAGATCGGGCGCGAGTTCGGCCGCATGGGCGAGCGGAACATGTACGAGATGATCCGCTTCTGGTCGATGTCGGTGGCGGATTTCCTCGACCAGTATTTCGAGACGCCGCGCTGGAAGGGCCTCGCCGCCGCGTCCTCGATAATCGGCACGGCGCTCGGCCCCTATTCGCCGGGCACCGCCTACGTGCTGCTGCACCACTACATGGGCGAGGTCGACGGCCAGATCGGCGCCTGGGGCTTCGCCCGCGGCGGCATGGGCTCGGTCAGCAAGGCGATCGCTTCCGCCGCCGAGGAGGCGGGCGTCGAGATCCGGGTGAACGCCGAGGTCGATAAGATCATCGTCAAGGACGGCAAGGCCGTCGGCGTGGCGCTGAAATCCGGCGAGGAGATTCGCGCCAGGACCATCGTCAGCAACGCCGATCCCAAGCGCACCTATCTGAAGCTGATCGAGAAGGGAGATCTCGACGCCATCGACCCCGACATCCACCGCTATGCCACCAACTACAAGATCCGCGGCTCCTCGGGAAAGCTGAACATCGCCCTGGACGGGCTGCCGGACTTCGCCGGCCTGCCCAAGGAGGCGGCCTACGGCACCATCGACATCGGCGGCGACTTCGACTACATCGAGCGCGCCTTCGACGATTTCAAATACGGCTCCTGGTCCAAGCGGCCGTTCCTCGACTGCGTGATCCCCACCACCGTCGATCCGACCATGGCCCCGCCGGGCAAGCATTTCATGTCGGTCTTCGTGCAATACGTGCCGTACAAGCTGGCCGAGGGTCCGTGGACCCAGGAGATGAAGGCGCAATACACCAAGGATGTGCTCGACACGATCGAGATGCATGCGCCGGGCTTCAAGAAGCTGGTGCTGCATGTGCAGACGCGCACGCCGTGGGACATCGAGAACGAAGTCGGCATGACCGAAGGCAACATCTTCCACGGCGAGCTGACCCTGGACCAGCTGCTGTTCAACCGGCCGTTCCCCGGCATGGGGCAGTATCGCGGCCCGTTCGACAATTTCTACATGTGCGGGTCCGGCACCCATCCCGGCGGCGGCGTCATGGGCGCGCCCGGCGCGAACGCGGCGCATGAGATGCTGAAGGACTTCAAGCGCGGAGTGGTGCAATGAGCGCGCAGGACGTCATCGTCGTCGGCGCCGGCCATAACGGCCTGGTGACCGCGGCCTATCTGGCGAAGGCCGGGCTCAAGGTGACGGTGCTGGAATCGGCGCCCCAGGTCGGCGGCGCGGCGGTGACGCGCGAATTCGCGCCGGGCTACCGCGTCTCCGGCGTCGCGCACCTGCTGCACGGCCTCAGTCCGAAGGTCGCCGGCGACCTCAATCTGCGCCGCTACGGCCTCGACCTGAAGGCGAAGCGGGTCAATACGCGCTCGCTGCTGCCGGGCGGCCGCAGCTTCGAGGTCGGGCCGGATGCGGCCGCCACCGCGGCCTCGATCGGCGCGATCAGCCAGGCGGATGCGGCGGCCTATGGCCCGGTCATGGCGCGGCTCACGAAGCTGGCCGACGCGCTGGCGGGCTATGCCCTGCAGACGCCGCCGCGCCCCGACTTCACCCAGATGGATTGGCGCGAGAAACTGAATTTCGGCCTGTTCGCCCTGTCGCTGCGGCGGCTCGGCAAGAAGGACATGCTGGAGCTGACCCGCATCCTCACCATCAACGTCAATGACCTCGCCAACGACTTCTTCGAGAGCGACGCGGTGCGGGCGCTGCTCTGCTTCGAGGGCTCGCTCGGCGTCTTCCTCGGGCCGCGCTCGCCCAGCACGGTCTTCAACCTGCTCTACCGCCTGTCCAACCAGGGCGCCAACGGGCAGGGTGGCTTCGTCGTTCCGAAGGGCGGGATGGGCAGCGTGGCGCAGGCGCTGGCGGCTTCGGCCCAGGCGGCCGGCGTCATGATCCGCACCGGCGCCACCGTCGACCATGTCCTGATCGAGAATGACGCGGCCGCCGGCGTGGTGCTGTCGACCGGCGAGGAGATCCGGGCGGCGCGCGTGGTCTCCAGCGCCGATCCGCAGCGCACGGTGCTGAAGCTGATCGGCGCACGTAACCTGGACACCCAGTTCGTCTCGCGTATCCGCCACCTGCGCATGAACGGCTGCGCCGCGAAGATCCACCTGGCGCTGGACGGCCTGCCGCCGGCGCTGGCGGATGCGGCGGGGCGCGTGATCGTCGCCGGCAGGCCCGACGACATCGAGCGCGCCTATGATTGCGCCAAATACGGCCGCGTGTCAGACCGGCCGGCGCTCGAGCTGGTGATCCCGTCCTTGAGCGATCCGACGCTGGCCCCGGCCGGCAAGCATGTGGCGTCGATCGTCGCGCAATACTGCCCGTACCAGCTGAAGGGAACGTCGGCGCATGACGCGCGCAAGCAGATCCTGGAGCGCAGCCTGGCGGTGCTCGAAGAGGCGGCGCCCGGCCTGTCGCAGCGCGTCACCGCGTCGGAGACGCTGACCCCGCACGATCTTGAGGCGCAGTTCGGCATGACCGGCGGCCAGTGGCACCACGGCGAGATCACGCTGGACCAGGTGCTGCTGCAGCGCCCGGCGGCGCAGTGGCAGCAGTACCGGATGCCGGTGCCCGGCGTGTATCTGTGCGGCGCCGGGGCGCATCCAGGCGGCAACATCTCCGGCGCGCCCGGCTACAACGCGGCGCGCGAGATCCTGAAAGACATCAAGGCGCAGAAGATCCGGGGGGCGGCATGACGGCCTATATCGAGCATCTGAAGCCGTTCCTGCGGAAGACGCCGTTCCATCCGCGCATCGAGGCGCTGATGCATGGCAACAGCTGGATGCGCTGGACCGGCCATTATTCGCCGGCCAATTTCGAATCCGTGCAGTCGGAGTACTTCACCATCCGCAACGGGGCCTCGGTCTACGACGTCTCGCCGCTGATCAAATACACCATCCGCGGCCGCGAGGCGGCGGAATACGTGAACCACCTGATCACCCGCGACCTCTCCAAGGTCAAGCCGATGCAGGCCTTCTACACCTCCTGGTGCCAGGACGACGGCATGCTGGTGGAGGAGGGCACGATCTTCCGCCTGGGGGAGAACGACTTCCTGCTGAACGCCGCCAAGGACCAGCTGCACTGGCTGGACCAGACCGCCTACGGCTTCGACGTCGAGATCGCGGAAGCCTCCAACGATCTCTGCGGCCTGTCGCTGCAAGGCCCGGAATCGCGCCACGTGCTGCGCGCCATGGGCATCAACGGCATCGACACCCTGAAGCGCTTCGGCATCCAGGAGCTGGAGCTGAACGGCCATTGGCTGCGCATCGACCGCGCCGGCTTCACCGGCGATCTCGGCTACGAGATCTGGTGCAAGCCGGAAAGCGCCCTGTGGCTGTGGGACCGCATGTTCGACGCCGGGCGCGACCACAAGATCGCCCCGATCGGCGCCCAGGCGCTGGAAATCTCGCGCATCGAGGCGGGCTTCCTGCTGGTCGATGTCGACTACACCAGCGCGCTGCACGCGCTGCGCCCCAGCAACCGCATGTCGCCCTATGAGCTCGGCATCGGCTGGACCGTCAACCTCAACAAGCCGGGCTATTTCGTCGGCAAGCGCGCCTTGAAGAAGGAGAAGGAGCAGGGCCTGTCGCGCCATGTGCTCATCGGCATCGAGATCGAGGGCCGCAAGCCGGCCCCCGGATCGTTCCTCTATGCCGACCAGCCGGGCAAGGTCGAGCTAGGCCTCACCACCTCGGCCTGCTGGTCGCCGACGATGAAGAAGAACATCGCCTATGCCCGCGTGCCGCAGGCCTATGCCAAGCCGGGCACCGAGATGTGGATCGAGATCTGGTACGGCAAGGAACACAAGATCGAGCGCAGCATGGTGCGCTGCTGGGCCGCCAACCGCATGTTCTATGACCCGCCGCGGAAGTCGGCGTAGCGGCGCTGCCTACCCCTGCGGCGCCAGGGGCGCCTTGCAGCGGTGCTGGCCGCCGTCATAGATCGTCTCCAGCAGGGCCTCGTTGCCCTTGGCGTGCAGGCGATGGCGCTGCGATCCGTACACCATCGCGGCCCCGGCCGCCTCCTGGCGCAGGACGTCGGTGGCCCCGGTCGACACCTTGAGCGCGGCGCTGGCGGTCGCAGGATCGTAGGTGGCGCTGAAATAGAGGCCATCGTCGCAGACATAATTGTAGGTCTGCGCCGTCTGGCCGACCGGGGTGCTGAGCGGCGAGAACGTCATCTGCCGCCCGTCATTGGTGGTCAGCACCAGCTGGGTGCCGGTGTTCTGGTAGCCCCGCACCTTGGAAAGCAGGTCGAGAAACTGGATTTCCTGCACCGCCAGGGCGTCAAAGCACATCATCTTGGTGGTGGCGATGGGGCCGAAGGTGAGTTGCGTCGGCCCGGTGAAAACGTCGCCGAAATAGGTGTTGCAGCCGGTGGCGCCGGTGGCAGAGCTGCGATCGGCGGAAAACCGCAGGGTCGGCCGGGAGCCCCGATCCGGCAGCAACCAGGCTGTCGGCGTCGTGGCCGCGGGCTCGAACTTGGCTCCGGGGACTTCGGGGTAGGCCGGCCCTTGCTCGGCCGCCGGAGCGGGGGCGGCTGGGATCGGGCTGGCGCTGTCCAGGACCCAGGAGGTGCCGGTCAGGGTCGAAAGCGGGGTGCCGGGCGCCGGGGGAAAGACCGGGACGCAGGCTGCCACGGCAACGGCGAGGCCGGCCGCCAAGGCCATTGAGCCGAAACGCAATTTCATCCCCGAATCCCCCGAACGCTGCGATCCAAAACCTAATTATACAGGGATTCCATGCCTTCGCGGGAATTTGTCAAGGCGGGGTCGCAGCACCCGGCTTGGCCTCGTGGCGTCTGGAACGCTTGGCTTTGCCGGAGGTTTTGGCGCCGGCCCTGGTCGCCGCCTTGCCTCGGCGGGCCTTCTCGCCCTTCCTTTTCGCCTTGGCGAAGCCGCCCTTGACCGCCTCCTTGCCAAGGATCTGCGCCGCGGCCTTCAACACCCTGGCGTCCAGCGGCGGGTCGCTGAGATCGAGGCCGGTGGCGAGGCGCTGGGCCAGGATGCCCAGGACCTCGACGCGCGCGGCGGCCTTGTCGTTGGACGTGATGACGTGCCAGGGCGCCACCGGGGTCGAGGTGCGGGCGAACATTTCCTCCGCCGCGTCGACATAGTCCTTCCAGCGTTCGCGGTTGCGGAAATCCTCGTAGCTGAGCTTCCAGCGCTTCAGCGGGTTGCGCAGCCGCTCCTCAAGCCGCCGCAGCTGCTCTTCCTTGCTGACATGGAGGAAGAACTTGACCACGCGGATGCCGTCATCCACCAGCTGTTCCTCGAAGTCGTTGATCTCGCCATAGGCGCGCTTCCAGTCCGCCGGCTTGGCGAAGCCCTCGACCCGCTCCACCAGGACGCGGCCATACCAGGACCGGTCGAAGACCGAGATCTGCGTGCGCTCCGGCAGGCGCGACCAGAAGCGCTGCAGGTAGTGCTGCCGCCGCTCGATCTCGTTCGGGGCGCCGATCGGCCAGACCTTGAGCGAGCGCGGGTCCATCGCCCAGGCGATGCGGCGAATGGTGCCGCCCTTGCCGGCGGCGTCCATGCCCTCGAACACCACCACCGCGCGCTCGCCGGTGAACAGGTAGGCCTGCTGGATACGGACGAGCTTTTCCTGGTAGCTCGTCGTCAGCTTTTCGTTCTGTGCGTCCGTCCGCTTCGGCAGGGCCGCCAGGGACCCCAACCGGACCTTACCGCGCTTGGCCATGGTTTCCTCATGTCGTCACAAAACCGACATCAGAATACCAGCGCCTTGGCCTGCCGGACATTGGGCAAACGTCGCACCCGCTCTAGTACTTCCGTAGGCATCGGCCCATCGATCTCGACCAGGGCGATGGCATCTTTTCCTGGCGCCGAACGGCCAAGGGCGAAGGTGGCGATGTTGATCTGGCTGTCGCCGAGAAGCGTGCCGAGCCGTCCGATCATGCCCGGTTTGTCCTCGTTGGTGACATAGAGCATGTGCGGCCGCAGTTCGGCATCGACATTGATGCCCTTGATCTGGACCAGGCGCGGCCGCTGGTCCGCGAAGAGGGTGCCGGCGATGTCGCGGGCGAACTTGTCGGTGACGATGGTGAGCCGGATGAGGGTGTGGTAGTCGCCCTCACGCTCGTGCCGGACCTCGGAAACCTCGATATTACGCTCCTTGGCCACGATCGAGGCGTTCACCATGTTGACGTTGTCGAGCGAGGCGCGCAGCACGCCCTGCAGGATTGTCCCGGTCAGCGGCTTGGTATTTAGCGCCGTTACGTGACCCTCATATTCGATGATGATGCGCTTGATCGGATCCTCCGTCACCTGGCCGGCGAAGGAGCCAAGCTGTTCCGCGAGCTTGAGGTAGGGGCGCAGGCGCGGGGCTTCCTCGACCGTGACCGAGGGCATGTTGAGCGCGTTGGTGACGGCGCCATGCAGCAGGAAGTCCGACATCTGCTCCGCCACCTGCAGGGCGACGTTGAGCTGCGCCTCGGTCGAGGAGGCGCCGAGATGCGGCGTGGTGACGACGTTCGGATGATGGAACAGCGGATTGCTCTTTGCCGGCTCCTCGGCGAACACGTCGATGGCGGCGCCGGCGACGTGGCCGCTGTCCAGGGCGGCGCGCAGGTCTTCCTCCACGATCAGTCCGCCGCGCGCGCAATTGACGATGCGCACGCCCGGCTTGCACTTGGCGATGGTCTCGGCGTTGAGGATGCCGCGGGTCTGGTCGGTCAGCGGCGTATGCAGCGAGATGAAATCGGCGCGGCGGAACAGGTCCTCCAGCTCCACCTTCTCGACGCCGAGATCGAGCGCGCGCTCCGGCGACAGGAAGGGATCGAAGGCGATGACCTTCATCTTCAGTCCCTGGGCGCGGTCGGCGACGATGGAGCCGATATTGCCGCAGCCGATCAGGCCCAGCGTCTTGGCGTAGAGCTCGACGCCGACGAATTTCGACTTCTCCCACTTGCCGTCCTGGGTGGAGCGGTCCGCTTGAGGAATATGGCGGGCCAGCGCCATCATCATGGCGATGGAATGCTCCGCCGTGGTGATGGAATTGCCGAACGGCGTGTTCATCACGCAGATGCCGGCGGCGGTGGCGGCCTTCACGTCGATGTTGTCGACGCCGATGCCGGCGCGGCCGACCACCTTCAGCTTCTTGGCGACGGCGATCACCTCCGGCGTCACCTTGGTGGCGGAACGCACGGCGAGGCCGTCATACTGGCCGATGATGTCGCGCAATTCCTTCGGCTTCAGGCCGATCTTCTCGTCGACCTCCACGCCGCGCTGGCGGAAGATCTGCACGGCCGCAGGCGACAATTCGTCCGCGATCAGGACTTTGGGCATGGCGTGGCTCCTCAGGCGGCGGAGAGGGCGAATTGCTGCTGCACCTGGGCGAAGGCCCAGTCCAGCCACGGGGTGAGGGCGTCAAGGTCGGCGGCGTCGACCGTCGCGCCGCACCAGATGCGCAGTCCCGGCGGCGCGTCGCGATAGGAGCCGATGTCGAAGGCGGCGCCTTCCTTCTCCAGCAATCCGGCGATCGCCACCGCGAACTTGGCCTGCTCGGCTTCGGGCAGGGCCTGGACGCGCGGATCGACGATCTTCAGGCAGACGCTGGTGTTGGAGCGGATGGCGTTGTCCTGCGCCAGGAAAGCCGCCCAGGGCGTCCGCTCGACCCAGGCCTCCAATACCGCGAGGTTGGCGTTGGAGCGCCTGATCAGGGCGGGCAGGCCGCCGATCGATTGCGCCCAGGCGAGCGCGTCGATCTGGTCCTCGACGCAGAGCATCGAGGGCGTGTTGATCGTCTCGCCCTTGAAGATGCCTTCGATCAGCTTGCCGTCCTTGGCCAGGCGGAAGATCTTGGGCAGCGGCCAGGCGGGTGTGTGCGTGGTCAGGCGCTCGACCGCGCGGGGGCTGAGCGCGATCATGCCGTGCGCCGCCTCGCCGCCCAGCACCTTCTGCCAGGACCAGGTGACGACATCGAGCTTCGCCCACGGGATCTCCATGGCGAAGACGGCGGAGGTGGCGTCGCAGATGGCGAGGCCCGCGCGATCGTCCGGAATCCAGTCGCCGTTCGGCACCTTCACGCCGGAGGTGGTGCCGTTCCAGGCGAAGACCACGTCGCGGGCCCAGTCCACCACCGAAAGATCGGGCAGCGCGCCATAGCGCGTCTTGATCGCCCGGTTCTCGATCTTCAGCTCCTTGGCGATGTCGGCGGCCCATTCGCCGCTGAAGCTCTCCCACACCAGCACGTCGACCGGGCGGGGGCCGAGCAGCGACCACAACGCCATTTCCACCGCGCCGGTGTCGGAGGCCGGCACGATGCCGAGGCGATAATCCGCGGGAATGCCGAGGATGTCGCGGCTGAGGCGGATGATTTCCGCGAGCCTCTCCTTGCCCGCCTTGGAGCGGTGGGAGCGGCCGAGCGTTGCGTTGCTGAGGATTTCGGGGGTCCATCCGGGGCGCTTGGCGCAGGGTCCGGATGAAAAGAACGGCCGAGCCGGCCGTGAGGCTGGTTTCGCGATCATGACGTCCCTTCCAGAACGTAAGCGCTCCGGTGGGGGAGCGTGGCCCGCCGCCTGCATCGCATGAGGCGGGCGCGCTTGTCAATGGAAGGGCTCCATGGCCGGACGCCCGCGGCGTCCGGCTGGGCATCCCAGCTGTGTATAGCTGCGCTTTACTGCTCGGAAACCTTCTTGAGCTCGGCGAGGCCCTTCTCGAAATCCGGCCCGATCATCTTGTCCATATCGAAAAACACGCACATCACCTTGCTGATGAAGGGCATGGGACCATACATGGCCCAGGTCACGTCGGTCGTGTCGCCTGTGGGCTGCAGCGCGAATTCGGCGATGTTGCTGGCTTCCATCGGCTTGTAGAAATCGAGCTTGATGGAAACCTTGTCGGGCGCGACGTCGAGGATCTCCATGCGCCCCTGGCCGACATCGCTGTTGCCGCTCCATTCATAGACAGAGCCCTTGCCGGCCGGTGCCCCGGTGAAGCTGCGCTGCATGGCGGGATCGAGATGCTCCCAGGGCGACCACGCGCTCCATTGGCGGAAGTCCGCGATATGCGGCACGATCTTTTCCGCCGGCGCATTGACCGTGACGGAGCGCTCGACGCGGAACGTGTCCGGCTGCCGCAAGGCAAGGACCAGAACCGCGACGACCGCGACCACGATGATGGCGACCAGGCCAAGCAATATTCTCTTGAGCATGACTGCTTTCCGGAAAATGGTTGATGAAACGGCGGAAGGCTAGAGCCTCGCCAGGTAATCCTCCAGCTGCTCGAAGGTGCCGGTCCAGCCGCCGCGCATGGACTGGTGGAATTCGTCGAACGCGGCGTTCTCCTCGGGGCTGGCATTCTCCGGAATCCAATCCACGGTGACGCGGGTCTTGCCGCCTTCTTCCACAAAACTGATCGTGGCAAGAATCTCCAGCGGCCAGACCATCTTCATGGCGTGGCGCGCGGTGCCGGCCTTGGCGTCGGAAAAGGACGAGAGGAAGACCAGACGCTCCGGCGCGGAAATGGCGCGGAACACCCACTTGCCCCACATCTCGTCCCCGTTCGGCATCGCCAGGCAATAGTGGAACAGGCCGCCCGGCCTGAGGTCGAGCTTGCAATGGGTCACCTTGAAGCCCTTCGGCCCCCACCAGTTCAGGAGGTGCTTCTCCTGGGTGAAGACCCGCCACACAAGGTCGCGGGGCGCGTCGAGGACGCGGCTGATGACGAAATGCTTCTGTTGCGGGCCCATGACGACATCCCTGGCTTGGAAATCGATGATGTTGCTACTTCCTTCGCGCGCGTTTCTTGGCCCGCCCTTGCACTTGCCGCAGATAGGCGTCGAGCCGGTCGAAGCTCTCCTCCCAGAAGCCGCGGTATTCCTCGAGCCAGCCGTTCGCTTCCTTCAGCGGCGCCGCGTCCAGGCGGCAGGGCCGCCACTGCGCCGCGCGCCCGCGCCGGATCAGGCCGGCATGCTCCAGCACCTTCAGGTGCTTGGAGATGGCCGGCAGGCTCATCTCGAAAGGCGCCGCGAGCTCGGTCACCGAGGTCTCGCCAAGCGCCAGCCGCGCCAGGATCGCCCGCCGCGTCGGGTCGGCCAGGGCGGAGAAGGTGGCGGAGAGGCGATCGACGCTCATACTTTCTATTCCGGTTAAATAACTATTTGGTTAAATAGTGGATGCGCGCGCGCCTGTCAAGTTCGCGAAATGGAAAGGGCGGCCCGCAGGCCGCCCTCGCAGCAAAGGCAGGATCGCGCAGCTAGGCCTTCAGCTTCGCCGCGATCTTCGCCACGTGGTCGCCCTGGAAGCGCGCCATGCCGAGCTCGTTCTCGCTCGGCATGCGGCTGCCGTCGCCGCCGGCGATGGTGCTGGCGCCGTAGGGCGAGCCGCCGGTGATCTCCTTCAGCGTCGTCTGCGCGGCGCAGGAATAGGGCAGGCCGACGATGATCATGCCGTGATGCAGCAGCGTGGTGTGCAGCGACAGGATGGTGCTCTCCTGCCCGCCATGCTGGGTGGCGGTGGAGGTGAAGACGCTGCCGACCTTGCCGATCAGGGCGCCCTTGGCCCACAAGCCGCCTGTCTGGTCGAGGAAGTTGCGCATCTGCGAGGCGGCGACGCCGAAACGGGTCGGGGCGCCGAAGATGATGGCGTCGTAGTTCGCCAGTTCATCGACCGTGGCGACCGGCGCCTTCTGGTCGAGCTTGAAATGCGAGGCCTTGGCGACCTCGGCCGGCACCAGTTCCGGCACGCGCTTCACATCGACGCTGGTGCCGGCAACACCGCGCGCGCCCTCCGCAACGGCATTGGCCATGATCTCGAGATGGCCATAGGTCGAGTAGTAGAGCACCAGAATCTTCGTCATCTTCGCACCTCACACTCTTGGCAGGGTTGTCTGTGAGGGGAAATATAGGCTCTTGCCGCCGACTTGGAGTATCCGCATGCTGATGGCTGGATTGTTCACTGTTGGTAGACAATGGAGGAGTGGTGGATCAGCTTTCCGCCATGCGCAGCTTCCGCAACGTGGTCGAGGCGGGCGGGTTCTCCGCCGCCGCGCGGCGGCTCGGCCTGTCCAAGGCCGCGGTTTCCAAGCAGATCGCCGAGCTGGAGGCGCATTTCGGCACCGCGCTGCTGCACCGGACCACGCGGCGCCTGAACGCGACCGATGCCGGGCGGCGCTATTACGAGCACTGCGTCCGCCTGCTGGAAGAGCTGGAGGAGGTCGAGAGCGAGCTGCGCCACGCGCAGGCCGAGCCGACCGGCCGCCTGCGCATCAGCGCGCCGATCAATTTCGGCAACCGACTGCTGGGGCCGGTGGCCTGCGAGTTGACGCGGCGCTTTCCCAAGCTGGAACTGCAGTTCGACCTCAGCGACCGTTTCGTCGACCTGATCGACGAAGGATTCGACGCCGCCCTGCGTATCAGGACGAACCTGCCGGATTCCAGCCTGATGGCCCGCCGGCTTTGTGGCATCACGCGGTCGGTGGTCGCGGCGCCGGCCTATGTCAAGCGCAAGGGGGCGCCGAAATCGCCGGAGGAGCTGAAGGAGCATGAATGCCTGATCTACACGCTCTCGACGTCGCCGCGCGACTGGCGCTTCCAGGTCGGGAATAAATCCGTGACCGTGCGGGTCAATGGAGCGATCCAGTCGAACAACGGTCAGTTCCTGATGTCGCCGCTGCTGGCCGGCATGGGCATCGCGTGCCTGCCGGATTTCACCGTGGGCGAACAGGTGGCGAAGGGCAAGTTGCGGCGGATCCTGACCGACTATCCGGTGGAGAATCACGACCTCTATGTCGTCTATCCGGCAAACCGGCATCAATCGCCGAAGCTGCGCGCCTTCATCGAAGTCGCCACCAGGCATTTGAGCGGCGCGCTGGAACGCGGCGAGGCCATGGACGCGAAGGCAACAGCAAGGACGTAGGATGAGCGAAACTTCGGAGAAACTGGTCGAGACGCCGATGTGGGACCTGCCGGTGCGGCTGTTCCACTGGTCCTTCGCCATCTGCTTCACGGTGTCCTGGATTTCCGGCCAGGCCGAGAACCTGAAATGGCACTACGGCAGCGGCATGGTCCTGCTGGGCCTGATCGTGTTCCGCGTGCTGTGGGGCCTGGTCGGCAGTCCGACCGCGCGCTTCGGCCATTTCCTGCGTGGGCCCGGCGCGGCGGTCAGATATCTGCGCCAGAGCTTCGGGCATTTCGCGCCATCGCACAGCTTCGGCCACAACGCCGCCGGCGGCCTGATGGTGGCGGCGCTGATCGGCCTCGGGGGCCTGCAGGTCGTCTCCGGGATGAGCTCGACCGACGACCTGATCTTCGAGGGTCCGCTTTACGGACACCTGCCGAACTGGCTCGCCCGGCCGCTGGAAATCTTGCACGAGCCGCTGGCCAACATCCTGCTGGCGCTGGCGCTGCTGCATATCGCGGTCATCCTGGTCTACCGCATCGTGAAGCGGGAGAACCTGGTGCGCGCCATGGTGCTGGGCCGGGCCCGGCTGCCGCGGCCGGTGGCGGAAGCGGCGGCGGCGCGCGGCGAAACGAAAGGCGCGCCGCTGGGGCGCGCCTTTCTCTGTGCGGTGATCGCCGCGGCGGTGCCGGCGGCGATCCATATCTATCTGGGCTAGCTATTTCGCCTTGTAGATCTTGTGGCAGGCGCCGCAGGCGCCGCCGACCTTCTCGTACTGCGCCTTGACCGCCGCCATGTCGCCGCCGGCGACGGCGGTGGACAGCATCGCGGCCTGCTCGTGCAGGTCCTTGGCCTTGGCGGCGAAATCGTCCGGGTTCTGCCAGATCTCGGGCTTGGCCTTGGTGTCGCCCTGGTCCGAGCCGGCCGGGAACAGATCGGCGATCTTGCCCGAGGTTTCCTCGAGCTTGGCGGCCTGCGGGGCGATATCGGCCAGCGCGCCGTTCGCCTCCAGGATGCCGTTGATGGCCTTCATCGCCGCACCCTGCGACTTCATCAGTTCCTGGCGGTCCTTGATCACGTCGCCCTGCGCCTGGACCAGGCTGGCCAGCGTGGCAAATCCGATGGCCGTGGCCACGGCGATGGCGCCGAGCTTAACGATACGTCCCTTCATCTGGCTTGCTCCCCTATTTTCCTATGCCGTGCCGAACAGGTGCGGCCCCCGGCCAATAAGTGACTGGCAGAGTTACACTACAGGCCCACGCAGCGAATTCGATTGCGGATGGACGCCATTCACGGCTTTGTGAACCGGGCCCGGAGAGGCTCCCGGGGAGCGCATGTCACGAAACTGACCCGGTTCTGTAACTTTCTTGCGTCTAGGTCGGACATTATGGTTCGGCCGCAAAATAAGGGGACGACGGGGAAGCATGGCGAACGAGACGGAGTTGAAGCTGCAACTGCCGCCGACGCTCGCCGATTTCGACGCGCATGAAGTTCTGGCGCGGCTCGCGCCGAGCGGACATCGTCGCGGAATCAGCAGGAAGCTGCGGGCGGTCTATTTTGACACCACCGAGCGCGACCTGGCGAAGCGCGGCATGGCGTTGCGCATCCGCCAGGTCGGCCGCAAGCGCATCCAGACCCTGAAGGCGCCGATCAACGGCACGCTGGGCCTGCAGACCGTGCGCGAGTTCGAGGCGGAGATCGAAGGCAGCCGGCCCAGCCTCGCCAAGCTTGGCGACCGCGGGCTGGCGCGGGAACTGCGGCGCGACATCTGGCCCCGCCTGCAGCCGGTGTTCCAGACCGATTTCGAGCGCACGTCCTGGCTGGTGCCGTTCCGCGGCGCGGAGATCGAGCTGTCCTGGGACCGCGGCGGCATCGTCATCGGCGAGCGCCACGAGCCGATCCATGAGCTGGAACTGGAACTCAAGGACGGCGACAGCCGCGCCCTGTTCGGGGCCGCGGAAGAGCTGCTGGAACTGCTGCCCTTCCGTCTCGGCCATGCGACCAAGGCGCAGCGCGGCTACGCGCTGGCCGACGACCGCCTGCCGAAGCCCCAGAAGGCCGCGCCGGTCGCCCTCAAGCCCGACGACACCGTGGCCGTGGCGTTCGAGAAGATCGTCGCCAATTGCATCGCCCAGATGCAGGCCAACGAGGCGGCGATCCTCCATGACGGCGAGCCGGATCCGGAAGCCATCCACCAGTTCCGCGTCGCCCTGCGGCGCCTGCGGGCGATCGTGGGGGCCTGCCGCGAGTTGATCGACGACAGCGTGCACGCGATCTGGTCAATCGACCTGCGCTGGGCGCAGCGGGCCTGCGGGCCGGCCCGCGACCTCGACGTGCTGGTCGCGGAAACGCTGACGCCGATGGCGGCGCACGTCCCGCCCGACGAGGCCTTCCGCCGTTTCGTCGCCTTCGCCGAGGCCGAGCGCGTGGCGGCGCGCCGCCAGGCGGTTCAGGCGCTCAACAACCCCCGCTATGCGGCGATGCAGCTGCAGCTGTTCCAGGGGCTCGCCGACGGCGCCTGGCGCCATGCGCTGGCCGGGCCGCAACTGGGCCTGCCGGTGCGCGATTTCGCCGAAAGGCTGCTGCAGGCCCGCTACAAGCGGGTGACGCGCCTGGGCGAGCACTGGACCGAGCTGCCCGATGCCGAGCTGCACCGGCTGCGGCTGTTCGGCAAGAAGCTGCGCTACGTGGCGCAGGCCTTCGCCACCCTGTTCAAGCCGAAGGCGACGCGGCGCTTCATCGACGCGCTGTCGGCGCTGCAGGATTGCCTGGGGGCGGTGAATGACGGCGCCGTCGGCCGCCAGCTGATCCGCGCGCTGGTCGAGCGGGCCGCCGGCGAGGGCGTTCTCGATGCCGCCGCGGCGCAGCGGGTGCAGGGCATGGCGCTCGGCTGGCAGGCGCGCGAGATCCACGGCCGCATGGCGGAGTTCGGCGCGATGTGGCAGGCCTTTGCCGAGGTCAAGCGCTTCTGGCGCGGAGAAAAGCAGGCGCGCGAGAAATAGCCGCCCCGAGCGGCGGTTTCAGCGCTTGTCCTGCTCGATCTGGCGCGGGGTGACGAATTCCACCAGCCTGCCGGTGTCGGCATCGACCTCGCGCCAGTCCTCGACGTCGAAATCGATCACCGCGACCGCGCCGGTCGGGAACTTGCGCGACAAGGCGCCCCGCATCGTCGCGTCGCCCTCATGGCACAGCCAGTTGGCGAGGTCGGCGATGCCCGGGTTGTGGCCGACCAGCATCACGGTGCCGACGTCGTCGCCGGCCGTCTGCACGCGCTTCAGCATCTCGCGCGGCATGGCGAGGTAGAGGCTTTTCTGCTTCCGCACATTGGGCTGGCGCTGCCAGCCGGCAACGACCAGGTCCAGGGTTTCCAGCGCGCGGCGGGCGGAGGAACACAGCACCAGATCCGGCACATATCCGGCGCGCGCCAGATGGGCGCCGATGACCGGCGCGGCCTTGCGTCCGCGGGACGACAACGGACGGTCGAAATCGGCAATATCCTGGTCTTCCCACGCGGATTTGGCGTGGCGCAAGAGGATCAGACGCTTGGACACAAAAGCCCCACTCGGCGGCGGCGCTGGGTCGGCCGCAACGGCAAAATAATGGTCATGATGCGGCGAATGGACAAGGTCCACCATCGTTTAAATCATGTTATGAGTTGTTAACATCCAATACGTCACATAAGTGTCATCAAGGGCCTTTACCGTCCAGCCGCCATGGCCAGTATGATGCCACGGCTGGATTTTCGGTCGCCGGCAGGAGCACCGGCGGGTCAATATTGGAGGAGCGACCACGTGGACGACGCCGCGCCGGATCTTGCGCCGATCAAGATCGAGATGAACTCGCCGAACCGTTTCATAAACCGCGAGCTGTCCTGGCTGGCGTTCAATGAGCGGGTGCTCGACGAGGCCGGCAATCCGGCCCATCCGCTGTTCGAACGGCTGCGGTTCCTGTCGATCTCGGCCAACAACCTCGACGAATTCTACATGGTGCGCGTCGCCGGCCTGCGCGGCCAGGTGCGCGCCGGCGTTTCGATCACCAGCAATGACGGCCTGACCCCGGCGCAGCAGCTGGTCGCCATCAACCGCCGCAGCGGCGAATTGATGCGCAACCAGCAGGCGCGCTGGCGCCAGCTGCGCGGCGAGCTGCGGGAGAACGGCATCGCCGTCATCGATTCCGGCGAATTGACGGGTACCGAGAAGAACTGGCTGGATTCCTATTTCCTGGACCAGATCTTCCCCGTGCTCACCCCCATGGCGGTGGACCCGGCGCACCCGTTCCCCTTCATGCCGAACCAGGGCTTCGCCCTGGCGCTGGAGCTGCGCCGCGCCAGCGACGGCAAGATGATGCGCGCCCTGCTGCCGCTGCCCTCGCAGCTGCCGCGGTTCATCCGCCTGCCGGGCAACGACCCGAAGAACGTGCGCTTCCTGACGCTCGAGGACATGGCCGGCCTTTATCTCGACCGGCTGTTCCCGCAATTCGAGGTCATCAGCAAGGGGCACTTCCGCCTGATCCGCGACAGCGAGATCGAGATCATGGAAGAGGCCGAGGACCTGGTGCGGCATTTCGAATCCGCGCTCAAGCAGCGCCGCCGCGGCACCGTCATCCGCCTCAAGGCCAATGCCGACATGCCGGAGGACCTGCTCGCCTTCGTCATCGACGAGCTCGATGCCGAGCGCAGCGACGTGTTCTCGCTCGACGGCCTGATCGGCCTCGCCAGCACCTCAAGGCTCATCATCGACGAGCGGCCGGATCTGAAATTCCAGCCCTTCAACCCGCGCTTCCCCGAGCGCATCCGCGACAGCGGCGGCGACTGCTTCGCCGCGATCCGGCAGAAGGACATCGTCGTCCACCATCCGTACGAAAGCTTCGACGTGGTGGTGCAGTTCGTGCTGCAGGCGGCGCGCGACCCCAACGTGGTGGCGATCAAGCAGACGCTCTACCGCACCAGCGAGGACAGCCCGATCGTCAAGGCGCTGATCGAGGCCGCCGAGGCCGGCAAGTCGGTGACCGCCCTGGTCGAGCTGAAGGCGCGCTTCGACGAGGCGGCCAACATCCGCTGGGCGCGCGATTTGGAGCGCGCCGGCGTGCAGGTGGTCTACGGCTTCGTCGCGTTGAAGACCCATGCCAAGGTGTCGATGGTGATGCGGCGCGAGGGCCAGACCCTGCGCACCTATGTGCATTACGGCACCGGCAACTACCATCCGATCACCGCCAAGGTCTATACCGACCTCAGCTTCTTCACCTGCGATCCGGGCCTGTGCCACGACGCGGCGCGGCTGTTCAACTACATGACCGGCTATGCGACGCCGGAAGGCACCGAGAAGGTCGCTTTCGCGCCGATCACCCTGCGGCCGACCCTGCTGCGCCTGATCGACGAGGAGATCGAGCATGTGAAGGCCGGGCGCTCGGGCTCGATCTGGGTCAAGTGCAACTCGCTGGTCGACGGCGAACTGATCGACGCGCTCTATCGCGCCAGCCAGGCCGGCGTGAAGATCGAGCTGGTCGTGCGCGGCGTGTGCTGCCTGCGGCCGGGCGTGCCGGGCCTGTCCGAGAACATCCGCGCCAAGAGCATCATCGGGCGCTTCCTCGAGCATTCGCGCATCGTCTGCTTCGGCGCCGGCCATCCATTGCCCTCGCGCCAGGCGAAGGTCTTCATCTCCTCCGCCGACTGGATGCCGCGCAACATGGATCGCCGGCTGGAGATCCTGCTGCCGATCGAGAATCCCACGGTGCACCAGCAGATCCTCGACCAGATCATGATCGCCAACCTGAAGGACAACATGCAGAGCTGGCTGCTGGACGGCACCGGGACCTATCACCGGGTGCAGCCGAACGACGATCCGCCGTTCAGCGCGCATCACTATTTCATGACCAATCCCAGCCTGTCGGGACGCGGCAGCGCGCTGAAGAAGCGCTCCAAGACGCCGAAGCTCAACCTGCAGAAGGCCTGACATCTTGACGGCGACGTTGCGACAAGCCGCCGCCGCCGCCAAGGCTGCCAAGCCTGGCCGGGTTGCGGTCATCGATGTCGGGTCGAATTCCGTGCGCCTGGTGGTCTATGACCGCCGCTCGCGTTCGCTGGTGCCGATCTTCAACGAGAAGGCGCTGCCGGGCCTCGGCAAGGGGCTGGAGCGCACCGGCAAGCTCAACGCCGAAGGTCGCAAGGAGGCGCTGGTCAACATCCGGCGCTTCGTGGCGCTGACCCGCGCCATGAACGTGGGCGAGGTCGACATGCTGGCCACCGCCGCCATGCGCGACGCCAAGGACGGCAAGGAATTCGCCAAGGAGATCGAGCGCGCCACCGGCGTCGCCGTGCGCGTCATTTCCGGCGAGGAGGAGGCGCGGCTCTCCGCCATGGGCGTGCTGGCCGGCGTGCCGGACGGCGACGGCCTGATGGGCGATCTCGGCGGCGGCAGCCTGGAGCTGGTGCTGCTGAACAAGGGCCGGATCGGCAGCCAGGTGACCCTGCCCATCGGCCCGTTGCGCCTGATCGAGGCCACCGACGGCGACCTCGACGCCACGCAGAAGATCATCGACCGCCATCTGGACGAGATCGAATGGCTGTCCGAGGTCAAGGGCCGCACCTTCTATCCCGTCGGCGGCACCTGGCGCACACTGGCCCGCATCCACATGGAGCAGGCGCATTATCCGCTGCATGTGATCCACGAATACCGCATCGGCCGGCGTTCGACCGAGGATCTTGCCCGCGTGGTCAGCCGGCTTGGCAAGCGCAGCCTGGCGAACGTGCCCGGCATTTCCAAGCGCCGCTTCGAGACGCTGCCGATCGGCGCCCTGATCCTGGAGCGCGTGCTGCGCGCGACCAAGCCGGAGCGGGTGCTGTTCTCCGCCTATGGCCTGCGCGAGGGCTGCCTGTTCGCCAAGCTCAACGCCGCCGACCAGGCCGCCGACCCGCTGCTGGTGGGTTGCGCCGATTTCGCCGGCATGGACGGCCGCTTCGGCACGGTCAGCGACGTGCTGGATTCCTGGATCGCGCCGCTCTTCGCCGACGAGGACGAGCGCCGCGGCCGCCTGCTGGACGCGGCCTGCCTGCTTTCCGATATCGGCTGGCGCGAGCA
Organism: Dongiaceae bacterium; assembly: GCA_039808885.1. Classification (GTDB taxonomy): domain Bacteria; phylum Pseudomonadota; class Alphaproteobacteria; order Dongiales; family Dongiaceae; genus Dongia_A. Next base: position 5,807 of record JBDHTX010000027.1, on the reverse strand, counting down.
TCCGGACTATCGCGCGGAACAGACCTTCACCCGCGTGCTGCGCCTGCCGGTCGCCGGCATTGAGCACAGCGAACGCGTCATTCTGGCCCTCACGCTGGCGATCCGCTACGGCGCCAGCGCCGAGACGCCCTATGCCGAGCCGTTCCTCTCTTTGGTGAAGGAGGAGGACGTGCTGTTCGCCCAGCGCGTCGGCGCCGTCATCCGCCTCGCCTATGCGCTCAGCGGCGGCACGCTCGCGATGCTCACCCAGACCCGCCTGGTGCGCAAGGACAGCAGGATCTGCCTGCATCTGCCCGAGGAATCGCGCCAGCTCTTCGGCGAAGCCGTGCAACGCCGCCTCGAAGCCGTGGGCCGCGCCTTCGACAAGCCGGTGCAGATCGTCTAGATCGCAGCACTGCAGCTGCGCAATCGTCACCCCGGCCTTGAGCCGGGGGCCACTTGTCCCTCGCACGGACAATTGCCTGCTACTCTCACTCTCGACACGTCATGGCATGGCTTGGCCATGCCATCCACGAGTCTAGTTGGGCGGGACCGCGCTTGTTGCAGGCAAACTCGTGGATGCCAGGGCCAAGCCCTGGCATGACGGAGTAAGTGAATGATGGAATCTTGCGGTGGACAAATGGACCCCGGCTCAAGGCCGGGTGGCGATGTGGTTTTGGAATGACAGCCGAGTAAAACGGTGAGAGTAGAGCCGCCGCGCTACTCCAGCGAAATCACGCGGATGGAGCGGCCCTTGGCGGTCAGCGCCAGCTTGCCGTGCTTCAGGGCGATCGCTTCCTCGCCAAACACCTTGCGGCGCCAGCCGTGCAGCGCCGGCACCTTGGCGTGGTCGTCGGCGGCGATGCGCTCGAGGTCGGCGGCGTTGGCGAGCAGCTTCTGCGCCACCTCGAACTCGTCGCAGCGCAACTTCAGCAGCACGCGCAGCAGGTCGATGAGCGGGCCAAGTCCCGGCGGAATGTCGGCTCGCGGCGGCAGCTTGGGCGCCTCGTCTTCCGGCACGGCCAAGCCGCGGCGCACGGCTGCCAGGATCGCCTCGCCGTTGCGCCCGTCGGCAAAGCCGCGGGAGAGGCCGCGGCTCTGCGCCAGGGCCTCCGGCGTCTCCGGCACGTGGGCGGCGATCTCGACGATGTTCTCGTCGTTCAGCACCCGGTTGCGCGGCACGTCGCGGCTCTGCGCCTCGCGCTCGCGCCAGGCGGCGACTTCCTTCAGCACGGCCAGGAAGCGCGGCTTCTCCGAGCGCGTCTTCAGCCGCTTCCAGGCGTTCTCGGGATTGAATTCGTAGGTCGCCGGGTCGGTCAGCAGCGCCATTTCCTCGGCGATCCAATCCAGGCGCTCGGTCTTCTCCGCCTTGGCGTGCAGCTTCTCGTAGATCAGCCGCAGATGGGTGACATCGGAGAGCGCATAGTCGAGCTGCCGGGCCGAGAGCGGCCGGCGCGACCAGTCGGTGAAGCGGGCGAGCTTGTCGAGCCGGGTATTGGCGAGCTTCCCCGCCAGGGTCTCGTAGCTGGCCGCGTCGCCGAAGCCGCAGACCATGGCCAGGACCTGGGTATCGACGATCGGCTTGGGCACCGACCCGGTCAGGCGGAAGAAGATTTCCACGTCCTGCCGGGCGGCGTGGAAGACCTTGACCGTCTTCGGGGATTTCAGCAGCGGGAACAGCGGGCCGAGGTCGATGCCGGGCGCCAGGCTGTCGATCGCCGCGACCTGGTCCGGCTCCGGCCCGGCGATCTGGATCAGGCACAGGATCGGCCAATAGGTCTTTTCGCGCAGGAACTCGGTATCGATGGTGATGAACGGCACGCCCTCCAGCCGCTCGCAGAATGCGGCCAGGGCATCGGTCTCCGTGATCAGGAGGGGTTCGGAGGAGGGGTGACGGACCATGATCGGCCGATGCTATAGCCGGTTTGGCCAAGGGTGGAAAGAGCGCTGGAAGGGCCGCCCGGAGGGGGCTGGGCGGCCCCACGGCCCCGCCCAGGGGAAACTTGACAAGCGCCGCCTTTCCGTGGCTTCTCGCGGCCAAATCCTGGATTCTACGGGGAAATTGACCATGCACGCCTACCGCACGCATCACTGCGGCGCGCTCCGATCGGCCGATGTCGGCAAGACCGTCCGCCTGTCCGGCTGGGTCCACCGCAAGCGCGATCACGGCAACCTGGTCTTCATCGACCTGCGCGACCATTACGGCATCACCCAGTGCGTGCTGGACATCTCCTCGCCGCTGTTCAAGGCGGTGGAGGCCTCCCGCGTCGAATACGTGGTCACCATCACCGGCGAGGTGATCAAGCGCACCCCGGAGACGGTCAACGCCAAGCTGCCGACCGGCGAGATCGAGGTCGGCATCCGCGAGTTCGTGATCCAGTCGACGGCCGAGGTCGTGCCGCTCCAGGTCAACAGCGACGAGGATGCGGGGGAGGAGGTGCGCCTGCGCTACCGCTTCCTCGATCTGCGCCGCGAGAAGGTGCATGCCAACATCCTGCTCCGCTCGCGGGTGATCTCCTCGATCCGCCGCCGCATGATCGAGTCCGGCTTCACGGAGTTCCAGACGCCGATCCTGACCTCGTCCTCGCCCGAGGGTGCGCGCGACTTCCTGGTGCCGGCGCGCCTGCATCCGGGCAAGTTCTACGCGCTGCCGCAGGCGCCGCAGCAGTTCAAGCAGCTGCTGATGGTGGCCGGCTTCGACCGCTACTTCCAGATCGCGCCCTGCTTCCGCGACGAGGACAGCCGCGCCGACCGCTCGCCGGGCGAGTTCTACCAGCTCGATTTCGAGATGTCCTTCGTCACCCAGGAGGATGTCTTCAACACCATCGAGCCGGTGCTACATGGCGTGTTCGAGGAATTCGCCGGCGACCGCAAGGTCTCGGCGCTGCCCTTCCCGCGCATTCCCTACGCGACCTCGATGCTGAAATACGGCTCGGACAAGCCGGACCTGCGCAACCCCATCGTCATCGCCGACGTGACCGAGGCCTTCCGCGGCTCCGGCTTCGGCATCTTCGCCAAGGCGATCGACGGCGGCGCCATCGTGCGCGGCATCCCGGCGCCCGGCGCCGCGGCCAAGCCGCGCAGCTTCTTCGACAAGCTGAACGAGTGGGCGCGCTCCGAAGGCGCCGGCGGCCTCGGCTACATCGTCTATGACGCGGCCGGCCCCAAGGGCCCGATCGCCAAGAACCTCGACGAGGCGCGACTGGCGCAGATCAAGGCCGCCTGCAACCTCAAGGACGGCGACGCGGTGTTCTTCGCCTGCGACAAGAAGGCGGTGGCCGAGAAATTCGCCGGCACCGTGCGCACGCGCCTCGGCGGCGAGCTGGAGCTGATCGATGCCAAGAAGTTCGAGTTCTGCTGGATCGTCGACTTCCCGATGTACGAGCTGAACGAGGATACCGGCAAGGTCGAGTTCAGCCACAACCCGTTCTCGATGCCGCAGGGCGGGCTGGAGGCGCTGACCACCAAGGACCCGCTCACCATCAACGCCTATCAGTACGACATCGTCTGCAATGGCGTGGAGCTCTCCTCCGGCGCGATCCGCAATCACTTGCCGGAAATTATGTATAAGGCCTTCGAAATCGCCGGCTACCCGGCAAGCGAGGTCGAGGCGCGCTTCGGCGGCATGCTGAACGCGTTCAAGTTCGGCGCCCCGCCGCATGGCGGTTCGGCGCCCGGCATCGACCGCATCGTCATGCTCTTGGCGGATGAGAAGAACATTCGCGAAGTCATTGCATTCCCGCTCAATCAGCGCGCCGAGGATCTGCTGATGCAGGCGCCGGCGGAAGTTCCCGCAGCACGCCTCAAGGAATTGTCGATCCGGCTCGACCTGCCGCTGAAGAAGGCGGGGCAATAGCCCCCCTAGCCAGGGCTTCGCAACCTGATAGACTTGGGCCGGTATTCCATTCCCAAGAGCAAAGCACCTGGGATCGACCGGGGCGACCAACCGTGAGGCTGGAGACAGGGACGCGCGCATGACCAATCCGTTGGCCGACGGCTTCGCGATGCCGGCCGAATGGACTCCGCACGAGCGCTGCTGGATGGCTTGGCCGAGCCGGGCGGAGACCTGGGGCGACCATCTGGACGGTGCCCGCGATGTCGTCGCCGAAATCGCCAACACCATCGCCCGCTTCGAGCCCGTCACCATCGTCACCAAGCCGAAGAACGTGGCCGAGGTCTCGCTGCTGACCGCGAACGGCGTGGCGCAGGTGTCGCTGCCGCACGACGATTGCTGGATCCGCGACTACGGCCCGACCTTCGTCGCCGACAAGAAGAAGCGCGTCGCCGGCGTCGCCTGGAAATGGAATGCCTGGGGCTTCCGCTATGAGGATCACGAGCGCGACGCCAAGGTCGCCGCGGAGATCCTGAAGCATCTCGAGATGCGCGCCTATATGCATCAGATGGTGCTGGAGGGCGGGGCCATCGACGTCGACGGCGAAGGTGCCGTGATCGCCTCCGAGGCGACGCTACTGAATGCCAACCGCAACCCCGGCATGTCCCGCGAGCAGGTCGAGGAAGCGCTGATCGAGAATCTCGGCGTGCAGCAGGTGATCTGGCTCGGCGCCGGCCTGCAGGACGACATCACCGGCGGCCAGACCGCCAACCTGGCGCGCTTCGTGCGCCCGGGCGTCGTGGTGGCGCTCACCTGCAGCGACCCGGCGGACCCCAACCACAAGGTGCTGGCCGACAATCTGCAGCGGCTGAAGGCCGCGCGCACCGCGAAGGGCGGCGAGCTGGAGGTGGTGGAGATCGAGCAGCCGCGGCCGATCTTCGACGCGGAAGGCCGCCGGCTGGCGCTCTCCTATATCAACTACTACATGCCGAATGACGGCATCCTCATGCCCGCCTTCGACGACGGCGCCAGCGATCGCCGCGCCTTCGACACGATGACGCGCCTGTTCCCCAAGCGCGAGATCGTGCAGATTCCGGCCCTCGAGCTCGCCTATGGCGGAGGCGGCATCCACTCCTTCACCTTGCCGCAGCCGGTGGGCACGCCAGCGAAATAGGCATTGGACAATCGGTGCCCGACCGGCTTTGACTTCCGCCGCTGCTCCCGGGAACGATCCCCACCGATTGCAGGAGGATATTTTGCTGAAGTTCTATTATGCACCGCAGACCTGCGCGCTCGCGTCGCACATCGCGCTGGAAGAGGCCGGCGCGAAATATGAACCGGTCCGCATTGATTTCAAGTCGGCCCAGCAGACCAAGCCGGAATATCTGGCGGTCAATCCCAAGGGCCGCGTACCGGCGCTTGCCACCGAGCGCGGCATCATCACGGAGACGCCGGCGATCCTTGCCTATGTCGCGCAGAGTTTCCCGGCCGCGCGACTGGCGCCGCTGCAGGACGCTTTCGATCTGGCCCGGGTCCAGGCCTTCACGTCCTACCTTTGCTCGACCGTGCATGTCGCGCACGCCCATCGCATGCGCGGCTACCGCTGGGCCAGCGAGCAGTCATCTTTCGAGGACATGAAGCGCAAGGTGCCGGAATCGGTTGGCGCCTGCTTCGAGCTGATCGAGGGGCAGATGTTCGCCGGCCCCTGGGTCATGGGCGAGGCCTATACGATCTGCGATCCCTATCTCTTCACCATTGCGGGCTGGCTGGAGACGGATGGCGTCGACCCGGCGCGCTTCCCCAAGGTGCATGACCATCGCCGGCGCATGGCGGAGCGGCCCGCCGTGAAGCGGGCCTTGGCGATCCAGAACGCGGCCTAGGGTCTGTACTCAATTAGTGATTCCCATGTTTTGGGGATTGTGATTCAAGCTTCCAAACGGCGGAGGCTTGCGATGAAGGGGATCACGTGGTTGAGCGATGCGGAGTGGGCTCGGAT
>JBDHTX010000026.1:0-65336 GCA_039808885.1 Dongiaceae bacterium | reverse complement strand
TGCAGGCTCAAGGATTGGCGCCGCATCGCCACAAGATACGACAAGCTCGCCAGAAACTTCCTCAGCGGCGCCTATATCGCAGCCATCCTCACATGCTGGATCAATTGAGTCCGGACCCTAGACCACGCGGTCGGGCAGCTCGCGTCCCTGGAAAAAGGCGTCGAGGTTGTCGAGCGCCTTGAAGCCCATGGCGTTGCGGGTCTCGATCGTGGCGCTGCCCAGATGCGGCAGCAGGAACGCGTTTTCCAGGTTGCGGTATTCCGGGTTGAGGTTGGGCTCGCCCTCGAACACGTCGAGGCCGGCGGCGAACAGCTTGCCGGAGCGCAAGGCCGCGATCAGCGCCGTGTCGTCGACCAGGCCGCCGCGCGCGGTGTTGATGACGATCGCCTTGTCCGGCAGGCGGGCGATGCGCGCCGCGTTCAGCCAGTGATAGGTCTCCGGCCCGCCCGGCGCGTTGATCGACAGGAAGTCGCAATAGGGCAGCATCTCGTCGGCGCTCGGGTGATAGACCGCGCCATGCTCCAGATGCTCCGGCAGGCGGCGGCGGTTGTAATAGTGGATCTGCATGTCGAAGGCCCGCGCCCGCTTGGCGACGGCCTGGCCGATGCGGCCCATGCCGAAGATGCCGAGCCGCTTGCCGGTCATGTGCGTGCCCAGCATGTAGGTGGTCGACCACGACTTCCAGGTCGCCTCGCGCACCGCGCGCTCGCCCTCATAGGCGCGCCGCGCCGCGCCCAGCATCAGCAGCAGCGCGATGTCGGCGGTGGCGTCGGTCAGGACGTCGGGCGTGTTCGACACCGGAAGGCCGCGCGCCTTGGCGGCGGCGATGTCGATATGCTCGTAGCCGACCGAGAAGGTGGCGATCATGCGGACCGAGGCCGGCAGCTTGCCGATCAGCTCGGCGGTCAGCTTGTCGGTCGGCGTCACCAGCAGCGCGTCGGCGCCCGCGGCGCCCTGCAGCACCTGCTCCGGGCTCAGCACCGCGTCGCCGGGATTGAGCCTGGCCTCGTAGCTGGCGGTCAGGCGCTGGGTCACCGCGTCGGGCAGATTTCGCGTGACGAAGATGACCGGCTTGTTCGGCATGGGACCCTCTGCGGCTGCTGGAGTTCGGCCGCAGGGCCCGGCGTTACCGGGGTCCGGCCGTTCGGCGGGGGCCTATCTTGGCGAAGCGCGCCATGCGATACTTTCTGAAAGCGGCTTGGATTGGTGAAGAGGCGACAGGTGAAAGCACGGGAATTCGGGGCGTGGACGATCCTTATGGGACTTGCGGCGGCGGGCGTTGCGGCAATGGCGCAGCCGGCCCTGGCGGCGGCGGTGCAGCTGGCGCCGCACCGGGCCATCTATGAGCTGGCGGCGCGGCCGGGCGCTACATTCGGCAGCAGCGGCGCCCTGCGCGGATTGCTGACCTATGAGCTCACCGATGCCTGCGACGGCTGGACCGTCAACCAGAAGGCCGGCATCGACGTGGTGCCGGCGGAGGGCGAGACCACGCGCTACGAGTGGAGCCAGGCCACCTGGGAGGCCAAGGATTTCAGCGCCTACCGCTACGTGATCAAGGAAGGCATGGCCGGCGGCGCCAGCCAGCAGCGCCGCGGCGAGCTGCGCTTCGACACGCCGGGCGGCCAAGGCACGCTGACCACGGAACTCCCCGACCGTTCGGAGACGCGCATCCCTTCGGCGCTGCTCCCGGTCCAGCACACTGTGGCCCTGATCGAGCATGCCGGCGCCGGCGACATCGTCTTCACCGCCGATCTGTTCGACGCCACCGTCGACCAGAAGCCGGTGCAGATCAGCGCCAGCTTCGGTCCCACGGGCAAGAAATGGACCTCGCGCGGCGGCAAGTTCACGCCGCTGGAGACGGTGGCCTCGCGCCACGTGGATTTCGCCTTCTTCGTCGCCAACCTGCCGGACGGCACGCCGGATTTCGAGCAGAGCGTCCAGCTGTTCGACAATGGCGTTGTCGGCCAGGTCGATTTCGAGTTTGCCGGCCTGCAGGTCGAAGGCACCCTGCGCAAGCTGGAGATGCTCGAGCCGGAGAAGTGCGAGTAGGTCGCGGCGTCAACCCGCGGCGCGATTGTCCCAGCGGTCGCAGAACCCTTCGATATCCGTCGACTGGAAGTCGGCGAGGCGCTGCATGATCAGCTCGAACGGCCAGTCCCACCAGGCGATGCGCTGCAGCCGCGCCGCCAGGTCGCGGGGCAGGCGTTCGCGGATCGGTTCCGCCGGCACGCCGCCGACGATGGTGTAGGGCGGCACGTCCCTGGTGACGACCGCGCCGGCCGCGAGGATGGCGCCGTCGCCCACTTTGACCTTCGGCAGTACGGTGACGCCGTGGCCGATCCAGACATCATGGCCGATGGTCACCTTGTCGGCGCGGCGTTGGGCGAAGAAGCGGTGGTCGCGCTCGACGCCCGCCACGTAGTATTCCGGGCAATAGGTGAAGCGGTGCAGGGCCGGCCGGTCCATCGGATGGTTGGGCGGGCCGATCCGCACGCTGGCGGCGATGGCGCAGAATTTGCCGATCTCCACATCCGCCACCGAGCAATCGGGGCCGAGATAGGAGTAGTCGCCAATGGTGGCGTATTCGAGGTAGCTCGGGCCCAGGATGTCGCAGCAGGTGCCGACCGAAACCTCACGCGGTTTCACGTCGGGCGCGACGACGGTCTCGGCGATCTCCGGACGGGCGGGAAGCGGCGCGTTCATGGCGACAGATCAGCAAGGAAATCGGTCGGAGCGGAGACCGTTTCTTGACCGTCCTGTTTCAAGTGCTATCGCTGCTGCGGACGCATCCGGCAAAACGCTACGACTTCTTCCCCTCGAAACCGCGACCCTTGCCGATGCTGCCCTTGCCCAGCTTGGCGCGCACCGCGTCGATGGCGGCCTCGACCTTGCGGCGCTGCTCGGCTCCCGGGTCGGCGAGGTCGAGCGGATCGGCGTCCGCGGCGTCGCGCAGATCGCCGACGCCGATGCCGATCAGGCGGTAGGGGGTGCCGGTCGCCTCCTTCTCCAGCAGCGCCCGGCCGTGACGGTAGAGCGTCTCGGCCAGCTGGGTCGGCGCGCCCAGCGTGAGCTGGCGCGAGAGGATCTTGAACCCCGCGGTCTTCAGCTTCAGGTGCACGTTGCCGCCGGCCAGCGCCGCCCGCTTCAGGCGGTCGGAGACCTTCTCGCAGAGCGGCCAGAGTTCGTGGCTCAAGGTGGCGAAATCGGCGATGTCGACATCGAAGGTCGTCTCGGCGGAAATGCTCTTGGCGGGCGAATCCGGCTCGACCGCGCGGTCGTCCTGGCCGCGCGCCAGGTGCCAGAGATGGGCGCCGGTCCTGCCGTAGCGGGCGACGAGGTCGCGTTCTTCGGCCGCCTGGATCTGGCCGAGATTGGTGTAGCCGTCCTTGGCCAGCCGGTCGCTCATCGCCTGGCCGATGCCCCAGACGAAGCGCACCGGCTTGTCGGCCAGGAAGCCGAGGGTCTCGGCCCGGCCGATCACGGAGAAGCCGCGCGGCTTGTTGAGGTCGGAGGCGATCTTGGCCAGAAATTTGTTGTGGCTGAGGCCGATGGAGACGGTGATGCCGACTTCCGCCTCGATCTTCAGCGCCAGCCGGGCGAGGCTCTCCGCCGGGCTCATCTTGTGCAGCTTCTCGGTGCCGGCGAGGTCGAGGAACGCCTCGTCGATCGACAGCGGCTCCACCAGCGGGGTCAGTTCCAGCATCAGCCGCCGGACCTGGCGCCCGGCCTCGGCGTATTTCGCCATGTTGGGCTTGATGACGACCGCCTCGGGGCACAGCTTGCGCGCCTTGAACATCGGCATGGCGGAGCGGACACCGGAAATTCTCGCAATATAACAAGCCGTTGACACGACACCGCGCTTGCCCCCGCCGATGATCACCGGCTTGTCACGGAGGGAGGGGTCGTCACGCTTCTCGATTGCCGCGTAGAATGCGTCGCAGTCGATATGGCCGATGGCGAGGGTGAAGAGCTCCGGGTGGCGGATCAGCCGCGGCGAGCGGCATTCCGGGCAACGCGCGCCCGCCGCGACGAGCCGGTGGCCGCAATCGCGGCAGAAGCCGGGAGGGCCGTCCAACGATCCGGCGGCGGAAGCGGCGGGTTGGGGCACGATGATGACCCTTCGGGCGGCCTTTCAGGGTATTTTTGATCCATCCGAAATAGTTAATACAACGTTGAACGATTTGTTTACCAATGTCCAATTATGCATAAGTTGGGTGAAACTTGCCTCGCATGCGCCGAGTCGGTACGGGGGCGATGCGGGTGACTGGGTTCGGACGTGCCGTGCGAGCAATGCACCGGGGAACCTCGGGTCGGAGGAACAATGCCTGATAAGACGCAGCTGACGCCGGAGGAGAAGCGCCGCCGGGCGTCGGAAAAGACGATCCTGATCGTCGAGGACAACGAGCTCAACATGAAGCTCTTCCACGACCTCATCCAGGCGCACGGCTACAACATCCTGCAGACCAAGGACGGCATGGAGGCGCTCAAGCTGGCGCGCCAGCACAAGCCGGACCTGATCCTGATGGATATCCAGTTGCCCGAGGTCTCCGGCCTCGAGGTGACCAAATGGATCAAGGAAGACGACAACCTGAAGTCCATTCCCATCATTGCTGTGACGGCGTTCGCGATGAAGGGCGATGAAGAGAAGATTCGCGAAGGCGGCTGCGAGGCATATATCGCGAAACCGATTTCCGTCGTCCAATTCCTGGAAACCGTCGATCGTTTCCTGCAGTAGTCCATGTCGGCCCGCGTCCTGGTCGTCGACGACATCGCCGCCAACGTTCGCTTGCTGGAAGCAAAGCTCGCCGCCGAGTATTTCGAGGTCATGACGGCCAATAGCGGCGCGGAAGCCCTCGCGCTGATCGAGAAGCAGACCCCCGACATCGTCCTGCTGGACGTCATGATGCCCGAGATGGACGGCTTCGAGGTCTGCCGCCGCATCCGCGCCAACGCGCGCACCCGCTTCCTGCCCGTCGTGATGGTGACGGCCTTGAGCGACCAGGCCGACCGCGTGCGCGGCCTGGAGGCGGGCGCCGACGACTTCCTGACCAAGCCGGTCAACGACCTCGCGCTCTTCGCGCGCGTGCGCTCGCTCGTTCGCCTGAAGATGATCATGGACGAATGGCGCATGCGCGAGCAGACCTCCGGCCAGTTCGAGGTGTTCTCCTCCGAGGCCGAGCCCAGCGAGGAAGAGCACCAGGGCGCCAAGATCCTCCTGGTCGAGGGCTTCGCGCCGGCGGCGCAGCGCATCTCCTCGATCCTCGCCACCGACCAGGATGTCGTCGAGGTGGCGGTCAATTCCGCGGACGCGCTGCAGCGCGCCGCCAGGGGGCAATACGACCTGGTGATCACCGGCCTGCAGGTGGGCGAGGAGGACGGCCTGCGCCTGTGCTCGAACCTGCGTTCCCACGACGAGACGCGCCAGGTCCCGATCCTGCTCATCGTCGACGAGTTCGAGATGCCGCGACTGGTCAAGGGCCTCGACATCGGCGTCAGCGACTACCTGATGAAGCCGATCGACGCCAACGAGCTGCTGGCCCGCGTGCGCATCCAGGTGCGCCGCCGCCGCTACCAGGACCGCCTGCGCGCCAATTACGAGCGCAGCCTGTCCATGGCCCTGACCGACGTGCTGACCGGCGTCTACAACCGGCGCTACGCGCTGCGCCACATGGACGGGCTGATGAAGCGGGTCGGCGACACCGGCAAGGCACTGTCCGTGCTGATGTGCGATCTCGACCGCTTCAAATCGGTGAACGACACCTATGGTCACGCAGCGGGCGACGAGGTGCTGAAGCAATTCGCCCAGTGCGCCACCCAGTCCATGCGCAACATCGACATGGTGGCGCGCTTCGGCGGCGAGGAATTCGTCATCCTGCTGCCCGACACCGACGGCGACAACGCGGTGAAGGCGGCGGAGCGCCTGTGCAAGAAGGTCGCCGCGACAATGATGCAGATCCCCGAGGCGCCCGGCGGCCAGCTCAGCGTGACGGTCAGCATCGGCGTCGCCTCGACCAGCAAGCCGATGTCAGGCGAGGAGTTGATCAAGCTCGCCGACGCCGCCCTCTACCGCGCCAAGCAAGGCGGCCGCAACCAGGTCTGCGCCGATCCCAGCGCGCTGCTGGTGGCCTGACTCACGTTTCCTTGAAGGCGACTATCCTGGCCCGCGCGGCGAAGGCCGCGACAGCCGTCGTCCGCCACGACATGCGCCGCCCGACCGGACTGTGTCGATCGGGAACCAGCGCGATCCGCTTGACCAGGCGCGCCCCGAAGATCTCGTCCGCGGCCTCGTCCCAGCGATCCAGCATCCGTTCGACATTCCCCGGCTCCTGGTAGAATTCCAGGGTCGTGGTCCGAATGGGCGCGATGCTTCGTAGCCGGAGATCGATGCGCTTCAGGAAGCGCAGGGGCCGCGGGTAGCGCCAATGCGGATTCTCGGCGGTGCCTCTCTGTCGCCGCAGCCGGCGCAGGCCGGCGAGCAGGGCTTTGACAGCCGCCGCGTACAGATTCCACAGCCGGATCAGGAACACGCTCGGCATGCCGATCTGGACGTTGCACCATTGCGCGATCAGGCGATGTCGCGGTGGCCTGATCTCCACCCAGGTGAGTGTCGGGCAATCCCGCAGCAATCGCCAGAACGGATCCAGCCGGAAGTCGCGTTTGTGCCAGTGCCAGGCGGTCGTGACGTCGTAATGGACGACGATTCCTTCCAGGGCGTCGTCGTCCGCATCGCCGCGATCGAAGATGCTCCATTGATCCGGGTGGCCCGCGCAGACCACCGGCCAGCGCTCCGCGCCGGGTGGCAACTCCGCCATCAGCTCGGCCGGCAACCGGCCCTCCGACAAACTCCGCAGGAGGGCGGTCTTGCCGGCGCCCGATGGGCCGGCCATGATCAGCGCCTGGGCTACGCGGGTCGTCGGCATGCTGTCCCCACTCAGCAAAAAGCGCCTGGCGGAGCCAAGCGCTTTCGATTGGCCGGCAATGCGCGGCAGACTACTTGATCTTCGCTTCCTTGAAAGCGACGTGCTTGCGCGCCACCGGATCGTACTTCTTGAACTCGAGCTTTTCGGTCGAGGTGCGCGGGTTCTTCTTGGTGACGTAGTAGTAGCCGGTGTCGGCCGTGCTCACCAATTTGATCAATACCGTGTTGGACTTAGCCATTTTCCAGTCTCGTCAGTGCCATAGGGGCAAAAGGTGCCGCACCATAGCCAGCAAAGGCGCAAAGTCAAGTCCGGCGGCCCTTGGCAACCCCGCCCCGGGCGCTGGGCAGGTCGCGCAGATGCAGGACATCGTTCCGATAAATCAATAGCTTAGGGCGATCCGCCCCGACCGGGACACGGTCCCGCCAGCGGCGCAGGGCAGCCCGGATCAATTCCCAGGTCACGTCCACGATGTTGAGCCGGTCCAGGGCGTCGACCGGCCGCCAGCCGAGGTCGAGCAATTCGCCGTCGCCGGCCAGGTTGCCCCGGGCGGTTGCTCCGTCCGCCAGGAAGAAGCGGGTATTGTAGCGCCGGGGGGATTCCCGCGGCGTGATGGCGCGCAGGACGAAATCCAGTCCGGCGAAATCCGGCGCCAGTCCGGCCTGGGCATAGGCGGCCCAGATGCCGGGCTCCGGCACGCCCTGCGGTTCGGCCGGACGGCCCACCAGCAACCCGGTCTCTTCCAACGTCTCGCGCAGCGCGGCGCGCAGGAAGGCGACGGGCGGCCGGCGGCTGCCGATGGCGAGATCGCGGGCGACGGAAGGGTGCGGCGTCTCGGCAAAGCCCGAAGGCCGCATGTCCGCGTCGTCCACGCGCCCGCCGGGCACCACATAGATGTCGGGCAGGAAGGGGGTCTTGGCGTGGCGGCGGCCGAGCAGGATCTCGGGCGCTTCGCGGCTGCCGCGCAGCAGGATCAGGCCGGCGGCGTCGACCGGGCGGACCGGCCGACCATTCATCGCCGCGCCGACGTCATTGCGTCAGGGTGGTGGTGTCGTCGCCGGTATCGTTCTGTCCGAGCTGCGGCGGCTCGGCCAGATGCACCGCTTCGGCATATTCCTCCGGCGCCCGCACCAGCTTCAGCGCGACGTCGAGGTCGATGGGGTTCTCGGTCTCGCGCGCCGGGCAGGTCTTGCGCAGCGAATCCAGGCTCTTGGTATCTTCCGGCTTGACCAGGTTGCGGCGGTCGGTCGGCACCATCGGCAGCTTGCCGCTGCTGAGATCCTTCAGCACCAGGTCGGCGTTGGTGTAGCTCGCGGTGCACACCGTCGGCAGCACGCCGAGATGATGCAGGGTATAGCCGGACGGCGCATGGAAGCGCGCCCAGGTCAACGTGATCTCGCCCTGGTTCGGCATCGGCAGGACGGTCTGCACCGTGCCCTTGCCATAGGTGTTGGAGCCGACCACCACGGCGCGGCGGTTGTCCTGCAACGCGGCGGCGACGATCTCGGCGGCGGAGGCGGAATTGCCGTCCACCAGCACCGCGATCGGCTTGCCGTCGGTGATGTCGTCGCCGCTGGCCTCGAAGAACTGATGCGAGTCCGGATGGCGCCCGTGGGTGGAAACCACCCGGCCGCCGGTGAGGAACAGGTTGGAGACCGCGACCGACTGGTTCAGCAACCCGCCGGGATTGCCGCGCAGGTCGATGACCAGGCCCTTGAGCCGCGGGCCGATTTCCTGCTCCGCGTCGGAAACGGCGCGCTTCAGGCTGTCGGCGGTCTCGGAATTGAAGCTGTAGATGCGGAAATAGGCGACGTCGCCTTCGCGGCGATAATTCACGGTCTCCGGCACCACGTGGGCGCGGGTGATGGCGAGGGCGAAGGGATCGGCCTTGTCGGCGCGCTTGATGGTCACCTCGACCTTGCTGTCGACAGGGCCGCGCAGGCGGTCGACGACCTCCTGCTGGTTCAGGCCCTTGGTCGACTGGCCGTCGATGGCGGTGATGATATCGTCGGTCTTCATCCCCATGCGCTCGGCCGGGGTGTAGTGCATGACGGAGATGACGCGGACCTGGTCGTCCTCGACCGAGATGCGCACGCCGATGCCGCCGAAGCCGTCGCGGGCGGCGCGGTTCTCCTTGGCGTTCTTGGCGCTGGAATAGCGCGAGAACTGGTCGAGCTTGCCGACGATGCCGCTGAACATCGCCTCGAAGACTTTTTCCGTCGGCGCGGTCTTGATCTTCTCGGATTCGCTGGCCGCCTCGGCCAGCACGTCGCTGGTGACCTCGCCCCAGTCCTGGGCGTCGAAATCGTCCTCGACATTGGTGCTGTAGGCGATCTGGTTCTTCAGGACCAGCTCGATCCGGTCCGCCGAACGCCGGGCGGAGACGTCGGAATCGATGGTCGAGAGCTGCTGCAGCCCGGCCAGGGCCAGATCGCCGATCTTGGGCTGGTCGATATAGACGGCGTCGATATCCTCGAAGCCGGCGACGAACATCTGCCGGGCGAGGGAGCCGTCATCGCCGGTGGTGCCAGAGGTGCCGGCGCAGCCGGACACAAGGAGGGCTAGGAGGGCGGCCAAGCCGGCGCCGCGCACCGAAAGCGGCGCACGCATGCGGAAGACTCCGGTCACTTGAGACAATCCATTCTAAGGGTCACGCTAAGCCGCAGCCGCCAAGAACTGGTTAACAGCATGCCTACACTAGCAAATTCGCCATGCCGCGCCAGCGCGTTGCATAGCCTGAGTTGCATGACGGCCATCTGACTGTGGCAACTCTGCCGCTCAGCGGCGGGGCCGCTTCTTGCGATCTTTATTTTTCTTTTTCAGCTTGTTAGAGGGCTTTCCTCTGGTCGGGCCGCGCGGCGCCGAGGACTTCTTGCCAGGAAAGCCACGGCCTGGCCCGCGCCCCGGGGGGCGGGCCGCGCCGCCGGAAGCGCCATGGATGGCGCCGCGGGACCGGGACTCGCCACCGCCCGCGCCGGCGGTTCCGCCCTCGACATATTCGAAGGTCAGGCCGCCGGTCAGCGGCTGCGCCGCCGCCAGCTTGACGACGATGGGGGCGCCCAGCTCGAACACCCGACCCCAGCGCCGGCCGACCAGGGCGTGGCGCCGGTCGTCGTGGTCGTAGAAGTCGTTGGGCAGCAAGCCGATGGGAAGCAATCCGTCGGCCCCGGTCTCCTGCAGGGCGACGAACAGGCCGAACTTGGCGACCCCGCTGACCCGGCCGGGGAATATCTCGCCCACGCGCTCGGCCATGAAATGGGCGACGTAGCGGTCGATCGCCTCGCGCTCGGCCGCCGCCGCCCGCCGCTCGGTGGCGGAGATGTGCTGCCCGATGGTCTCGAACTGGCCGATGGTCGCCGGCGCCAGGCCGTCCTCGCCGAAGCCGTAGCCGGAGATCAGCGCCCGGTGCACCAGCAGATCGGAATAGCGCCGGATCGGCGAGGTGAAGTGCGCGTAGCGGGCCAGCGCCAGGCCGAAATGGCCGAGATTGTCCGGCGCGTAGACCGCCTGGGATTGCGAGCGCAGCACCAGGGCGTGGATGGTCGCCGCATAGGGCGTGTCCTTCGCCATTTCCAGCAGGCGGGTGAAATGCTTCGGGCGGATCACCTGGCCGCGCGCCAGCCTCATGTCCAGGCCCTCGAGGAATTCCCGCAGGGCCTCGATGCGCGCCGGGTCGGGGGCGTCATGCACCCGGTACATGCAGGGCTGGCGCCGCTTCTCGAGGGCTTCCGCCGCCGCGACATTGGCGGCGATCATGAACTCCTCGATCAGGCGGTGCGAATCCAGCCGCGTGCGCGGCAGGATGCGGTCGATGTGGCCGTCGCTGCCGAGGAAGACGCGGCGCTCCGGGATGTCGAGTTCCAGGGTGCCGCGCGCCTCGCGCGCCTTCAGCAGCGCCTGGAAGGCTCCATAGAGCGGCTTGATGACGTCCTGCAGCAACGGCTGGGTCAGGTCGTTCGGCCTGCCGTCGGCAGCCTCCTGCACCTGCTCGTAGGTCAGCCGCGCGATGGAGCGCATCAGGCCGCGCATGAAGTGGTGGCGCAGCTTGTTGCCATTGGCGTCGATGACCATCTCGACCGCCATGCAGGGCCGGTCTTCCTTCGGCTTCAGCGAGCACCAGCCGTTGGACAGCTCCTCCGGCAGCATCGGCACGACGCGATCGGGGAAATAGACCGAGTTGCCGCGCTCGCGCGCCGTCCGGTCGAGCGCGTCGCCGTCGCGCACGTAATGCGCCACGTCGGCGATCGCGACGATGAGGCGCCAGCCGCCGGGGTTCTTCTCGTCCTTGTCGGGCTCGGCAAAGACCGCGTCGTCGAAATCGCGCGCGTCGTCGCCATCGATGGTGACCAGGGGCACTTGGCGCAAATCGGTGCGGCTGCCGAGCGTCGCCGGGCCGGCCTCCGCTGCCTGCGTCAGCGCGGCCGGCGGGAACTGGAACGGGATCTGGTGCTCGGCGATGGAGATGAGGCTGATCGAGCGCGCCTCGTCGGCGCGGCCGACGCGCTCCACCACGCGGGCCTTCGGCGAGCCCAGCCGACGCACGGGCTCGGCCTCGATGATCACCAGATCGCCGCTTCTCGCCTGGCCGGCATCCTTGGGATGAACGCTGAACTCGGTCTTGATGCGCTTGTCGGTCGGCGTGACGCGGCCGAAGCCGTCCTTGTCCTTCTCGAACAGGCCGACCACGCGCTGCGCCCGGCTTTCCAGCCGGCGGATCGGCCGGGCCTCGTAGACTTCGGCGTCGGTGCGCTGCAGCCGCACCAGCACCCGGTCGCCGGCGGCGAGCGGCCGGTCCAGCTTGTGGTCGCCGACGATGACGATCTTCGGCTCGGCGTCGTCGGGCCGCAGATCGACGGGGCGCGCCCACAGATCACCGTCGGCATCCGGGCCGATCACCTGCACCACGGCGACCTCGGGCAGCGCGCCGGCCGCGGAGAGCTGCCGCTTGCGCCCGCGATCGACACCACCCTCGCGCTCCAGCTCCTTCAGCAGCGCTTTCAACGGGATGCGGTCGCTGCCTTTCAGATGGAAGGCGCGCGCGATCTCGCGCTTGCCGACCGGCGTCGGGCTTTCGCGGATGAAAGCCAGCACCTGTTCCTTGGTGGGGAAGGGGACGGCCTTGGGGCGCGGCTTGCCCTTGCCGCTTCTCTCGCCGTCTTCAGGGTCAGCCTTGCGGGGCCTTGATTTCGATTTCGACAAAGGCGAATTCGTAGTCGTTGGCGTTGATCACATTGTGCTCGACGCCGACCGGACGATAGTAGGACCCGCCCGCGGTCATCTCCGCGTAGCGGTGCTCCTTGCCGTCGTCGATCAGCAGCTTGCCGGTCGTCAGCGGCACAATAACATAATCATAGGAATGGCGATGCCACGTCGTCTCCGCCCCCGGCGCGAAGCGCCATTCGGTGACGATGACCCGGTCATTGTTGACCTGCACGGTGGGAACGGCCTGGCTGCGGGACATGGCGTGGCTCGCGCGTTGTGAAGCGCGCGCATCATATCAGGCGGCCGAATCGGCGACAGGGCCACAATGCGGCGGTCCTGGGGGCCAGCCATGACTTGCCAGCATCGAGGGAGGCAATCGCGGGTCGTTACGCGCCGGCCGCTTTCTTGGTGGCCTTCTTCGCCGTCTTCTTGGCGGCCGTCTTCGCCGGCTTTGGGGCCTCGGCGGCGGCTTCCTTGGCGGGCTTCTCCTTGGCGGCCTTCTTTGCCTTCGGGGCGGCTTTTGGCTTCGGCGCCTTGCGCGGCCTGCCGCCGCCCATCTTGGACGCGCGCTCGTTCAGCAGGCCGATGGCCTGGTCGAGGCTGAGCGAAGAGGGCTCGATGCCCTTGGGGATGGTGGCATTGACCTTGCCCCACTTCACGTAGGGGCCGTAGCGGCCCTCGTGCAAAGTGACCGGCTGCTTGTCCTCGGGATGCTCGCCCATCGGCTTGCCGGGGGCGGGCGCTCCGCGACCACGACCCTTGCTCTCCTGCGCCAGCAGGTCGACGGCGCGGTTGAGGCCGATGGTCAGCACGTCGTCGTCCTTGGGGATCGACTTGTATTTCCCGTCATGCTGCAGATAGGGGCCGAAGCGGCCGATGCCGGCCATGATCGGCTTCTTCGTCTCCGGGTGGTCGCCAACCACGCGCGGCAGCGACAACAGGCCGAGCGCCAGCGGCAGGCTCACCTGGTCGAGCGGGATGCCCTTGGGCAGCGAGACGCGCTTGGGCTTCTCGTCGCCCGGCTCGTCGAGCTGCACGTAGTGGCCGTACGGGCCCTTGCGCAGGGTCACGTTCTTGCCGCTCTTCGGGTCCTGGCCCAGCTCCTGCGGCCCGACCTGCTCGGATTCCTCGCCATTGGCGACGGCGAGCGGCCGGGTGTAGCGGCATTCCGGATAGTTCGAGCAGCCGATGAAGGCGCCGGTCTTGCCGAGCTTGATGCCGAGCTGGCCGTTATGCGTGGCGCCGCAGGCCGGGCAGATCCGCGTGTCGCGGCCGTCCGGCGCCGGCGGGAAGAAATGGGGCCCCAGGATATCGTTCAGCGCGTCGATCACCACCGAGCGCTTGCCGATGCCGGAATCGAGGAATTTGACCGCGTCGTCCATCGACGGCAGCGTGCCGTCGTCGTCATTGGCCGGCTGGTGCAGGCGGCTGAAATCGAGCCAGAAGTCGCGCAGCACGTCCTTCCATTGCGCGCGGCCGCCGGAGATGTCGTCGAGCTTCTCCTCGAGATCGGCGGTGAAGCCGTACTCGACGTAGCGCTCGAAGAAGTTGGTGAGGAATGCCGTCACCAGCCGCCCGCGATCCTCGGGGATCAGGCGCTTCTTCTCGGTGCGCACGTAGTTGCGGTCGTTCAGCGTCTGCAGGATCGACGTATAAGTCGACGGCCGGCCGATGCCGAGCTCCTCCAGGCGCTTGATCAGGCTGGCTTCGCTGTAGCGCGGCGGCGGCTGGGTGAAATGCTGCTCCGGCCGCACCAGGCCGGCCTTCACCGCGTCGTTCTGCTTCAGGTCGGGCAGGCGGCGGCCGCTGTCGTCATCCTCCAGCGGCTCGTCGTGGTCTTCCTGATAGACGCTGAGGAAGCCGGCGAACTTCACCACCGAGCCGGTGGTGCGCAGCATCGACTTGCCGTCATTGGCGGCGATGTCGATGGCGACCTGGTCGAGCTCGGCGCTTTCCATCTGGCTCGCCACCGTGCGCTTCCAGATCAGGTCGTAGAGGGCGGCCTCTTCCTCGCGCAGGTAGCGGCGGATCTTGTCCGGGCGGCGGAACAGATCCGTCGGGCGGATCGCCTCGTGCGCCTCCTGCGCGTTCTTGGCGTTGGCCTTGTAGATGCGCGGCGTGTCGGGCAGGAACTCCTTGCCGAACTGCTCGACGATCAGCTTGCGGCTGGACTCGATGGCGTCCTGCGACAGGGTGACGCCGTCGGTACGCATATAGGTGATGATGCCGGCGGTCTCGCCATCGATGTCGACGCCTTCATAGAGGCGCTGGGCGATGCGCATGGTCTGCGTGGCGCTGTAGCCGAGCTTGCGCGACGCCTCCTGCTGCAGGGTCGAGGTGGTGAAGGGCGCGAAGGGGTGGCGCTTGACCTGCTTGCGCTCGACCGCGGCGACCTTGAACGGCGCGCCGTTGCGCACCTTCTCGGCAGCGGCCTTGGCGGCGGCCTCGTCGGCGATGTCGAACTTGTCGAGCTTCTTGCCGTCCAGATGCGTCAGGCGGGCGACGAAAGCGGTGCCGTCGGGCGCGGTGAGCTCCGCCTCGATGGACCAGTATTCGCGCGGCTTGAAGGCCTCGATCTCCGCCTCGCGCTCGCAGATCAGGCGCAGCGCGACGGATTGCACGCGCCCCGCAGAGCGGCTGCCCGGCAGCTTGCGCCACAGCACCGGCGACAGGGTGAAGCCGACCAGGTAGTCGAGCGCGCGGCGCGCCAGATAGGCGTCGACCAGTTCCTGGTCGATCTTGCGCGGGTTGTTGATGGCGTCGAGCACGGCGCGCTTGGTGATCTCGTTGAAGGCGACGCGCTCGAACGGCACCTTGGCGAGCGCCCGGCGCGCCTTCAGCGCCTCGATGATGTGCCAGGAGATGGCCTCGCCCTCGCGGTCCGGGTCGGTCGCCAGGATCAGCTTGTCGGCGTCCTTCACCGCGTCGGCGATTTCCTTGAGCTGCTTCTGGCCGCGGCCCTCGACTTCCCAGTTCATGGCGAAGTCCTGCTCCGGCTGCACCGAACCGTCCTTGGAGGGCAGGTCGCGGACATGGCCGAAGGAAGCGAGGACGCGATAATCCTTGCCTAGGTATTTATTGATGGTCTTGGCCTTGGCCGGAGACTCGACGACGACGACTTTCATGCGCTTCTTGCGGCTCTCGATCCGATTTCAGGCCCCGGCGGCGCGCCACGGCCACATATTAATGCGCTGCCAGCAACGAAACCCGGTTACCGGGGTGGCGCTCCAGACGGCCCGCGAGGTCCAATTCCAGCAGCACCTGCCCGACAAGGGGCGGGGAGGATTGACACTGCCGGAGCAATTCGTCAACCGCGACCGGCGAGGGGCCGAGGCGGCTGAGGACCAGGTCGCGCACCTGCTCCACGCTAATGTTGCTAGGGTTATCAATTGGTTGATCGAAATCTTCCGCAGCCAATTCAGGTACTTGGGCCTGGTGACGCAGGCCGGTCAGGATCTCCAGGACCTGCTCGGTCTCCTCGACCAGGGCGGCACCTTCCCGGATCAGGCGGTTGGCGCCGCGGCACCGGGGATCGAGGGGCGAGCCCGGCACGGCCATGATTTCGCGGCCCTGTTCGTTGGCGATCCGGGCGGTGATGAGGGAGCCAGAGCGGAGCGCCGCCTCGACCACCACCACCCCGCGGCTGAGGCCTGAGATGATCCGGTTGCGGCGGGGGAAATGGAAGTCGCGTGGCTTGAAACCTGGCGGCATCTCCGAGACCACGGCCCCGCCCTTTTCCAGGATCGTGTCGTAGAGCCCTGCATTCTCCAGGGGCCAGACATAGTCCACGCCGCCCGCCAGCACGGCGACAGTCCCGGCGCCCGCGGGGCCGGCCGAGAGGGCGCCCTGATGCGCCGCGCCGTCGATGCCGCGCGCCAATCCCGACGCGACGCACCATCCCGCCGCCGCCAGGCCGTTGCCGAGGTCGCGCGCCAGCTTCATGCCGTTGGCGGACGCGTTGCGCGCGCCGACGATGGCGACGTTCTGCTTGTGGAGGAGATCGGCATCGCCCAGCACGATCAGCACCGGCGGCGCATCCTCCGTCGCCGCCAGCGGCAGGGGATAGTCGGTCTCGTCGAGATGGATGTAGCGCGCGCCGATCTTCGCCGCCGCCGCGAGCTCGGCCTCGATGAGCGCGGCCGGAGGTGCGGCGAGCGGCTTGGCGCGCCCGCCGCGCTGCGCCAGTTCCGGCAGACGCTCGAGCGCCGCGCGCGCCGAGCCGTAGCGTCGCAGCAGCCGGCGGAACGTCGCTGTGCCGACCTGCTCCGTGCGCGCCAGGCGCAGCCGGTCGAAGCGTTCCTGTTCGGTGAGCGATTGCGGATGCATGGCGCGACGGTAGATAAAGCCGGTCACGTTTGCAACCTGACCGATTGCATTCGCGTCATTGCCGGGCTTGTCCCGGCAATCCAATCAGTGTTTCGGGACGCGGTGATGATGCATGGATCACCGGGACAAGCCCGGTGATGACCTTGATGGAGGGTCCGCGGATTTCAGGCCGGCACGTCTTTTTTCTTGCCGATCTTCGGCTCGGCGCCGCTCAGCAGGCGCTTGATGTTCTCGTGGTGCCGGACCCACACCAGCACCGCCGCGAAGGCGGCGAGCCAGGCGAGCGGCACGAGGCCGAGCCAGAGCGCGATGAAGGGTGCGGCGGCGACCGCGATCAGCGCCGAGAGCGAGGAATAGCGGAAGACCAGCGCCACGATCAGCCAGGTGAGGCAGGCGCCGACGCCGACCATCCAGTTGACGGCGATGAGCGTGCCGAGCGTGGTGGCCACGCCCTTGCCGCCCTTGAACTTCAGCCAGATGGGGAACAGGTGGCCGAGGATCGCGGCGCCGCCGGCGATGACGGTCAGGTCTTCCGAGATTGCCAAGTCTTGACTGAAGACCCTGGCGATCAGCACGGCGACCGCGCCCTTGCCGCCGTCGAGCAGCAAGGTGGCGAGCGCCAGATCCTTGCGCCCGGTGCGCAGCACGTTGGTGGCGCCGATATTGCCGGAGCCGATGGCGCGGATGTCGCCGAGGCCCGCAAGCTTGGTCAGCAGCAGGCCGAAGGGAATCGAGCCCAGCAGATAGCCGAGAATGGCGGCGGCAAGATGCGGCAGACCGAGAGTCTCTATCACCGTTCCCCTTCCGCGTTGTAGACTAGGCGGCCGTCGACGAAGGTCTTCAGCACGCAGCCCTGCACCGGCCGGCCGTCATAGGGCGAGTTCTTCGACTTGCAGCGGAACTTCGCCACGTCGATCTTATGCGGCCGGTCGAGGTCGAGCAACACCATGTCGGCCGGCGCGCCCTTGGCCAGCCGCCCCTGCGGCAGGCCGAGGATATCCGCCGGCCGCGCGGTCAGGCAGCGCAGGGCGGCCAGCAGCGACAATGCGCCCTTGTGATAGGGCTCCAGGCTGATGGGCAACAGCGTCTCCAACCCGACGATGCCGGCCTCGGCCTGGGCGAAGGGCACGCGCTTGCTTTCCACGTCATGCGGCGCGTGATCGCTGGCGATGCAGTCGATGACGCCGTCGGCGAGGCCGGCGGCGATGGCGCGCCGGTCGCTCTCGCCGCGCAAGGGCGGCGACAGCTTGGCGAAGGTGCGGTAGTCGCCGATCTCGTTCTCGTTCAGCGAGAAATAGGGCGGGGCGGTGTCGCAGGTGACGCGCAGGCCTTCCTGCTTGGCCCGGCGGATCGCCTCGACCGACGCCGCGGTCGAGATATGCGCGGCGTGATAGCGGGCGCCGGAGGCGCGCACCAGATGCAGGTCGCGCTCGATCATCATCACCTCGGCATAGGCCGGGATGCCGGGAATGCCGAGCCGGGTGGAGAGTTCGCCGTTGTTCATGGCGCCGCCCGCGGCCAGGCGCGGGTCTTCCGGGTGCTGGATCACCAGCAGGTCGAAGCTGCGGGCGTAAGTGAGGGCGCGCCGCATCACCTGCACGTCGCCCACCGCCAGGATGCCGTCGGTGAAGCCCAGCGCGCCGCTATCGGCGAGCAGGCCCATCTCGACCAGGTCCTTGCCTTCCAGTCCCTGGGTCAGGGCGCCGTAGCAGTAGATCTTGGCGCGCCTGGTCTCGCGCGCCCGCCGGGCGATGAACTCGACGCCGGCGACGTCGTCGATGATCGGCTCGGTGTTGGGCAGGCAGACCATGGAGGTGACGCCGCCCGCCGCGGCGGCGAGGCTCGCGGTCTCGATCGTTTCCTTGTGCTCCTCGCCCGGCTCGCGCAATTGCACGCGCATGTCGATGAGGCCGGGCGCCAGCACCTGGCCGCGGCAATCGAGGATTTCGGCATTCTCCGGCGCGTCGGCGCGCGTCACCTTGGCGCCGATCTCCTGGATGATGCCGTTGTCGACCAGGATGCCGCCGGCCTCGTCGCGGTTGCTGGCCGGGTCGACGAGGCGCGCATTGACCAGCGCCAGCGGGCGGTCCTGCTTGCGTGGCGGCTTCGACGGATGCGACGGCGGCGGGGTCATTGGTTCCCCGTCAGGCTGCGGGTGAGCGCGTCGAGGCAGGCCATGCGCACGGCCACCCCCATCTCCACCTGCTCGCGGATCACCGAGCGGTTGATGTCGTCGGCCACCTCGGAATCGATCTCGACGCCGCGGTTCATCGGGCCCGGGTGCATGATGAGCGCATCCGGCTTCGCGGCGGCAAGCTTGTCGTAATCGAGCCCGAAGAAGCGGAAGTATTCCCGCGTCGACGGCACATAGGCGCCCTGCATGCGCTCCAGCTGGAGCCGCAGCATCATGACGATGTCGACGTCCTTCAGCCCCTTGCGCATGTCGGTGAAGACCTCGACGCCCATGCGGTCGATGTTGCTGGGCAGCAGCGTCAGCGGCGCGATGACCCGCACCCGCGCGCCCATCTTGGACAGCAGGATGATGTTGGAGCGCGCCACGCGGCTGTGCAGGATGTCGCCGCAGATGGCGACCAGCAGGCCGTCGAGCCGCCCCAGGCGGCGGCGGATGGTGAGCGCGTCGAGCAAGGCCTGGGTCGGATGCTCGTGCCGCCCGTCGCCGGCATTGATGACGGAGCCGTCGACCTTCTGCGACAGCAGGTTGACGGCGCCGGATTCCGAATGCCGCACCACCATGACATCCGGCTTCATGGCGTTCAGCGTCATGGCGGTGTCCAGCAGCGTCTCGCCCTTCTTGATGGAGGACGTGCCGACCGACATGGTGAGGACGTCGCCGCCCAGGCGCTTGGCCGCGAGCTCGAATGAGGTGCTGGTGCGGGTCGAGGTCTCGAAGAACAGGTTGATGACGGTGCGGCCGCGCAGCACCTTGCGCGCGCGTTCGTCGTCCTTGGGCAGATCGGCGTAGCTGTTGGCGAGGTCCAGGAGGCGGCCGATCTCGGCGGCGGAAAGCGCCTCGATGCCGAGCAGGTGCCGGTGGGGGAAGAAGGCGTTGGCGGCGCTGGACCCGATCATCGGGGGCGCATCATATCCAGGACGCGCCCCCGGTCAATTGATTCGGGACGATCGATTCGGGACGGGAACTCCCGCGCTCGGATCCGGGCCGTTTCGCGGCAGAAAACTGACCGCTTGGTTAGATTGTCCCTACATCGGCCTGGCGTGGATGAGCATCCAGCCGACGCCGAACTTGTCCGCGACCATGCCGAAGCTGGTGGCGAAAAAGGTCGGGCCAAGGGGCATCCGCACCTCGCCGCCCTGGCTCAGGCCGTTGAACAGCCGCGCCACCTCGGCGTCGCTGTCGCAGGCGATGCTGAGGGAGAAGCCATCGAATTTCGGTTGCCCCTTGCAATAGCCGTCCGAGGCCATGATAGCGCTCGAACCGATCTGGAACTCCGCATGCATGACCTTGTCGGCCGTTCCCGGGGCGTTGCACTCCGGGCTGGGGTTGTCCTTGAACCGCATCAGCATGTTGACCTTGGCGCCCAGCGCGCTCTTGTAGAACTCGAGCGCTTCGTCGCACTTGCCGTCGAAGAAGACATAGGGTTGCACCATCATGATACGCCTCCTGTTGGAATGAGTTGGCTTCGCGTCACGCCGCCTGGATCTGCGCGCGTGCCTCGGCGATCCGGCGCGGTGCCGTGGGGCGCCGGTACATCCGCCGCAGATACGCCGCCAGGTTCGGCAATCCTTCGAGCAGCTTGCGCTCATTGGCCCAGTCCATCAGATAGGCGGTGACGCAATCGGCGACGCTGATCCGTTCGCCGACGATGAACTGGCGCCCTTCCATGTGCCGCTCAAGGACCGCCGCCATCGCGATGAAATCCTCCCGGGCGAGATCGATGTCCTGCGGCAGGCGCTTGTGCTCGGGATAGAGGAAGCTGTGCTTGGCCATCCGCCACAGCGGCTGTTCGAGCTCCGTCATCGCGAACAGCACCCAGCGGTAGACCTGCGCCCGCGCTTCCAGCTTCGCCGGCATGAGCCCTTTCTCCGGATACTTCTCCGCCAAGTACAGCACGATCGCCGCCGATTCCGGCAGCACGAGGTCGCCGTCGACCAGCACCGGCAATTTGCCCGCCGGGTTGACCGCGAGGAATTCCGGCCGCCTGTGTTCGCCGGCCGCCAGGTTGACCGGAACGAACTCGAACTCCACGCCCAGTTCCCTGAGGCCCCAGAGCGCCCGGAGCGAGCGGGTGGGGCCGAAGCCATAGAGCTTCATCATGGTTGTCTCCAACGATATAAGAATCGCGGCCGCGATTGCCGGTGCGCGACTCCGCGCATTGCGGTATGTATACAACGTCCACATACGCTAGCAGGGAAAATGGACACTGTCCACATTGAAAGCCGGAGCGGCAGACGATGACCAAGGTCCGGACCAAGGCCGCCGTCCGCAGCACCTACCGGCACGGCGATCTGCACCGGGCGCTGCTGGAGGCGGGCATCGCCCTCGCGCGCGAGGGCGGGCCCGACGCCATCGTGCTGCGCGAGGCGACGCGGCGTGCCGGCGTGGTGCCGAATGCGGCCTATCGGCATTTCGCCAGTCGCGGGGACCTGCTCCAGGCGGTGCGGTCCGCCGCCCTCGCCGAATTGGCGCGGGCGATCGAGGCGGAGATGGCGAAGTCGCGCCGGTTCAAGTCCCCGGCGGAGGAGGCGCGCGGCGCCCTGCGTGCCGTCGGCCGGGCCTATCTCCGCTTCGCGCAGGATGAGACGGGGTTGTTCCGCACCGCTTTCACCACGCCGGAGGATCTCGGGCTCGGACCCAATCCGGCGCGCGCGGGGGAAAGCGGCCTCAATCCGTTCGAGCTGCTGGGCCTGGCGCTGGACAAGTTCGTCGCCGCCGGATTGCTGCCGCCGGAAAGTCGCCCGGGCGCCGAATTCCTCGCCTGGTCCGCGGTGCACGGCTTCGCCATGCTCATCCTGGACGGCCCGATGCGCCCGGTGCCGCGCGCGCAGCGCGACGCGCTCGGCGAGCGCATCATCGCCATGGTGGAGAAGGGGCTCTAATAGGGTCGCCCATCCTTGTGGGTGAACACCCATATGCCGTCGGCCCCGAGCGCGGCCTTGATGTCGTCGTTCGGATAGCTGCCCTCGTCGCCGGGCGTGCGATCGCCGATCTCCAGCAGCAGCACGTCGCGCTCGGTGCGGTTGACCAGCTGATGCGCGACGCCGCCGGCCGGAAAACCGGCGCACATGCCGGGGCGCAATTCCACTTCGCCCTGGTCGGTGACCAGCGTCGGCTGACCTTCCAGGATATAGATGAACTCGTCCTGCTTGCTGTGCCGGTGCAGCAGGGCGGATTCGCCGCCCGCCAACAGGCGGGTCAAGTTGACGCCGAAATTCTTCAGCCCGAATACGTCGCCAAGCTGCCGCTTCTCGCGCTTCAGCATGCGCGTGAAAAACGGCTCGGGATAGTTCGAGGGCTTGGTGCGCGGAGCTACTTCCGCAGCATGCACGGCAATCGGCTTCGTGTCGCTCATGTTTCTGTCCTCATGTTCCGTGGAACGCGCCCGCCAGCTTCGGGAAGGCGCGGTAGAGCGCGAAGGCGGTGTCGACCCAGCCTTCGGTATAGCCGTTGCCGATGATCATCTCGACATCCCGCCCGACGCCCTCCGCAGTCAGCGCCGCGGCGGTGAAGGAGGTCGCCATGCTGAAGAACAGGATGCGCCCCTTCGGCCGCGTCGCCAGGATCGCCGCCCCCTCGCAGCCCGGCGCATTTGTCGTGGCGATGGTGAGGTCGGCGAGCCGGCCGCCGGTCATCTCCGCGACGATGGCATGCGTCGCCAGCGGATCGCGCAGATCGGCGAGGGCCAGGCGATCGGCGACACCGAGCGCGCCCGCCCGGTCGAGCGATAGCGCGCTGGCATCGAGCCCGATCAGCGTGCCGCTGCCGCCCATCGCCTGGCGCGCGGCGCAGAGCGACAACAGCCCGGCGCGGCCGGTGCCCAGCACACAGACAGTCATGCCCGGGCGCGCCATCTTGGCGACATGGCCCGGCGCACCGGCGACATCGCACAGGGCCATTGCCGTCTGGCGCGGCAGGTCGGCGGGCAGCTTCGCCAACAGGCCGCTGGCGAAGAGGATCGCATGACCCTGAACGGCGACGCGCGCGGCGCCGACGTCGATCTCGCCAATCTTCGTCAGGGCGAGTGGCGTCAGCGAGAGGGAGACGAGGGTGCAAATGACATCGCCCGCCTGCACTCCGCGCGCCGGGAACTCGGCGCCGATCTCCGTGACCTTGCCGACCAGCACGCCGCCCGAACCGGTGACCGGGTTGTGCATCTTGCCGCGCGCCGCGACGATGTCGGCGATCCGTGCGCGCATCCGCGGCGCGTCGTTGCCACAGCTTTCGGCGATCTGGCGCATGGAGGAGGAATCGAGGTTCAACGCCTCGACCTCGATCAACAGCTCGTTGTCGCGGATCGGTAAAGATGGGTCGAGCCGTTCCGCCGGCTGCGGCAGCCCGCCGCCGATGGCGCGATGCGAGCCGAAGGGGCAGGGGATGTTCATGGATGCACTGATCGCTGCGACATGCGCGCTGTGCTCCTTCCCCCCTTGCGGGGGAAGGTGGGGAAGGGGGGTGTTGCAGTGCCGGGTCCGCCCTTCGCAAGCCTTCGCTTTCCATCGCCTTCGGCGATGCGCGCGCGGTAGCGCGCGACCCCCCTTCCGGCTACGGCTAAGCTCACTGCGTTCGCTAAGCCTCCGCTGCCTTCCCCCGCAAGGGGGGAAGGTGACAGTGGGAATATCAAAAGCACTAGATCACCTTCTTCTCCCGCAACGCCCGCAGGTCGTCGTTGGAGAGATAGAGCAGCTCGCGCAGCACCTCGTCGGTGTGCTGGCCGCAATAGGGCGGTGGCAGCTTGTAGTCGACCGGCGTCTCGGTCAGCTTCACCGGGTTGCCGATCACGTCGATGGTGCCCTTGCCGGCGAGCGGATGCGGCATGGTCACCTTCATGCCGCGGTGCAGGACCTGCGGGTCCTCGAAGACCTGCTTCATGTTGTTGACCGGGCCGCAGGGCACGTCGCGCTCGGTCAGGCCTTCGATCCAGTAATGCATCGGCTTCAGCGAGGTCACCTCGTGGATCAGCCGGTAGCACTCCACGCGGTTGCGCACCCGGCCCGGGTTGGTCTTGAAGCGCTCGTCCTCCGCCCATTCCGGCTTGCCGGCGAATTTCGCGAACTCGGCGAACTGCCGGTCATTGCCGACGGCGAGGATGAAATGCCCGTCGGAGCTCGGCACCACCGAATAGGGGACGATGCTCGGATGCTCGTTGCCGAACTGCTTCGGGATCACGCCGGAGGTGAGATATTGCAGCCCGACATTGGCAAGCCAGCTGACCTGGGTATCGAGCAGCGCCAGATCAACCTGTTGCCCGCGCCCGGTCAGATGCCGGTGTTGCAGGGCCGCCAGGATGCCGACGACGGAATAGATGCCGCAGATGATGTCGGTCACCGCCACGGCGACCTTCTGCGGCGGCGTCGACGGGTCGCCGTTGATCGACATGATGCCGCCCATGCCCTGGGCCAGGAAGTCGTAGCCGGCGCGCGGCGCATAGGGTCCGGTCTGGCCGAAGCCGGTGATCGACGAATAGATCAGCCGTGGAAAGTCATACTTGATCTGGTCGTAGGCGAGGTTGTAGCGCGCCATGTCGCCGACCTTGAAGTTCTCGACGAAGATGTCGGACTTGGCGATCAGCCTTTTGGCCAGCTCCTGGCCATCGGGCTGCGCGATGTCGAGCGTGACCGAGCGCTTGTTGCGATTGACCGCGAGATAATAGGCGCTCTCGCTGGTGTCTTTGCCGTCGGCGCCCTTGATGAACGGCGGCCCCCACTTCCGCGTGTCGTCGCCGGCGCCGGGTCGCTCGATCTTGATGACGTCGGCGCCGAGATCGCCCAGCATCTGGGTGGCGGTGGGACCCGCCAGGATGCGGGTCAGATCGAAAACGCGGATGCCGGTAAGCGGGCCAGACATGGAAATCCCCAGAGACGACGCGAATCTGCGCACTCTCTAGGGGCGGTGGGGAGAAATCAAGGGGCGGGACGCCGAAACACGACATACCCCTTCGTCGTCACCGGGCCGCCGGCAAGGATCGCCGCAGATTGAATCGCTGCCGTGTTCGCCCCGGGTTCTTGCATTGAGACCGGAATGCGGAGGGCGCGGCCGTGACGGAAGCGTTCTAGCTGTTTGAAGCTTTGGTTCTCGCCAGCGCGTCCAGCACGCCCTGCAGGATGAAGGCGGCGGCGGCCTGGTCCACCACCTTGGCCCGCTTGGCGCGGCTGAGGTCGGCGTCGATCATGTTGCGCTCCACCGCGACGGTGGAGAGCCGCTCGTCCCAGAACAGGATCGGCAGGTCCTGCAGCTTCAGGAGATTGGCCGCGAACTGCCGCACCGACTGGCAGCGCGGCCCCTCCGAGCCGTCCATGTTGAGCGGCAGGCCGATCACCAGCCCGCCCACCTGCCGCTCGGCCACCAGCTTCAGCAGCTCCCTGGCGTCGGCGGTGAACTTGGTCCGCCGGATCGTGGTGACTGGCGAGGCGACGCTGAGGCCCGGATCGCTGAGCGCGAGACCGATGGTCTTCTCGCCCAGATCGAGCCCCAGCAGCCTTTGGTGCCGGGCGAGGGCGGCGCGCAGCGTGACGGGATCGGCCAGGATCATCGACGGCTCAGTTGATGGCGGGCGCCGTCCGGCGCTCGCGGATCGGCAGGTGGACCAGGCCGGAGAATACCCCGAGCGCGATGGAAATCCACCACACCGCGTCGTAGTTGCCGACCGTGTCGTAGAGCCAGCCCGCCCAATAGGCGCCGATGAAGGCGCCGACCTGGTGGCTGAAGAAGACGATGCCGAACAGCATGGTCAGGTAGCGGGTGCCGAGCATGCGCGCGACCAGGCCGCTGGTCGGCGGCACGGTCGACAGCCAGAGCAGCCCCAGCGCCGCACCGAACAGCAGGATCGAAGTCTCCGTCACCGGGGTGAGGAAGAAGACGGCGATGACCAGGGCGCGCAGGAAATAGATGCCGCTCAGAAGGTATTTGGACTGTGCCCGCTTCATCAGCAGGCCGATCAGGATGCAGCCGGCCACGTTGAAGCCGCCGACGGCCGCCAGCGCGTTGGACGCGGCGGTCGGCTGCAGCCCGCACAAGGCGGCGAATTGCGGCAGGTGAAAGCCGATGAAGGCCAGATGGAAGCCGCAGACGAAAAAGCCGATGATAAGCAGCAGATAGGAGCGGTCGGCGAAGGCGATGCGCAGCGCCTCGCCGATACCGATTGCTGCCGTCGGGGTGGCCGGCTGATTTGCCGGCGCCTGGTTCTTCGCGCCGCGCGGCAGGCCGAAGGCGCACAAGGCGATGGCAATGCAGACAACGGCGAGGATGCGGAGCGTCGGCTGCCAGCCTTCACTGGCGATCAGCGCCTGGGTCGACGGCATGAAGACGAGCTGACCGATCGAGCCGCCGGCGGTGACGACGCCGCCATAGAGGCCGCGCTTGTCCACCGGCGCCACGCGCATGATGGCGCTGAGCACCACCGACATGCCGCTGCAGGCGAGCGCGATGCCGACCAGCACGCCGCCGCCGAGGCCGTAGACCAGCGGCGAGTGCGCCTCGCTCATCAGCCAGACGCCGGCCACGTAGAGTGCGCCGCCGGCGAACACGACCCAGGTCGGCCCCTTGGTGTCGGCAATGGCGCCGGCAAAGGGCTGGAAGGCGCCCCACAGTAGGTTCTGGACGGCCCAGGCAAGGGACAGGCCGGCGATGCTCCAGCCGAGTTCCTGATGCAAGGGCGGCAGGAACAGGCCGAAGGTCTGCCGCACGCCGAAGGTCAGAATGGTCGACAAGGCGCCGACGGCAAGAACGAGGATGGATGCCGTGCGAGTCATGATCCTGGAAATCCCGATAGCAAACGCCGCTCTCGCTGGTCATGTTAGCGGCAGCTCCGGGCCGCTCCTAGCGACGTTGGCGCATGCGCCTGCGCCGGCCGCGCATGGCGGCCGCGCGCCGCCGAATGTCAGGGGACAATTGCGCCGCGGGCGCTACTCGCCGCTTTGCGCGGCGGCGACGGGATGCGCCGTCTGCCGGGCGAAACGCAGGGCCGCGAAAATCGCCGGAATGCCCAGCAACCCGCCAACCAGGAAGGTCATGCTGACCGGCGCGGATGTGGCGTCACGCTCCGGAAATCCGGCGCTGGCGGCGATGATGCCGGAGAAGGCGGCGCCGAGCGCGGCGCCCAGGCCCTCGAAAGTGGGGATGGCGCCGGAGGTCACGTCGCGCTCCAGCGAATCGCTGGCGCCGATGGTGCGCTGGCACAGGAACCCGTTGGAGATGCCGAAGCCCATGCCGCAGGCGGTGAGGGCGATCGCCATCGGCAGCGCCGCCTGGCGGTCGACGCTCCAGGCCATCAGGAACATCCCGAAGGTGAGCAGGACCGGGCCGATCATGATCAGCGCCGTCGCCGCGCGGATGCCGACCCGGGCCACCGCCATGGCGCTGAACGACCAGCCAAGGGCGGTCAGCGACGACATCTGGCCGGAATGCATCACGCTCATTCCCATGTAGACCTGGGCGACATAGGGCACGAACAGGAACACGCTGGCCTCGGCCAGCGGCATCAAGCCGATGATCCACAGCCCGAGCGAACTGGGATGGCGCGGCGAC
Organism: Dongiaceae bacterium; assembly: GCA_039808885.1. Lineage (GTDB taxonomy): Bacteria > Pseudomonadota > Alphaproteobacteria > Dongiales > Dongiaceae > Dongia_A. The sequence goes on along the minus strand of JBDHTX010000026.1, from coordinate 38,171 downwards.
AGCAGCCGCGCCGGGAAGAGGGGCGCGTGCGCGCGACGGTCCAGATGCAGGCCGATCCACAAGGCCGCGAGCGCGGCGACCACCAGAATCGCCGCCAGGCCCGGCGTCTTCGATTCGCTGGCGACGCAGACGGCGAGCGATCCGCCGGTGAGGAAGATCATGCGCAGCAGCGGCCAGCCGCGCACGCCGCTGCCGCCGCCGCGCGACGGCAGCACGGCGAGGGCAAGGGCGAGGAACAGGATCGCGACGGGGGCGAGCGAGCCCGCGGCGACGCGCCAGGACCAGTGCTGGGCGAGCAGGCCGCCCAGGATCGGCCCGCCGATGGTGGCGACCGCCCAGACCACCGCCAACAGCCCGAACAGCGACGGCAGGGCCTTCTCGCCCACCACGTCGGCCGCGATGACATAGCAGAGGGCGATCACCAGCCCCTCGGCGAAGCCCTGCACGATGCGGCCGGCGAGCAGCATCTCCATGGTCGGTGCCAGGGCGATGATGGTGCTGCCGAGACACGCCGCCAGCGAAGCGCCGATCAGAACGCTGCGCAGGCCGAGCCGGGCCTTGAGGAAGGCCGCACCGGAGGATCCCACGATGGAGAACACCAGGTAGAACGCGGTGACCCAGCTGAGCAGCTTGGCGCCATGGAGTTCCAGCACCGCGGAGGGCGTGATGGTGGACACGACGAACCAGTTGAAGGCGTGCAGGCTGACGCCGAGGCAGATGGTCCATACCGCCGCGCGCTTCGGCCCGAGCAGCAGGTCGCCCCAGGTGATTCTTGAGTCCGCAGCCATGCAATCCCCGCCGCGACCGCGGCTCTCCCCCATTTCGATCTTTCTAGAGCCGGCTAATTTAGAAATCAATGTATTTCTTTATTCGTCGCCCCGTGCTACGGTTCGGGCATGGAAGATCGTGGCGCCATGCGCGTCCTGCACGCGCTGAAATCCGCCGGGCCCGCTACCGCCGAGGCCATCGCCCTTCGCCTGAAGGTGACGGTGGTGGCGGCGCGGCAGCAGCTGGGCCGCCTGCGCGAAAAGGGCCAGGTGGCGTTCGACGACCACCGCGCCGGGGTCGGCCGGCCGAAGCGGGTCTGGTCGCTGACCGAATCGGGCAACGCGCTGTTCCCGGATTCGCACGCGGCGATGGCGTTGGATCTGATCGACGGCATCCGCGCGACGCTGGGCGAGGAGGCGCTGGAGCGCGTCATCGCCAGCCGCGAGAAAGCGATGCGCAAGCTCTACGCGGCGCGGCTGCAGCCCGCGCGCTCGCTGGCGGAACGGGCCAGGCTGCTGGCCGCGCAGCGCAGCGAAGAGGGCTACATGGCGGAAGCCAGGCCGCAACGGAACGGCGACGTCCTGCTGGTCGAGAATCACTGCCCGATCTGCGTGGCGGCCAAGGCCTGCCAGGGCTTCTGCCGCTCCGAGCTGGCGCTGTTCCGCGACGTGCTCGGCAAGGATGTCCGGGTCGAGCGCGAGGAGCACATCCTCGCCGGCGCGCGGCGCTGTGCCTACCGTCTCTCGCCGGCGAAATAGCATGATACGCGATCTCGATCTTTCCGGACGGCGCGTCGTCATTACCGGTGCGGGGCGCGGGCTCGGCCGGGCGCTGGCGATCAACATGGCCGCGCGCGGCGCCGATCCGGTACTACTGGCCCGCGACGCCGCGGCGCTGCAAGGCGTGGCCGCGGCGATCAAGTCGCACTGCGGCAAGGACGCGGCGACCCTGCCCTGCGACCTGGCGCGGCCGGAGAGCGTGCGGGCGGCTTGCGCGGCCGTGCTGGCGGCGAATCCGGTGGTGGATGTGCTGATCAACAACGGCTGTCCGTGGATGTCGGGCGCTCTCGCCGGGCAGAGCGCGGATGCCATCGTCGAGACGGTTTCGGCGGGCGTGACCGGCACCATCCTGATGACGCAGGGCCTGCTGCCCGGACTGCGCCGTTCGGCGGCCGCCGACATCGTCACCATCGTCTCCACCGCCGGATGGCCGGGATGGGATTTCGGCGCGGCTTCCGCCGCATTTCACGCCGCGAAGCACGGGCAGTCCGGGTTCAGCGATACGCTGCGCCGCGAATTGCAGCCGGAGGGCATCCGCGCGACGGCGATCTATCCGCCGGATTTCGATGACGTCGATCCGCTGCTGCCGGATTGGGACCGCAAGGACCGCCGGCTCGGCAATCGCGAGGTGGTGGAGACCGTGCTCTTCGCCGTCGCGGCGCCGCGATCCTGCGCTTATCCGGTGATCATCCTCGATCACGCGCGGGCGCGCTGACCGCTTCTGGAAACGGTCGCCGGGCCACCCGCGCGCAGGGCGGCCCGGCGATGACGTCGGAGGGACCTACGCCTTGCCCACATCCTTGGCGGTGAGGTCCAGCGCCTTCCTGGTCAGCGCCATGAACTCGTCGATGTTCTCCTTCGTCCAGGTGAGGGGCGGGGAGATCAGCATCGTGTCCTTGGTCGCGCGCATGACCAAGCCGTTGTTGAAGCAATGGTCGCGGCACTTGGTGCCGGTCTCGCCGATCGGCTCGAAGGTCTTGCGCGTCTTCTTGTCCTTCACCAGCTCGATGGCGCCCATCAGGCCGACATTGCGCACCTCGCCCACCAGCGGGTGGTCGAGCAGCTCCTGCAGCCGCTTGGTGAGGTAGGGGCCGGTCTCATTCTTCACCCGCTCGACCAGCTTCTCGTCCCTGAGGATGCGCAGGTTCTCGATGGCGACGGCGCAGGAGGCCGGATGGCCGGAATAGGTGTAGCCGTGCATGAAATCCATGCCGCTGGACAGCACCTCGGCCACGCGGTCCGCGATCATCACCGCCGAGATCGGCAGGTAGCCCGAGCTGAGGCCCTTGGCGCAGGTCATGAAATCGGCGCCGTCGATGCCGAAATACTGGGACCCGAACCACTCGCCGGTGCGGCCGAAGCCGCAGATCACCTCGTCGGCGATCAGCAGCAGGTCATACTTCCTGCAGATCTCCTGCACCGCCGGCCAATAGGTCGAGGGCGGGATGATGACGCCGCCGGCACCCATGATCGGCTCGCCGATGAAGGCCGCGACATTGTCCGGGCCGAGCTCGAGGATCTTGTCCTCGATCGCCTTGGCGCAGACCTTGCCGAATTCCTCGGGCGAGAGATCGCCGCCCTCGGCGTACCAATACGGCCGGCGCACATGCACGAAGCCCGGCAGCGGCAGATCGGCCAGGTTGTGCATGTAGTCCATGCCGCCGAGCGAGGCCGCCGCCATGGTCGAGCCGTGATAGGCGTAGACGCGGCTGATGATGGTCTTCTTGCTCGGCTTCTTCTTCAGGTTCCAGTAGGTGCGCACCATGCGCACGATGGTGTCGTTGGCGTCGGAGCCGCTCAGGCCGTAGAAGACATGGTTGAACTGCTTCGGCGTCATCTTCACCAGGATGTCGGACAGCTCCGCCACCGCCGGATGCGTGGTCTTGAAGAAGGTGTTGTAGTAGGGCAGCTCCTGCAGCTGCTTGTAGGCGGCTTCGGCGATCGACTTGCGGCCATAGCCGACATTCACGCACCACAGGCCGGCGAAGGCGTCGAGCAGCTTGTTGCCCTCGGAATCCCAGAGATAGGTGCCCTCCGCCTTGGTGATGACGCGGCTGCCGATGCGCTTCAGCTCGGCCTGGTCGGAGAAGGGGTGGATGTGGGCGCGGTCCTGGACCTGCCAGTCGGTGGTCGAATTGCGCTTGGGCATTGCGGTCATGATGAACCTCGTATCGAAACGGAAAACAGGAAAGGCGGCGCCGCGCCAAAGGCGCGACGCCGCAACTGGTTCGTTCGTCGGGTCAGATCACGGATTGAAGTTGATTCGCGCGGTCAGAATCAGGATCTCGGCGCGCAACGTACGTCCGTAGAATCGACCCGCTGCCGGCCGCCGGTGGCGGCCAACCGGGAAATCCATCAACAGGTCGATCCTCGAAGGCATGATGCCAGTTTACCAGTGCCTCAGACGTTCAACAACAGATGCTCGCGCTCCCAGGAGCTGATGACGTTCTGGTACGCCTCTAGCTCGGCCATCTTCACGATGTAGAGCGCCTTCACGAAACGCTCGCCCAGCAGCGCCCGAACCGGCTTGCAGGCCAGGAACTTCGACAGCGCCTCATGCGCGGTCTTCGGCAGGGTGTGCGCCATGCGGTAGGCGCTGCCCTCGATCTGGTCGGTCGGCTTCAGCCGCTCGGTCATGCCGATATAGCCGCACAGCAGCGAGGCGGCGATGGCCAGATAGGGATTGGCGTCAGCACCCGCCAGGCGGTTCTCGATACGGCGCCCCGAGGCGCCCGAGATCGGCACCCTGAGGCCGCAGGAACGGTTGTCGATGCCCCACTGCACGTTGATCGGCGCGTCGAAGCGCGGCCGCAGCCGGCGATAGGAATTCACGTTCGGCGCCAGCATGGGAACCACTTGCGGCAGGTAGCGCTGCAGCCCCGCCACGTGATTGCGGAAGAGCGCGGTGTCGCGGCCCTTGCTGTCGGCGAACAGGTTCTTGCTCGAGCGCTTCTCCACGATCGACTGGTGGATGTGCATGGAGCTGCCCGGCTGGTTGCCCAGCGGCTTGGCCATGAAGGTGGCGTAGACGTTGTGCTTCATCGCCGCCTGGCGGACCGTGCGCTTGAACAGGAAGGCCTGGTCGGCCAGCTCCAGCGGGTTGCCGTGGTTGAAGTTGATCTCCATCTGCGCCGCCCCCGATTCATGGGTCAGCGTGTCGACGTCGATCTCCGACTTTTCGCAGAAGTCGTAGACGTCCTCGAAGATGTGGTCGAATTCGTTGGTGGCGTCGATGCCGTAGGCCTGGCTGCCGGTCTCCGGCCGGCCGGAGCGCCCCACGGGCGGCACCAGCGGCAGGTCGGGGTCGGTGTTGACGCTGACCAGGTAGAATTCGAGCTCCGGCGCCACGATCGGGCGCCAGCCCTTGTCGTCATAGAGCTCCAGCACCTTCTTCAGCACATAGCGCGAGGAATGCTCCACCGGCCGGTCGTCGGCGTGGAAGGCGTCGTGGATCACCTGGGCGGTCGGGTCGGCGTACCAGGGCACCATGCGGATGGTGTCCGGATCGGGCCGCAGATAGATGTCTGGATCCTCGTCCGAGCCGATATCGTCTTCGTCCAGGTCGGGATATTCCCCCGTCACCGTCTGCAGAAAGATGCTTTCGGGCAGGCGCAGGCCGTATTCCCGCGTGCTCTTGGTGAATTTGCCCGCCGGCAGGATCTTGCCGCGCGGAATGCCGTTCATATCGGGGACAAGGCACTCGACCTCATCGACCTTGCGCTCGTCGAGCCATTCTTCGAGGTATTTCATGATGACCAATTTGGTGTTTGAAACGGGCCGCCGGCGGCCGGCAAAGGCGCTCGCGATCCCGCCGCCAGACTAGCCGATCCCCTCATTGACTGGCAATTCGACCTCGGATTTTCCGTTAACATATTGTTTCGTCAGCGTTATATCTGAGGCGCCGCCAGCGCCTCCCGCGCCGACCGCGGTTCCTTGACTTGCCCGGCTCAGCCTCTATATTCCGCGCGCTCTCGTGCCGGACCACCCCTCGTGGATTGGTCCAGCCACCCGCCTCGGCGGGAGCGGACAGCCGGGACACCAACAACATCGCCAGAGAGCGAGAAAGGACCACGTTATGTCAAAGCGCATTGCCGCTAAGCACAAGATCGACCGCCGTCTGGGCGTCAATCTCTGGGGCCGCGCCAAGAGCCCCGTCAACGACCGCGAATATGGCCCGGGCCAGCACGGCCAGCGCCGCAAGAAGCCGACCGATTTCGGCCTGCAGCTGATGGCGAAGCAGCGCCTGAAGGGCTACTACGGCAACATCGGCGAGCGCCAGTTCCGCAAGATGTACCAGGAGGCCTCGCGCCGCCGCGGCGACACCTCCGAGAACATGATCGGCCTGCTGGAGCGCCGCCTGGAGACCGTCGTCTATCGCGCCAAGTTCGTGCCGACCGTCTTCGCCGCCCGCCAGTTCATCAATCACGGCCACATCAAGGTCAACGGCAAGAAGGTCAACATCGGCTCCTACCAGCTGCGCGAAGGCGATGTCGTCGAAGTGAAGGACAAGTCGCGCGAACTCGCGCTGGTCCTCGGCGCCGTGGCGCTGGGCGAGCGTGACGTGCCGGACTACATCGAGGCCGACCACAAGAAGATGACCGCCAAGCTCGTGCGTGTCCCGGCCCTGGCCGACGTGCCGTATCCGGTGACCATGGAACCGCATCTGGTGGTCGAGTTCTACTCGCGCTAAAGCGCAGCAGTACCGCAATGATCGAAGGCCCGTCACCGCAAGGGACGGGCCTTTGTTTTTCTAACAGTCTTCCTTCCCCCCTTGCGGGGGAAGGCAGCGGAGACTTGGCGAACGCAGTGAGCCTAGTCGTAGCCGGATGGGGGGTAGCGCGACCTGCGGGAGCGCATCGCGGAGGCGACATGACCAAAGGCTGTACGCGGATGGACCTGGCGCTGCAACACCCCCCTTCCCACCCTTCCCCCGCAAGGGGGGAAGGAGCAAAGCGAGTCGACGGCACTCGTGAACGCATCCACGCCACCATCTGACCGCACCTTCGGCAACGTCGCGCTGGTGGCCGTCGCCTGCACCTGGGGCACGATGATTCCGGTCATCACCCACCTGGCGCAGGGCTGGGATCCGTTCTTCCTCGGCGCGGTGCGCTATGTCGGCGGCGTGCCGCTGCTCTACATGGCTTTGTGGCTGAAGGAAGGTTTCGCCCGGCCGGCCTATCGGCCGGCGCTGTGGCGCGCGATGCTGCCGGGCTGGCTCGGCCTCGCCAGCTTCGCCTTCATCTACACGATCGGCGTTTCGCACGCGAACCCGGTGATCGCCGCGGTGATGAGCGCGGCCAATCCGGTCATCGGGGCGCTGGTCGGCGGGCTCATCTTCCGCCAGGCGTTCGACCGCCGCCTGGCGCCGGCGGTGGTGCTGGCCTTCGTCGGCTGCGCGCTCGCCACCATCGACTGGAGCGCCGGCGATCTCAGCCTGCAATTGCGCGGCGGCGAACCGCTCTGCCTTGTGGCCTCCAGCCTGTGGGCCTGGTATTCCGTCGCCGTGCATCGCTGGCTGAAAGGCTGGTCGCAGCTCCGTATCGCCGCCAACACCATGGCCCATGGCGCGGTGCCATTGATCCTCGGCTACCTGCTCGCGCGCCAGCTCGGCTGGGCGCATGCGGCGCCGCAAGTGCCGCAGGCCTGGGACATCGGCATCTTCGTCTGGATGATCGCCGGCTCGGTGGTGATCGGGCTGCTGCTGTGGAATTTCGGCGTCAGCAAGGTGGGAATCGTGCTGGCCTCGATCTACCTCAACCTGGCGCCGATCGTCGCCATCGGCCTGCTGGCGCTGGGCGGCCGGCCGCCGACCTGGACCCAGGTCGCGGGCGGCGCGCTGGTGATCGGCGGGGTCGCCTGGAGCGAATGGCGGATGCTGAAGGGCGCTGCTACCAGTTGAACGGATCGGTGGTCAGGCGCCGGCCGACCAGCATCGCATCGGCGACGAGGCGCAAGGGCGCCGGCTCGACGTCGCTCTGCCGCTTGTCGAGCAGCTCGGCGAAGCGGCGATAGATCCGCTCGTATTCCTCCATCTTCACGTCGGTGACGACCTTGTCCTCGACGCTGAGCGCGGCGCCGCCCTTGAACAGGCGCGCCTTGCGGCCGTCGCCGAGCGCCAGGGTCATGTGCCATTTCTCGTCGCCCTGCTCGCGCCAGTCGAAATCGGCGCTGAGGGCGATGCGGTATTGCGGGTCGGTGAAGGAGATCCTGGCGGCGATCGGCGTCTGGCGGTTGGCGGGGTAGGTAAGCTCGGCGCTCTTGACCAGGGGCGCGAAGGGCAGGATGCGGCAGAAGATCGACAGCGCGTTGATGCCGGGATCGCAGACGCCGAAGCCGCCCGGCTCCCACACCCAGTCCTGGCCGGGATGCCATTTGCGCACATCCTCGCGCCACTCGATGTGCAGCGACCTCAGGCCGACCCTGGCAATCAGGGCGCGCGCATCCTCTACCGCCGGATTGAAGATCGAATGCCAGGTGGCGAACAGGACGCGGTTGTTCGCCTTGGCCACCGCCTCCAGGTCCGCCAGCTCCGACAGGGTGGTCGCCGGCGGCTTTTCCAGCAGCACGTCCTTGCCGTGCTCCAGCGCCTCCCGCGCGATGGCGTGGCGGGCGCCGGGCGGGGTGTTGACCGCGACGATGCCGACCTCCGGCATCGCCCGGTAGAGCTCGGCCGCGGTCTTGAAGCTGGGCACGCCGCCGCTGCTCAGGCCCCGGGTGCTGACCACCGCCGCCAGCTCGAAATCGCCGCCGGCGGCAATGACGGGGACATGCTGGTCAATGGAGATCTTGCCGAGACCGATGATGGCAATCCGGCGCTTGGTCATGCTCGCGGCCTTTGTCATACAAATAGGATGGGGCCGCCAAGATACACGCTTCGCCCGTGGATTCCAGTGCGCTATCGCGCCCGGGGGAGAGGCGCCTCCACAGGATGATGCGGCGAGGAAGCGGCCGCCGCGTTGGGGGCTGGCGCCGCCGCCTTCCAGCCCAGGATTTCCGGCCGCAGCAGCGGTCCGGTGTGCGTCACCATGAGGGCAAGGGCGACCGCGCCGAGCAGCAAGGCCGGCAAGTGCGGCAGAGCCAGGCGCGGTCGCAACCCCGTCATCGGTGCGCTATTGGGCATAGTCCGTGGAGAGCGTCAGCGCCCGCCACTGCTCGACCTCGCTCCGCCGCAGGGCGAGCTTGTCCTCGATACGCCGCAGGGCGTCCGATCCCGCCGCGTAGCGCAGCGGCGGATGCTCCGTATCCGCCAGCACCAGGATCGCCCTGGCCAGCTTCACCGGGTCGCCCGGCTGCTTGTTGGCGCGATCGGTGAAGGAGGACTTGGTCCGCGCCGAGAATGCGGCGTAATCCGCGATGCCGTTGGCGCCGAAGCGGACGGAGCTGTCGTTCAGGAAGTCGGTGCGGAAGGCGCCGGGCTCGATCAAGGTCACCTTGATGCCGAACTGGGCCACTTCCTGCGCCAGTCCTTCGGAGAAGCCTTCGATGGCGAACTTGGTGGAGCAATAGATCGAGCCGCCGGCCGCGGCGACCAGGCCGCCCACCGAACTCACGTTGAAGACGTGGCCGGAGCGCTGCCTGCGCATCGCGGGGAGCACCGCGCGCGTCACGTTGAACAGGCCGAAGACGTTGGTGGCGTATTGGGTCGCGATCTCGTCGACGCCGATCTCCTCGAACAGGCCAAGCTGGCCGTAGCCTGCATTGTTCACCAGCACGTCGATGCGGCCGAATCTGGCGAGCGCCGCATCGACCGCCTTGCGCGCCTGGTCCTCCCGGGCCACGTCGAGCTCAAGGGCGAGGAACCGGTCCGCTTCGGCGGCGAAGGCCTTTTCAATGCGGGTGCGGTCCCGGCCGGTGGCGACGACCGTGTCACCCGACGCCAAGGCCGCCTTGACGATCTCGGCGCCAATGCCACGGGAAGCTCCAGTGATGAACCAGGTCCTGCTCATGCGTGATCTCGTTCTTGCGCGTCTTATGGATGGCCGAACCAGCCGGCTGGGCGAGCGAGCGCAGGAGAAGCTCCTGCTGCGCCAACCTGGCCCGGATTTCGGGAATGCTGCGTTTCGACATCGTGTTGCCTTCGGTATCGCCGGACAGGGTGACCGGCACGGGACATGACGTGGGGATGCGGGGCGAAACGGCGAATACCCGAAGATATCGGTCTATTGCCTGATCCTATTATCCAGCGGGCTATTGATCGCCGGGGCGGTCGGTTTATATCCATATCCTATCCTACGCAGGAGCACGCCTTGGACCCGAAACAAGCCCACCCGACGATGCAGCAGCGCATGGCGGCGCAGATCCTGCGCCTGGCCCCGAACGAGGGGCTGACGCCTTCCGCCCTCGACGGCGTGCGGCTGATGCGGGCCAACCGCTCGATGCCGCGCCGGCCGGTGATGTACGAGCCGTCGATCTGCGTGGTCTGCCAGGGCCGCAAGCGCGGCTTCCTGGGCGACGAGGCCTTCGTCTACGACGCGCAGCACTATCTCGTGCTGTCGGTGCCGCTGCCCTTCGAGGGCGAGACCGAGGCGACGCCGGAGGAGCCGTTCCTTGGCGTGTCGATCCGCATCGACCTGGCGGTCGCGGCAGAACTGCTGCTGGCGCTGGATGAGAGCGGCGGCACGGCGGCGCCGGCGCCGAAGGGCATCTGCGCGACGCCGCTCAGCGATGAGTTGTCCGACGCGGTGCTGCGACTGCTGAATGCGCTCACCTCGCCGGTGGAGGCGCGGCTGATCGGGCCCGCGATCGTGCGCGAGATCTATTTCCGCGTGCTGACCGGCGAGCAGGGCGGAGCGATCCGCGCCGGGCTCACCCATCAGAGCCAGTTCGGCAAGATCGCCAAGGCGCTGCGCCGGATCCATACCGAGTTCGACGGCGACCTCGATGTCGGCAGCCTGGCGCAGGAAGCGGGCATGAGCGTCCCGGCCTTCCATGTGCATTTCAAGGCGGTGACGCAGAACTCGCCGATCCAGTACGTGAAGGCGACGCGGCTGCACAAGGCGCGGCTGCTGATGGTCCAGGACGGCGCCAGCGCGGCCCTTGCCGCCACCCGCGTCGGCTATGAAAGCGCGTCCCAGTTCAGCCGGGAGTTCAAGCGCTTCTTCGGCCGGACGCCGCAGGAAGAGGCGGCGCTGATGAAGGCCGGCCTGTCGACCCCGGCGGCGGCCAATCCGGCCCGCTACGTGACCGCGCCCTGAAGCGGGCTCCCCCCAGAATGGGAAATGCCCGGCCTGCGTCGCCGCCGGCCGGGCATCGTCGGGAGGAGGATCGCTCGGTCTTAAGCGGCGGTCGAAACCATGGAAGGCGCGAAGAAGGCCTTCACCTTCGCCGTATCGTCGTTCACCAGCTGGCGGGTCTCGTCACGGCTGACACCGATCCAGCACAGGGTCACATCCTCCTGGCTGACAATGCCGCGGCGATGCCGGTCGGCCATTTCGACGGTGGTGAAGGGGCCCGACTGAAGTCGCATCGGCATAGTCAGGCTGCCGATGTTGTAGTTAACGTAGAACTGAAGCATGTCATGCTCCCCAAGTTGCCGAAGGTAAACGCCCGGTAATCTTTTGTGGGGTGATCGTTCCGTGACGCCACGCCGGCGTCAACAGCACCGGCCACACTGGGTGATCAAGGTTACACTTGGCGCGATTTTGATGGAATCGGGCGTTAACCGTAGCTCTCGCGGAATACCGCGGCTTTGCGGCTCAACCGCCCATAGCGCCTGCAAATTCGGTTAAGCACACATGCAGGATTGTCATGGTTTTCTGTCGAGTGTTGCTCAAACGCCAGGGTTGCGGAGCGTCTTTCAGCAACCCTAATCGGGCCTGGGTCGCGCGGCGAACTTGGTTAATTCCGACGCTCCGGGAGAGGTCCCGGGCATTTTAACAGTCTTTAAACAAAGACCCGGCATTCTGCCTATGACGAAAGACGGAGGCGGCTGCCGGATTGGCCTTCGTCGAGAGAGATCGTAGTCCCGACGTTAACACCCATACTCCCACGACACTCGCGGCTGCGCCTCACAGCGCGGCCGCAACTTTGAGTCCCTCCAGCACCGCTTCCTCCGCCGTGCGCGGCGTCACGCAATCGCCGACCAGGTGGACTTCCCCGGCCCAGCCGGCGAGTTCGTCCTCCAGCGCGGCCGCGCGGTGATGGCCGAGCGAGGCGACCAGCGTATCGATGTCCTCGAAAATGATCGGCTCGCCGCTGGTGGCGTGCTGGAAATACACCGTGCTGCCGTCGACGCCGTAGATCCGCGCATAGGGCACGATCTCGACGCCCAGCTTGTGCAGTTGCCCGACCCAATGGTCGCGGACGTATTGGTGGATGCGCTGGCCGGCCATGTAGCCGTCGACGCAGAGCCGCACCCGGCAGCCCTGGCGCGCCAGCATCTCGGCGACGCCCATGCCGATCCAGTCGCAGCGCCAATCGGCGATCGCCACCGACGGGCCGACATTGACCTCGTTGCGGATCACCTGCCAGGCATTGACCACGTGGCCGGTCTCCACGCCTTCGATCTCCGCCGCGCGCGGCGTGGCGCCGGTGGCGACGATCACCGCATCCGGTTTCTCCGCCTCGACGAGAGCGCGGGTGACCTTCTGGCGCAGCAGGACGCGGACGCCGGCCAGCTCCATCTCGCGGGCGAGGTTGGTGACGATGCCGCCGAATTCGGCGCGGCCGGGCAGGGCCTGGGCCAGCAGCGTCTGGCCGCCGAGGCGTTCGGCGGCCTCATAGAGCGTCACGGCGTGGCCGCGCGCGGCGGCGACGGCGGCGGCCTTCATGCCGCCGGGGCCGCCGCCCACCACCATGACCTTCTTGCGCTTCGCCGCCTTGGCCAGCGTGCCGTATGTCAGCTCGCGCCCGGTTTCCGGATGCTGGATGCAGGAGATCGGATAGCCCATGTGGAAATGGCCGATGCAGGCCTGGTTGCAAGCGATGCAGGCGCGCACGTCGTCGAGCCGCCCGGCCTCCGCCTTGCCCGGCATCTCCGGGTCGCAGATCATCGCCCGTGTCATGCCGACCATGTCGGCCTGGCCTGAGGCGATGACCTTCTCGCCGTCCTGCGGCTGGTTGATGCGCCCAGCGACGAAGACGGCGGCCTTCACCTTGGCCTTCACCGCCGCGGCGAAGGGCGCCACATAGGCGTTGCCGATCGCCATGGGCGGGGCGATATGGACGGCCGCCCCGAAGCCGGCGGAGGAGCCGGCGATGACGTTGACGTAGTCCACCAGATCGCCCACCGCGACGATCGCCTGCAGGCTCTCGGATTCCTGCAATCCGTCCGGGTCCTTCTCATCGCCGCTGATCCGCAGGCCGACGATGCAGGCATCGTCGACATGGGCGCGGACGGCGGCGATCACCTCCTTCAGGAAGCGCAGGCGGTTCTCGAAGCCGCCGCCATAGTCGTCGCTGCGCAGGTTGACCCGCGGGTTGAGGAACTGCGCCGGCAGGTAGCCGTGGCTGGCGACGATCTCCAGCCCGTCGAGCCCGGCGCCGCGCAGCCGCGCCGCGCTCTCGCCATAGCCCTTCACCACCTCGTCGATCATCGCCTTGGTCATCGGCCGCGGCATGACGTGGAAGCGTTCGTTCGGCACGGCAGAGGGCGCATAGGCGACGGGCATGGAGCCGTCCTGGCTTTCCATGATCTCGCGTCCCGGATGGAACAGCTGGCCGAAGATCTTGCAGCCGTGCTTGTGCACCGTCTCCGCGAGGCGGCGATAGCCGGGGACGCTTTCCTCGGATGCCATCAGGACGTGGGAGGTGTATTTGGCGCTCTCATGCACGCCGGCCGCCTGTACGACGATGAGCCCGGCGCCGCCCTTGGCGCGCGCCTCGTGATAGGCGATCAGCGCGTCGTTCGGCACGCCGCCGCTGATCAGCGTGGTGTCGTGGCCGGTGGAGAGGATGCGGTTCCTGATCTCCAGCCCGCGGATGCGGATGGGCGAGAAGAGATGCGGTAGCTTGCTGGTCACGATCTGCGTCTTCCTCTAGGCCAAGCCGTGCTTCTGCCGCCAGTCGACGGGATGGAGCGCATAGAACACCGTCGCCTTGTCGCCCTCGTATCTGAGCGGCGTGTTCTCCGGGATCCAGAGCACGTCGCCCGGCGTGCAGGTGAAGGTCTTGTCGCCGACGACGAGGCGGAAGGCGCCTTCCAGCACCACGATCAGCTCGTCATAGAGCACGGTCCACTCGATCGAGCAGCCGTCGAAGGTGGCGATGCCGGCACCCATCGTCCTGCTGATGTCCGGCCCGACCAGCCGCGCGATGGTCGCCTGGCCCGGCGGCCCGCCATAGGCGCTGAAACTGCGTTCCGACTTCTTGAACTGGACGACGGTCTTGCTTGTCATTGGCGGCTCTCCCAGTTGCTCGAAGCCTAGTCATGCGCCGTCGCGACGGCAATGCGCCCTAGACCAGCGACGGCGTGCAGGCGCAGACGACGATTGCGGTCTGGCGGCCGGGATTGGTCAGGCGGTAGGGCTGCTTGCCGAGGATCTGGAAGCCGCCGCCGGCATGGATGCGCCTGCGCTGGCCGCCGACCTCGACTTCGACCGAGCCCTGCACGACCACGGCGGCGGTCTCGCCGTCATGCACGATCGGCTCGTCGCCCGTATGGGCGCCGGGGGCGTAGCGTTCGAAGAACAGTTGCAGCTTCTTGTCGCGCCGCTCGGCGCCCAGCACGCGGAGGTCGGCGCTGCCGCGCGTCACCACCGCCAGATCGTCATGTTCGTAGAACAGGATGTCCTGCTTGGTCACCGGCAGGGCGAAGAATTCCGCCATGGTGATCGGGATCGCCGTGAGGATGCGGTGCAGCGAAGCGAGGGAAGGCGCGTGGCTTTCCTGCTCGATCAATGAGACGGTGACGTTGGTGACGCCGGCGCGCCGCGCCAGCTCGCGCTGGGTCAGCCCGGCCTGCTCGCGCACCGCCTTCAGCCGTGCGCCGACGCCGAGTTCGACAGCGTGATTGTCGGTCTTCTTGCTCCGGACAGCCTTGGCCGTCTTCTTCCTGATGGTCTTCGGCTGTTTCGTCACGCGCACCTGCGATCCCCGGACATCGATGGGCCGGCTAACTAACACGGCCCCTGTCTGCACAGAAGGGCTTTGTCCGCAGCGGGCGATGCGCCGGAATTGAATCCGCTTGCGGTATAAACGAACAATGGCGCAGATTTAAAAAAAATTAAACAGTCAAAATGGCGCCGCGGCTTCACGGCCGCCGCGATCAGGGGAGCATCGCAATGACCGCCTTGAACGATTTCAAGCGCCTGTCCGGCACGCTGTACGTGGATGGCGCCTGGACCGCCAGCGCCAGCACGGCGCAACTCGACGTGATCGACCCGGCGACGGAGGACCGCATCGGCCACATTGCCGACGCGACCGACGCCGAGGTCGACCAAGCCATCGCTGTCGCCAATGCCGCGCGCAAGGCCTGGTGCGCCCAGGACACGCGCAGCCGCGCCGTCATCCTGCACGACATCGCCGCCGCCATCCGCCGCGACAAGGCGCTCTATGCCGAGCACCTGACGCGCGAGGAGGGCAAGCCGTTCAAGGAATCGGTCGACGAGATCTCCTGGTGCGCGACCGCGATCGACTACTACGCCGAGGTGGCGCGGCACGAGACCGGGCGGCTGGCCGGCAACACGGTGCCGGGCCAGTTCCATTTCGCGATCAAGGAGCCGCTCGGCACCATCGTCATCGTCCTGCCGTTCAACTATCCGCTGGTCCTGCTGTGCTGGGAGGCGGCGGCGGCGCTGGCCGCCGGCAACGCGGTCATCGTGAAGCCGCACGAGCAGACCAGCCTGACCACGCTCAAGTTCATGGAGCTGTTCAAGCCGCTGCCCAAGGGCCTGATGCAGGTGGTGACCGGCGGCGCCCGGGTGGGCCAGCGGCTGATCGCCAGCAACGGCACCCATGGCGTCGCCTATACCGGCTCCGTCGCCGTCGGCCAGGCGGTGGCGCGCACCTGCGCCGACAGCTTCAAGCCCTGCCTCATCGAGGCCTCCGGCAACGACCCGATGATCATCATGCCCTCGGCGCCGCTGGACATGGCGGTGAAGGGCGCCGCCTTCGCCGCCTATCTCAATTGCGGCCAGGTCTGCACCTCGGCCGAGCGCTTCTACGTGCACCAGGACATCCACGACGCCTTCGTCGATGGCCTGGCCAAGGAAGTGCGCAAGCTGCGCGTCGGCAATGGCCTGGAGCAGGTCGACATGGGGCCGCTCGCCACCCGCAAGCAGCGCGAGCGCTTCGAGGGCATGATGGCGAACGCCCGCAAGGAGGGCGCCAAGGCGGTGGTGGGCGGCGGCCGACCTGCCAATCTCAACCGCGGCTGGTTCGTCGAGCCGACGATCCTGACCGGGGTGACGCCGGACATGGAGATCCTGAACGAGGAGCCCTTCGGCCCCGTCGCGCCGATCTGCCGGGTGAAGGATTTCGACGAGGCGATCACGCTCGCCAACCGCTCGCGCTACGGCCTCGGCGCCAATCTCTACACGCTCGACATGGACGAGGCGTTCCGCGCGGTCAACGAGATCGAGAGCGGCATCCTCTGGGTCAACGCGCCGCTGCTCGACAACGACGCGCTGCCCTTCGGCGGGCGCAAGCTGTCCGGCACCGGCCGCCAGCTCGGCCCCGAGGGCCTGGCCCAGTTCCAGAACACCAAGTTCGTGATGATCGACCCGAAGGCCTCGAACCAGGACTTCTGGTGGTTCCCGTACAAGAGCGAGGAAGCGTTCAAGAAGAACTGACCGCGACTGCCAAAAATCAGGGGAGTGAAACATGGCAACGCAGCAAATGCCCGCCGAGCTCGAGCGCCGCATCCGCGCGCTCGAAAGCCCCGGCGGCGAGGGTGAGGATTTCGACGGATCGAGCTGGTTCTGGCTCATCGTTCTCGGCGTGGCGCTGCCCATCGCGGCGCTGATCGTGGGGTGGGTGTCATGAGCGACCTCACGCAAGACGCCCTGGCCGAGGCCGACAAAAGCGCGTGGCCGCTGCTGCGCTCGGAGCGCACCTGGGGCCCGTGGCAGCTCGGCATCTCGCTGGCGACAGCCGCGGCCGCGACCTGGTGCTACATCATCGGCGAATACACCGGCTATTATCTCGGCTTCACCAAGGGCTTCATGGCCCTGTTCGCCGGCAGCATGATCGGCATGCTGATCGTCGCGCTCGCCGCGGTGCCGATCTGCATCCGCTTCGGGGTGGATTCCATCGCCTCGAGCAAGCCGTCCTTCGGGACCAAGGGCTGGATCGTCCCGTCCATCATGCAGCAGCTCTCGATCGTGGGCTGGAACTCGCTGCTGCTGATCTTCTTCGCCAAGTCGACGACCCAGCTGCTGATCGCCCTCGGCGTCATTCCCGACGGCGACAATGCGGTCATCGTGCCGGCCACCATCTTCCTGGCCTGCGCGCTGGTCTTCATCTTCCTGCTGAAGGGGTCCAGCGGCGTCGACCGCATCTCGAAGATCCTGGTCGCCCACGTCTTCGTCGGCTTCTGGATGCTCTACATCCTGCTGAGCCAGCGCTGGACCGACATCGAGGCGGCGCAGCCGGCCTATTCCTCCGGCGATCCGCTATGGGACTACACGACGGGCGTCGAGATCGGCCTCGTCTCGCTGCTGTCCTGGTGGCCTTATATCGGCGCCATGGTCCGCATGGCCCCGCGCGGTCGCACGGCGGCCGTGCCGATCATGATCGGCATGGCGGCCCCGGTGCCGACGCTTTCGCTGATCGGCATCGCCGGCATCCTGGCGCTGCAGATCTCGGACCCGTCGGAATGGCTGCGCTCGGTCGGCGGGCCGACCTATGGCATCATCGCGTTGGCGTTCGTGGCGGCGGCCAATCTCGGCACGGCGGTGGCCGGCGTCTATGCCTCGGCCATCGGCCTGCGGCATTTCCCGGCGCTCGACAAGCTGTCCTGGCCGATGCTGCTGCTGCTGACCATCGCGCCGGTGGTCCTGGTCGGGCTGTTCATCCCGGAGCTGTTCTTCGCCAATTTCGGCTCGTTCCTGGCCTTCATCGGCATGGCCTTCGCGCCGCTCTGCGGGATCCAGATCTTCGACTACTACTTCCTGCGCAACCGCCGCATCGACATCCGCTCGGTCTTCGTCGAGACCGGCCAGAGCAAATACGCCTTCTGGGGCGGCTTCAACCCGGCGGCGCTGATCGCCATGGCAGCCGGATGCGGCACCTATCTCTACCTGCTGAACCCGCTGACCTATGTCAGCCACAGCCCCTATGACTACACGACGGCGACGCTGCCGACGGTGCTGATCTCGGGCGTGATCCACGTGATCGGGACCAAGCTGATCGTGAAGCCGGCGGGGAAGGGCGGCTACTGATGACACCGGGCGGGCGCAAGCTGCGTCCGCCCGGTCCACCTTCCGCGTGAAGCCCTATTCGCCGTCTGGATATTTCAAGCATCGGAAATCGGGCCGGGCAATTCGGGCATGGCAGGGCTGCGGCGCGGCGGCTTGATCGCGCCGCAATCGCCCGGTAGAAGCGGCGGGCACCCTGCCTGGCGCTTTTCCATGATTCCAGCCGATCCACAGGACCGCGATCCGCAGCCGACCGCCCGAGGGGCGCCGCGCTTTCGCCTCTTCACACCCATCCTCGCCGGCGCCAGCCTGCGCGACCGCACGGCGGCCAGCCTCGGGGCGCTTACCGGCATCGGCATCACCGCGGCGATCTGCGGCCTGCTGTTCCGGCATGACGTGCACCTGCCGCTGATCGTGGCGCCGATCGGCGCTTCCGCCGTCCTGCTCTTCGCGGTGCCGGCCAGCCCGCTTGCACAACCCTGGCCGATCATTGGCGGCAACACGCTCTCGGCCTTCATCGGCCTGCTGGTCGCGCACGTCGTGCCCGAGCCCGCTTTGGCCCTCGGCCTGGCGCTCGGCCTCGCCATCCTGGCCATGTCGGTGACATGCGCGCTGCATCCGCCGGGCGGCGCGGCGGCCCTGACCGCGGCCCTCGGCGGGCCGCTGATCGAGCAATACGGCTACTGGTTCCCGCTCGCCCCGGTGGCGCTGAACTCGGCGCTGCTGGTCGTCCTCGGAATCCTGTTCCATCGCTTTTCCGGCCACGCCTATCCGCACAAGGCGCCGCCGCAGCCCAATATCCACCGCACCCAGGACCAGCCGCCGCGGCAGCGTGCCAGCATCCGGCCGGAGGACATCGACGCCGCCCTGGCCGCGCTGCATGAGACCTTCGACATCGATCGCAACGATTTGGAGCAGATCGTCCGCCAGGTGGAGCAACAGGCGCTGATGCGCACCCATGGCGATCTGCTGTGCCGGGACCTGATGTCGCGCGATGTGATCAGCGTAAGCACGGATGATACGCCGGAGCGCGCGCGCCAGTTGCTGCTGGATCACAAGGTCCGCGTCCTGCCGGTGCTTGATGCAGACCAGCACCTCATCGGGATCGTCGGATTGCGCGAACTGGCGCAGGCGACCGGCACGATCGGGGCGCTCGCGGCGCCTGCCGTCACCGCGGTTCCGGAGCAATCCGCCATGCGCCTGGTGCAGGTGCTGTCCGACGGTCACAAGCATGCTGCCGTCATCATCGACGATGAGCGCCGCGTGCTGGGCCTGATCACCCAGACCGATCTGCTGGCGGCCCTGGCGCGCCAGGTCCTGTTCGGCGGCGCGCCGATCCCGGATTCGGGACTTTAGAACTCCTCGCCGAGGGCACGCGCCTGTTTCAGGATCTCGGCCGGATAGGGCGCGCCCTCGATCGAACCGTAAAGCAATTCCAGCCGCCGCTCGGCGATGCCACAATAATCCAGGATGCCGACATCGAGCTGGGTCCGGATGGCGGTGTCGTAGCCTCGCTTGGCAAAGGCTTCGGCAGTCGCGCCGGCGATGCCGATCATCCAGACCCGCCGCTGCGGGAAGTTGCGCGCGCCATAGGCCCAGCCATTGTTCCACACCCGGTCGATCCAGCCCTTGAGCAGCGCGGGCATGGACCACCACCAGACCGGAAAGATCATCACGGTGGCCTCGTTGCGCTCGATGCGCCGCATCTCGCGGCGCACCTCTTCGGAATAGACCTTCCCGGAATCGTCCCAGTCCGGCTCGTCGGCCTCCCGGAGCACGGGGTCGAAGCCCTCGGATGCCAGGTCGGCCCATTCGATCTCGTGGCCGTTCGCCGCCGCGGCGGCGGCGAAGGCGTCCGCGGCGTGTCCGCTCAACGAGGTGCGGCGCGGATGCGCCAGCACCAGCAAAACTTTCATGTCCAATCCTCCCCGCGCAACCGTCCGCCGCATTCTAGACGGGGCGCGGCGCGTCGGCACCCCGGCACAATTCCCATTGACAAGTCCGGGCCCGCCGGGTCGTTTACCGGCGCTCCCGTTTATCTTTCCCGAGGCCGATTCCGATGATTCCCCGCTATTCCCGCCCCGAGATGACCAGGATCTGGGAGCCGGAGAACCGTTTCCGCATCTGGTTCGAGATCGAGGCCCATGCCTGCGACGCACAGGCCGAACTGGGGGTGATCCCGAAGGAGGCGGCCAAGGAGGTCTGGGCCAAGGGCAAGTGGGAGATCGCCCGCATCGACGAGATCGAGCGCGAGACCAAGCACGACGTCATCGCCTTCCTCACCAACCTCGCCGAGCATGTCGGCCCGGCGGCGCGTTTCGTGCACCAGGGCATGACGTCCTCCGACGTGCTCGACACCTGCCTCGCGGTGCAGATGAAGCAGGCGGCCGACATCCTGCTCGCCGACCTCGACAAGCTGCTGGCGGCGCTGAAGAAGCGCGCGCTCGAGCACAAGATGACGCCGACCATCGGACGCAGCCACGGCATCCATGCCGAGCCGACGACCTTCGGCCTGAAGCTGGCCGGCCACTACGCCGCGTTCGAGCGGGCGAAGCAGCGCCTGCTGGCGGCGCGCGACGAGATCGCCACCTGCGCCATTTCCGGCGCGGTCGGCACTTTCGCCAACATCGACCCGCGCGTGGAGGCGCATGTGGCCGCGAAGCTGGGGCTGAAGATCGAGCCGGTCTCCACCCAGATCATCCCGCGCGACCGTCACGCGATGTTCTTCGCGACGCTCGGCGTGATCGCGTCCTCGATCGAGAACCTCGCCATCGAGATCCGCCATCTGCAGCGCTCGGAAGTGCGCGAGGCGGAGGAGTATTTCTCGCCGGGGCAGAAGGGCTCCTCGGCCATGCCGCACAAGCGCAACCCCGTCCTGACCGAGAACCTCACCGGCCTGGCGCGCATCGTGCGCGCGGCGGTCAACCCGGCGCTGGAGAACGTGGCGCTGTGGCATGAGCGCGACATCTCGCATTCCGCGGTCGAGCGCGTCTTCGGTCCCGACGCCACCATCGCGCTCGACTTTGCCCTGGCGCGGCTTGCCGGCGTGGTCGAGAAGCTGATCGTCTACCCGGAGGCGATGAAGAAGAACCTCGACACCTATGGCGGGCTGGTGCATTCGCAGCGCGTGCTCCTGGCGCTGACCCAGGCCGGCGTGGCGCGCGAGGACTCGTATCAGTTGGTCCAGCGCAACGCGATGAAGGTCTGGCTGGAAGGCAAGGACTTCCTCACCGAGCTGAAGTCGGACCCCGAGGTGACGGCGCGGTTGAAGCCGGCGCAGATCGAGGAATGCTTCGACCTTGGCTACCACACCAAGCATGTCGACACCGTCTTCGCCCGCGTCTTCAAGTAGCCTCCCACAGCAGGCATCTTCGCTCTCGATCGCGGACGCCTTCGCCTATTGCCGCGCCCATCCGGTCGAGGGCGTCGACCTGGAGCGCGTTCTCGGCATTTTCACCAGCGGCCCGGCTTGCATCGTCGATGCGCGGGAACATGGCCTGCTCGGCATCGTCATGGACCGGCTGCGGGTCGCCGACGGCGCCAAGCCCTTCGAGTGGATCGGCGGTCCGGCGGAGAAGATCGCCGCCGAGATTGCGCCGGTGCTCCTCCGCCGCATCGTCGACGCGGCGCGGTCGCTGGGCTTGCCGGCGATCGATGTGACCCTGCAGGGCCATTGGTCGGCGGTACGCGACCAGTTGGCGGCGGCGGGCGCCCGGCCGCGCTATGTCGATGTCGAGATGACGCGGCCGGAGGGCGCCTTCGCGGCGCCGGCGCCGCTGCCGGAAGGCTGGCGTTGGGCGGCGGTGATGCCCGATCATGAGCCGGCCTATTACGACCTGCTCGTGCGCAGCCTCGGCCTGATGCCGGGCGTCTATATTCCGCCGGAGGCCGAGGCGATCGCTTCCATGCGCACCACGGCGGACGGCACCCGCGTGCTGCTGGACAATGCCGGCCGCGCCCGCGCGCTGGTGCGTTGCAAGATCGGGAAGCGCTACATCCATCTGCTGGCGCGCTGTCCGGAGATGAGGGGCAGGGGGCTCGGCGCCCTGGCGCTGGACGAGGCGGCGCGGCTGCTGGGGCCGGGGCCGCTCCACCTCACGGTGGTGGAGCAGAACCGGGTCGCGCACGACTTCTATCTGCGCAACGGCTTCGCCGCGACCGAGGAGATCGAAACCTGGCAACTGCCAATCGCGGCATGAGGTTGCGATGAACGCAGAGCGGGATGGGAACTGGGCGCATCAGGCGACGAGCCTGATCGGCAAGGACGAGCTGAAACAGCTTTCCGAGCGCGCCGATGGGCCTGGGCTCATGCAGCTGCTGGCCCATGGCTCCATCCTGGCGGCAACCGGCGCCGCCGTCGCGACCGGTGCCGGCACCATCCTGGTCTTGCCGGCCATGCTGGCGCATGGCATCGCGCTGGTCTTCCTGTTCGCGCCGCTGCACGAGACCATCCATCGCACGGCCTTCCGCCAGCGTTGGCTGAACGATTGCGCGGCCTTCGTCATCGGCGTGCTGCTGGTCCTGCCGCGCGAATATTTCCGCGCCTTCCATTTCGCCCATCACCGCTTCACCCAGGACGCGGCGCAGGACCCGGAGCTGGCCACCCCGAAACCGGCGGATGTCGCGCAATTCGTTTGGCACGTGAGCGGGCTGCCATACTGGATCGCCGGCTTCCGCGGGTTGTTGGATCGCGCGCGCGGCATCCTGCCGGAGCCGTTCTATGCCACCGATCGTGTGCGCCGGGCCGTCATCCGCGAATCCCGCATCGTCCTGGCGATCTATGCCGCCGCGGCGCTAACGTCGCTGGCGGCCGGCAGCGCCGCGCTGCTCTGGTTCTGGGTGATTCCTGCGCTGATGGGCCAGCCGTTCCTGCGGCTCTACCTGCTGGCGGAGCATTCCGGCTGTCCGCGCAGCCCCGACATGCTGGAGAACTCGCGCACCACCGAGACCAACGCGCTGGTGCGCATGCTCGCGTGGAACATGCCGTTCCATGCAGAGCATCACGCCTGGCCGTCCATTCCCTTCCACGCGCTGCCACGCGCACATGTCCTCGCACGCGCCCGGCTGCGCAAGATTGCGCCAGGATACGGAGCCGCGCTGCGGGAAATCTGGCGCGATCTGCGGGCGAGGAGGACGCTCTAGGTCGGCGACGCTGCGGGCGGTCGGCGGGCCTAGGCTTCCGTGCGGATCTGGTCGGTGGCGATGCGCAGCAGGTCGTCCATCTGCTTGCGCAGGCGATGCTCGCTCATCTCGACATGCTTGGCCTGGAAATCGCCCAGGACCTTGTGCAGCACGTCATGGTCGCCGGGGGCCGCGAAGTCGGATTTGACCACGTCCTTGGCATAGGCCTCGGCCTCGGCGCCATGAATGCCAAGCAGGTTGGCGGCCCAAAGTCCCAGCAACTTGTTGCGCCGGGCCGTGACTTTGAACTGCAGTTCCTTGTCGTGCTTGAACTTGGCCTCGAAGCTGTGCTCGCGCTCGTCAAACGTGGTCATATGCCTGTAGCCCTGTCGGTGTTGTGGCGCCTAAAATGGTCGTCGAGGCCTGCCCCGTCAAGGGTAACTGCACCCCCCGCTCAAGCACCGAATTTCATGTGTTCTGTCATCATCTTGTATCGCCCCGGCCATGATTGGCCGCTGCTCTGGGCCAGCAACCGCGACGAAATGGCGGATCGGCCGTGGTCGGCCCCGGCGCGGCATTGGCCCGACCGCCCGGATGTGGTGGCCGGACGCGACGATCTGGCGGGCGGGACCTGGCTTGGCATGAATGATACCGGCGTGGTTGCGGGTGTGCTCAATCGTCGCAACACGCTCGGCCCGCAACCCGGCAAGCGCAGCCGCGGCGAACTGGCCCTCGACGCGCTGGATTTCCCCGATGCCGCCGACGCGGTGGACATGCTGCTGCAGCTGGACGCGCACGCCTTCCGCCCGTTCAACATGGTGGTGGCGGACAATCGCGATGCCTTCTGGCTGCGCAATCTCGGGCAGAAAGTGGAGGCCGAGAAGCTCCCCCCGGGCCTGTCCATGGTCACCGCGTCCGATCGCAACGACCTGAACTCGCGCCGTATCGGCTGGTTCCTGCCGCGCTGGCAGGCGGCGGCGGTGCCAGATCCGCTGTCCGGCGATTGGCGCGCCTGGGAGGAATTGCTCTGCGACCGGGGCCATGATCCGAGCGGCACCGTCTTCGACGCCATGAGCATCGTCTCCAACACCGGCTTCGGCACCGTGTCGTCTTCCCTCATCGGCCTGCCGGCCCCGCAATTCGCGGCGCGCCGGCCGGTCTGGCGCTTCATCGGCGGCCGGCCGGACAAGGCCAGCGTCTGGACATCGATCGAGGTCTAGTTTTGTCGCGACCCGGGAAAGGCCCTTGCGCGATTCGGCATGCTGTGTATGTTATATTATAACATAACAATCGGAGGCGAGGTTGCGGCGGTTCTTGGGCGTTCTCGGGGGTCTCATCCTGTCTTTTGCGGCCGGCGGCTTCGACGCCGCCCTGGCGGCTGACAAGCTGAAAGTCGTGGCCACCTTCTCGATCCTGGGTGATCTGTCGCAGCGCGTGGCTGGCGATCACGCGACGATCATCTCCCTGGTCGGCCCGGACGGCGACGCCCATGTCTTCGAGCCGGGGCCGCGGGAATCGGCGGCCCTGGCCGGGGCGGACGTCCTGGTCGCCAACGGCCTCGGCTTCGAGCCATGGCTAGAGCGGTTAAGCGAGGCGGCCGGCTTCAAGGGCACGCTGGTCGTCGCCACCGACGGCGTGACGCCGCTGCCGGCGAGCCATGAGGAGGAAGCGGGGACGGAAGCGGCTGGGGAAGAGGCGGGAGACGACCATGACCATGGCGCGTTCGACCCGCATGCCTTCCAGGACCTGGCCAACGGCCAGATCTATGTCGCCAACATCGCCAAGGGGCTTTCCGCCGCCGATCCCGCCCACGCCGCGGACTTCCAGGCCAATGCCCGGCGCCTGGCCGCTGACATGGCGGCACTCGATGCGTCGCTGAAGGCCGAGTTCGCTTCCATCCCGGCCGAGGATCGCCGCATCCTGACCTCGCATGACGCCTTCGCCTATTTCAGCCGTGCCTATGGCATCGATTTCGTGTCCATCCACGGCTTCAGCACCGAGGCGGAGCCGTCGGCGCAGGACCTTGCCAGGATCATCGAGCAATCGCGCGACGGCAAGATCAAGGCGATTTTCCTGGAGAACATGGCTGACCCCCGGCTGGCCGAGACTGTCGCGGGCGAATCCGGAGTTCGTATCGGCGGGCGGCTCTATGCGGACGCATTGTCGCCGGAGAACGGCCCGGCGCCCGACTACCTGTCACTGTTCCGCTACAATGCCAAGCAATTGCTAGAGGCCCTGCGGTGAAGTACTGTCCGCGCGTTCCTGATGCGGAGAAGATCATGAGCACGCGGCGCGCGGCCTTGCTGGGAATGGTGACAGGTCTGGCCGGGGCCGCTTTTTCGCCGCGCCTCGCAGCGGCGTTTTCCTTCGAGGAAATGGCTCCGGAGACGGCGGCCGCATTCGATGCCGCCTGCCGTCCGGCCTCCGATCACGCGGGACTGATCGCGGCCGCGCGCGATGACCTGCTGGCGCGCATCGCCAAGGGCAAATTGCCTGCCGGTGCCAGCGAGCAGGTCGGCTGCCCCATCTGCGGCTGCTCCTTCACGGTGACGGCGGACGGCGCCCTTTGATCCTTGCCCGCTTGGTCGGCTGCGGCCTGGTCCTTGCAGGCCTGCTGGGCGCTGCGCCCGCGTCCGCCCATCCGCACGTCTTCATCGAGAACCGCGTCGCCTTCGACTTTGCCGACAAGAAGGTCGAGGCCATCACCGTCCACTGGCAGTTCGACGAGATCTTCAGCGACGATCTGCTGATGCAGTTCGATGCCGACGGCAATGGCGATTTCGACAAGCTGGAGAGCCAGGCCGTCGCGGAAGGCGTGCTGCCCAACCTCGCGCAGTTCCACTACTTCATCTACGTCTATGTCGACGGCAAGCTGCTGGATGCGATCGCACCGACGGATTTCGTCGCCAGCGCCAAGGACCGCATCGTGTCGTTCCAGATGAGCGTGAAGCTGCCGCAGCCGGTCGATCCCTATAAGCAGGCGCTGGCGCTCGAGATCAATGACCGGGAGTTCTATGTCGAGGTCGATCTGCCGGAGAAGGACGCAGTGACCCTGAAGAACGCATCCGGCGTCAAATGCGGCGCCACCATCCGCGACGATCTGGAGAACGCCTATTTCGGCGGCTTCGTCTATCCGCAGGAGATCGCGCTGCAATGCCACTGATCCGGTTGCTCTGCCTCCTGCTGGTGGCCGTCTGCGCCACCTGGTTCACGGTCGCGACCCATGCCCAGCAGGATGCGCCGATGTTCCCCGCCCCCAGCGCCGACAGCGCCTCCGTCCAGGCGACTGCCCCCGGCGGGTTGCTTCACGGTATCGGCCGGTTCGTCGTGCAGGCCGAGCGGGATTTCAGCCGCGAGCTGAACAGCCACATGGCCGCGATCCGCCGGGGCGAGGGTGGTGCCGCCCTGTTCGGCGGCATCCTGGCGGCGTTCCTCTACGGTGTGTTCCATACCCTCGCCGTCGGCCACGGCAAGACGGTGGTGGTCGGCTATTTCCTAGGCCACGCCGCCCGGCCGGTCCACGGCCTCGTCATGGCGGGCTGGATCGCCCTCAGCCATGTGCTGGGCGCGGTGGTGGTGGCTTTCGCGGCGCACTGGCTACTGCGCCAGATGACCATGTCGCCGATCGAGCAGAACCACTGGATCCGCATCGTCAGCTTTGGCGCCATCGCCGTGATCGGCGCCTGGATGCTGATGGGCGAGGTGCGGCGCCTGCGCGGGCAGGGCGGCGGGCACGCCTGCGCCCATGATCACGACCACGGGCATCACCATCACAGCCACGACCATGGCAGCGGCAAGCGCCGCCTGCTGGCGGTGGCGGCGGGTTTCGTGCCTTGCACTGGCGCGATCCTGATCCTGACCTTCGCCTTCGCCAATGGCATCCTGCTCTCCGGCCTGCTGATGGTGGGCGGCATCGCCCTCGGCATGGCGCTGACCTTGGCCGGGCTTGGACTGGCCAGCATGGCGGCGCACCGGCAGGTCGTGGCGCGGCTGGGGCGGGACAGCGCCCTGCGCTGGCTTGCCGTGCTTGGGCCCGCCTTGATTACGGCGATTGGGACCCTGCTATGCGCGGCTGAGATTTCGGTTGTGGCGATATCTGCAAGTATCTGACTTTGCGGAATAATTCCGTCAGTGCGCGAGTCGCGCTGCACCCGCGAGATTATTTGAGTTTCCAGGGTGCGCCTGCTATTAGGATGCCGACTCTGATTCCGCCCGCGCCAGTCCTGGCCGCGCCGCGCATTTTTCGAGAAGTGGAGAGCCCGGATGTCCCGCCGCCGGCGCATTTACGAAGGCAAGGCCAAGGTTTTGTTCGAGGGGCCTGAGCCGGGCACCCTGGTGCAGTATTTCAAGGACGACGCCACCGCCTTCAACAACCAGAAGAAGGGCACCATCACCGGGAAGGGCGTCCTCAACAACCGCATCTCCGAATACCTGATGCTGAAGCTGGGCGAGATCGGCATCCCGACCCATTTCGTGCGCCGCCTCAACATGCGCGAGCAGCTGGTGCGCGAGGTCGAGATCATCCCCATCGAGCTGGTGGTGCGCAACGTGGTGGCCGGGTCGCTGGCCAAGCGCTTCGGCATCCCCGAAGGCACCGCGCTGCCGCGCTCGATCGTCGAGTACTACTACAAGTCCGACGAATTGGGCGACCCGATGGTCTCGGAAGAGCACATCACCGCCTTCGGCTGGGCCACGCCCCAGGACATCGACGAGATCCTGTCCCTGTCGCTGCGGGTGAACGACTTCCTGCTCGGCCTGTTCCTCGGCGTTGGCCTCCGCCTGGTCGATTTCAAGCTGGAATTCGGCCGGCTCTACGAGAACGAGGAAATGCGCATTGTCCTGGCGGATGAGATCAGCCCGGACAATTGCCGCCTGTGGGACGTGAAGACCAACGAGAAGCTGGACAAGGACCGGTTCCGCCGCGACCTCGGCAATGTCGAGGAAGCCTACCAGGAAGTGGCCCGCCGGCTCGGCATCCTGCCCGAGGGCGGCCCGAGGGACATGAAGGGTCCCTCGACCATGCAATGACCCTGAAGACCCCATAGCAGAAGGACCCCCGATGAAGGCGCGCGTTCACATCACCCTGAAATCCGGCGTGCTGGACCCGCAGGGTCGCGCCATCGCCCATGCGCTGGGCTCGCTGGGCTTCGCCGGGGTCAACGACGTGCGCCAGGGCAAGTATATCGAGATCGACCTGAAGGAGGCCGACAAGGCCAAGGCCAAGCAGGCGGTCGACCAGATGTGCGCCAAGCTGCTGGCCAACACGGTCATCGAAAACTACGCCATCGACCTCGTCGACTGAGCGAGGGCCCCATGAAAGCTGCCATCGTCGTCTTCCCCGGCTCCAACCGAGAGCGGGATGCGGAAGCGGCCTTGACCCAGGTGATGGGCAAGAAGCCGATCATGGTCTGGCACCGCGACACCGAATTGCCCGAGGTCGATCTGGTCCTGGTGCCGGGCGGGTTCTCCTATGGCGACTACCTGCGCTGCGGCGCCATCGCCGCCCATTCGCCGGTGCTGCGCGAGGTGAAGGCCCGCGCGGAGAAGGGCATGGCCGTGATCGGCATCTGCAACGGCTTCCAGATCATCACCGAGGCTGGCCTGCTGCCGGGCGTGCTGTTGCGCAATGCCAGCCTGAAATTCGTCTGTCGCAATGTCGGCCTGAAGGTCGAGACCTCGCAATCGCTGTTCACCAGCCGCTATGAGCAAGGCCAGGTGCTGAGCATTCCGGTCGCGCACCATGACGGCAACTACTTTGCCGATGAGCGCACGCTCGACGAGCTGGAGGCGAACGGCCAGGTGGCCTTCCGCTATTGCGCCCCGGACGGGACGATGAGCAACGGCGCCAACCCGAACGGCTCGGCCCGCAACATCGCCGGCATCTTCAACCGCACCAAGAACGTGCTGGGCATGATGCCGCATCCGGAGAACGCCATCGAGGCCCTGCAGGGCTCGACCGACGGCAAGGCGCTGTTCCAGAGCATGGTGGAGGCGCTGTCGTGAGCGCGGCGATGAAGATCACCCCGAACATCGTCGCCGAGCATGGCCTGACCAACGAGGAATACCAGCTGGTCCTCGAGATCATGGGCCGCGAGCCGAGCATGACCGAGCTCGGCATCTTCTCGGTCATGTGGTCGGAGCATTGCTCCTACAAATCCTCGCGCGTGCATCTGAAGAAGCTGCCGACCAAGGCGCCCTGGGTGATCTGCGGGCCGGGCGAGAATGCCGGCGTCATCGACATCGGCGACGGCCAGGCCGCCATCTTCAAGATGGAGAGCCACAACCACCCGAGCTTCATCGAGCCGTATCAGGGTGCCGCGACCGGCGTTGGCGGCATCATGCGCGACGTCTTCACCATGGGCGCGCGGCCCATCGCCAACGTGAACGCCTTGCGCTTCGGTGAGCCGAGCGATCCGAAGACCCGGCATCTGATCGCCGGCGTGGTCGCCGGCATCGGCGGCTACGGCAATTGCATGGGCGTGCCGACGGTGGCGGGCGAGGTCAATTTCCATTCGAGCTACAACGGCAACATCCTGGTCAACGCGATGACCGTGGGCCTGGCCCCGGCCGACAAGATCTTCTATTCGGCGGCCGCGGGCGTCGGGAACCCGGTCATCTATGTCGGCGCCAAGACCGGGCGCGACGGCATCCACGGCGCCACCATGGCTTCCGCCGAGTTCAACGAGGATTCGGAGGAGAAGCGCCCGACCGTCCAGGTCGGCGACCCCTTCACCGAGAAGCTGCTGCTGGAAGCCTGCCTGGAGCTGATGGCGACCGACGCCATCGTCGCCATCCAGGACATGGGCGCTGCTGGTCTGACCTCCTCCTCGGTCGAGATGTCGTCCAAGGGCGGGCTCGGCATCGAGCTCGACCTCGACAAGGTGCCGGTGCGCGAGACCGGCATGACCGCCTACGAGATCATGCTCTCCGAGAGCCAGGAGCGCATGCTGATGATCCTGAAGCCGCAGGCGATGGACAAGGCGCGCGCCATCTTCGAGAAGTGGGAGCTGGACTTCGCCGAGATCGGCCGGCTCACGGATACCGGCCATCTGGTGCTGAAGAAGAACGGCCGCGTCGAGGCCGACATGCCGGTGGCGCCGCTGGTCGAGAAGTCGCCGGTCTATGAGCGCCCGTGGGTCCCGACCAAGCCGCAGGCGGAGCTTGCCGCAAATTCCGTTCCGGCGCCGAAGGACCTGCTCGCCGCGCTGAAGCAGCTGGTCGGCTCGCCCGATCTCTCCTCGCGCCGCTGGGTGTGGGAGCAATACGATCACCTGGTCATGGGCCACACGGCGCAACGCCCGGGCGGCGATGCGGCGGTGGTGCGCCTCCCCGATATGAACGGCAAGGCGCTGGCGATCACCTCCGATTGCACGCCGCGCTATTGCTATGCCGACCCCAAGCGCGGCGGCGCGCAAGCGGTGGCGGAGACTTGGCGCAATCTCACAGCCGTCGGCGCCAAGCCGCTGGCTATTACAGATAATATGAACTTCGGGAATCCGCAGCGTCCGGAGATCATGGGCCAGTTCGTCGGCTGCATCGAGGGCATGGCGGAAGCCTGCAAGGCGCTCGACTACCCGGTCATCTCCGGCAACGTCTCGCTCTACAACGAGACCAACGGCAAGGGCATCCTGCCCACGCCGGTCATCGGCGGCGTCGGCGTCATCGCCGACGCGGCCAAATCGGTGCCGGTTGCCTTTCGTCAGGCCGGCGAAATTATCCTGCTGGTGGGCGAGACCAAAGGGCATCTCGGCCAGTCGATCTACGTACGCGAATTGCATGGCAGGGAAGAGGGCGCGCCGCCGCCGGTCGACCTCGCCGCCGAGAAGCGCAACGGCGATTTCGTCCGCGCGCAGATCGCCGCCGGCAGCGTGACCGCCTGTCACGATTGCTCGGATGGCGGGCTGCTGGTCGCGGTGGCGGAAATGGCGATGGCGGGCAATCTGGGCGCCTCACTTTCCAATCCGGAAAATTCGATCCCGTCACATGCCTTCTGGTTCGGCGAGGACCAGGCGCGCTATGTGCTGACCGTGAAGGCTGCTAGCGCCGACAAGGTGCTGTCGGCGGCCAAGGCGGCGGGCGTGCCGGCGGCGAAGCTGGGCGAGACGGGTGGTGCCGCGTTGAACGTGGCCGGGACGGGCGCGATATCGGTTTCGGATCTGAAGGCCGCGCATGAGGCGTTCTTTCCGAAGCTCATGAGCACGGAGATGTAGTCATGGCGATGGAAGCAAGCGAGATCGCGCAGCTGATCAAGGAAGCCCTGCCCGATGCCCAGGTCACCATCGAGGATCTGCGCGGCGACGGCGACCACTATGCCGCCCAGGTGATTTCCGCCGCCTTCGCCGGCAAGAGCCGCGTGCAGCAGCACCAGATGGTCTATGCCGCCCTGCGCGGCCGCATGGGCGACCAGCTGCACGCCTTGGCCCTGCAAACCTCGGCGCCGAAGTAGCTCTCTCCAAGATCGCGCACATCTCGATGGCCAGCTCGCTCTGCTCCTTCCCCCCTTGCGGGGGAAGGGTGGGATGGGGGGTATTGCAGCGCCGGGTCTTTCAGCGAATGTCGATCGCTCAATGTCGCCTCCGGCGATGTGCGCCTGTAGGCGCACGCCCCCTCATCCAGCTACGGCTAAGCTCGCTCTGCTCGCTAAGCCTCCGCATCCTTCCCCCGCGAGGGGGGAAGGGGGTGTTTAGTGTCAAGGAATAACGACAACTCAACCGGCCTTGCCGCCGCGGCCGGCGCGTATCTGCTCTGGGGCGGGTTGCCGCTGTATCTGAAGGCGCTCACCTTCGTGCCGGCGCCGCAGATCATGATGCACCGGATCGTCTGGTCCTTCGTGATCCTGCTGCCGGCGCTGCTGCTGCCCTCGATCCGCAGGGAACTTGTCACCCTGCTGCGCCAGCGGCGGCGGGCGTTGATGGCGGTGGGAACGGCGCTTTGCCTGGCGGCCAACTGGCTGATCTTCATCTGGGCGGTGGTCAATGGCCACGCGCTGGAGGCGGGGCTCGGCTATTTCATCTGCCCGCTGTTCAACGTGGTGCTCGGCGCCGTCGTGCTGCGCGAGCGGCTGAAGCCGCTGCAGGTCGCCGCGGTGGTGGTGGTGGCGCTGGGCGTCGCCTGGCTGACCTTCGCCTCGGGCCGGCTGCCCTGGATCGCGCTCACGCTGGCGCTGACCTTCGGGCTCTATGGCCTGGGCAAGAAGACGCTGATGCTCTCCGCGCCGGCTGGCTTGTTCGTCGACACGCTGCTGCTCATGCCGGCGGTGCTGGTCTTCTGGGCCGTCGAGATCGGCCAGGGCGCGGACGCCTTCACCGCAGGGTCGGCGGGTCAGAAGCTCGCCATGATGGCGGCGGGGCCGCTGACCTCGATCCCGCTGCTGCTTTATGCGACCGCGGCGAACCGGCTGAAGCTCGCGACCCTGGGGCTGCTGCAATACCTTAACCCCACCTGCCAAGTGGTCTTGGCCGTCTTCGTCTTCGGCGAGACCTTTACCTCGGCCCATGCGGTCTCTTTCGGGGCCATCTGGCTGGGGCTGTTGCTGTATTTCTTCCCGGAGCCGGCGGCGCTGCGGCGCCGGCGCGGGCGCAGCGACAGCGCGGGCAATTGACAGCCCCGCTGAATGCGGCCATATGCGGTAGAGAGATATTCCGCCCGCGCGACGGCCGGGCCCGAGGAGAAGCAGAGATGAGCGACAATCCGGTCTTCGACCGCATCCGCGACGACATCACCAGCAACGACGTGGTGCTCTACATGAAGGGCACGCCGGTCTTCCCGCAATGCGGCTTCTCCGCCGCGGTGGTGCAGGTGCTGAGCCACATGGGCGTGAAGTTCAAGGGCATCGACGTGCTGGCCGATCCGGGCCTGCGCCAGGGCATCAAGGACTTCGCCTCCTGGCCGACCGTGCCGCAGCTCTATGTGAAGGGCGAATTCGTCGGCGGCTGCGACATCGTGCGCGAGATGTTCCAGACCGGCGAATTGCAGGATCTGCTGAAGACCAAGGGCGTCGCCAGCAACCAGGCGGCCTAGACTTTCTTCGACGTGACCTGCCTGGAGCCGGCCTGCATGGCCGGCTCTTTCTGCTGGGGCGATCGGCACCTCGCCGGCCCCGATCCAACCAACCGGAGATACATGAAAGCCTTCAAAGGACGAGATTTCGACGAGCGGCTGAATTCGGCCGCCGATGCGCGCAAGGCGATGCAGCAGCGGGCCCTGGCGCGGATCAATGCCGAGGACCCGGCCCAGCGCGCCGCGCGGGCGGCGGCAGCGGCGGCCAAGGATGCCCGCCAGGCCGAGAAGGCCGCCGCCAAACGCGCGGCCCAGGAGCGCGCGGCGGTCGAAGCCGCCGAGCGTGCCGAGCAGGCGAAGATTGAAGCCGCCCGCAAGGCCGAAGAGGATGCCAAGGCCGCGGTTGAACTGGCCGCCAAGCAGAAGGCGGCGCGCGATGCCCGCTACGCCGCGCGCAAGGCGCGGAAATAGCGGACGCGCCGCCCGCGCATGGAGTCCGCTCCTGGCGCCACTTGGCAAGCATCGCCATGCCAGAGCTGCGGTGCCTGCTGTTCCTATTCGCCGGACTGGCCACGCTTCAGCCTTGAAGATGATGCCGCGCTTGCGCGCATTCCCGTGGCGCTGGTCGCGAGTGGCGGTGCGGGGATGCGCTGCATCGGCGACCGCTGTGCTGCCTTGCAGGGCGAGATCGGCAAATCCACCGCCTGCTCGATCTACGAAAACCGTCCCGATGTCTGCCGCGCCTGTCAACCGGGCGACGAGGAATGCAACATGGCGCGACGGCGGCACGGGTTAGGCGAGATCGCCGTCCAGGCCGCCGGCCACGGGCTCGCCCGCTGACTAGCTCCGACCGCCGCCGCCGCCCGATTTCTCGCCGGACGTGTTTCCACCACCATAGCCGCGCCGGCGCCGCTGGGGGCTGTTCGCGCCCTGCGCGCAGCCGGCCATCATGGCGACGGGCGCCGCCATCGCGCCGAGGATGCACCACTGCAGCAACCGGCGCCGTTCAACGATCTGCTTGTCCATCCACGCCTGCCTGGGGCAAAGCAATCTTTCGGATGTGGGCAGGGTTCACGCAATCGCAACCTGACCGGCGGCGTTTTGCGGCGAGTGTGATCTTTCTACATTCCCGCGCCGTCGTCGTGGGATTGCGGCGCGGTGCCCAGCGCGGGCTACATGCCCCAGCCGTAACTGGCGAGGCTGAGGCTGCCATGGGTGAAGCTGCCATGCAGCTTTTCCGCGCTGCGGTCGGCGAGGCCGGCGCCCATCGCCACGTAGAGCGGCATCAGGTGATCCTCGGTCGGGTGCGCCATCTGCGCGGAATCGATCTGGGCGCGGTAGGCGATGAGCGCGTCGACGTTGCCGGCGGCGAGCTGCTGGTCCATCCAGGTCTGGAAATCCTCCGCCCAGCGCGGCGTGCGGCCACCCTCCCAGGAAACCTGCCGCAGGTTGTGGACCGCGCCGCCTGAACCGATGATGAGGATGCCTTCGTCGCGCAATGGCGCGATGGCCTCGCCCAGGGCGACATGGGCATGGGTCGACTTGCCGCGCAGCAGCGAGAGCTGGATGGTCGGAATTTCCGCCGCCGGCCAGGCCAGCATCAGCGGCACCCAGCAGCCATGATCGCGGCCGCGCTCGGGGTCGAGATGCGGCGTGTAACCTGCGTCGCGGAGCAGCGCCGCCGTGCGCTCCGCCAGTTCCGGCGAGCCGGGTGCGTCATAGGTCAGCTCGTAGAGCGCCTTGGGGAAGCCGTAGAAATCGTGGATCGTCTCCAGCCTGGCCCCCGAATTCAGGCTCGGCACCGGCGCCTCCCAATGGGCGGAGACGCAGAGGATCGCCTTCGGCCTCGGCACCTTGCGCGCCAGCTCGATCAGATAGCGCCGTGCCGGAACCTCGTCGAAGGGCAAGGTGGGGGCGCCGTGCGAGACGAACAGGACGGGCATGCGGTCGGACATCAGAATTCCCGGGTCGGTCAATAGCTAAAATCAGCATAGGAGATCGCGTTGTTGTCCGCCATGGCCCGTTCGGTATGGCTTCCCTGCGAATTCCCCGCTGGCACGGCGACGTCTTAGTGCAGGGTCATAGTGCAGGACCTCTACGCGGGTGCCGATCCCGCGCCGCCGGTGCGCCGTTTCGACCGCGAGATCGCGGAAATGGATCCCGCTCCGCGCCTGCTCGAGCTTCGGCAGCTCACAGGCGACCAAGCCGCCGACGACCTTCCGGCCGTCGAGCGCGACCAACGCGATGACATGGTCCAAAGCCAGCAGGCCTTCCAGATACGCCCTGTCCGGCAGGTTCGCACCATGGGCGGGGTCATCAAAGGCTCGGTCGAACACTGCATTGAATTCCTGAACCGGGCCAACACCCACAGGCGTCCGGCGCTCGATCTGGTTCAGTGCGGGGGCGTTCGGGCACGGCAGCCCGCCGATCCGCTGTCATCGAACGCGGCCTGGCTTTCGCGCTCCGTGCCTGGAGCCAGACGGCGCCGCGTGCTGAAATGTGGCGGATCGCATTGCTGGTCGGCCCGGCCAGCTGCGCATCGCGACCGTAGCAATGTCGCGCAGGGCGGCGGCGTCGCCGAGCGCCTTGTGCATCACGCCGAGGCTCTGCACCACGGCGGAATAGAACCGGGCCAGCTGCCTTGGATCGGCATCCGGAGGTATCTGGCCATCGTCGCGGGCGCGCCCGATGGCTTCCTCCAGCAGCGTCTCCATGGCCTTCACCTTGCCGGCTATATGCGAGTCGATCCGGCTGGAGCCGGTGCCGAAGGCGAGGCTGCTGTTGGTCAGCAGGCATCCCCGGGGATTGGCCGGGTTGCTCATCCGCTCGATGATCGCATCCAGCATCAGGCGTATTCCGCGGCCGACGTCGCGGCCCTTCAAATGCCGGAACGGCGCCGAGCCGTACTTGTCGACATAGCGGTCGAGCGCCGCGATGAACAGGCCTTCCTTGTCTCCGAAGGCGTTGTACAGGCTGCCCCGTCCCAACCCGGTCGCGGATTCCAGTTCCTGCACCGAGACCACGTCGTAGCCGAGGCGCCAGAACAATGCGCCCGCCCGGTCCAGCACGTCGTTGCCTTCGAATTCCTTGGCTCGGCCCAAGATCGCTCGCGCTTCCCATTCGTTGCGATTTTTTGAACGTATATCACAAAATCGCGCTTGATATATTTTTGACTAGGCGTTACAAAATTGCCGTTTTTGACCAGTTGTTACAAAACCGGGGAGGAGCTGCGAGCCCCAAATCCGGAGAATGCCGTGTCCCTTCAGGAGAAGCTTTCCGCGTTCAAGGCGCAGTTCCAATCCGGCAAGCCACCGTTCGAGCGCGTGCCGCCGGGTGTCCACGGAATCATGAAGCGCGCGACCGACGAACTGGTCGCGTC
Source organism: Dongiaceae bacterium (assembly GCA_039808885.1). Classification (GTDB taxonomy): domain Bacteria; phylum Pseudomonadota; class Alphaproteobacteria; order Dongiales; family Dongiaceae; genus Dongia_A. Next base: position 1,830 of record JBDHTX010000026.1, on the reverse strand, counting down.
GGGCATCGCCGAGAGAGTGCCGAGTGGAGGTCCGGCGCCCGAGTTCGCGCTCACGAATTCCGGCGGAGAGATCGTTCGCCTCGCCGATCTGATCGCCGCGGGGCCGGTGGCTCTCAGCTTCTATCGCGGAATCTGGTGTCCGTATTGCAATATTGATCTGAAGGAACTGGAGCTCCACGCGGCGCAGATCAGAGCCATGGGGGCGACGCTCGTGGCGATCACACCACAAACGCCGGTCAACAGCCGGAAGTCGATCGCCGAGCATAGGCTCAGTTTTGATATCCTCAGTGACCCGGCGAATTCCGTCGCGGACCGCTACGGGCTGCGCTATCGGCTGCCGGACTATCTGATCGAACTGTACAAGCAGCTTGGCGTCGATCTGCCCGCATTCAACGGCGACGGCAGCTGGTCCTTGCCTGTTCCCGCGCGCTTCGTGATCGATCGCCAGGGGCAAATCCGCTATGCGGAGGCCCATCCGGACTACACGGTGCGACCGGAGCCCACCGCGCTCCTCGCGGTTCTGGCCGGCCTGAGAAACCCCGCCGTCGTTTGAGCCGCCGACGCTGCGTCCCTCTCTCCGAGCAGTGGGTCCGACGATGGAAATGACCAGGCAGGCGGGCGCCGCTCGGCCGCACCAAAAGAATGGCCGTGCGGCGCAGATCGGGAGCCGCGAGCGGGCGGTCGGCACGCTGTGCGGCGTCGTGTCGGTGTTCCTGTTCTCGAGCTTCACGCTGGTCTCGCGGTTGGGCCTGACTTCATCGCTCTCGCTGCCCGACCTGGCGGCACTTCGGTTCGGCATCGGCGGCCTGCTCCTGATGCCGGTCCTGCTGCGCCACGGTCTCTCTGCCGTGACCTGGCGCGAAGCGGCGGCGCTTGCGTTCTTCGGCGGGCTGGGTTTTGCGGTGTTCGCCTACGCCGGCTTTTCGCTGGCTCCGGCCGCACACGGCGCGGTGCTGCTGCATGGCACGCTGCCGCTGTTCACATGGGCGATCATGGGCTTGATACAGCGGCGACACGTGCCGCGATCCCAGGTCGTTGGAATCGTGCTGATTGCGACCGGCGTCGCGCTCATGGCCTATGACAGCGTCGCTGGAGCGAGCCCCCGGCAGCTGCTGGGCGACGGCTGCCTGCTGGTGGCATCGCTGCTCTGGTCGAGCTATGGCGTGCTGTCGCGCCGGCTGGGGCTGCCGCCGGCGCAAGGCGCATCGATCGTGGCGGTGTTCTCGATGTGCTGCTTCCTGCCGGTCTATCTCCTGCTGCCCGCGAAGGCCATCTTACTCGTCGGCCATCGTGAGCTGCTGCTGCAGGCCGGCGTGCAAGGCGTGCTCATCGGCGCGGTCTCGATCTTTGTCTACACGCGCGCGGTGGCCGCTCTGGGGCCGGACCGGATGGCGCTCTTCACCGCGGCGGTTCCATGCATCACCACGCTGGTCGCGATACCGCTTTTGTCGGAAGTCCCAAGCATCGCCGACATGATCGGTGTCGGCGCTGTCACGTTCGGCATGATGGTCGCGCTGCGGCCGATCGGAGGCGCGTCTATTTCCACCCGTCGATCACGTTCATAGAGCGCAGGGAGCAATGGCCCTTGCGGCCGACGATGATGTGGTCGTGGAGGCTGACGCCGACGGTGTGCAGCGCGTTCTTCACCTCGCGGGTCAGGGCGATGTCGTCGCGGGACGGCGAGGGGTCGCCGGTCGGGTGGTTGTGCGCCAGGATGAGGGCGGAGGCGCCGAGTTCCAATGCCCGCTTCACCACCTCGCGCACATAGAGCGGCGTGTGGTTGACGGTGCCCTTGCTCTGCACCTCGTCGGCGATCAGCGCGTTGCGGCC
>JBDHTX010000025.1:0-67654 GCA_039808885.1 Dongiaceae bacterium | reverse complement strand
TCCTCGATGGCGGGGCCAGCGTCGAGGAAATGGGAAAGCAGATCTTCGAGCTCATCCTCAAGACCGCCTCCGGCCAGCGCTCCAGGAGCGAGCTCCTCGGCTATGGCGAGGACGAGTTCGCTCCCTGGCATCTCGGCGCTACGCTCTGAGATGCACTGGCCTGAAAGGCCCAGCCTGGCGCAACGCTTAGGGCAATGGGCCGGCCGGCAATGCCTGTCGCTTTCCGGCGCGCGCTGCCTCGATAGCTGGGGTCAGGTGGCCCGCGCACTCGGCCACCCGCAATCGATCCTGTGCCTGGGCAACGGCCCCTCCTCGGAAGATCCGGTCTTGGCCGCCTATGCCGGCGATTGCCTGTTCCGGGTGAACTGGGTCTGGCACGGCCGCCAATTGCTGACCCGTCCGCGCGTGGTCTTCACGGCCGATCCGGACCTGCCGCCGGCGACGTCCCAGGCGCTGCTCGCCTTCCCGACCCGGCGCGACGCCAATCGCATCCTCGATCTCTATCGGCGGAGCGGCCGTCTGCCGCGCGAAGGCTATTGCGTGATCGAGGAACTGCCGTCGGCCCTCAATGCGCGTTCCTGGTCGCTGCGTCCCACCAATGGCGCGCTGATGGTTGCGGCGGCCGCCGCGCTGCGGCCCGCGCGGCTGGTCATTGCCGGAATCGACCTCTATCAGCATCCCGCGGGCAAATACCCGGGCGCGACGGCGGAGGCAAACGACTACGATGCCATCCACAGCCGCGAGAACGACCTCGCGGCGATCGCCGCGGCTCTGGCCCAGTTCGACGGCGAAGTGGTGGTGATCGGCGATGCCCTGCGCGCGGCGATGACCGGTCTTTCCCTGCCGCGTGCGCTGGCCTAGGATCGCGCCATGACCCAGCCCTTCCAGCTCGCCTGCGTGCAGAACTCCGCCGTGGCGGAGGTCGCGCGCAACATCGAGATCACCACCCGGCTGACCCGCGAGGCCTGCGACCGCGGCGCGCAGCTGGTGTGCCTGCCGGAGTATTTCTCCGGCGTCGAGCTGCGCGGCGGGTTGCTGCATCCGGCGGCCTTCGCCGAGGAACGCCATCCGGTGCTGCAGGCTTTTGCCGACCTTGCGCGGGCGCGGCGGAAGTGGGTGCTGCTCGGCTCGCTCGGCGTGCTGGCGGCGGACGGGCGCATCTTCAATCGCGCCTATCTGCTGGACCGCGGCGGCAATGTCGCCGCGCGCTACGACAAGATCCACATGTTCGATGTCGAGCTGGCGGCGGGCCAGCCCCTGCGCGAATCCGCCACCATCGCCCCCGGCGCCGAAGCGATGATCGCGGCGACCGATCTCGGCAGGATCGGCTTTTCCATCTGCTACGATCTCCGCTTCCCGCTGCTCTATCGCCGGCTGGCCCAGGCGGGCGCGGAGATACTGACCATTCCTGCCGCTTTCACCCGCATGACCGGTGAGGCGCATTGGCACGTGCTCAATCGCGCCCGCGCCATCGAGAACGGTTGCTACGTGGCGGCGCCCTGCCAGTTCGGCACCCTGCCGGGCGGGGCAGACTGCTTCGGCCATTCGCTGATCATCGATCCCTGGGGCGAGGTCCTGGCCGATGGCGGCGCCGATGAAGGCGTGGTGCTGGCGGAAATCGACCTCGCCCGGGTCAAGGCGGCGCGGGCGAGGATTCCCGCCATCACCCATGACCGTTCTTTCGAGGGCCCGCTGGGCCGGAGCGCAGCGGCACCGCGTTCCGTGCCGGCGCTTGGCCTGCGGGATGTCGCCGGCCTGGGCTAGAGGCGCGTCGCTCGAAATTGGGCCTGAATTGGTCTGGACCGGCCTTTGCCGATCGTTAACTCTCTATGGCGATATTCCTGTTTCGGGGAAGTCCATGTGGACCCAAGCGAGGCATGGTGGCGGAGTCGGAGCCAGGCGGTATGGCGAACAGTGCCGTGGCGGCAAGCGTCATGGAAAGCGTGGCGAGCCGCCTCAACGGCTTCTTCTACCGCTGCCAGAACGACCCCGGCTACACCATGCTGGTGATGACCGACGGCATCGCCGCGCTGACCGGCTATCCGGCCGCCGATTTCCTCAACAACAGGGTGCGGACTTTCACCTCCATCGTCAGCCCGGATGACACCGCAGCGGTCGACGCCGCAGTGGGTGCCGCCATCGAGAGTCGCGGCAAGTGGGAGATCGACTACCGCCTGATCAAGCGCGACGGCGGTACCCTGTGGATCCACGAAAGCGGCGCCGGCATCTTCGACGAAGCGGGCCAGCTGCTGTTCCTCGAGGGCGCCTGCATCGATATCTCGCTGCAGAAGGATCAGGAGCAGAAGCTGGCGGACCTCATCGCCCAGCTGTCCGGCACCAGCAATGACATCGTCGGCGCGGTGCAGCGCATCCTGAAGGAGCTGCGCACGCTGAAGCTCCTGGCGCTGAATGCCCGCATCGAGGCCGTGCGTGCCGCCGAGCACGGCGTCGGCTTCGCGGTGGTGGCGGAGGAGATGAAGGCGCTGACCGAATCCACCCGTGGCGAAGCCGACCGCATCAGCGAATTGATGGACACCCTGCAGCGGCTGATGAAGGTCGGCGCGTAGGTTGTCGCGGCGTCCGGGCCCTTCGGCCCATCTTGCATCCGCCATTCGGCCGTCCCAAATCAACTGGATCGCAACCATCCGGGAGGCGACATCATGCGCGGCCTCGCCATTGCCGCCGGCCTGCTGATCACGCTGCTCGTTCCTTGCGTCGCCGCCGCCGAGACCTTCCCTTCGCAGGCGGGCCCGCTATCGGTCGCCACGGTGGCCGGGGGACTGGAGCATCCCTGGGGCATGGCCTTCCTGCCCGACGGGCGGACGCTGGTGACCGAGCGGCCCGGGCGGCTGCGGGTCGTCGATGCCGCCGGCAAGGTCTCGCCGCCGCTCGCCGGCGTGCCGGAGGTCTACACCAACGGCCAGGGCGGCCTGCTCGACGTGGCCCTCGATCCCGACTTCGCCGCCAATCGGCTGGTCTATTTCTCCTATGCCGAGCCGGGCGGGGCCGGCGGCGGCACCGCCGTCGCGCGGGCGAAGTTCGCCGACGACCACCTGGAGCAGGTGCAGGTCATCTTCCGCCAGCTGCCCAAGCTCGACAGCGGCCATCATTTTGGCTCGCGCCTGGTGTTCCTGAAGGACGGCACGCTGATCGTCACTCTGGGCGACCGCAACCGGCGCGAATTCATCCCCGACATGAAGGCGCAGATCGGCAAGCTGGTGCGGATCAACCGCGACGGCAGCATTCCCGCCGACAATCCCTTCCTCGGCCGGGACGGCTACGCGCCGGAGATCTATTCGCTGGGCCACCGCAACGTGCAGGGCGCCACGCTCAACCCGGAGACCGGGCAGCTGTGGACCGCGGAGCACGGTGCCCGCGGCGGCGACGAGGTCAACACGCCGCGGCCGGGCAAGAACTACGGCTGGCCGGTCATCTCCTACGGCCGCGAGTATTCCGGGGCGAGGATCGGCGAGGGCACCGAGAAGCCGGGCCTGGAGCAGCCGGTCTATTATTGGGATCCCTCCATCGCGCCCTCCGGCATGACCTTCTATACCGGCGACAAGTTCCCGGCCTGGCGCGGCAACCTGTTCGTCGGCGCGCTGAAGTTCAAGATGCTGGTGCGGCTCACGATCGAAGGCGAGCGCGTGGTGGCCGAGGAGCGCCTGCTGGAGGGCATCGGCGAGCGCATCCGCGACGTGGTGCAGGGACCCGACGGTTATCTCTACCTGCTGACCGACGAGGATGACGGCCGCATCCTGAAGGTGTCGCCCGCGTCCTAGCTCGCGCCTCCTAGCCCATCAGGCCGAAATCCCAGCGCAGCAGCGTCATCACGCCGAGGATCGCGAACAAGGCGGCGGCGATGCCGCGGATCAGCTTGAGCGGCGCCTTGCGCGCGATGAGATCGCCGCAGAAGACGGCGGGCGCGTTGGCCAGCATCATGCCGAGCGTGGTGCCCATGGTGACCAGCACCAGCGTGTGGAACCGCGCGGCGAGTGCGACGGTGGCGATCTGCGTCTTGTCGCCGATCTCGACCAGGAAGAAGGCGACCAGCGTGGCGACGAAGGCGCCGGCCTTGCCCAAGGCCTGCGGCGCGTCATCGGCCTTGTCCGGGATCAGGCACCAGCCGGCCATCGCCAGGAACAGGATGCCCAGGATCCAGCGCATCAGATCTGGGCCGAGCCACCCGGCGGCAAGCGCGCCGCCCCAGGCGGCGAGCGCATGATTGGCGATGGTGGCGAACAGGATGCCGAACAGGATCGGCACCGGCTTGCGATAGCGGGCGGCGAGGATCATCGCCAGCAGCTGCGTCTTGTCGCCGATCTCCGCGATGGCGACAATGCCGGTCGAAATCAGGAGCGCTTCCATGAGACCACTGGTGCGGGACCGGGCGTGAACCGATGACTTCTCGCGTCGCCCGATCCCGCGGGCAAGAACGCAAGGAAGTCAAAGGTCTCGCCAAACTGTCGCCGGATGCGCCATGGACGGTGCCAGGGCACCGGCCAAGTCTGTTGACGCATCCCCCTCTTCGATGAGGGCGGCTACTCCCCAGAGACGGCGCCCGTATACCCCCTGGCCGTCGAACTGGCAAATGCCTTTTGGCCGCAGCCAATGGGGTGCGAATGCGACGCAATCCTCCGCGCGCGACTGCACGCTGTGGTTGGGCCGGCGAATCGTCTATCGTCGCGTTGTCATCTGGGACGGGATATCAGGGTGCTGAAATTCATCGCCAAGCGGGCGCGGCGGCTGGCGCGCCGCTTCCTGCCGAAGCCGCGCTGCAACATCTGCGGCGGCACGCGTTTTGGGCCGGGCCCCTACGGCCGGCTGAGCGAGAGCGGCCGGAAGCCATGGTGCAAGACCTGCCGTTCGCTGGAGCGGCACCGGGCCTTTCGCAAGATCCTGCAGCGGCTCGACCCGGCGCAATTCGCCGCCTGGCGCTGCCTGCAGCTGAGCAAGGACCCGACGGCCGACCCCGCCTGGTTCAAGAGCTACGAGATCAGCATTTTCGGCAAGCAGAACAGCCTCGATTTGCAGAACATCGCCCGGGCCGATGCCAGCTACGACGTCATCATCTGCAACCATATCCTGGAACACGTGCCGGATTACCGCGCGGCGCTGCGGGAGTTGCGTCGCGTCCTCGATCCGCGCGGGTTCCTGCTGCTGTCCTTTCCCGATCCCCATCGCGTCGCGCGCACCAGGGACTGGGGCTACGCCGATCCCGCCGAGCATGACCACTACCGGGTCTTCGGCCGCGATGTCGAAGCGGAACTCGAGGCGGCGATGGCGGGCTGCCAGGTCACCCGGGTGGTCGAGCGCGACGACGTCACCGGCTTCACCGACATGGCCTATGTGATCAGCGCCAATCCGGCGGTGCAGGCCCGCCTCGCCGGCCGCTAGGCAGCCCGCATTTCATTGAACGGTCATTCAATATGCGCTTGGCGCGGTCGGCGCTCCATGCCATTCTCGCGGCACATATTGGATGCCATCAGCGGGGGGCAGGATGCGTCGCAATCGGGTTCTTTCGGCCGTGGTCTCGGCCGTGGCTTCAGCCTGGGTCATCGGCATGGCTTTGATCCTATCCAGCGCGGGACAGGCGCAGGCCGAGCCGGTCAAGCTCAAGGTCATGGTCTTCAACATCTGGCGCAGCGGCGTGCAGCTGAGCCTGGCCCAGGTCGCCGCGGCGATCCGCGCCGCCGATCCCGACGTGGTCGCGCTGCAGGAACCGGAAGGCAATTCGCGCAAGATCGCCGATCTGCTCGGCTGGGCCTATGTTGATGAGCGGGTCCATCTCATCTCCCGCTATCCGCTGTTCATGGGCCGGCAGGACGACGTGGATTTCTCCTATGTCGAGCTGCGCCACGGCGCGATGGTGGCGGTGACCAACCTGCACTTGCCGTCCGATGCCTATGGCCCCGAACTGGTGCGCGACGGCAAGACGGTCGCGGAAGTCCTGCAGGGCGAGATCGACAACCGCATGTACATGCTGGAGCCCTATGCGGCCGCGATGCCGAAGGTCGCGGCGTCCGGCATCCCGGTGATCCTCGGCGGCGATTTCAACTCGCCCTCGCATCTCGACTGGACCGAGGCGATGACCAAGGTGCGTCCGGCGGTGAAATACCCGCTGGCGTGGCCGGAGAGCAAGCTCATGGCCGATAGCGGCTTCGCCGATTCCTATCGCGTCGTGCATGCCGACCCAACCGCCAAGCCCGGCCTGACCTGGACGCCCGGCTATCCGCACCCCTTCGTGCGCCCGCAGGAGACGCATGACCGCATCGACTACGTCTACTCGATCGGCGCCAAGGCGGTGGACAGCCGGATCGTCGGCGAGGTCGGCGGGCCGGATGTCGATATCGGCGTCGATCCCTGGCCGGCCGATCACCGCGCCGTGGTCAGCACCTTCGAGGTGGAGCCGGCGCCGACGCCCGACCTGATCACGGTGGAGCCACGCCTGGTGAAGCCGGGCGAGGCCTTCGTCATCCGTGTCGCGACGCAGAAGCAGGAGAAGCTCGGCGTCATCGGCGTCTATGCCGCCGGGGCCGCGGAGGACGCGACGCCGATCACCTCGGTGCCCTGCGATCCGGCCGATCACCTGGCGGCACCCTTCGGGACCGCGCGGTTGAAAGCGGGCGAATACCTGGCCGCGGTGACCGATGCCAACGGCAAGCGCCTGGCCAGCATTCCGTTCTGGGTCGCGGATCCTTCGGCGCTGCCGGCCGTGACGGTGGCCGCCGCCAGCGTGAAATCGGGCGATCCGATCGCGGTCGGCTGGAGCGCGGCACCCGGCAACAAATTCGACTGGATCGGCATCTACAAGGCCGACGATCCCGATCTCTACAACTATCTCGCCTACCTCTACACCAACGCGACGGTGGCGGGGACGGTCACCTTCAAGACCGAGGATTTCGGCGAGGCGCTGCCGCCCGGCGACTACGAGGCGCGGCTGCTGCGCGACGACGCCTATGTCGAGCTCGCCATTGCCAGGTTCACGGTCACGGCGCCGTAGCGCGCCACTTTTTTGTCGTCATGGCCGGGCGTGACCCGGCAATCCAAGTCGGCGCCTCATCCGTACGGCGAAATTTGGATCACCGGGCCTCGCCGCTGCCGCGGCGGCCCGGTGATGACGAAGGCAGAGGTTGGCGCGGCAGATGCCTAGAACCCGTTCGGATTCCCCGGCAGGATCGTGCCGGTGCCCTGGCTGGCGCCGTTCTTGATCCAGCGCACCTGGTCGCCGTTGATCTCCACGGCCCAGCATTCCTTGGGCGTGTCCTGGTAGGCGAAGCACATCGCATCGCCCTCGATGCTCCATTGGCCGCTGTAGTCCTTGCCCTTGATCGTGCCGTCCGCCGCATAGAACTCGGCATAGGCGCCGCTCGCATCCATGTTGCCTTGCACCGTGTTGCCGGAAATGGCGGCCTGGATCTCGGCGCCGCTGGCGGCCAGCGCCGGTGCGGCGGCGATCACCAGCAGGAAGGTCGCAAGACCGAAGGATAGGCGCATCTGAATCTCCCATTGATGGCAGGTCCCGCAGGCAAGGCAGTATACGCCGCCGACGGCGGCGATGGATCACGCCTTGGTGACAACCGGCTGCCTCAGGCGGGATTGCCCAGCATGGCCAGGCCCTGGCGCGCCAGCTTCGCCCATTCCCGTTCGTCGGCGCTCACCCGGAAGCGCTTGGCGTGGTCGACGACCCGCTCCAGTTCCGCGCGGGCCCGGTCGGGATGCCCGTCCTCGTAGAGCAGCTCGGCATAGCGATAGCGCGCTTCCAGCCCGACGAAATCGTTGAGCAGGGCGGCGATCTCGGTCAGGGCCGTGGGGCGGTCGCCGCACTTGGCCGCGGCGCGGGCCGACATCAGCGCGACCTCCTGGGCATAGTGGCGCGGCGCGTGACGCTGCAGTTCCTGCAGCAGCTCCCGCGCGATCGCATGGTCGCCGTTGAAGAACCGGGCGCGCGCCAGGCCGTAGAGCAGGTCTGGGGCGTTCAAGTATTGCCCCTCGCGCGCGCTTTCATAGAGGCGGATGGCGTCGTCGAACATGCCGCGCTCGACGCATTCATGCGCCAGCTTCAGCTTGTTCTCGGTGCTGCCGCAGATCGCCAGTTCCTCGGCATGTCGGCGCATGTCGCGGTCGGGGTTCATCGCCTTGGCGATGTCGTGGCCGAACTTCTTGAGGTTCCGCTCCTGCCGGCTGCCGGGCAGCAGCTCGACGACGAAATAGATCAGGCAGCCGATGACCGGGAAGGCCATGATGATGAAGATCCAGTAGTACGGCCGCCCGGTCTTCATCGCATGGATGATGACCGAGATCTGCAGCAGCAGGATGACGCCGCCGATGATGGGCATTGCTGGACTTCCCCAAGATGCATTCCCCGATCCAGAATTTAGTCCTGGGACGGGTTAAGATTCAATTGCCGGCGGTATCGCGCGGAGGTCGCGACTTTCGGTCATGGAATTGCCGCGATATCCAGGCTTTTCTTCACAGAATAGTCATGAATTCTTGCGAGAACCGGGTGTGCATATTTCACGCTGCGGGAGTGAGGGGATGACGCGCCTGATCCGCTGGATATTCGTCGCCATGGTGTTCGCCGGTGTCGGACCGGGCTGCTCCCGTGACGAGCCGGCTGCGGTGCAGGAACTCGTGACCGTGGAGCCCGCCCGGGTCGCGTACAACAACGACTTCGTGGTGCGTGTGGCGCTGCAGCAGCGGGACGGCCTTGCCGTCAGCATCTTCAAGGCTGGCGCGGGCGACGGCGCGCCGGCGGTGACCGCCCAGCCCCTGGGGGACACAGGCGAAGTTCTGACCGCGGCCTTTGGCACCGTGCGGCTGACGCCCGGCAAGTATTTCGCCGCGGTCACGGACAAGGCCGGGAAGCGGCTGGCGGGGGCGGAATTCTCGGTGACCAGCCCCGATATGAAGCCCCGCCTCCGCGTCATGCCGGAGAGCCTCAATCCCGGCGATCCGATCACGGTGACTCTGCGCCGCATGTCCGAGGGCGAATCCGGATGGATCGGCATCTACGCGACGGGAGAGCCGAACCTCGCCGCATATCTGGCGCGCGGCGACATCGACGCGAAGCCCGACAGCGCCGCGATCTTCGAGGCCGCGGACTTCGCCAAGGCGCTGACGCCGGGCAAGTACGAGGCCCGCCTGATGCGCGCGGGTGGCTATATCGAGCTTGCCAGCACCCCGTTTGTGGTCAGAAACCCGGATGCCAAACCGGCGCTGACGCTCTCGTCTTCCAGGATCAAGGCGGGCAACCCCATCATCGTCGCCTTCAAGGACGCGCCCGGCACCGCGGGCGACCAGATCGCCATCTACAAGGCCGGTGAATCCGCCGGCGGTCAGCACCTCGCCTATCTCCCCACGGGTGGAGACGTCGCCGGCCAGGTCGTCTTCAGCAAGGAGAAGTACCGGCAGAAGCTGCCCCCGGGACAGTACGTCCTCAAGCTGACGACGGAGGAGGGGTCGCAGGAGCTGGCGAGCGCACGGTTCTGGATGATCGATGCCAATGGCGCGCCGCAGATCGCCGTGGCCAGGTCCAGGATCAAGCAGGGCGACCCGGTCGAGGCCTTCTGGACGTCGGCTCCGGAAAATGAAGGCGCCTGGATCGGCGTCTTCAGGGCCGACGATCCGGATCCCAGTCGCGTCCTCGCCAGGCAGGCCGACGCCGCGATGGATGGCGGCGTCACTTTCGCCACCAGTGACTTCGGCGGAACCCTGCAGCCTGGCGAATACAAGGTCCGTTTGATGCGCGGCGACGGCACGGGGGAACTTGCGAGCGTGGCCTTCACGGTGCTGGATCCCAGCGCCGCGCCGCAAGTGAACGTCGTTACGCCCGTCAAGTCCGGGGAACCGATCAAGGTGTCGTGGATCGGATCGCCGGGCAACAAACGGGACTGGATCGGTCTCTACAAGGCGGGGGCCTCGGATACCCACCAGTACATCAAGTGGCTCTACACCGAGGGCGCCGTGGACGGCGAGGTGACCTTCGGGGATTCGTTGCCGCCGGGCGACTACGTGGCGCGCCTGTTGATCGACAATGGCTACAAGGAATTCGCCGGCAGCGAGCCGTTCACCGTGCTGCCGCGATAGACAAGTCCCGCCCGGCACGGGCAAAGAAAAAGGGCTGCGCCTTGCGGCGCAGCCCTCTTGGAACTGGTCTCTAAGCGGTAGAGCTTAGAAGTCCATGTCGCCCACCGGACTTCTTTAGAAGTCCATGTCACCCATGCCGCCCATGCCGCCCGGAGCGCCGGCCGGGGCCGACTTCTTCTCGGGCCGCTCGGCGACCATGGCTTCGGTGGTGATCAGCAGGGCCGCGACCGAGGCCGCATCCTGCAGGGCGCAGCGCACGACCTTCGTCGGGTCGATGATGCCGGCCTTGAACATGTCGACATACTCGGCGTTCTGGGCGTCGAAACCCAGGTTGCCGCCCTTGCCCTCGAGGAGCTTGCCGACCACGACCGAGCCGTCCACGCCGGCGTTCTCGGCGATCTGACGGACCGGCTGCTGCAGCGCGCGGCGGACGATGTCGATGCCGGCCTTCTGGTCGGCGTTGTCGCTCGACAGCTTCTCCAGCACCTTGGTGCCGTAGAGCAGGGCGGCGCCGCCGCCGATGACGATGCCTTCCTCGACCGCGGCGCGGGTCGCGTGCATCGCGTCGTCAACGCGATCCTTGCGCTCCTTCACCTCGACCTCGGTGGCGCCGCCGACCTTGATCACGGCCACGCCGCCGGCCAGCTTCGCGAGACGCTCGGCCAGCTTTTCCTTGTCGTACTCGCTGGTGGTCTCTTCGATCTGGGCGCGGATCTGCGTGCAGCGGCCCTCGATCTCCTTCTTCTTGCCGGCGCCGTCAACCACCGTGGTCTCTTCCTTGGTGATCACGACCTTCTTGGCCTTGCCCAGCATGTCGACGGAGACGCTCTCCAGCTTGATGCCCAGGTCTTCGGAGATGACCTGGCCGCCGGTGAGGATCGCGATGTCCTCGAGCATCGCCTTGCGGCGATCGCCGAAGCCCGGGGCCTTCACCGCCGCGACCTTCAGGCCGCCGCGCAGCTTGTTGACCACGAGCGTGGCCAGCGCCTCGCCTTCCACGTCCTCGGCGATGATCAGCAGCGGGCGACCCGACTGCACGACCGCCTCGAGAATGGGGAGCATCGGCTGCAGCGAGGAGAGCTTCTTCTCGTGCAGGAGGATGTAGGGGTTCTCCAGCTCGGTGGTCATCTTCTCCGCGTTGGTGATGAAATACGGGGAGAGATAGCCGCGGTCGAACTGCATGCCCTCGACGACGTCGAGCTCGGTCTCGAGGCCCTTGGCCTCCTCGACCGTGATCACGCCCTCGTTGCCGACCTTCTGCATGGCCTTGGCGATCATGTCGCCGATTTCCTTCTCGCCGTTGGCCGAGATGGTGCCAACCTGGGCGATCTCCTCGGAGGTCGAGACCTTCTTGGAGCGCTTCTGCACGTCGGCGACCACCGCCGCGACGGCGGTGTCGATGCCGCGCTTCAGGTCCATCGGGTTCATGCCGGCGGCAACCGCCTTCACGCCCTCACGGACGATCGCCTGCGCCAGGACCGTCGCGGTCGTGGTGCCGTCGCCGGCCATGTCGTTGGTCTTCGAGGCCACTTCGCGCACCATCTGGGCGCCCATGTTCTCGAACTTGTCGGCGAGCTCGATCTCCTTGGCGACGGTCACACCGTCCTTGGTGATGCGCGGGGCGCCGAACGCCTTGTCGATCACCACGTTGCGGCCCTTCGGGCCCAGGGTCACCTTCACCGCGTTGGCGAGGATGTCGACGCCGCGCAGCATGCGGTCGCGGGCGTCACCGGAAAAACGAACGTCTTTCGCTGGCATAGCTAGTTGCCTCCAGTTGAATGTCTAGAAATCAGAAACGCAAAAGGCCGCGTGCTTACGCGACCTTCTTCTTCGCGGCGCTGGCGCCCTCGATGATGCCGAGGATGTCGCTCTCCTTCATGATCAGGAGATCCTCGCCATCGACGCGCACCTCGGTGCCCGACCACTTGCCGAACAGGATGCGATCGCCGGCCTTCACGTCGAGCGGGGTGATCTTGCCGTCCTCGCCCTTGATGCCAGCGCCGGCGGCGATGACTTCGCCTTCCTGCGGCTTTTCCTTGGCGGTGTCCGGGATGATGATGCCACCGGCCGTCTTCTCGAGCTGCTCGACGCGGCGGACCAGCACGCGGTCATGGAGCGGGCGGAATTTCATGGAAACCCTCCGAATGTCTTTGAGTTAGGTCGCTTCCCTTTGGAACCCGACCGGCTGGGAGCGTCTGTTAGCACTCCCTTGCCGTGAGTGCCAGCGATGTAGGCCCGGCACCGTGGCCCGTCAAGAGGCTGTGAACACGGAAAATTCCCAGGTTCTGGCAGCAGAGCCGGCGCGTGAGTGATAACTCATTGGAATGACGTAGATTTTGCAACTTTGTTAAGGATCGTCGGTTATCTTTCGAGTATCGTTAATGGCGTGACTCGCCCCGGCAGAGTCGAACCGAACGGCGGGTCCCGCGGTCTAACGGGATGAGAGGTGCCGATGTCTGGTTTGGTGCTGCAACTGAAGCAATACCGGTTAACGACGGCGGAGATCCTGTATCACCTGCCGGATCATCCCTCGCTGCTGCAGAGCTTTCTCTGGCAGGAATACGATTTGGCGCCGCAGTTCCCCACCCTGCGCAAGTTCCTCGACTTCTGGTCCCGCAACCTCGACGGCCGGCTGCATTCGGTGAAGGTGTCGAGCGTGGACCTGCTGCAGCCGCCGAAATGGCGGAACGCGCAGGAGCTGCTGACGCTGCATTGAGCGCCGCCTTCTGAGCCGTCCCTGGCCGCGATTTGCGGCCGAGCCGCGGCGTTGCTACACAGGGCACCGCAAACATCTCCGGTGCCCATCCCCTTGCTTCGCTCCCTCTACGACTGGGTCATGGAAAAGGCCCGCCACCCGAAGGCGCTGTGGTGGCTGGCTGTCATCAGCTTCGCCGAGAGCTCGATCTTTCCGATCCCCCCGGACGTGATGCTGGTGCCGATGGTGCTGGCCGACCGGCGGCGCGCCTGGGTCATCGCCGGGGTGTGCCTGGTCGCCTCGGTGCTGGGCGGGATGCTCGGCTACTATATCGGCTACGCCCTGCTGGAGACGGTCGGGCAGCGGATCGTCGCGCTCTACCACATGGAGAACGGCGTCGCGCAGTTCCAGGACTGGTACGCCCGCTGGGGCCTGTGGGTGATCCTGATCAAGGGCATGACGCCGATCCCTTACAAGATCGTCACCATCGCCTCCGGCATCGCCCATTTCAGCCTGCCGGTCTTCATCATCGCCTCCATCGTCACCCGCGGCATCCGGTTCTATTTGGTCGCAGGGCTGCTCTATTGGTTTGGCGAGCCGATCCGTGCTTTCATCGAGCGCCGCCTGACCCTGGTCACGACCTTGTTTGTTGTCGCCCTGGTCGGCGGCTTTATCGTCATCAAATACATCTGAGCCCGATCGCATGGCCGCCCGTCAGCCCCTGTTCCCGGTTTCCTCGGTGCCCTGGCTCGCCACCGGCGGCGCGCTGGCGGCGCTCTGCATCGCCTGGATCGCGCAATACGGCTTCGCCCTGGCGCCCTGCGAGCTCTGCTACTGGCAGCGCTACGGCTATTGGGCGGCGATCGCGATCGGCGTGCTCGCCATCCTGCAGCCGGCGCGCAGCAACCGGCGGACGCTGCTGCTCTGGCTGCTCGGCCTCGCCTTCCTCGCCACCGCCGGCGTGGCCCTGTTCCATGTCGGGGTGGAGCAGAAATGGTGGCCGGGGCTTTCCACCTGCACCGGCCAGATCGGCGCCGGGATGAGTTCCGAGGACCTCGCCAACGCCATCGAGACCGCGCCCATCGTGCGCTGCGACGAGCCGGCCTGGACCCTGTTCGGCATCTCCATGGCAGGCTACAATATTGTCTACGCGCTGGCGCTGGCGATCTTCACCCTCCACGGCGCGGCGAGGAGCAAGGCGTGAGCGAAACGCGCGACCAGATGCCCGATGAGACCGCGGCCGACCGCCTGCCCGGCGATCTGACCAAGGACCAGTTGATCGACCGCATCATCCGCGTCGACCATGCCGGCGAGTTCGGCGCCAAGCGCATCTATGAGGGCCAGCTGGCCGTGCTGCGCGGCAAGCCCGAGGCGCATGTCATCGAGCACATGTACGCCCAGGAGCTCGAGCATCTCAAGGCCTTCGAGAAGCTGATGGTGGAGCGCCGCGCCCGGCCGAGCGCGCTGCATCCGATCTGGAACGTGGCCGGCTTCGCGCTCGGCGCCGCGACGGCGCTGCTGGGACCGAAGGCGGCGATGGCCTGCACGGTCGCGGTCGAGGAAGTGATCGACGAGCATTACCGCCAGCAATCCGACCAGCTGGGTCGCGACGAGGCGCCGCTCAAGGCCAAGATCGACAAGTTCCGCGCCGAGGAGGGCCAGCACCGCGACGCCGGCCTCGCCCACGGCGCCGAGCAGGCCCCGGCCTATCCGCTGCTGACCGGCGCCATCAAGGCCGGCTCGCGCCTCGCCATCTGGCTGGCGGAGCGGGTCTGACGTTCTCCAGCGAGTCCTGCATCCAACCCCCGCCCTGACCCTCCCCCAAGCTTGGGGGAGGGGAGCGGCATGTATCCTCCCGCGAAACGCAGGACGTTTGCATATGGCCGCCGGATGGGTGCCGCGATTCCCTCCCCCGAGGCGGGGGAGGGCTAGGGTGGGGGCAGTTGCAGCACCTGGTGCTCTCCGTGCAAGCTTCTTCCATGCAGGTTAGACCCGTCACCGCAGCCGATGCCACCGCCTGGATCGCGCTGCGCCATGCGCTGTGGCCCGATGCCGACGCGGCCGTGCTGGCGGATGAGGCGCTTGCCTTCCTTTCCGGGGCGACGCCGCCGGCAATGCTCGCCGCCGTGTTCGTCGCAGCGGCCTCCGATGGCGCTTTCCTCGGCATGATCGAGCTGTCCCTGCGCCCCTATGCCGATGGCTGCGACTCTTCGCCCGTGCCCTACATCGAGGGCTGGTATGTGATCGAGGGACATCGCGGCCGTGGCATCGGCGCGGCGTTGGTCAGGGCCGCCGAGAATTGGGCGCGCGAACACGGCCACACCGAGATGGCTTCCGACGCGGTCCTGGACAATGTCGTCAGCGAACGGGCGCACAAGGCGCTGGGCTTCACCGAGGTCGAGCGCGCGATCCGCTTTCGCAAGCAGCTGGCGCGCTAGGCGCCTGCTTACTTCAACTCCGGCGCCATGCCGGGGATGAGGGTCGCCTGCGGCTCCAGCGTGCCGTCGACGCGCTGGAAGCCGACATGGTCGCCATCGCGCATCAGGTGCACGCAGCCGCCGTCAAAGGCCCCGTCGCCGTATTTGAAGCACATCAAGCCGTCCTGGCGGAACGACCACTTGCCCTGATAGGCGCCGGCGGCAGACTTGCCGAGGATGGTGCCGTCCGCCTCGTAGTGCTCGACATAGGCCTCGCCGGATTCGGTCTTGCCGGAGAGCGAATTGCCGATGATCTGGCCTTGCATCTCGTCGACCGACAGCATCTTCATCTCGTCGGCGAGCGCCATCCGGAAGGACAGCAGCATGCCGATGGCGATCCCGGCGAGCACGGTGGCGGCCAAGAGCATCGAATGCGCGACTCTGTTCATCGCCTTCTCCTGCAACAGACTATTTTTGCAGCGCGGCGATGGTGGGCCGTCATCGGCGCCATGGCCAATGCCGTCGGCGGATGATTTGCATGCCGACAGGTTATCGCCGGGCCGCGCCTGGCCCGCAGGTTATTGCCGCGGCGGCGCGGACGGCGGTGTGGATGGCGGAGACGGGCGCCAATCGCGCACGAAGCGGTGCGAATGGGCGAGGCTGAACTGCACCAGCGGGCCGATGCCGAAGGCGAAGACCAGGGTGCCGATGCCGACGGTGCCGCCCATCAGCCAGCCGATGCCGAGCGCCGAGGCCTCCACCGACGTGCGCGAAATGCGGATACTCCAGCCGAGCTTGCGGTGCAGCCCCATCATCAGCCCGTCGCGCGGGCCGGCGCCGAGGCCGGCCGGCAGATAGAGGGCGCTGCCCAGCCCGACGCAGGCCATGCCGGCCAGCAGCATCGTCCCGCGCAGCCACAGATTCTCGATGCCCGGCGGGATCAGCCAGAGGCCGAGATCGGTCGCCGGGCCGATGGTCAGCACGTTGAAGATGGTGCCGAAGCCCGGCCGCTCCCTTAGCGGAATCCAGAACAGCAGCACGATGAGGCCGGCAATGATGCTGGCGGTGCCGATGGTGAGCCCGGTCTGGAAGCCGAGGCCCTGGTGGAAGGCGTCCCACGGCCCGAGGCCCAGATTGGCGCGGACGAACAGCGCCAGGCCGAAACCCCAGGCGATGAAACCCGAGAACAGCATGACCCAGCGTTGCGGCGCGATGGAAAGGAGGGAGCGCATGATCGCGCTGGCTTATGGGGCCGGCGCGACGGCGTCAATGGCGGGATTGGGTGGATACAACCGGACGCCGGCTCCCCCGGTTTGAATCGCTTATGCACCCTCGAATCTCCCAAACCGTCATGCCAGTGCTTGGCACTGGCATCCACGAGTTTGCTCACAATTGCTCGGCTTGGCCCATCGAAACTCGTGGATGGTCGGGCCAAGCCCGACCATGACGACTGAGTGTACGGATAGGGTGTTGCGAAGAGACCCGTCCGGACGTCAGCTCGTTTCCAGTTCCGAATCCCAGTAAAGAAAATCCCGCCAACTCTGGTGCAGATAGTTTGGCGGGAAGGCTCGTCCGTTTTCCTGCAGCTCGTGGGTTGTCGGCTGCAGCGGCCGCCTTTTCGGGTGCATGCCGACCTCGTGGGGCAGGTGGCTGCCCTTCAGCAGATTGCAGGTCTGGCAGGCGGTCACCACGTTGATCCAGCTGGTCCGCCCGCCGCGCGAGCGCGGCACCACATGGTCGAAGGTCAGGTCCGGTGTCGGGAAGGTCTCGCCGCAATACTGGCAGCGGAAGCGGTCGCGCAGGAACACGTTGAACCGGGTGAAGGCCGGCCGGCGCGACTGCTGGACGAATTCCTTGAGCGAGATGACCGAGGGCAGCCGCATGGTGAAGGTCGGGCTGTGCACCTCGTTGTCGTATTCGGAGATGATGTTGACCCGGTCGAGGAACACGGCCTTGACCACTTCCTGCCAGGGCCAGAGCGACAGCGGGAAATAGCTCAACGGCCGGAAATCGGCGTTGAGAACCAGGGCCGGACAAGCTTCAGGCGATGCCTGCACGCGCAACACCTCCACATCCTCAGGTCATTCCCGGGGTGGCGGCGCTGGGTCCGTCACCGGAACAACCATCACAACACAGGATATAAGTAGCGAGGCGGCGGCCAAAACACAAGATGTAGCGAGGATGCGGAAAGCCGCATCCCGTTGATTTCACTCGCTTGTCATCCGGCCGCCGGAGCCGCCTGAAGGCAGCGCCGCAGGAACAGGGCGCCTTTCTGCGCCCCCACCTGGTCGATGGAATGGACCAGGCCCGGGCGCGATTCGGTCTCCACCGGGACCCCGACGGCCTTCAGGACCTGCTCGGCGGCGGCCAGGACGTCATGGGGCACCACCTGGTCGGCGGTGCCGTGGACCAGGAATACCGGCGGCCGGGAGCGGATCTCCGCTTCGAGCGCGTCCGGGCCGATCAGCGAGCCGGAAAAGCCCAGGATGCCGCCGACGGCCTGCGGCCGCCGCAAGCCGACATGCAGGGACATCATGGTGCCTTGGGAGAACCCGACCAGCGCCAGGTCGCGCTCCTGGAGGCCGCGCTTCGCCAGCTCTGCGTCGAGGAAGCGGTCGAGGATCTGCCCCGCCAGCTGCGCCCCGCCCAGCAGCATGTCCGGCGAGCGGTCCTCGAAGCCGAACCACTGGAAGCCGAAGGCCGACATCTCGCAGGGAAACGGCGCGTTGGGCGAGAGGAACTCGGCCTCCGGCAGCGCCTGGGCGAAGAATGGCGCCAGGCCGATCAGGTCATCGCCGTTGGAGCCGTAGCCATGCAGGAGCACGACCAGCTGCTTGGCCTTGCCGCCGGCGGCGGGCTTCTGCGATGGGCCGGAAAGGTCGATCATGGAGGCCGTCCTCGATGCTGCGGGCCCCGCATCTAATCGGGCGCGGTCCGGCGGCACAAGAGGACGATTCGCGGCTGGGGGATGATTCCCGGGCGCGGGAGGTCAGGCCTGGAGCGCGACGGCGTCGTCCTGGCCTTGCGCGCGATCGAGCAGCGCGATGGTCACGATGGTGCCCTTGCCGGGCGCGCTTTCGATTTCGAAGCTGCCGCCCAGCAATTCCGCGAACTTGCGGGTCAGCGGCAGGCCGAGGCCGATGCCCTGGCCGTTGCGCTGGAAGGCGTTGCCGATCTGGCCGAACGAGGCCAGCGCGACCGGCAGGTCTTCCGGCCGCATGCCGATGCCGGTATCGGCGACGCGCAGGATGGTGCGGCCCTGCATCGGGTCGTGGTTGATGGCGATGGTGACGCTGCCGCCTTCCGGCGTGAATTTCAGCGCATTGGAGATCAGGTTGAACAGGATCTGACGGATCTTGCCCTCGTCGCTGGTGATCGGATCGGCGGTGCAATTGGCGGCAAAGCGCAAGGCGACGTTCTTCGCCGCCGCCTGCCGGCTCATCAACCGGACCACGTCGCGCCCGACCTCGCAGACATCGACCGGACCGATGGTCACCCGCGCGCGGCCGGTCTCGATCTGCACCAGGTCGAGCACGTCGTTGATGATGCCGAGAAGGTGACGGCCGGAGCGTTCGATGTCGCCGGCGTATTCCTTGTAGCGCGGCGTGCCGACCGGACCCAGGATCTCGTTGGTGATCAGCTCGGCAAAACCGAGGATCGCGTTCAGCGGCGTGCGGAGCTCGTGGCTCATGTTGGCCAGGAATTCCGACTTGGCGCGGCTGGCCGCGTCGGCGCGGGCCGCGTGCTCGGCCAGGGCGATATTGTGGGCGTGCTGGCGCTGCAGCGCGCGTTCGGCGAACCAGACGATCGCCGCGAGGAAGGCGAAGACCAGCAGCAGGACGATGGCCGAGGTGCCGACGAGGAGCGATCCGGTATAGTCGCGCTGCGCCTGGAAGGCGCTGACATCGGCATAGGTCTCGGCGACGCCCACGATGTCGCCGGCCTCGCCCATCGGCCGGATCGCGATGTAGCTGGACAGCACCCAGACGTCCCGTCTTTCGCCATCGACCGCCGCGAAGCTGTCGCGGTGCTCGAGCTTGCTCACCATGCGACCGGCGAGCGCCGCGAGGAAGCGGTCGTTCCGGCTTTCGATGCTGCCGATCTGCTTGGGGTCGGTGGAAAAGACGGTGCGGCCGTCGACGTCGTAGATCTTGATCTTGAGCGCCTTGGTGCCGGCGACTAGGCGCCGCACGGCGTCCTGCAAGGCCGCCATCGTCGGGTCCCGCCGCAGCTCATCGCCGCCGCGATGGCTTGCCGCGATCAGGAACGGCTCGAAGTCGGGCCACACGGCGTTGGCGAAGGCCTGAGTCAGCGCGGCGTTGTTCTGCTCCGCCAGGCTGGCGAACTGGTCGTTCGAGACGCTGCGGTTGAGATAGGACAGGGCGAAGGCGCCGAGCAGCACCACCATGCCGCCCAGGATCAGGAAGGAATGGATCAGGCGCAGCCGCCACTGGCGCTGCGGCACGACAACGGCCGCTGCGATGCCTGAGCCGGTTTCAGTTGCTTCAGTCTGCAAGCGTTCCCCCGGAATGGTCGGACCGCACTCGTCGGGCCGTGACGCCGGATCCGCCATTTATGGGAGCAACCGTACCTTCGCATGCCTTAATAAGTGATGGACAAGAGTCCTGAGCGCACGAATTTCCCGCACCGCGCGTATATGGCGATAGATCGCATTTGAGACAATTCCTCCGCACCCGACAGCATGACCGGGGAATCCGGCCGGCTTTCGCCGGCTAGAGCGGCGGCGCGTTGCGGTAGTAATGCCAGAGCATGCGCGCGGCGTAGGAACGGTAGGGCCGCCAGGGCTCGGCCAATGCCCGCAGCTCCTTCGGGCTCGGCCGCGCCGCCAGCTTCTTCAGCCGCTGCGCCGCGACGATCAGGGCCAGGTCCTGCGCCGGCATGATGTCTGGCCGCCGCAGGTTGAACAGCAGGAACACTTCCGCCGACCAGGTGCCCAGGCCCTTGATCCGGGTGATCGCCGCAATCGCCTCCTCGTCGCCCTGCCGGCGCAGCCTGGGGATCGACAGGCGGCCATCGAGAAACGCGCTCGCCAGGTCGCGGCCATAGACCATCTTCTGCCGGCTGAATCCCACCGCCTTCAGGTCCGCCTCGGTGAGCGCCAGGAAGGCCGCGGGATCGGGCGCCGCCATCGCCGCCTCGAGGCGGTCGGAAATGGCCTTGGCGGCATGGGTCGAGACCTGCTGCGCCACGATCACATGCAACAGCGCCATGAAAGTGGCCGGACGGCCGCGCGGCGGCGGCGGGCCGATCTCGGCGATGGCGCGGCGGAAATCGCGATCGACCTCGCCCAGATGGGCCAGGGCGCGTTGCAGCAATGCCTGATCTTCTTTAGGTCTAGCCATGAATTCGCCTGCTCTTTGATTCTAGCTTCCGGTCGAGATGATCGTCACCCGATTCGCGCCCAGCCCCACCGGCCTGCTGCATCTGGGCCACGCCCATTCCGCGCTGTTTGGATGGCGCAAGGCGCGCGCCGCCGCTGGCCGATTCTTGCTGCGGATCGAGGATATCGATCCTGCCCGCTGCCGCCCGGAGTTCGAGGCGGCGATCCTGCGCGACCTCGCCTGGCTCGGCCTCGACTGGGACGGGCCGGTGCGCCGGCAATCCGAGCACCTGCCGGAATACCGGGCGGCGCTGGACCGGCTCTCGGCGCTAGGCCTGCTCTATCCCTGCTTCTGCAGCCGCAAGGACATCGCCGCCGCGGTCAGCGCGCCGCACGGGCCGGAGGGGCCGGTCTATCCCGGCACCTGCCGCGCTCTGGCCCCGGAAACCACCCGGATGCGGATGGCCCGCGGCGATCCCTATGCCCTGCGCTTCGACTCCGCGAAAGCGGCGCTGGGCGCCGGTCCGCTGACCTTCACGGATGAGCGGCAGGGCGAGATTCCCGTCGACGCCTCCCTGCTTGGTGACGTGGTGCTGGCCCGCCGCGACGCCCCGGCGAGCTATCACCTCTGCGTCACCCTGGACGACCACCTGCAGGGTGTGACGCTGGTCACGCGCGGCGAGGATCTGTTTCACGCGACGCATGTCCAGCGGCTGATTCAGGCGGCTCTGGGCTTGAATACCCCCCACTACGCACACCATGTTCTGCTGACCAATGCCGAGGGGGAGCGGCTGTCCAAGCGTGACGGGGCGATGAGCCTGGCGGCGCTCAGGGAAGCTGGCCGGTCGGCGGCGGATGTGCGCGCCCTGGCCGGATTTGCGGACTAGCCCTGTTTTTGCCGGCTCCGCTTTGAAGTCTGGCGGCGCCAGACCTGATCGTCTATAGAAGGCGGCCCACATCATGCGTGCGTTCGTTCGATGGATTTGACCGCCCTCTGGCCCGAACTCTTTGCCCTCGGCCAAATCGTCATGATCGACCTGGTGCTGGCGGGCGACAATGCCATCGTCGTCGGCATGGCCGCGGCCGGGTTGCCCAAGGAGCAGCGCGGCAAGGCGATCCTGGTCGGCATCATTGCCGCCACCGTGCTCCGCATCCTTTTCGCCGCAACCACCAAGCAGTTACTCGCGATCATCGGCCTGACCCTCGCCGGCGGCCTCCTCCTGCTCTGGGTGTGCTGGAAATTCTGGCGCGAGATCATGCACCAGCGGCGCGAGCGCCTGCGCGAAGCGGCAAGAATGCGGCATGATCTGACCCGGGACGAGCGCGTCGAACTGGCCGAGCCGCAGGAGGCCCTGCCCGGCGCGGCGCCCGCCAAGACGCTGCGCCAGGCGATCATCCAGATCATCATTGCCGACGTTTCGATGTCCCTCGACAACGTCTTGGCCGTCGCCGGAGCGTCCGAGGGACACCGCGACTACGTCCTCGTCCTGGGGCTCGGTCTGTCGGTGGCGCTGATGGGCGCGGCGGCGACCGTCGTCGCCAACCTGCTCAAGCGCTATCACTGGATCGCCTATGTCGGTCTGGCCGTCATCCTCTGGGTGGCGGTCAGCATGATCTTCCGGGGCTCGGCCGAAGTGATGAACGAGGTCGATACCGTCGGGCAGTTGTTCCAGTAGGCGCGTGGCGGCTAGTCCCGCCACAAGCCCATGGCGAGATCGCTGTAGTCCTTTTCGTCCGGCGCGATGCTGCCGTGACGGATCAGGAAATCGATGACCACCAGCGCGACGTTGAACTTGAAGTCCTGGCCGCGGGCGAGGATGTCGCGTACCGCGTCCAGCTCCATCAGCTCGAAGCTCGCGATCTCGCCATCCGCGTTGCGCGGAACGAAGTCGGCCGGCAGCTCCAGGTCATAGGCGAAGATGGTGTCGTTGCGCAGCCAGCCCTGGTGCTCCATGCGGTAGCGCAGGGCGCCCACCGGCCGCGCCTGCCGCGCCAGGGATTCCGGGATCGAGGCCTCCTCCTCGCATTCCTTGACCAGGCACTCCTGCACGCCGAGGCCGAGCGAGATGCCGCCCGCCACCAGGTGATCCAGCTTGCCGGGCTCGATCGGCCGGTTCGCGGCGCGCCTGCCGACCCACAGCTTTATGCGGTTGCCGGCGCGCACGAAACCGTTCATGTGCACGCCATAGCCATGCACGCCGAAGACCGGCACGGCCGAGCGCTCCAGCCGCAGCAGCGGTGCCTCCCCGAAGCGCGGAAGGACCGGGAACCATTCGCCGCGCCAGCCGGTGAAGATGCCGGTCTCGTAGAGATCGCGGGTGACGTCGCCCACGGCGGCCGAGCGATGATCGTAGGTCGCCAGGTGCGGCTTCAGCCGGACTTCGCTCGCGTTCACCGAGAAGACGGTCGGGTACCCGGCCAGCCGTTCCGCCACGTCGCGCCGGACCCAGCCGGCCCGCGCGTCGCCGATGCGCCAGGGCAGGAACTTGCCCATGTCGGCGCTCTGGCAGCGATGGATGTGGTCGATGAGGCTCATGTGCGCACGAAAGGAATGGCCGGCCGCAGGCCGGCGATGAGGTCGAGATAGTCCGGATCCTCCGGCCCGATGCGGCCGAGGCGGATCAGCAGGTCGAGATTGACCAGCGCCACGTCGAACATGAAATCGTCGGCCTCGCGCAGGCTGCGCTCGAGCTGCTCGAGGCTCCAGAGCTGGAACTCCGCCACCTCGCCATCGGTGTTCCGCGGCACGAAATCGGCCGGCAGCTCGAGGTCGAAATTGAACTGCAGGCCGATGCGCAATCCTTCCGCGGCGGGGATCGCCATGGTGGCGAGGCCGCTGGGCCGCGCCCGGCGTGCCAGGGCGAGCGGGATGCCGGCCTCTTCGGCGCATTCCTTCAGCATGTTGTCGTGGATCGAGATTCCGTGTGGCAGCCCGCCGCCAACGATGATGTCGAGCATGCCCGGATCGACATGCTTGGTCAGGCTGCGCCGCGCCACCCAGACCTTCCAGTCGTCGCCCCGGTCATCGCCTCCGTCCTTCCCGGTGCGCACCAGGCCGTTGACGTTGACGCCGTAGCTGAGCAGGCCGAACAGGGGCGTCGCCGCGCGCTCCATCAGCAGCAGCGGCGTTTCCTCGTAGCGGCGGTTGACGGGATAGAGCTCGTTGCGCCAGCCCGGCACCAGGCCGCGCGCATGCAGCGCCGCCAGCACATCGGCCACCGCGCGGCTGCGATCCTCGGCATCGGCGAAGCGGTCGTGCAGGATGACCGACTGGTCGTCGAGGCGGAAGACGTTGGGAAAGCTCGCCAGCTCGCGGGCGAAATCCGGCGTCACCCAGCCGACATGGTGATCCGCGACGACGAAGCGTCGGAAGCGGCCGAACTCCACCGCCGGATAGCGGTGGAACTGGCGCATCAGGCTCGCGGTCTTCCCTTGCACGCTGCGCATCTCCTGGCCCCGGGGGTCCAAGGGGGCAAAAGCCACGATCCGGCCGCATTTGCGCCCCGGCCATGCCCACAAAGGCGGCCATAAGCCTCGAACCTGCCGTTCCGGCACGGTTCTAGAGGAGGGGAAGCCAAATGCAAAGGTCTAAGCAACCGGGGTCCAGGCAAGCCGGTGCGCGACTCTGGATTGCCGGCGTGTCGACGGCCCTGGTCCTGTTCGGCTGCAATTCCGAGCAGATCGCGCAGCCGACAGCCAACAGCAACCAACCCCGCAACGAGACCAAGGCCAAGACCGAAGAGCTGGATGCGGCCGCGCAGGGCGCCACTGTGGCGACGCCCTTGGCGCAGGCGGATACCCTGCAAGGCGGGGCCTACGCGCCGCCGGCCGCCAGTGCGCCGCAGATCGAAATCACGCAGGCGCCGATCCTGCCGGGCGAGGGCGAAAGCTACGCCGCGATCGACGACTACCCGGTGAAACAGGTGGTCGAGGCGCCGGTCTCCACCTTCTCCATCGATGTCGATACCGGCGCCTATGCCAATGTGCGGCGTTTCCTGCTGAACGGTCAGCTGCCGCCCAGGGACGCGGTGCGGGTCGAGGAGATGATCAACTACTTCGGCTACGACTATCCCGGCCCCGCCGACGATGCCACGCCGTTCCGCGTGACCACCGCGGTGGAGCGCACGCCGTGGAACAGCGAAACCTATCTGTTGCATGTCGGTATCAAGGGCTATGCGCCGCCGCGCGGCGAGCGCCCGCCGGCCAATCTGGTGTTCCTGGTCGACGTCTCCGGCTCCATGGCCGATGCCGACAAGCTGCCGCTGCTGAAATCCGGCATGAAGCTGCTGGCCGACCAGTTGCGCGACGACGACACCGTCTCGATCGTGGTCTATGCCGGCGCCGCCGGCCTGGTGCTGGAGCCGACGCCCGGCAAGGACAAGGAGAAGATCAAGGGGGCGCTCGACCGGCTGGAGGCCGGCGGCTCGACGGCGGGCGGCGAAGGCTTGCAGCTCGCCTATGCCACGGCCAAGCAGGCCATGGTCAAGGGCGGCATCAACCGCGTGATCCTGGCCACCGACGGCGATTTCAACGTCGGCGTCACCGATATCGACCAGTTGAAGGCGATGATCGAGGACGCGCGCGAAAGCGACGTGTCGCTCACCACGCTGGGCTTCGGCGAGGGCAACTACAACGACGCGCTGATGGAGCAGATTGCCGATGTCGGCAACGGCAATTACGGCTACGTCGATTCGATCAAGGAGGCGAAGCGCCTGCTGATCGACCAGCTCAGCGGCACCATCCAGACCATCGCCAAGGACGTGAAGATCCAGATCGAGTTCAATCCGGCGGTGGTCGACGAATACCGCCTGATCGGCTACGAGAACCGCGCCCTCAACCGCGAGGATTTCAACAACGACCGGAAGGATGCCGGCGAGATCGGCGCCGGCCACACGGTGACGGCGATCTACGAGATCGCGCTCAAGGGCTCGAAAGGGCTGCGCGTCGATCCGCTGCGCTATGGCGGCGGGCAATCGGATGGCAAGCCGGACCCGAAGGCGACCGAGTTCGCCTTCCTGCGCCTGCGCTACAAGGCGCCGGACGGCGACGTGTCGAAGCTGATCGAGACGCCGCTCTCCGTTGCCGCCTTGCGCGAGCCGGGCGAGGCGCCGGCGGATGCGCGCTTCGCCGCCGCGGTCGCCGCTTTCGGGCAGAAGCTGCGTGGCGGTGAATACCTGGGTGAGTTCGGCTTCGACCAGATCGCGGCGGCGGCGCGGGATGCGCGTGGCGGCGACGAGGACGGCTATCGCGCCGAGTTCATCGAATTGGTGGAAATCGCGCAAGCCTTGAAGCCCGCGCAGTGAATTGCGGTGGCCGCGCCCGCCGCACGCTTCCGAATCTCCCGCGGGGTGCCTCCCGCATCACTGGCGGCCGATGCCGCAGGCGCCCCGCGCTTGTGGGATCGGCCGCACTTTTCTATTCTGGCTCCCGGGGATGTGGAGGGTCAGGTGAGGCCTACCTGGATTTGGTTCGCCCTGCTGATGGGCGGCACGATTCTGCTGGTGCTGTTCCTCGAGAACCGCTTTCCCGGCACGCTCAGCGATTCCGACAACCGGATGAGCATCCTCTACAAGGTCGGCTGGATCGCCTTGCTGGCTTCCTCGCTCATCGGCGGCTGGCGGCTGCAGCCGAAGACCGCGCTTCGCAATGCCGCGATCTGGGCGGCGATCTTCCTGGTCCTGATCGGGATCTTCTCCTTCCGCCAGGACGCCGCCACGATCGGCGACCGCATCCTGGGCGAATTGTCGCCGACCCAGGGCACGGTGGAGGATGACGGCACCATCCATTTCAGCGCCGGTCCCGATGGTCATTTCCGCATCCAGGCGATCGTCAACGGCGCGCGCGTCACCTTCCTGGTCGATACCGGCGCCACCGACGTGGTGCTGGCGCCCGACGACGCGCGGCGCATCGGCTGCGACATGGCCAACCTGAAATTCACGCAATTCGCCGAGACGGCGAACGGCACCGTGCGCGGCGCGCCGGTGACGTTGCAGAGCCTGATCATCGGCCCTATCGACATCACCGGCATGTCGGCGACGGTGAACAGCGCCGAGATGTCCGACAGCCTGCTCGGAATGGCCTTCCTCAACCGCCTCAGCGGCTGGCGGGTCGAGAACGGCGTGCTGACGCTGGAGCCCTAGCCGACTAGCGCTGCAGAACCTGCCGGCAGGCGGCTTCGCGGGCCTGCCAGCCGAGGCGCTGCAATTCGGGCTGGTCGTGCTCTTCCGTCGGCCAGCCGAGGCAGAGATAGGCGACCAGGGTCCAGTCTTGCGGCACATCGAGTTTCCGCGCCGCCGCTTGGGGATCGAGGATCGACACCCAGCCCACGCCCAATCCGCGCACCCGGGCGGCCAGCCACAGCGTGTGCACGGCGAGCACGGCGGAATAGCGCAACGTCTCCGGCATGGTCTGGCGGCCGAGGCCGGCGCCCTGCGCGGTCGCCTCGTCGCAGAAGACCGCCAGATGGCGCGGCGCCTCCTTGAGGCCGGCGAGCTTCAGTCCGGCATAGAGCTGCGCCCGTTCGCCCTGGTAGCCGGCCAGCGCTCGTTCGTTCGCATGCGCGAAATTGGCGATGATCGCGGCGCGATTCTCCGCCGCGTCCACGCTGACGAAGCGCCAGGGCTGCGCATTGCCGACCGAGGGCGCCAGGCAGGCGAGGTCGAGCAGCTCGTCGACCAGCGCCTCCGGGATCGGATCGTTGCGGAAGTGGCGCACGTCGCGGCGCCAGCGCAGCAGGTCGCGGAACTCGGACCGGAAGCGATCGTTGAAATGCGGCGAGCGGGAATAGGCGGCGATCTCGCGGAACATCGCCCCGGTTCCCCTATGCCGCGCGGGAAGCCGAGGCCGCGACGATCTCCACGATCTCGCCCATGATGCGGCCGATGTCGTAGTCCTTCGGCGTGTAGACGCGGGCGACACCCATGGCCCGCAGCCGCTCCGCATCCTCGACCGGGATGATGCCGCCGACGATGAGCGGCACGGAGCCGAGGCCGCCAGCCTTCAGCCGCTCCAGGATCTCGCCCACCAGCGTGATATGCGAGCCGGACAGGATGGAGAGGCCGATCACATGCACGCCTTCCTCGAGCGCCGCATTGGCGATCTCGGCCGGCGTCAGGCGGATGCCCTCATAGACCACTTCCATGCCGGCGTCGCGGGCCCGGACCGCGATCTGCTCGGCGCCATTGGAATGGCCGTCCAGGCCGGGCTTCCCCACCAGGATCTTGATGCGCCGGCCGAGCTTGGCGGAGACTTCCTCGACCCGCGCGCGCACGCGGGCGAGGTCGCCATGGCCGGATTCCACCGCCGCGCGGGCAACGCCGGTCGGCGCGCGGTATTCGCCGAACACCTTGCGCAAGACGGCACCCCACTCGCCGGTGGTCACACCTGCATGGGCGCAGGCGATGGAGGATTCCATCACGTTGCGGCCGGCACGGGCGTCGGCTTCCAGGCGCTGTAGCGCCGTGGCGGCGGCACCCGAATCGCGCTGGGCGCGCCAGGCTTTCAGCCGCTCGACGGCCTCGCGTTCCGCCGCCGCGTCGACGGTGAGGATGCCGCCATCCTCGGCGGCGGTGAGCGGCGAAGGCGCGCTTTCGGTGAACTTGTTGACGCCGACCACGACCTGCTCGCCGGCCTCGATGGCGGCCAGCCGCCGGGCATTGGATTCGACCAGCCGCTGCTTCATGTAGCTGGTCTCGATGGCGGCGACCGCGCCGCCCATGTCGGCGATGCGGGCCAGCTCGGCGCGTGCCGCGACCTTCAACGCCTCCACCTTGGCGTCGATGACGCGCGAGCCGTTGAAGATGTCGTCGTATTCCAGCAAATCGGTCTCGAAGGCCAGGATCTGCTGCAGGCGCAGCGACCATTGCTGGTCCCAGGGCCGCGGCAGGCCGAGCGCCTCGTTCCAGGCCGGCAGCTGCACCGCGCGGGCGCGCGCGTCCTTGCTCAAGGTGACGGCCAGCATCTCCAGCAGGATGCGGTAGACGTTGTTCTCCGGCTGCTGTTCGGTGAGGCCCAGCGAGTTCACCTGCACGCCGTAGCGGAAGCGGCGCAGCTTCGGATCCTCGACGCCGTAGCGCTCGCGCGCGATCTCGTCCCACAATTCGCCGAAGGCGCGCATCTTGCAGAGCTCGGTGATGAAGCGCAGGCCCGCATTGACGAAGAAGCTGATGCGTCCGACCACCTGCGGCAGGTCTTCGGCCGGCACCTGGCCGCCGGCCCGCACATGGTCGAGCACGGCGATGGCGGTGGCCAGCGCATAGGCCAGTTCCTGCTCCGGCGTGGCGCCCGCTTCCTGCAAATGATAGGAGCAGACATTGGTCGGGTTCCACTTCGGCACTTCGCGATAGGCGAAGGCGATGACGTCGGCGGTGAGCTTCAGGCTCGGCTCGGGCGGGAAGATGTAGGTGCCGCGCGAGAGATATTCCTTGATGATGTCGTTCTGCACCGTACCCTGCAGGCTGGCGCGGGCGACACCCTGCTTCTCGGCCGCGGCGATGTAGAGCGCGAACAGCCACGGCGCCGTGGCGTTGATCGTCATCGAGGTGTTCATGCGGTCGAGCGGCAGCCCGTCCATCAGCGCCAGCATGTCGCCCAGATGGCTGACCGGCACGCCGACCTTGCCGACCTCGCCCTTGGCCAGCGCATGGTCGGGGTCATAGCCGGTCTGGGTCGGCAGGTCGAAGGCGACGGAGAGGCCCGTCTGGCCGCGCGCCAGGTTGGTGCGGTAGAGCGCGTTGGAGGCCTTGGCCGAGGAGTGGCCGGCATAGGTGCGGAAGAGCCAAGGTTGCTCCCGGCCGGCCTTCCCCGAGCCGGCCTTCGCCTCTTTGCCTTCGCGCTCCGGCGTAGCTGCGCTGCACATTTTGCACCCCTGATCCGATGCCAGTACGACCCGCCGTTCAAGGCGTTGTTTTGCAATGCAATATAAAGACCCCGCAGGCGGGGCGTCCAGGGGGCAATCGCCGGGGAATCGTCACACCGGGCTATGTTGCATTGCAAAATTCATTTGAATTTAAGAACCAATAGAACAAGATACGTTTCGTGCAGTGCAGCATTCCGCTGGCGAGTTCAGGGGCCGACGGTGGGATGGGCGAATTGAAAATGGAGTAGACCATGTGGCCCTACACGTCTGACGAACAGGTCTGGCTGGTGCCCGGCAAGGACTGGGTGGCGAGCCTCGCCGAAGCGGAGAAGCAGAAGCGCAAGGCGGGCGGCAAGCCCGAAGCCGCGCCGGCCCCGCATCCCATGCCGGCCCCCTACGACGACGGCATCAGCGATCCGCAGATCGCGCAGCGCAAATAGCACCCGATGCGTCGACGCCGCCTCAGGCGGCGTCGAGCGCCTGCTTCAGGTCGGCCAGCAGGTCGGCGACATCCTCGAGACCGACCGACAGCCGCAGCAATCCGGGCGTGATGCCCTGCTGCAGCTTCTGCTCCGGCGACAGGCGCTGATGCGTCGTCGTCGCCGGATGCGTGGTCATCGATTTCGAATCGCCGAGATTGTTCGAGATCAGCACCAGCTTCAGCGCGTTGAGGAAACGGAACGCCGCCGGCTTGCCGCCCTTGAGGTCCAGGCTCACCATGCTGCCGCCGGATTTCATCTGCTTGCGCGCCAGATCCACCTGCGGAAAATTCTCCAGCATCGGATAATGCGCGCTGTTGAGCTTGGCGTGGCCCTGCAGCGCGCGGGCGATCTTCTCCGCGCTCTCGCATTGCCGCTGCAGGCGCACATCCAGCGTCTCCAGCCCCTTCAGCAGCACCCAGGCATTGACCGGGCTCAGGCTCGGCCCGGTATGGCGCAGGAACGGCTGCAGCGTCTCGTTGATGTATTTGGCGCTGCCCAGGATGACGCCGCCCAGGGTCCGGCCCTGGCCGTCGATATGCTTGGTCGCCGAATAGACGACGATGTCCGCGCCGAGCTCCAGCGGCCGCTGCAGCAGCGGCGTGGCGAAGACGTTGTCGACGATGACCTGCGCGCCCGCGGCGTGCGCCAGATCGCAGACCGCCTTGATGTCGACCAGACGCAGCGACGGATTGGACGGCGTTTCCAGCAGGACGGCGCGGGTGGGCCGGCTCAGCGCCGTCTTCCACTGGTCGAGATCGCGGCCATCGACGAACTGGGTCTCGACGCCCCATTTCGGCAGGATCTCCTGGACGATGTAGTTGCAGGAGCCGAACAGCGCGTCGGCGGCGACCACGCGGTCGCCGGCCTTCACCAGGCAGGCAAGCGAGGCGAAGATCGCGGCCATGCCGCTCGCGGTCGCGCGCGCGGCCTCGGCGCCCTCCAGCAGCGCCATGCGCTCCTCGAACATCGACACCGTCGGATTGCCGAAGCGGCCATAGACGAAGCGCGGCTTCGAATTGTCGAACGCCGCCTCGGCCTCTTCCGCCGAGGTATAGACATAGCCCGAGGTCATGTAGATGGCCTCGCCCGTCTCGGCGTGATGGGAGCGGGCGGTGCCGCCATGCACCATCCGGGTGCCCAGGCCCCATTCGGGGAGGATGTCGCGATTGTAGTTCATGGTCCTGGCTCCTCCCGGATCGCTGGGATCCGCGCATAAAAAAACCCCGACCGGATGGAAAGGGTCGAGGCGTGCGTGTTCGCGCCAGGCACCTTTTAGCCGCTTGTTTTACGTGGCCGCAATCCGGTCCAAATCACCACGTCGTCCAGGCGCGGAGTATTCATGCTGCCATCTGGAAGTCAAGGATGTCGCGGCGCTCGGCACTTCGCCGGGCCGTCCGGGCCGCGGTGGAATTGATAGTGCGTCGCACTCAGTCAGATGGAAATTATCGGCCATGCTGGGAAGAAAATTGATTATTTAATTACGGATTTCGACCTTAGTGGGAACATTCCTAACCTTTTTGCGTTGCATAATCGCAAGTGCGAAGGCATGATCCCCAAGTGAGGGACGCGGCCAGAAGGCCGGTCCGGGCAGCGACCAGGGATCAGGGACATGTCGGAAGCCGCAGAGGTCATTCAACTGCACAAGGGCAAGAACGGCCACAAGGATCTTTACGAGGTCGGCGAGATTCCGCCGCTCGGTCATCTGCCGGCCCAGATGTATGCCTGGGCCATCCGGCGCGAGCGCCACGGCCCGCCGGAGCAATCCATGCAGATCGAGGTGGTGCCGACCCCGATCCCGGATTCCGACGAGGTGGTGGTCCTCGTCATGGCGGCGGGCGTCAACTACAACGGCGTTTGGGCCGGCCTCGGCAAGCCGATCTCGCCCTTCGACGTGCACAAGGCCGAGTATCACATCGCCGGCTCCGATGCGTCGGGCATCGTCTGGGCCGTCGGCTCCAGGGTGAAGCGCTGGAAGGTCGGCGACGAGGTGGTCGTCCATTGCAACCAGGACGACGGCGACGACGAGGAGTGCAACGGCGGCGACCCGATGAACTCGCCTTCGCAGCGCATCTGGGGCTACGAGACGCCGGACGGGTCGTTCGCGCAATTCGCCAAGGTGCAGGGCCGCCAGCTGATGGCGCGGCCGAAGCATCTGACCTGGGAGGAGAGCGCCTGCTACACGCTGACGCTGGCCACCGCCTATCGCATGCTGTTCGGCCATCGCCCGCACATCCTGCGGCCCGGCCACAACGTGCTGGTCTGGGGCGCCTCGGGCGGCCTCGGCTCGATGGCGGTGCAGCTCTGCGCCACGGCCGGCGCGCATGCGATCGGCGTCATCTCGGACGAAAGCAAGCGCGACTTCGTCATGTCGCTGGGCGCCAAGGGCGTGATCAACCGCAACGACTTCAATTGCTGGGGCCAGCTGCCCGACGTCGACGACACCGCCGGTTACAACGACTACATGAAGCGCTGCCGCGAATTCGGCAAGGCGATCTGGGCCATCACCGGCAAGGGCAATGACGTCGATTTCGTCTTCGAGCATCCGGGCGAGCAGACCTTCCCGGTTTCCTGTTTCGTGGTGAAGCGCGGCGGCATGGTCGTGTTCTGCGCCGGCACCACCGGCTACAACCTGACCATGGACGCGCGTTTCGTGTGGATGCGCCAGAAGCGCATCCAGGGCAGCCACTTCGCCAACCTGCTGCAGGCGAGCCAGGCCAACCACCTGGTCGTGGAGCGGCGCATCGATCCCTGCATGTCGGAAGTGTTCGGCTGGGACGACATCCCCGCCGCCCACACCAAGATGTGGAAGAACCAGCACAAGCCGGGCAACATGGCGGTCCTGGTCCAGGCCAAGCGGCCGGGCTGCCGCACCCTGGAAGACGTCGTCGAAGGCTGAGTGATCGCGCGCGGAACTTCCCGCGCGCCAGCCTTTGTAGGGAGCTGGTTCGATGAGCGTCGCCGCGCAGGCCGTTGCGCCTCAATCCGACTTGATCGCGTCCTGCCGCGCCGCCCTCGGCGCGGCGGAGGATGTGCTGTCACGCGCCCAGGCCTCGCTTGGGCGCCGCCTGTCCAAGGACGGCAAGCTGGACGCCGCGGCGCTGGATCGCGAGCAGCATGCGGCGCACGGCTTCGCCTGGCTTGCCACCTATGTCGCCGCCTTGCGCGCGACGCTCGACTGGGCGGAGAAGCTGCAGCAGGGCGGCACGCTCGGCGAACGCGAGCAGTTGATCCTGCAGATCGGCTTTGCCGAATACCTGGCGCAGATCCTGGGCGGCCTGCCCATGAGCCAGGGCGAGATCGTGCGGCCGGGCGATCTTGGCCTTGGCGACAGTGACCTCGCCACCCTGCGGACCCAGGAGGAGCGCCTGCGCGGCGGCAATTCGCCGGCGGCCCGTGCGCGCCTGGCAACGCTGATCGCCGAGGGTGATTTCGGCGAGGCGGCGCTCGGCGACGAGACGCTGCTGCTGATCCGCGACCAGTTCCGCCGCTTCGCCGAGGACCATCGCGAGGACGCGCATCGCTGGCACCTGAAGGACGAGTTGATCCCGCTCGAGATCGTCGGACAGCTGGCCGAGATGGGCGTTTTCGGCCTGACCGTGCCGGAGGAGTTCGGCGGCGCGGGCTTGGGCAAGCTCGCCATGTGCGTCGTCACCGAGGAATTGTCGCGCGGCTATATCGGCCTCGGCTCGCTCGGCACCCGCTCGGAAATCGCCGCCGAGCTGATCCGCCTCGGCGGCACCGAGGCCCAGAAGCAATACTGGCTGCCCAGGCTCGCCAGCGGCGAGATCCTGCCGACCGCCGTCTTCACCGAGCCAAATACCGGTTCCGACCTCGGCGCGCTCAAGACCCGCGCAGTCAAGGACGGCGACACCTATAAGGTGACGGGCAACAAGACCTGGATCACCCATGCGGCGCGCGCCGACGTGATGACCCTCCTGGCGCGCACCGATCCCAATTCGAGCGACTATCGCGGCCTCTCCATGTTCCTGGCGGAGAAGCCGCGCGGTACCGATTCCGATCCGTTCCCGGCCAAGGGCATGTCGGGCGGCGAGATCGGCGTGCTCGGTTATCGCGGCATGAAGGAATACGAGATCGGCTTCGACGGTTTCGAGGTGCCGGCGGCCAACCTGCTCGGCGGGCGCGAGGGCGAGGGCTTCAAGCAGCTGATGGCGACCTTCGAATCGGCGCGCATCCAGACCGCCGCGCGCGCGGTGGGCGTCGCGCAATGCGCCATGGAGCTCGGCCTCAAATACGCCCGCGAGCGCATCCAGTTCGGCAAGCCGATCTATGATTTCCCCCGTGTCCACGGCAAGCTCGCCTGGATGGCGGTCGAGACGATGATCGCCCGCCAGCTTTCCTATTTCGCGGCGCGGGAGAAGGACAGCGACCGGCGCTGCGACATCCCCGCCGGCATGGCCAAGCTGCTGGCGGCGCGCGTCGCCTGGGCCAATGCCGACAACGCGCTCCAGATCCATGGCGGGAACGGCTACGCCCAGGAATACGCCATCAGCCGCGTGCTGTGCGACGCCCGCATCCTCAACGTCTTCGAGGGCGCGGCCGAAATCCAGGCCCAGGTCGTGGCGCGCGGGCTGCTCAGCGGACGCAACTAGTTTCCGAGCCGCCCGGCGCCTTGCGCCCTGGGACGGGGCGACGTGACGCCGCTGCATGGATTCGGCTGGCGACAGCCGGCGGCACCCTGTGGTCTACTCCCCGTGAGAGCAAGACACCGGCCCAGATCGGGGAGCCGCCGATGCCCAAGCACGTGGATTTCTATTTCGCCCTCAACAGCCGCTATTCCTACCTCGCCAGCACGCAGATGGCGGCGCTGGAGAAGGATTGCGGCGTCGAGGTGACCTGGAAACCGCTCGACTTCGACCTGCTGATGGTGGCGCGCAAATGGGACCCGTTCTCCGGCGCGCCGACCTCCGGGCAGTACGACACCGCCTATCGCGACAAGGATGCCGGGCGCTGGGCGGCCTTCTACGGCATTCCGCTGAAACCGGTGGTGTGGGAGCGCTACGACTGGCTGCGCTTCAACCTGGCGGCGACCGAGGCGGCGAAGGAAACCGAGGGCTGCGCGACTTTTGCCAGGAGCGTCTACGCCATGGTGATGGGAAATCGCGACGCGCCGGATACGGAATCGGTGATCTCCGCCGCCGCGCGCGACGCCGGCCTCGATCCCCGGCGCCTGGTCGAGGCGTCGAAATCGTCGGACACGAAGGCGCGGCTGCACCATGCGGTGACCGACGCGGTCGCGCTCGGCGTCTTCGGCGTGCCGAGCTTCATCGTCGACGGCGAGGTGTTCTGGGGCAACGATCGCCTCGCCCTGCTGCGCTGGCATTTGAGCGGGAAGCGGTAGCGAACCCGCACGTCAGAAGCTTTTCATCCGGCCAGGGAAATGCCTGGTGTCACCGGTGGATCCAGAGGTCGATGGTCTCGTCGCGCCCCCGGACCTTCTGGCCGGTCAGGCGCTGCAGCCCGGCGAGGAGATCGTCGCGACCGGCGCTCCGCACGCTGGTGACGAACTCGGCCGAGGCGACGATGGCCGCGCCGTGCTCCTTGCCCATTTCCTGCAGGCGGCTCGCGACATTCACCGTGTCGCCGGCGACGGTGATCTGGCCCTGGCGCTCGCCGCCCAGCAGTGCTGCCACCACCGGGCCGTAGTGCAACCCGACGCGCAGCCGCACCGGCTCCTCGCCTTGACCCTTCAGGTCGATGTTCCAGTCGCCGAGATCGGACATCAATTGCTGCGCCGCCGCCAGCGCCCGGGCGGCGTCGTCGGCGCCCGGCTCCGGCAGCCCGAAGATGATCATGGCGCCGTCGCCCATGAACTGCTCGATAACGCCGCGATGGGCGAGGGCGGCGCGCTCGATGCGGCCGTGCAGGTCGCGCAGGAAATCGACCGTCGCCGCCGGTCCCACCCGTTCGCTGCGCCGGGTGAAGCCGGCGACGTCGACGAACATCACCGCGGCGTCCTGCGCGCGTTCGTTGAAGCTCGGGCGGCGTTGCGCCGCCAGCCAATCGGTGAGCAGCGGCGAGTGATAGCGCGCAAGGTTGTCACGCTCATGCTGCAATTCGCCGGAGATGCGGCGCTGCTGCACGATGCGCCCGCCGAAAGTGACAAGCCCGACACCGGCAAGCGCCAAGACGCAACCGGTGCCGTCGAGCCACAGATGCATCTGGGAGAACGCGAGTTGCAGGGCGGTCGCGGCGGCGAGCCACAACGCGGCGGTGCCCAGGGCGGCGGCACCCAGCGAGCGGAAATTGGCGGCGAAGAAGGCGAGCAGCCCCAGCGCCCCCGCGAGGATCAGGTCGATCACGAAGGTGGTGCCGTCATGGCGCAGATAGGTGCCGGTGGCGATGTTCGCGGCCGCGGTCGCCAGCGCCTCGACGCCAGGCAATTGCGCCGAATAGGGTGACAGGAACATGTCGACGATGCCAAGCGCGGTGGAACCGACGAAGACGGCCTTGCCGGCCAGGGCCTGGGGCGGAACCTGCCCGTCGATCACGTCGATCAGCGAATAGGTGGGGAAGCTGCCCTGGCCGCCATAGTGGTTGAGGGCGATGGTGCTGTCGACATCGGTCGGAATCCACATGCCGCCCAGCATCACCCCGTCGCCCAGCCGCAGCCGCATGTCGCCGCGCGCCACGTCGCGCAGCAGGCGCACGACTTCCAACGGCATCGCCGGCAGGTAGCCGGTGTCCTGCACCGGCATGGCGAGCGGAATGCGGCGCAGGGCATTGTCGGGATCGCGCGGGACATTGACCTGGGCGAGCTGGGCGACCTCGGCCAGGGCGTCGATCGGCAGCATGGCGCCGACCGGACGGGTGGTGAATTCCGGGAAGCCGGCGGTCTTCTCCACGATCGGGAACGAATTGCGCCGGATCAGCGTGTCCCAATTGCCTGAAGTCGCGGCAAGGTCCGGTGTTGCCGCCGCGGCCAGGATGACGTGGCCGTTGCGGCGCAGCGCCTCGGCCAGCGCCGCGTCACCTGCCGACAGGCCGCTATCGGTCGCCGGGGCCTCGCGCTCCAGCAGGAGCAGGTCGACGGCGACGACCTTGGCGCCGGCATCGGTCAGGCGGTTGATCGCGTCGGCGATGGAACTGCGCGGCACCGGAAAACGCTGCAGCCGGCTCAGCGTCTTGTCGTCGACGGCGACGACGACGAAATCCGGCGGCGGCGGCACCGGGCCGCGAACCATGTGGCGCAGATCGAGCAGCCGTCCTTCCAGCGACGCGGTGGCGGCAAATTGACCGCTCGGATGCCAGGCACCGAGAAGCAACCCGGCCGCCAGTGCCGCAAGCGCCCAGAACGGACGCAGTTTTCCCATACTGGTACGCATGCGACGCGCCTACACCCGGAATGTCAGGGGAAAGCCAGCCTTTTCAGCGTCTTTTCCACCCGCTCGGCCCCCCAGGTCTTGGGGTCGCCCATCTTGCCGTCCTTGGCCACGTCGACCCCCTGGCCGGCCGCCAGGATGTAGCCCTCGGACGTCTTGGCGCGCACCTCGACCCGGCCCTTGAGGACCAGCACGTTGGTGCCGCGCTTCGGCGTCTCCATCACCCATTCGGTCGAGCGCACCGAGGCGACGGCGACCGGGCCGAACACGTTGAAGGTGCCCCAGGTCCGCACCGGGGCCAGGAACTTGGCGATGCCGCGATGCAGGCTCATGGCGATGGTCTCGCTCTCGCCCTGCTCGCCGACCAGCGAGCCGAGATTGAGCTCGGTCTCGGCGCCCAGGGTGACGGTGGTCTGGTCGGAGCAGGTGATCTCGACATGGCCGTCGCCGCCGGTGCGAATCTGGTCCTTGGCGGCCAGCGCCGCGCCGGCCTTGGCCGCGACGCGCTTGCCCTCATGCGACAGGGTTGCCGTGCCGGCCACGCGCTCAATCTGGCACGTGCGGCTCTCGGCCAGCGCCGGCGCCGCGGAGAGCAGCAGCAACCCGGGCAGCAGAATCGCCGCCAGGGGCAGCCGCAAGCCGGACGTCATGGATTCCATGCCACGCATCGCTCACCTCTATGTTCCAAGTCCCCACAAGGTGCGGTAATAGTAGCACCAACGCCGCGTTGCCGGTGGATTTCGTTCCAGGCCGCACCAGCCGGTTTCCGGCCGGAGCCCTGGTGCCGACCACCGCACGGACTAGGATTTAAGCATTCTCGCCGGCCGACCCTGTGACCCCCTTCACACCCTGGGGGCGTGGGCGTGCCCAGATCTTGGCTGATGCGATGTTTTGCCAGGTGGGATGGATATGCGGAAACTGGACCAGAATGAACGCCAGGCCCTGATCCGGCGCAGCTTCCTGTTCAAGGACGTAAGCGACGCGGTCCTCGGCCGGCTCTCCACGCTGTCGGTGACCAAGCAGCTGGGGCGGCGCGAGACCCTGTTCAACCGCGGCGACGAGGGCGACGCGCTCTATGCCGTGATCGACGGGCTGGTGCGTATCTGGGTCGGCAGCGACAGCGGCAAGGAGCTGACCTTCTCGATCATGGAGCCGGGCGACGTCTTCGGCGAGATCGCGCTGCTCGACGGCCTGCCGCGCACCGCCAATGCCACGGCGCAGGAGACGACGCAGCTCCTGGTCATCCAGCGTTCGGCCTTTCTCTCCGTGCTCGAGAACGACGCCCAGCTGGGCCGCCACATCATCGAGTTGCTGTGCGAGCGCCTGCGGCTGAAAACCGATCTGCTGAGCGATTTCGCCTTTGCCGAGCTGCCGGTGCGCCTGGCGCGCAAGCTCAACGACCTGGTGACCGCCCATGCCGAGATCGACGGCAATTCGGCCCGGCTCGGCAAGCGCTTCTCGCAGACCGAGCTGGCGCAGATGCTGGGCGTCTCGCGCGAGGCGATCAACAAGCAGCTTTCGGCCTGGAGCAACAAAGGCATCGTCAGCACCGAAGAAGGCGGACTGACCATCACCGACCTGGGTGGGCTGCGCAACCAGGCGGCCCTGGAGCGCGATTCGGCAGGCTGAACCTCCGAGCGCGGCGCGGCGTTGTGAACGGTCTCACAGCGTCCCTTTGCGCAATCATCTAGACCGGAAGCGACGGGGACGCGGCTGCCGGGAGGGCCCGGCGAAGCCGGACAAAGAGGGAGTCGAACATGATCCTGAAAGATCACCGCGATGCGCCGCTGAGCGGGGCGGATGCCAGGTCGCTGGAGCTCTACGAGACGGCGATCTGCCAGTTCAATTGCTATGTCGGTGACCCGGTCGCCACCTGCGACGCGGCGCTGGCCGAGAGCCCGGACTTCGCCATGGCCATCGCCTTGAAGGCCTATCTGCTGCTGAGCGGCATGGAGCGCGGCCCGGTCGCGCAGGCGGCCGAGTTGCTGGCGAGGCTGCGCAAGGTCAAGCTGAACGAGCGCGAGCGGCGCCACGCGGCGGCGGTGGCCTGCCTGGTCGACGGCGCCTTCCACCGCGCCTCGGAGCGGCTGGAGGACATCCTGATCGCCGACCCGCGCGACATCCTCGCCTTGCAGATGGGCCATCTGCTCGACTTCTACCGCGGCGACAGCCGCAACCTGCGCGACCGCGTGGCCCGCGTGCTGCCGGAATGGCAGCAATCCATGCCCGGCTATCATGCCTTGCTCGCCATGCACTCCTTCGGCCTGGAGGAGATGGGCGACTACGCGCGGGCCGAGGAAGC
This sequence comes from Dongiaceae bacterium, assembly GCA_039808885.1. Classification (GTDB taxonomy): domain Bacteria; phylum Pseudomonadota; class Alphaproteobacteria; order Dongiales; family Dongiaceae; genus Dongia_A. Next base: position 28,134 of record JBDHTX010000025.1, on the reverse strand, counting down.
CGGCCGCCGCGCCATCCAGCTCAGCCCCCGCGACGGTTGGGCCTATCATGCCGTTGCCCATGTCATGGAGATGATGGGCCGCTACGAGGACGGCGCCAAATGGCTGCGCGACGGCGAATCCGGCTGGGCGCCGGAATCCTTCTTCGCCGTCCACAACTGGTGGCACCTGGCGCTGTTCCAGCTTGAGGCCGACCAGAACGCCGAGGTGCTGAAGCTCTATGACGGCCCGATCCGGGGCGGCCAGTCCAACATCATCCTCGACATGGTCGATGCGTCGGCCCTGCTGTGGCGGCTGCAGATGCGCGGCATCGACGTCGGCAACCGGTGGGAAGCGATCGCCGACCGCTGGCAGCCCCAGGGCGAGGACCGCCTCTATGCCTTCAACGACGTGCACGCCGTGCTGGCGCTGCTTGGCGCCGGTCGGCGGGACGAGGCGGAGCGGGTGGTCTCGGTCATGGCGCAGACCGCCCACAAGCAATCGGACAATGCCGCGATGACGCGGGAGGTGGGGCTGCCGCTGGGTCGCGCCTTGCTCGCCTTCGAGCAGGGCAGCTATCCGGCGGTGATCGAGATCCTGCGCCCCTTGCGCAATATCGCCGGCCGCTTCGGCGGCAGCCATGCCCAGCGCGACCTGATCGATCTCACCCTGATCGAGGCGGCGCAGCGCGGCGGCCAGCCCGGCCTGGTGCGGGCCCTCGCCAACGAGCGCCTGGCGCTGAAGCCGAACAGCCCGCTGGCCCACCGCTACCGCGACCGGGGGAGCCGCAAGGCGGCCTGATCTCCCGCAAGCGGCCCTTCGCTTCCGGCGGCCCGGGATGACCACCCGGGCCGTTTTCTTCAGCCGTTGCCCAGCACGTCGCGAAGATCGGTCTTGCCGCTGCCGCGCCGTGCGGGTTGCTGCTGGGATTCATGGGGCGCCCAGCCGGTCAGGAACAGGACCTGGAAGGTTGCGCGCAGCCTTCCGTCGGGCTCGGCGAAGCGCTCCTGATAGAGCGCCGCGGCCCGGGCGAAGATTGCGCGGCGCGTCGGATGCTTGATCCGTTCCAGCAGCAGGTTGGTCTCGCCCATGCCGCGCAGATCGGCGAGCAGGCGGAACAGGTCCGGATAGGTGACGGTGATGGTGTCGCTGTCGGCAACGGGCAGGGCGAAGCCGGCCCGCTGCAGGAGCCCGGCGGCGTCGCGCAAGCCGGCGAAGGGCGAGACCCGCGGGCTGGCGCCGCCGCTTTCCGCCAGCTCCGCCTCCATCAGGCAAGAGCGCAGTTCGGCCAGTGTGCCGGCGCCGAACATGCTGGCGAGGAACAATCCGTCCGGCTTCAGCGCGGCGCGGATCTGCGCCAGCGCGCCGGGCAGGTCATTCACCCAGTGCAGCGCCAGATTGCTGAGGACGAGGTCGAGGCTCTGGCCGCCCACCGGCAGCAATTCTTCGTCCGCGACGAAGACCGGTCCCGCGGATCGCGCCCGTTGCGCGCAGCCGGCGGCGAGGTCGCATTGCAGCAGCGTGTCGATGCCGCCGCGCCCCGCCAGCAATCCGCCGAGCGTGCCGCCGCGGCAGCCGAGATCGAGGGCCAGGGGAAACCGGCGGGTGACATCGGCCAGCCGGTCGACCAGCCGGTCGCCGACCTCGCGCAGCAGGAAATCGTGGCCGCCGGCGTCAGCCACGGCACGGGCACGCCGCCGGCGCAACAGCCGCCGATCGAAAATCCGCGCGCGCTCGGGAACGGTCTCGTGCACCTTCGCTCCACCCTGGCTTCGAAATCCGGCGCCAATTGACAACAGGCGGCGGCACTTCGCAAGCTGAGCCATGCTTGGCTTCGCCACGCCCTTGGAACGCATGCCCTGGCTGTCGCTGTTGCGCCGGTCGGCATCGCGGCTGTGCGACGCGGTGCTGCCGCCGCGCTGCCTGCAATGCGGCGAATTGGTCGGCGATCACGGCGCGCTGTGCGGCGTCTGCTGGTCGAAGCTGCGATTTCTGGGGCCGCCCTGCTGCGCCGCCTGCGGACTGCCCTTCGAGTTCGACCTGGGCGCCGACGCCTTGTGCGGCGCCTGCAGCGCCAGGCGCCCGCGCTTCGACCGGGCGCGCGCGGCGCTCGCCTATGACGACGCCAGCCGCGATCTGGTCCTGCGTTTCAAGCATGCCGACCGGCTGGAGGGGGCGGCGACCTTCGCCGGCTGGATGGCGCGCGCCGGGGCCGCCCTGATCGCCGACGCGGACATTGTCGCGCCGGTGCCGCTGCATTGGCGGCGGCTGGTGCGCCGGCGCTACAACCAGGCCGCCGTGCTCGCCAATGCGATCGGCCGGGCGCAAGGAAAACGCGTGGTGCCGGACCTCCTGGTGCGGCGCCGGGCCACCCCGACCCAGGGGCATCTGGGGCGGGAGGCGCGCCAGCGGAACGTCGCCGGCGCCTTCGCCCTCGCCCCGCGCGGCCGGGATAGGATCGCCGGCAAGCGCATCCTCCTGGTCGACGATGTGCTCACCACCGGCGCCACGGCGGAGGCCTGCGCCCGGGTCCTGCAGGCCGGCGGGGCCCAGGCGGTCGATCTCCTGGTCCTGGCGCGGGTGGTCCGGACGCAATAAGGCGCAGAAAATATCGCCCCCGGCGGGCCTTGCTTTTCCCCCGGGGACGGCCAAAAGTACTAACCAAAGGCGGGTTTCCCACGGATGCAGTGTGGATATCGCCGTGGAGAGAGTTTCGCCGACCCTTTCACCATGCACGGACCCCGGATGGCGCAGGTCGAGATCTACACCACCATGCTCTGCCCCTATTGCTGGCGAGCCAAGAAACTGCTGGAGGAACGCGGTGCGCAGTACAAGGAAGTCGACGTGATGACCGACGGCAAGCTGCGCGCGGAAATGCGCGAGCGCGCCGGCGGCCGCACCTCGGTGCCGCAGATCTTCATCAACGGCCATCATGTCGGCGGCTGCGATGACCTCTATGCGCTGGACCGCGCCGGCAAGCTGCAACCCCTCCTCGAACAGGCCCCCGCATGAGCAAGATCCTGAAGGTCGCCTGCGTGCAGATGAACTCGGCGGCGGAGATCGCGCCGAACATCGCCGCCGCCACCCAGTTCATCCGCCAGGCCGCCGCCGTCGGCGCCGAACTGGTGCTGACGCCGGAAAACACCACGCTGATCGAGCCCAACCGGGCGAAGTCGCTGGCCAAGACGCCGAAGGAGCAGGACCATCCCGGCCTGCCGCATTTCTCCAAGCTGGCGAAGGACCTCGGCATCTGGCTCGAGATCGGCTCCATGCCGGTGCTGGCCGAGGACGGCCGCATCGCCAACCGCTGCTTCGTGTTCGGCCCGACCGGCGAGGTGGTGGCGCGCTACGACAAGATCCACATGTTCGACGTCGATCTGCCGAACGGCGAGACCTACCGCGAGTCCAACGGCGTGCGGCCGGGCGACCAGGCGGTGGTCGTGGCGACGCCCTGGGGCGGGCTTGGCCTCACCATCTGCTACGACGTGCGCTTCGGCTATCTGCATCGCGCGCTGGCGCAGGCGGGTGCCGTGATGCTCTCGGTCCCCGCGGCCTTCACCGTGCCGACGGGGCAGGCCCATTGGCACGTGCTGCTGCGCGCCCGCGCCATCGAGACCGGCTGCTTCGTCTTCGCCCCGGCGCAGACCGGCACCCATGCCGAGGGGCGCATGACCTACGGCCATTCCCTCATCATCGCGCCCTGGGGCGAGGTGCTGGCGGATGCCGGCGAGGAACCCGGCTTCATCATCGCCGAGATCGATCTGGAGCAGGTGCAGAAGGCCCGCGGCATGGTGCCGGCCCTGCGCCACGACCGGGAATTCCAGCGGCCGAAGAGCCTGATGCGCGCCGCCAGCGAATAGCGTCAGCCGGAAAACTCCGGAACAACCCACTCCGGAACAATCAACAGGGAGGGAAACATGTCATTGCGGATTGGCGACACGGCCCCTGACTTCGAGCAGGATTCGACCCAGGGCAAGCTGAAGTTCCATCAGTTCCTCGGCGATTCCTGGGGCATCCTGTTCTCGCACCCGAAGGATTTCACCCCGGTCTGCACCACCGAGCTCGGCTACATGGCGAAGCTGAAGCCGGAGTTCGACAAGCGCAACACCAAGATCCTGGGCCTCAGCGTCGATCCCGTCGGCAACCACGAGAAATGGGCCAAGGACATCGAGGAGACGCAGGGCGCGCGGGTGACCTATCCGCTGATCGCCGATTCCGACCTGCGCGTGGCCAAGGCCTATGACATGCTTCCCGCGGGCGCCGGCACGACCTCGGAAGGCCGCACCGCCGCCGACAACGCGACGGTGCGCTCGGTCTTCATCATCGGCCCGGACAAGAAGGTGAAGGCGATGCTCACCTATCCGATGTCGACGGGCCGCAACTTCGACGAGGTGCTGCGGCTGCTGGATTCCTGCCAGCTCACCGCCAAGCACACCGTGGCGACGCCGGTGAACTGGAAGCCGGGCGAGGACGTCATCATCCCGCCCTCGGTCTCCGACGAGCAGGCCAAGGCCAAGTATCCGAACGGCTGGAAGACGCTGAAGCCCTATCTGCGCGTCATGCCGCAGCCGAAATAGGCGCGAGCGGATCGATTGCGGAAGCGGCCGGCCTTGTGCCGGCCGTTTTCATGTGAGGCGCTGGGCCACCAGGCGCTGGATCATCGCCGGCTTCGGATCGCTCACTTCGCCGCATTCATAGGCCAGCACGGCGAAGCCGTAGCGGAGCGCAAATTGCAGCAGCTCGCCGGGCGCGAGCAGGAAATCCGGGTTGCTGGGCTTGCCGAAGCGCTCGTTGCCCTGGCCGAAGGTCTCGTAGATCAGGATGCCGTGCGGGGCCAAGGCGGCGGCGATGTGGGGGAAGAGCGGCCGGTGCAGGTAGTTGGTGACCACGATGCCGGCGAATTCCCGGTCCTCGAGCGGCCAGTCGGAACCGTCCTCGAGATCGGCCTCGATCACCTCGAAGCGCGGCCCCGCCAGGGGCGCCAGCGCCGAGACGTCGCGGTCGATGGCCGTCACCGCCAAGCCCAAGTCTTTGAAATACTTGGCATGTCTGCCGCTGCCTGCGGCCAGGTCGAGGACCCGGCCATGCGCCGGCACGAGGCCGGCATGGCGCCGCACCCAGCTGGAAGGCGCCGGGGCATCGGCCAGGATTGTCTTCCCCGGACTCATGCTCATTGGTGTCATGCCTCTTTGGGGCTTGTGAAACCGGCGGCCAGCGACAATTGTCTAGGCCGAGCGTTTCACCTGCAATCGAATGTCACGCATGATTCTGTATCAGCTCCGCTGCGGCAAGGACCACGAATTCGAAGCCTGGTTCAAGGACGGCCAGACCTGCGACCGCCAGCTGGCGCGCAAGACCGTCGAATGCCCCGTCTGCGGCAACCGCAAGGTCGCCAAGGCGCTGATGGCGCCGCGCCTGGGCGCGTCGGAAAAGAACCTGCCGGCCAAGCCGCAGCCCGGTGCGCAGGACATGGCGGTGATGGCTTCGACCATGCGCCAGCATCTGCAGGCGATCCGCGCCAAGGTCGAGGAGAATTGCGACTATGTAGGCGACAAGTTCGCCGACGAGGCGCGCAAGATCCATTACGGCGAGAGCGAAGCGCGCGGCATCTACGGCGAGGCGACCGACCAGCAGCACCAGGAACTGGTGGAGGAAGGCGTCGAGGTGGCGCGCATCCCCTGGCTGCCGCGCTCCGACGCCTAGGCTTCTCGATCGAATTGCATCGTGACGGCGGCGAATTTCGCCGCCGTTTTCATTGTGGCGCGATGATCGAGGGGCCGCGTCAGGCCGGTTTCGCCGCCAGCATGTAGTTGACGTCGAGGTCGCGGGTCAGCGACCAGCGCTCGTTCAGCGGATTGAAGGTGACGCCGGTCAGCTGGTCGATCGACATGCCGGCCTTGCGCAGGGCATGGGCCAGCTCTGACGGCTTGACGAACTTGCGCCAGTCATGGGTCCCCCGCGGCAGCCAGCGCAGCACGTATTCCGCGCCGACGATGGCGAGCGCGAAGGCCTTCGCGGTGCGGTTCAGCGTCGCCAGGAACAGCAGGCCGCCCGGCTTCACCAGGCGCGCGCAATCGTGGATGAAGGCGTCGACATCGGCGACATGCTCCACGACTTCCATCGCCAGCACGATGTCGAAGCTGGCGCCGGTCTCGATCATATCCTCCGCCGCGCAGGGCAGATAGGTGACCTTCAGGCCCGCCTGCTCGGCGTGGGTGCGGGCAACGCCGATATTGCGTGGCGCCGGGTCGATGCCGGTGACCTCGGCGCCCAGGCGGCGCATCGGCTCGGTCAGCAATCCGCCGCCGCAGCCCACTTCCAGCAGCGACAAGCCGGCGAATGGCGCCTCGCCGGCGGCGTCGCTGCCGAAATGCGCGGCCGCCACGTCGCGGATATAGGCGATGCGGATTGGGTTGAAGCGGTGCAGCGGCTTGAAGTCGCCATGCGGGTCCCACCAGGCCTCCGCCATCGCGGTGAACTTGGCGATTTCGCTGGCATCGACGGTGGTGCCGGCGCGGTCCTGGCCGGGGCCGGTCGGATGCGGGGATGCGCTCTGCGGATTCATCAAAAAATGGCCGATTCTGGCGGGTTTGCGCCACTGCAAATGGGGCCGAGGCCTTGCCTCGAAAGGTCGAGTTGAGTATGGATAGCCGCCACCGGCAAGACAATGCCTTTCCGGCCGGCTCTCCAGGGCATTTTCTCTCCAGGGCATTTTAAGGGCTTTCACCGCAGATGAACGCGCCAGCGAGGACCCGGACCCGCGTGGTCATGAAGTTTGGCGGCACCTCGGTGGCGAACATCGAGCGCATCCGCGCCGTCGCCCAGCGCGTGAAGCGCGAGGTCGATGCCGGGCACGAGGTCGCCGTGGTGGTTTCCGCGATGTCCGGCGCCACCAACCAGATGGTCGCCTGGTGCGGCGAGTTGTCGCCGCTCTATGACGCCCGCGAATACGACACGGTGGTTGCGTCGGGCGAGCAGGTGACCAGCGGCCTGATGGCGATCGCGCTGCAGACCATCGGGATCAATGCGCGCTCCTGGCTCGGCTGGCAGATCCCGATCGAGACCGACGACGCCCACGGCAAGGCGCGCATCGAGCGCATCCGCACCGAGGAGCTGGAGAAGCGCTTCGCCCAGGGCCAGGTGGCGGTGGTGGCGGGTTTCCAGGGCGTCGGCTCGGACAACCGGGTGACGACGCTCGGCCGCGGCGGCTCGGACACCTCGGCGGTGGCCCTGGCGGCGGCGCTGAAGGCCGACCGCTGCGACATCTTCACCGACGTCGATGGCGTCTACACCACCGATCCCCGGATCGTCGCCAAGGCGCGCAAGCTCGACAAGATCACCTACGAGGAAATGCTGGAGATGGCGTCGCTCGGCGCCAAGGTGCTGCAGATCCGCTCGGTCGAGATGGCGATGAAGCACAATGTGCGGGTCCAGGTGCTGTCCAGCTTTGAGGACAAGCCCGGCACCCTGGTCGTGAATGAGGACGAGATCATGGAACAGGAACTGGTCAGCGGCATCGCCTACAGCCGCGACGAGGCGAAGATCACCCTTTTGCGCGTGGCCGACCGGCCGGGCGTCGCCGCCTCGATCTTCGGCCCGCTGGCGGAGGCCAGCATCAATGTCGACATGATCGTGCAGAACGTGTCGGAGAGCGGCGACACCACCGACATGACCTTCACCGTCTCGAAGGCGGATTTCGAGCGCGCCAAGCAGGTGATCGAGGGCCAGCGCAACCGCGTGCAATATGCCGGCATGATCGCCGATTCCAACGTGGTCAAGGTCTCGGTGATCGGCGTCGGCATGCGCTCCCATGCCGGCATCGCCCAGCGCATGTTCCAGACCCTGGCGGAGAAGGGCATCAACATCCAGGTCATCTCGACCTCGGAGATCAAGATCAGCGTCCTGGTGGCCGAGGAATACACCGAGCTCGCGGTACGCGCCTTGCACACGGCGTATGGCCTCGACGCGAACTGAGAGCGGAAGGAACAAGGCCCGAGATGAACCGTGCGCAAGCCGAAGCCCTGCTGAACCATCTGTGGCGGCGCGGGACCGACTTCCTCGGTTGCCGCTACGCCATCATGGGCGGCGCCATGACCTGGGTTTCGGAGCGCCACCTGGTCTCGGCCATTTCCAATGCCGGCGGCTTCGGCGTCATCGCCTCCGGGTCCATGCCGCCGGACATCCTGGCGACCGAGATCGCCGAGACCTACAAGCTCACCGACCGGCCGTTTGGCGTGAATTTAATCACGCTGCACCCAAAACTTGAGCAGCTGATCGACGCCTGCCTGGACGCCAAGGTCGGCCATGTCGTCCTGGCCGGCGGCCTGCCGCCCGCCGGGTCCATCCAGCGCCTGAAGCAGGGCGGGGCGAAGGTCATGTGCTTCGCCCCCGCCGTCGCCATCGCCAAGAAACTGGTGCGCGGCGGCGCCGATGCCATCGTCATCGAGGGCATGGAGGCGGGCGGCCATATCGGCCCGGTCTCCACCAGCGTGCTGGCGCAGGAGATCCTGCCCGTCATCACCGACGTCCCGGTCTTCGTCGCCGGCGGCATCGGCCGCGGCAATGCCATGCTCGGCTACCTGGAGATGGGGGCGGCGGGCGTGCAGCTCGGCACCCGCTTCGTCTGCGCCACCGAATCCATCGCGCATCCGAATTTCAAGAAGGCCTTCATCCGCGCCGCGGCGCGCGATGCCGTGCCGTCGGTGGCGCTCGACAACCGCTTCCCGGTCATCCCGGTGCGCGCCATCGTCAACGAAGGCGTGCGCAAATTCATGGACACCCAGCGCGACGTCATCGCCCGTTTCGACCGCGGCGAGCTGGACCAGAAGGCGGCCCAGCTGGAGATCGAGCATTTCTGGGCCGGCGCCCTGCGCCGCGCTGTGATCGACGGCGACGTCGAGAGCGGCTCGCTGATGGCCGGCCAGAGCGTCGGCATGGTGACCAGGGAGCAGCCGACCGCCGAGATCATCCAGGAATTGGTCGAGGACGCGATCCGGGCCCTGCTCGATCGCCCGCACGCGCTAACGCTCTAGAGGCGCCATGACACAGGCACCCGGCCTCTCCGGCGCTCGCATGTTGCTCAAGCGATTGCGCAACGTGATGGCGCGTGGCGGCGCGGCGCAGCTGCGCCTCGACCAGACGGTGAAGCTGATCGCCGCCGAAATGGTGGCGGAGGTCTGCTCGATCTATCTGCTGCGCGCGGGCGAGGTGCTCGAGCTCTTCGCCACCGAGGGCCTGAAGCAGGAGGCCGTCCACAAGACCCGCCTGCGCGTGGGCGAGGGCCTGGTCGGCGACATCGCCAGCCACGCCAGGCCCTTGGCCCTGGCCGACGCGCAGCATCATCCGCAATTCGCCTATCGCCCGGAAACCGGCGAAGAGATCTTCCAGTCGCTGATGGGCGTGCCGATCCTGCGCGCCGGGCGGGTGATCGGCGTCCTGGTGATTCAGAACCGCACCCGGCGCCAGTACAGCGAAGAAGAGATCGAGACGCTGGAAACCGTCGCCATGGTCCTGGCGGAGCTGGCGGCGAGCGGCGAGCTGGTGAGCCAGGAGGAGCTGCGCCCCGGCGACGGCATCGCGCTGCTGCCCTTGAGGCTCGACGGCGCTACCTTCTGTCCCGGCCTCGCCAAGGGCATCGCGGTGCTGCACCAGGCGACCCTGCAATTGCAGCAACTGGTCGCCGAGGACCCCGAGCGCGAGGCGGAGCGGCTGACCGGCGCGCTGGAGGAACTGCATTCCTCGATCGACCAGCTGCTCGATGCCGGCGACCTCGGCGGCCAGGGCGAGCATTTCGAGGTGCTGGAGACCTATCGCCTGTTCGCCCAGGACCAGGGCTGGCGCAGCCGCATGCTCGAGGCGGTGCAGTCCGGCCTGACCGCCGAGGCCTCGGTGCAGAAGGTGCAGAACGACACCCGCGCCCGCATGCGCGACGTCAGCGACCCCTATCTGCGCGAGCGGCTCTCCGATCTCGACGACCTCGCCAACCGCCTGTTGCGGCATCTGCTCGGGGCCGACGCGCCCGGCGCGCGGCGCCTGCCGGAGGAGGCGATCGTGGTGGCCCGGTCCATGGGTCCGGCGGAACTGCTCGACTACGACCGCGCGCGGCTGAAGGGCCTGGTGCTCGAGGAGGGCTCGCAGAACGCGCACGTGGCCATCGTCGCCCGCGCGCTCGACATCCCGGTGATCGGCCGCTGCGCCGATCTGATGCAGAAGGTCAGCGACGGCGATCCGCTGGTGATCGACGGCGACAACGAGCAGCTCTTCATCCGCCCGGCCGACGACATCCTGCAGACCTTCGCCGAGAGCATGCGCCAGCGGGTGGAGAAGCGCGCCGCCTTCGCCGCCCTGCGCGATCTGCCGGCGGTGACGCTGGACGGCGTGAAGATCGATCTGCACATCAACGCCGGCCTGCTGATGGACGTGCCGCAGATCGGCGCCACGGGCGCCGCCGGCATCGGGCTCTACCGCACCGAGATTCCGTTCATGATCTCGCATGAATACCCCGAGGTGGCGCGGCAGACCGAGATCTACCGCAAGGTGCTGGACGGCGCCGGCGGGCTGCCGGTGATCTTCCGCACCCTCGACATCGGCTCCGACAAGGTGCTGCCGTACTGGAACCGCGCGCCGGAGGAGAATCCGGCGATGGGTTGGCGCGCCATCCGCATCGCCCTCGACCGGCCGGCCATGCTGCGCCAGCAATTGCGCGCGATGCTGAACGCGGCCGACGGCCGGCGCCTCGCGGTGATGTTCCCGATGGTGGCGGAGATCGCCGAATTCGATGCCTGCCGCCAACTGCTGGAGCGGGAGATGGCCAGGCGCCAGGCCGCCGGCTTGGCGCTGCCGGAGCCGCTGCTGGTGGGCGCGATGGTCGAGGTGCCGGCGCTGCTCTGGCAATTGCCCGAACTGATGGAGCGGGTCGATTTCCTATCGGTCGGCAGCAACGACCTGCAGCAATTCCTGTTCGCCGCCGATCGCGACAATCCGGCCGCCGCCGGTCGCTACGACACGCTGGCGCCGGCCATGGTGCGCGCCCTGGCCGAGGTCGCGCGGGTGGCGAATGCGGCCGGCAAGCCGGTCGGTCTGTGCGGCGAGATGGCGGGCGATCCGATCGCCGCCATGGCGCTGCTGTGTCTGGGATTCCGATCGCTGTCGATGTCGCCGCCGCGCGTCCTGCCGATGCGCGCCGCCATCCGCAACCTCAATTTCGGCCGGCTGATGGCCTATTGGCAGGCGGTCCGTCATCTGGAGGGCGCCACCTTGCGCGGCGCCCTGCTCGACTATGCCCTGGATCACAATGTCCCGCTTTAAGGCGTTGCCAGCCTTCGGCCACGGTCTATATATAGCCAGCACAACACAGCATTCCGGCGACGCGAGCGACGCGGATGGAACCGGTGGACGGTTCCCCCAATACGAAACTTCGGGGCCCGAAACTCCGGGGCCCGATGCTCCAGGGCCCGATGCTCCAGGGCCAGCCGGCAGGGCGTGAACATGATGGACGGCGCTGGCACCACTGAATCGCACCGGACACCCAACGGCGGGTTGGCCGAAGTGGGCGCCATGCTGCGCGACCGGCGCAAGGAACTGGGCCACGACATCCAGAGCGTCGCGCGCCAGACCCACATCAAGGTCAGCTATCTGAGCGCGATCGAGGAAGGCCGCCGGCGCGACCTGCCGGGCGCCGCCTATACCATCGGCTTCGTGCGCACCTATGCCGATTTCCTTGGTTTTGACGGCAACCGGCTGGTCACCGATTTCCACGCCCAGCTGGCCGGCGCCCGCCAGCGTCCGGGGGGCCAGGCGGCGCAGGCCGCCCAGGAGGCGCCGCGGGTCACCGTCTCGCCGGTCCTGGTGGCCGGGGCGGTCCTGGCGCTGGCCCTGGTCGGGTTCTTCCTCTGGGGCTACCTGTCGGACACCAGCAACGACACGAACTCTGCCGCGGTCGAAGAAGCGCAGGACGCGCCGGAAGGCGACGGCAGCGCGTCGGATGAGACCGCAAGCGACGCGCAGGCGCCTGATGCCGGCGGATCGACGACGGCCGAGGACGGCGCCGCCGCTCCAGCGCCCGATGCCGGTGCTGCCGCCGCCACCGCGGGCGCGACCGACCAGGCCGCGCCCAGCGCCGGCGCTGCCGCCATGCCGCCTGCTGACCAATCCGGGACCAGCCCGTCCGGCGCCAACCAATCCGGGGCCGAGACGGCCGGGGTCGAGGATCAATTGCCGCCGCCGGAAGGTGAGCCGGGCGACGCCGCCAATCAGGATCCGGAACAGGTGCAGCAGGCCTCGGCCGCCGAGGGAGCGCCGACGGGGAAGGTTGTGCTCCGCGCCCGGCTGGAAAGCTGGGTCCAGGTCACCAATGAAAAAGGCGAATCGGTCTTCTCCCGGGTCCTGCGGGCGGGTGAGACCTATACCGTGCCGAACGAGGCCGGCCTGATGCTGACCACCGGCAATGCCGGGGGCATCGAGATCGTGCTCGACGGCAAGAAGCTGAAAAGCCTGGGATCGGTCGGCCTGGTGCGGCGCGATTTCCCGCTCGACCCGAAAAAGCTCAAGGATGGCAGTGCCTACAAGCCCGCCACGCCGCCCGCGGCCACCCAGTAGGCCGCCTATCACCCTGGCCGAAGGGCGGGATTAGCGTTCCGATTCAAAGAGTTGCCATCACGGCCGCAGGCTTGATCTTTTGGCCCCGCCAGCGCATGTTGGGGCCGAATGGCGCGGCCTCGGATGTTTTCCGGTGGGCCGCGTGCCTATTGTCATGCCCGGCGCCGGCAACCAACGCGCCGAACAGGAAAGACCGAGACATGAGCGTCCGCCCGTATCGTGACATCGCCCGCCGGAAGTCCCGGCAGATCCGGGTCGGCTCCGTCCTGGTCGGCGGCGACGCGCCGATCACGGTCCAGACCATGACGAACACGCTGACCGCGGACGCGGCGGCGACCATCGCCCAGATCCGCACCATCGAAGAGGCCGGCTGCGACATCGTCCGCGTTTCCTGCCCCGACGAGGAATCGACCGCGGCGCTGCCGCAGATCGTGCGGGCGGCGAAGATCCCGATCGTGGCCGACATCCATTTCCACTACAAGCGCGGCATCGAGGCCGCGAAGGCCGGCGCTGCCTGCCTGCGCATCAACCCCGGCAATATCGGCAGCGCCGCGCGCGTGAAGGAAGTCGTCCAGGCGGCGAAGGACCACGGCTGCTCCATGCGCATCGGCGTCAATGCCGGCAGCCTTGAGCGCGAATTGCTCGAGCGCTACGGCGAGCCCTGTCCGGAGGCGATGGTCGAATCGGCGCTCAACCACGCGAAGATCCTCGAGGATCACGATTTCTTCGACTTCAAGATCAGCGTGAAGGCCTCCGACGTGTTCCTCGCGGTCGCCGCCTATCAGGGCATCGCGGAAGCCTGCGACTATCCGCTGCATATCGGCATCACCGAGGCGGGCGGCCTGCGCGGCGGCACGGTGAAGTCCTCGATCGGCCTTGGCATGCTGCTGTGGTCCGGCATCGGCGACACGGTGCGCGTGTCGCTTTCCGCCGAGCCGGCGGAAGAGGTCAAGGTCGGCTTCGAGATGCTGAAGTCGCTGAATTTGCGCCACCGCGGCGTGAACCTGATTTCGTGCCCGTCCTGCGCGCGGCAGAACTTCGACGTGATCCGCACGGTGGAGGCGCTGGAGAAGCGCATCGCCCACATCACCACGCCGATGACGGTCTCGATCATCGGCTGCGTGGTGAACGGCCCGGGCGAGGCGCGCGAGACCGATATCGGCTTCACCGGCGGCGGCAACAACACGCACATGGTCTACATCGCCGGCCAGCAGCACCATCGGCTCAAGGATCAGGACATCGTCGAGCACATGGCGGAACTGATCGAGAAGAAGGCCGCCGAGATCGAGGCCGAGAAGGCCAAGCAGGCGGCGAGCGCGGCGTAGCGGCGCATCCGTGTCGCGCCAAGGGGTCAAGGTTTTTCCGGGAAGGGTGTTCGGTGTCTCAGCTTCAGCCGGTTCGCGGCACGCATGATCTGTTGCCTGACGAGATGCGCCGCTACCGTTTCGTGGTCGAGTCCGCGCGCGCCGCGGCGGAATGCTACGGCTATCACGAGATGGCGACGCCGATCTTCGAGTTCTCCGAGGTGTTCAAGCGCACCTTGGGCGACACCTCCGACATCGTCACCAAGGAGATGTACACCTTCACCGATCGCGGTGGCGAGACGGTGACCCTGCGGCCCGAGGGCACGGCCGGCGTCGCGCGCGCGTTCATGTCAGGCGGACTGGCGCAGCACCTGCCGCTCAAGTATTTCTACAGCGGCCCGATGTTCCGCTACGAGCGGCCGCAGAAAGGCCGCCTGCGCCAGTTCCATCAGACCGGCATCGAATTGCTGGGCGTGGCCGATCCGCTGGGCGACGTGGAGATCATCGCCACCGGCGTCGAGTTCCTGCGCCGCATCGGCGCCTGGGAGCGCTGCTACCTGGAGATCAACTCGCTGGGCGACGCGGAAAGCCGCAAGGCCTATCGCGAGGTGCTGCTGGCCTATCTCAGCGCCCACAAGGACAAGCTCAGCAAGGACAGCCTCGACCGGCTGGAGCGCAATCCGATGCGCATCCTCGATTCCAAGGACGAAGGCGACCGCAAGATCGTCGCCGACGCGCCGGTCTATTCCGATCACCTGAACGAGGCGAGCCGCGACTTCTTCCAGCGCGTGCTCGCCGGCCTCGACGCGCTCGGCATCGCCTACAAGATCAACCCGCGCCTGGTGCGCGGCCTCGACTACTACTGCCACACCTGCTTTGAGATCATCTCCAACGATCTCGGCGCGCAGGGAACCGTGATGGGCGGCGGCCGCTATGACGGCCTGGTCGGCATCATGGGCGGTCCGGAAACGCCGGGCGTCGGCTGGGCCAGCGGCGTCGAGCGCTGCATGATGCTGCTGCAGCAGGAGCCACCGGCGCGCCGGCCGATCGCGCTCGTTCCGATCGGCGCCGCGGCCGAGCGGGAATGCCTGGTCCTCGCCGACAAGCTGCGCCGCCTCGGCCTCTATGCCGAACTCGGCTATTCCGGCAATGTCGGCAAGCGCATGAAACGCGCCAACAAGTTGAACGCGCGTGTCGCCGTCATCCTGGGCGATGACGAGCTCGCCAAGCGGGTCGCGACTGTGCGCGACCTCGATTCCGGCGAGCAGCGCGAGATTGCCATGGATGCGCTGGCCCAGCAGCTCGAAGCCTACTAGCAAGGCCGCCGGGATGGGCGGCGCCAGCTTCCTGATCGTCGGGGTCAACCACCGCACCGGCCCGCAATTGCTGCGCGAGCGGCTGCAGGGGGATGCGGGCGACGTGCTGCGCCTGCTCGGCCGTTGCCGCGAGGCGGGGATCGACCAGGCGATGGGTGTGGCCACCTGCGACCGCTGCGAGATCTGGTGCGTGACCGAGGATGTCGCGGCCGCCCGGGCGAAGCTGCCGCCGCTGCTGGCCGAAGCCGCGGGAATGGACGTCGTGGAAATTCTGCCGCGCCTGCATCAGCTCGCCGACGCGGCCGCCCTGCGCTATGCCTTCGCGGTCGCCGCCTCGCTGGAAAGCCAGATCGTCGGCGAGCCGCAGGTGCTGGGCCAGGTGAAGGAATTCCACCAGCTGGCGCAGCGCGCGGGGATGAGCGGCGCGGAGCTGGACCGCATCCTGGAGGCGGTCTACCAGGCGGCCAAGCGCGTGCGCCACGAAACCGGCATCGCCGGGCAGTCGGTGTCGATGGCAGCCTGCGCCACCGCCGTGCTGAAGCAGATGCACGGCGATCTCGGCGGCCTGTCGGCGCTGCTGATCGGCGACGGCGACATGGCGGAGCTCATCTTCGAGCAGGTCTCCGCCGCCGGGGTGAAGCGCTGGACCATGCTGCACCCGCAGGAGCGCCGCGCCAGGGCTTGGGCCGAGCGCCACCAGGCGCATTGGCGGCCCTTCGCCGAGCTCGGCGCGGCGCTGGAGAACGCCGACTTCGCCGCCAGCGCGCTCGACATCGGCAAGCAATGCGTGAGCGCCGAGATGGTGCGGGCCGCCCTGCGCCGCCGCCGGCAGCGCCCCATGCTGCTGGTCGACGCCGGCGTGCCGGGCGACATGGACGCGGGCATTGCCAAGCTGGACAGCGCCTTTCTCTACACGCTCGACGATCTGGAGCGCTTGGCGATGGCCGGGCGCCAGCATCGCGCGGCGGCGGCCGAGGAGGCCTGGCGCATCGTCGACCAGGCGGTGGAGGGCTTCCGGCGCCAGCAGACGGAGCAGCAGGCGGCGGCGATCATCACCGACCTGCGGGCCGAGTTCGAGAAGCAGCGCGCCGAGATCCTGAGCCAGCCCGGCATCGACGCGGCGGAAGCCACCCGGCGCCTGGTCAACCGCCTGCTGCACCGGCCGACCGTGGAAGTGAAGGCGGCGCAGCCCGACAAGGACCTGGAAGCGGCCCTGCGGCGGCTGTTCGGGCTGGCCTCTATGAACGACAAGAACGGCAAGGAAAACTGACGTGAGCTTGGAAGGTAAGCTCGAGCGCGTGGTGAAGCGGCATGACGAGCTGGCGGCCCTGCTGGCCAGCCCGGATCAGAAGGATGCCCAGTCCTTCGCCCGCAACTCGAAGGAATATTCGGATCTGACGCCGCTGGTCGAGGCGATCGGCGAGTGGAAGACCGCGAAGCGGGAGCTCGGCGACCTGGAGGCCATGCTCGGCGACAGCGCAACCGATGCGGACATGCGCGCCTTGGCGGAGGATGAGCTGCCGGCGCTGAAGACGCGGGTGCCGGAACTCGAGCACAGGATCAAGCTGCTGCTGCTGCCCAAGGACGAGGCGGACGAGCGCAACGCCATCCTGGAAGTGCGCGCCGGCACCGGCGGCGAGGAGGCGGCGCTGTTCGCCGCGGCGCTGTTCCGCATGTACACCCGCTACGCCGCCCTGCATGGCTGGAAGTTCGAGGTGATGGACATCAACGAGACCGGCCTCGGCGGCTACAAGGAGGCCACGGCGACGATCACCGGTCGCAACGTCTTCGCCCGCCTGAAGTTCGAATCCGGCGTGCATCGCGTGCAGCGCGTGCCGGAAACCGAGGCCTCCGGCCGCATCCATACGTCGGCGGCCACCGTCGCGGTGATGCCGGAGGCCGAGGAGGTCGACATCCAGATCAACGAGAAGGATCTGCGCATCGACGTCTTCCGGTCGAGCGGTCCCGGCGGCCAGTCCGTCAACACCACCGACAGCGCGGTGCGCATCACCCACATCCCGACCGGCGTCGTGGTGCAGCAGCAGGATGAGAAGTCGCAGCACAAGAACAAGGCCAAGGCGATGAAGATCCTGCGGGCGCGCCTCTACGACGCCGAGCGCGCCAAGCGCGACGCCGAGCGCGCCGCCAGCCGCAAGAGCCAGGTCGGCTCGGGCGACCGCTCGGAGCGCATTCGCACCTACAATTTTCCGCAGGGTCGCTGCACCGACCACCGCATCAACCTCACCATCTACCAGCTCGACAAGGTGATGGAGGGCTCGGCCCTCGACGAGGTGATCGACGCGCTGATCGCGCACGACCAGGCGGAGCGCCTGGCGGAGGTGGAGTGAGCCGCGTCGGTTCGCTGCTGCTGGCCGCCGCCCGGCAACTCGCCGATGCCGGCGTCGAAGGGGCGGCGCGCGAGGCGCGCCTGCTGCTGCAGGCCGCGTCCGGCCTCTCGATCGCGGCGCAAGTGGCGGACCCCGAGCTGAAGGTCGACGCCGCCGCGGCGGAACGCTTCCAGAAGCTGGTTTCCCGGCGCGCGGCGCGCGAGCCGATGGCGCAGATTCTCGGCCGCCGCGAGTTCTGGTCGCTCAACTTCCGGGTCACCGCCGACACGCTCGACCCGCGGCCGGATTCCGAAACGCTGGTGCAGGCCGTATTGTCCCGCCTCGCAGATCGCAAGGCGGCGCTGCGCGTGCTGGATTTCGGCACCGGCACCGGCTGCCTGCTGCTCGCCGTGCTGCACGAGCTGCCCAATTCCACCGGCCTCGGGATCGACATCTCGCCTGCCGCCCTCGCGGTGGCGGCGGAGAATGCCCGCGCGCTCGGCCTCGACCGTCGCGCGGCGTTCCAGGCCGGCGATTGGGACGCCTGTGTGGCGCCGGGATTCGATCTCATCCTGGCGAACCCGCCCTATATTCCGCGCGGCGAGATCGCGTCGTTGCAACCGGAGGTCGCGCAGTTCGAGCCGCGCCTGGCGCTCGACGGCGGTCCCGACGGCCTCGACGCCTATCGCCGGCTGCTGCCCGCGGCGGCGCGGCTTCTGGTCCCCAGGGGGCTGGCGGCGTTCGAGGTCGGCCTGCATCAGGCCGATTCGGTGGCCCAGCTGGGTGTGGCCGCCGGGCTGCGTCATGTCGCGACGGAGTGCGACCTGGGCTCCGTGCCGCGCGTTGTCCTCTTCCAGAAAGTCTAGGTTGATCAAAGGATTGTCGGGGCATCCGGTGGGTGCCGGAAACCGCCTAAAAAAGCTGTTGGAATGGCGGTCCGAACCCATTAGGGTCAGCCACGGCAGTCGGGGCTGACCATGGGCCGCGCCCGGGGGAAAGCCGGCCATCGCGATGCGAAGCCAGCCCCATAACAGCGCCTCCGCACATAGACTGCGTCTCGTGCCGACAAGAACGGCTGTTGACCTTCAGCGATTTGCTGGATGCGCCGAGACGATGGACATGCGGCTTGGCCTGCCACCTCGATCACAGTCGATGACGAAGTGACGTTCACAGATGAAGCAGAATAACCAGAATCGACGCGCGCGTGGGCGTGGCCCCCGCAAACCTCACGGCATGGGCGGCGGCGGCCAGCACAAGGGGCAGAGTTACGACGGCGGGGGGCACGAGACGCGGGTTCGCGGCAATGCCTACCAGGTCCTGGAGAAGTATCTTCAGCTGGCCCGCGACGCCGGTTCTGCCGGCGACCGCATCGCGGCGGAAAACTTCCTGCAGCATGCCGATCACTACTATCGCGTCCTCAGCGCGATGAACGACGGCCAGCGGCCGCGCATCGGCGGCCGCGAATTGTCGGTCGCCGATGTCAATGTGCAGAACGTCAGCCAGGGGCTCTCCGCGGCGATGTATTCCAGTGGCTCCGGCGGCCAGGGCCTGCCCGGCATGGCTGACACCGGGGGCCAGGACGATGACGAAGCCGGGCCCGGGCACGGAAATCAAGCCCAGGGAAATCAAGCCCAGGGAAACCAGGGCGGCAATCAGGGCCAGGGCAACCAGGCGCAGGGGGGCCAGGGCGGCAACCAGGGCCAGGACCGGCAGGACCGCGGACCGCGGCAGGATCGCGGCCAGGACCGCCAGCATCAGCGCCACAACCAGGGCCACGGCTACGGGCAGGGCGCCGGCCGCCAGCAGGGCCAGCACCCGAACCAGCAGGGCGGCGGCGGGCCGGGTGCCGGCCAGGGCCAGCCCGCGGCGGGGAATGTCGCGGCGAACGGACATGACGGTGGCTATGCGAGCTATGCCGGCGCGACCGAACAGCCGCCGGTTGCCTATGCGGCTACGCCGGAGCCGGTGGCGGTCCCGAAGCCGGTCGATGAACAACCGGACTATCCGGAGGAACTGCTGCCCGTGGTGGCGCCCACCGTCGTGGCGGAAGGCGAGGCCGCCGAGGGGCAAGCCCGTCCGTCCCGTGGTCCGCGCGGTCGCCTGCGCGGCCCGGCGCGCCGGGGCCCGAAGCCGGCCGAAGGTGCCGCCGGCGGCCAGGAACCCACCGAGTAGTCCGGGCGCTCGAGCCCCCTTCGGCGCGGTCCATGCGAGAGGTGAGGCGGGCGGACGCAGGTCTGGCCCGCCTCTTGTTTGTCCATTAACCTTTCCCATATGGAAATTGGGGACGGCAAAATCCCTGAATGATCCGATGCATCCCAGACCGTGTGCTGACCTGATCGGGCGCGGTTGAGCGAGGGCGGAAATGGACCTGGAAAAATTCACCGAGAGATCGCGCGGATTCCTGCAGGCTGCGCAAACCCTGGCGCTGCGATCGGGCCACCAGCGGCTCATCGCCGAACATCTTCTGAAAGTTCTGCTCGACGACAAGGAAGGCATGGCGGCCGGCCTGTTGAAGGCCGCCGGCGCTGATCCGGCGCGCGCCCTGTCGGCGACCGAGCGGGAACTGGACAAGCAGCCCAAGGTCGAAGGCTCCGGCTCCGGCCAGGTCTACATGGCGCCCGAGCTGGCGCGCATTCTCGGTCAGGCGGAAGAACTGGCGGCCAAGGCGGGCGATGGCTTCGTCACCGCCGAACGGTTGCTCCTGGCGCTCGCCCTGGCGAGCGAAGGCGGCACCGGCCGCATCCTGAAGGACGCCGGCGCTTCGGCGCAGGGCCTCAACGCCGCGATCAACGAACTGCGCAAGGGCCGCACGGCGCAGAGCGCCAGCGCCGAGGACAGCTACGACGCGCTGAAGAAATATGCCCGCGACCTCACCGCCCAGGCGCGCGCCGGCAAGCTCGACCCGGTCATCGGCCGCGACGAGGAGATCCGCCGCACCATCCAGGTGCTGGCGCGGCGCACCAAGAACAATCCCGTGCTGATCGGCGAGCCCGGCGTCGGCAAGACCGCCATCGTCGAGGGCCTCGCGCTGCGCATCGCCAATGGCGACGTGCCGGAGGGGCTGAAGCACAAGGCGTTGATGTCGCTCGATCTCGGCGCGCTCATCGCCGGCGCGAAATACCGCGGCGAATTCGAAGAACGCCTGAAGTCGGTGCTGCAGGAGATTTCCGCGGCATCCGGCGACATCATCCTGTTCATCGACGAGCTGCACACGCTGGTCGGCGCCGGCAAGGCGGAAGGCGCGATGGACGCCTCCAACATGCTGAAGCCTGCCCTGGCGCGCGGCGAGCTGCATTGCGTCGGCGCCACCACGCTGGATGAATACCGCAAGCATATCGAGAAGGACGCGGCCCTGGCCCGCCGGTTCCAGCCGGTTTTCGTCAGCGAGCCGACAGTCGCCGACACCATCTCGATCCTGCGCGGGCTCAAGGAGAAATACGAGCTGCATCACGGCGTGCGCATCACCGACGGCGCCATTGTCGCCGCCGCGACGCTGTCCAACCGCTACATCACCGACCGCTTCCTGCCCGACAAGGCGATCGACTTGGTGGACGAGGCCGCGAGCCGCCTGCGCATGGAGGTGGATTCCAAGCCCGAGGCGATCGACGAGCTCGACCGGCGGCTGATCCAGCTCAAGATCGAGCGCGAGGCGCTGAAGAAGGAAAGCGACGAGGCTTCCAAGGACCGGCTGAAGCAGCTGGTCGAGGAGATCGAGGATCTCGAGGGCCAGTCGCGCGGATTGACCAACCAGTGGCAATCCGAGAAGCGCACGCTGCAGGACGCGCAGAAGCTCAAGGAGCAGATCGAGGCGGCGCGCACCGAGGTCGAGCAGGCGCAGCGTCGCGGCGATTTCGCCCGCGCCGGCGAATTGACCTATTCAACCATTCCCGGCCTCGAGAAGAAGCTGAAGGACGCCGAGGAGGCGCAGCAGCACCGCATGCTGAACGAGGTGGTGAGCGACGAGGACATCGCCGCCGTCGTCTCGCGCTGGACCGGCATCCCGGTCGACAAGATGCTGGAGGGCGAGCGCGACAAGCTGCTGCGCATGGAGAAGGTGCTGGGCGAGCGCGTGATCGGCCAGGAAGAGGCCATCGTCGCCGTTTCCAATGCCGTGCGGCGCGCCCGCGCCGGCCTGCAGGATCCGAGCCGCCCGATCGGCTCGTTCCTGATGCTGGGCCCGACCGGCGTCGGCAAGACCGAATTGTCCAAGGCGCTGGCCACCTTCCTGTTCGACGACGAGCAGGCGCTGCTCCGTGTCGACATGTCGGAATTCATGGAGAAGCACGCGGTCGCGCGCCTGATCGGCGCCCCTCCGGGCTATGTCGGCTACGAGGAGGGCGGCGTGCTGACCGAGGCGGTCCGCCGCCGGCCTTACCAGGTGATCCTGTTCGACGAGGTGGAGAAGGCGCATCCCGACGTCTTCAACATCCTGCTGCAGGTGCTGGATGACGGGCGCCTGACCGACGGCCAGGGTCGCACGGTCGATTTCAAGAACACCCTCATCATCCTGACCTCCAACCTGGGCAGCGACGTTCTGGCGGCGCAGAAGGACGGCGAGGACGTCGACCTGGTCCGCGACCGGGTGATGGACGTGGTGCGCCACGCCTTCCGGCCGGAATTCCTCAACCGCCTGGACGAGATCGTGCTGTTCCACCGCCTGTCGCGGCAGCACATGACCGGCATCGTCGCCATCCAGCTGAAGCGGTTGCAGGCCCTGCTTGCCGACCGCAAGCTGGAGCTCCAGCTGGACGACCGCGCCAAGGCGTGGCTGGCCGATGCCGGATATGATCCGGTCTATGGCGCCCGGCCGCTGAAACGAGTGATCCAGCGGGAACTCCAGAACCCCCTGGCCGGGCTGCTTCTCGAAGGCGCCTTCAAGTCCGGCGATGTCATCCAGGTCTCCGCCGACAAGGACGGGCTCACCATCAATGGCCGCAAGCTTTCGGCGGCCGCCTAGGTGATTATTCTCATTGCACTGGGCACGGCGCAGGATCGGCGCCGGAGCCCGGTTGCATGAGGCGCGCCTGCCCTGCCGCGCAATTCCCTGTCCTTCGAGTGGATTATTCCTTAAGTGCTGTTGACGGTTCTTTTACCCCAGGTTGCGTAACTAGAGCCTTAGCTGCTTTGCAACTCGGGGAACGAAATGCCGAATATCAAGCCGGCCATGCTTGGGCCGTTCGCGCTTGCCGCTCTGACGGTCCTTAGCCCGCTTACGGCCGCACTGGCGCAGCAGGTCGCCACCGCCGAACCCACGGCCATCTCAACCAGCATCATCACGCCTGACTTCGTCGACGGCCTGCGCAAGAACCTGCTGCAGCCGGTGACCATCCTGTCCGTGAATGCCTCGAACGTCCGCCACGAGGGCGTGCAGCAGGCCGAGATCGACACGCTCGACAACACGTGGAAGACGGAAGCCAAATCCGACGACCAGCCGCTGATCGCCGAGATCCTGAGTTCGCCGCTTTCCAGCTATCTGCTCTACGTGCAGGCGAAGTCGGCGGGTCTGTTCACCGAGATATTCGTCATGGACAAGTTCGGCCTGAACGTCGGGCAGAGCTCGGTCACCTCGGACTACTGGCAGGGCGACGAGGACAAGTTCCAGAAGACCTTTGACATCGGCCCGGACGCCGTCTTCATCGACGAGCCGGAGTTCAACGACGAGACCAAGACTTGGCGCACCCAGGTCAATTTCACCATCGTCGATCCGGAGAGCAAGACCGCAATCGGCGCGGCCACGGCCGAGATCAATCTCACGGAATTGCAGCGCCGGCTCGACCTCGGCCTGGCAGCGGCGCAGTAGGGGTGCGGCACATGAAACTCGCAAATCTTTCGGTGGCGAAGAAGCTGATCCTGGCCTTCGCGATCCTGGGCCTCGTCATCGTCATCTCCGGCGTGATCGCCATTTCCCAGACCACGCGCATCCAGAAGGCTGCGGTGGTCAACGACCAGACCGCGCTGCAGGTGAAGTCGGTCAACGCCGTTCTCGCCGAGGCCGCGAAGATGCAGGCGGCCATCCGCGGCCTGCTGATCACCGGCTCGTCCTCCTACGGCAAGGATTTCGAGGCGCTTGGCGCCGAAATGGACGCCGCGATCAAGACTGCGCTGGACGAGGCGGCGGGCAACGAGACGCTGATCGCCGACATCAAGGAGATCGGCGCCGTGATCGACGCCTGGCGCAGCGGCCCGGCCGCGCGCCAGATCGCGCTCATGCGCCACCCCGACACGGTCAACGAATCCCGCGCCATCGAGGTGACCGGCGCCGGCGAGGCCATGACCCACAAGCTCGAGGAAGCCGCCACCAAGACGATCGCCCTGCTCGATGCGAGTACCGGCGAGGTCGGCGCCGAGCAGGCCAGTGCCTTGGAGACCACTTTCGTCGTCGTGGTGCTGAGCGCTGTCGTCACCATGGCGGCATCGATCGGCTTCTTCTTCTGGCTGTCGAGCTCCATCGGTGCGCCGATCCGCTCCATCACCGGCACGATGAACCAGCTGGCGAGCGGCGACACCTCGGTCGCGATCCCCTTCGCCGAACGCAGCGATGAAGTGGGCAACATGGCCCGCGCCGTCGCCGTGTTCGCCGAGAACATGCGGCGCAACGCCGTGCTGCAGGCCGAAGCCGCCAAGGAGCAGGCAGCGCGCGAGCACCGCGCCGCCGAGGTCGCCCGCATCGCCCGCGGCTTCGACCAGGAGATCGAGGCAATCCTCGCCGGACTGGTGGAATCCGCGAAGACCCTGGACGGAACGGCCCAGTCGCTCGGCCGCTCGTCGAGCGATTCGCTGGACCAGGCGGAGAAGGTCGCCGCGGCCGCCGCGGAGGCCAGCGCCAATGTCTCGACCGTTGCCGCCGCCACGGAGGAACTCTCCAGCTCGATCATGGAGATCAGCCGCCAGGTCTCGAGCCAGGCCAACATCGCCGCGCAATCCTCCAATGCGATCGACGAGACGACGAACCGCGTCGAGGCGTTGACCGATGCCTCCACCAAGATCGGCGACGTGGTCCGCCTGATCACCGAGATCTCCAACCAGACCAACCTGCTGGCGCTCAACGCCACGATCGAGGCGGCGCGCGCGGGCGAGGCAGGCAAGGGCTTCGCCGTGGTGGCGAACGAGGTGAAGAGCCTCGCCAACCAGACCGCGCGCGCGACCGAGGACATCGCGGTGCAGATCTCGACCATCCAGAACTCCACGCACTCGACGGCCGAGGCGATCCGCTCGGTCGGCGACCAGGTGCGCCAGATGACGGAGATCTCCGGCGGGGTCGCGGCGGCGGTCGAGGAGCAGAACGCCGCCACGCGTGAAATCGCCCGCAACGTGCAGGAGGCCTCCGCCGGCAACGCCGAAGTCTCCCAGAAGGTCGAGCTGGTGGCGCATGCCGCCCGCGACACCAAGAGCTCGGCCGGTACGGTGCTCGACGCCGCTCGCCAGCTGAACCAGCAGACCGACAGGATCCGCGAGGTGATCGAGCGCTTCGTGCACGATATCCGCGCCGCCTAGCCGGGCAGCGCCAGCGTTGGAATGCGGAAGGCCGGGCCGGTGCCCGGCCTTCAGCTTTTCGGGCCGGCGCCGGGTTGCAGGGCCTTGGACATCTCGATCATCGCGAAGCCTTGCGCCTCATGCGAGTAGCCGCGATCCTCGCGCCATCCGTGCCTGGCATAGAACTGCCGCGCGGGAAGGTTCTCGGCCACGACCCGCAGGTGCGCGCGGGGATGCCCGCGGCCGGCGATCTCGCCCTCGGCGATCTCCAGCAGCCGTGCGCCGATGCCCCGCCGGCGATATGGATGCGCGATCCAGAGGTCGTCCAGCCACGCATGCCCGGTGAGCAGGACGCCGGCGAGGTCGCCGCCAGTCTCGGCGATCCAGGCGGCCGGCCAGTTCTCGCCCGCATCGAAACGATAGTCCTGGAGCAGATGGCCATAGCATTCGCGGACCACGGCGGAGACCAGCCGCTCGATCCGCGCCAGGTCCTCGGCGCCGGCGAACCTCCTGATCTCGATGGTTGCAGCCATGCGGCCCCCTCACGCGCCAATGCGGAGCCGAGATTGGGTGCGCCGCCGCGCCGCTGCAAGGACTATGACGCGGACATGAAAAAAGGGCCGGGTTTCGCCGGCCCCTTTCGCATTCGGGTCCTGGATGCCTAGTTCTGGCAGCCGGTATCGATGCCGCAGCTGCGGTCGAGGCTGCCCGGAGTCTCGGCAATGAGTTGCTGGTCGGCCTGGCGCTTGCGCTCGGCGTCGATCTTGGCCATCTGGGCCTCGAACGCCTTCAGCTGCTTGCCGGTGAGCTTGTCGCCGCTCGCCATCTTGACCTTGGCCGGGTTGACCTGCGCGCCGTCGACCAGGATCTCGTAGTGCAGGTGCGGGCCGGTGGCGCGACCGGTGGCGCCGACATAGCCGATGACGTCGCCCTGCTTGACCCGGTCGCCCTTCTTCAGGCCCTTGGCGAACTTGCTCATATGCGCATAGGCGGTCTGGTACTCGCCGTTGTGGCGGATGCGCACGTAGTTGCCGTAGCTGCTGTTCTTGGTGATCTCGGCGATGGTGCCCGAACCCGCGGCATAGATCGGGGTGCCGGTCGGCGCGCCGAAATCGACGCCCTTGTGCATCTTCGAGTAGCCGAGCAGCGGATGCATGCGCATGCCGAAGCCGGAGGTGATGCGGGCGCCGTCGACCGGCGTGCGCAGCAGGGACTTGCGGATCGCCTCGCCTTTCGGAGTGAAGTATTCGCCTTCGCCGTCGCGCTCGAAATAGTAGACCGGGATGGTCTTGCCCGAGAGGGTCAGCGAGGCGAACAGGATCTGGCCGGACTTCACGAAATCGCCCGCGGCGGTTTCCTTGCGCTCATAGAAGACCTCGAAGGAATCGCCGTCCTGGATGTCGCGCTGGAAGTCGACGTCGAAGGAGAAGGTCTTGATCAGGTCGGCGATGACCGGCATCGGCACGCCGGCTTCCTGCGCCGCGCCGAAGAGCGAGCTGTCGATGACGCCGGCGACGCGGCGGTTGGCATCAACCAGCTCCTTGTCCACCGAGGCGGCGATGAAATCGCCGCTGTCGCTGCGCTTGAGCGTGACGTCGGTGACCACGTCTGGCTCGAAGCTGAGGCCCATCAGCTGCGGATCGGTGCTCGAATCGCGCATGCCGGAGGCGGTGGAGATGTTGAGCGTGATCTCCTGGCCGGCGCGCAGATCGCGCGGCGAGAACACGTCGGAGAGGGCGCCGACCGCGTCCTTCGCCTCGTCCTCGCTGACGCCGGCATCGACCAGCACGCCGTAGAGCGTGTCGCCGGGGCGCACTTCGATGATCTTCTGGATGTCCTGGTCGGCCACGTCGTCGGTCGCGGTTTCGCTTGCGCCCCAGGTAAGGCCGAAGGTCGCGCCGCTCGCGCGCTCGTCGGTGTCGAGCGCGGCGATCTCGACCCGGCCAGCCTCGGTTGGGGCAAGGTTGACGTAGGGCGGGACGGTGATGTTGGGCGCGGTGAACTCGGCCACCTGGAAGATCCGTGCGGTGAACGGCGCCACGCTTGCGGTCCTCGCGATCGCCGGCGTGTGCTGCCGCGCGACCCTGGTCTGCGCGATGACCGGCGTCGATATCGCTTGCTCGACGGGTTGCGATGCTGCCGCCGCGACTTGCGGCGCGCTGCCTTCATCGGCGCGCGCCGCATGCAGCTGCGGCTGCACGATCGGCGTCAGCGTGGGCTTGCCCGGCGCGGCGGCCGGGCGCTGATCGGCGACCAGAACCGTGGCTGCGCCGTCGCGGGGCGTGAGATCCGACAGCACGCGCTGCGTCCAGATCGGAGAATCGAGTGCCGCGATCTGCACGAATTGCTCGGCCAGCGCGGCGCCGTCGAATGGATCGGCCGCGGCGGTGTTGACGGCGGCCGGGCGATGCGACCACGCCGCGCCCACGCCGCCCAAAACCACGAAACCTGCGGTTGTGTACATCAGGTAACGCTTAAGCGTGCCCCAGACCTGGCTACGCGCGAAAATCAACGGAAAGTCCCCCTAAGCGTTACTGACTGCATGGTCTTGTCCCGGCCCCGGCGCTTTGGTTCCGGCCGTGCCGCAACAAAAGTGCCATGAGTCGATGACGGTAAGGTTAACAACATGCTTGGCACGCGAATCTGTGTCAACCAAGAAATCCCTGTTAGATCATGATTTTAGCGCCAAGAGATCGATCGAAGCGGGGATCGATTCTGTGATCCGGAAACCATGATGCGTTGCAACGGCGCCACAGCGTTGAGCAGAGCTGATTAACTACACCGCGGCCACCATTTCTCGTGCCAGAATGGGGCTGATCGGGTTAAATTCCCGTAAATATATGATTTACAAAGTATTTCTCGAGATTTGCCAGAACCATGCCGGACGGCGTTCGCGTCCGGACGGCGTTGCGGTCATAGGACCGCAATATGGGCGTTGACAGGGCTTTGGGGCCTCAGTATAAGCCCGCCTCCGTCGACGCGAGAGCCGGCTGGTCCTGCCGGGTGGCCTTCTGCGTCGCTGCTATTTGACAAGTTCATTGTATGAGAAGGGATTCGCGGGCGGCGGTGTCTGGGTAGGTATCCGGGCTTTTGCCGTGACCGTTGGATCTTGGATCTGGGTGTTGCTGGTGCCTGGTGCG
>JBDHTX010000024.1:0-68277 GCA_039808885.1 Dongiaceae bacterium | reverse complement strand
CGGCATGGGCGCCGCGGCGCCGGGCGCGCCGCCTTCGCCGACCGGCGTCTGCCGCTTGCCGAAGCCGCCGGGCTGAGGCTGGAAGCGCGGCAGCCCATCGCCGCCCGCTTCGCCCGCGACGGCACTCGAGAGAGTCTTCCTGGATTGATCAAACACGTCGAAAATCCCCGACAATCCGCACTAAATTAGAGTATAGTGCGGCCGCCGTCTTGCAAAGGGGCGAGCATGTGATTCACCTGCAACTGTCGGCGGAACTTTCTGCTCTTGCACCTATGGTGTGTCGTTCGAGGAGGCGCCGGTGCCAACTTTCGTGACCGTGCGCGTGATTCATCCGGAATTGCGCGACATTTATCTCAATTCCGATTACACAATTTCGGCGGGGAAATCTCCCAACGACCCCTTCACCGTGCCCACCGGCCGCACCATGTTCGAGACGCTCGACGCCCAGGGCCGCGTCGATTTCGCCGCCCCCGTGGTGGTGGCGATTGCCGACGCCGGCAAGGAGCTGAAGGTGATCCTGGCGCCGGTGATTCCGCCCCGATCGGTTTAGTGGATGGCCTATTCGAGTGACGGCGCATCGATCGCGCCGTCGCATGAACGCAATTCCGTGAGCGGAGTCCAAGCCATGCGCGCACCCGCGATGCTCAGTCTTCTCGCCCTCGTCCTCGTCGCCGGCTGCGCTTACCCCGAGCGCAACGTGCCGGCGGCGAAGATCGGCGACCGCCAGGGCTATCAGTATCACCTGCTCGATGCCGCCGGGCCCGAGGACACGCTGGTCATCGTCACCGCGTCGGGCGGCGGCACGCGCGCGACGGCGCTTGCCCTGGCCGTGCTCGAAGGCATGGACGCGGTGAAGCTCGCCGATGGCGAGACCCTGGCCCAGCAGGTCGACGTGATCTCCTCGGTCTCCGGCGGCAGCGTCGCGGCGGGCTATTTCGCGCTCGCCGGGCGCGACGGCTTCAAGACCCTGGAAGACGATTTCGTGCGCAAGGACGGCATGACGCCGCTGCTCTGGGGCGTGCTCAACCCGGTCGGCGCGGTGCGCTATTTCGCCGTGCCGGGGCAGGAGCGCATCGACCTGCTGATCGACTACCTGGACCGGCAGCTGTTCAAGGGCGCCACCTTCCAGACCCTGATCGACCACAAGCGGCGGCCCTATCTGCTGCTGAACGCCTCCGACTTGGTGGAGGGCGTGCCCTTCCCCTTCACCCAGCGCAAGCTCGACCTGCTGTGCAGCGATCTGAGCCGGATCCCGCTGGCCGAGGCGGTCGCCGCCTCCGCCGCCTTCCCGGTCGCGCTGTCGCCGGTGACGCTGAAGAACTACTCGCCTTGCGCGGCGCAGCCGGAGACCTGGCCGCCCAGCTGGGTCACCGTCAACCTCGACCCGCCCGGCACGCCGCCGGAGCAGAGCATCTGGTACCAGAACCCGGCGCGCGCCACCCTGGGCCGGGTGGAAAACGCCTATGCGCTGGGCGACGTGAAGGGGCGCAAGGACAGCAAGCTCTACATCCACCTGCTCGACGGCGGCATCGCCGACAATCTCGGCATCTTCGAGCCCTATCGCATGCTGACCACCCAGGACGCGCTGCCCTCGTTCCTGACGCGCATCAACCGCGGCGACATCAAGAAGCTGGTCTTCATCGCCATCAACGCGCGCTCCTTCGCGCCCTCCGACCTCGACCAGCAGCAGGCGACGCCGGGCATGGTCGACATGCTGCTGGCCTCGATCAACGCGCCGATCGACCGCGCCACCGCCGGCACCGCCGCGCAATTGCGCGAGCTGCTCGACAACGCCTATCGCCAGGTGGTGCTGGCCGACCCGGGCAAGGAGCAGCTGTTCCACGACCTCGCCGCCAACACCGCGCTCATCTCCATCGATTTCGACGCCATCGTCGACGCCGATTGCCGGCGCAAGTTCCATTCGATCCCGACCTCCTGGTCGCTCAGCAGGGAGCAGATCGACGCGGTGATGAAGATCGGCCCGGCGTTGCTGGCCAGCGACCCCGCCTTCGACAAGCTGAAGACCATCGTCGGCGGCCATCTCGACCAGCCGCTGCCGACGGTGCCGGAGGCCTGCGCCGCCGTCGACCTGGCGCAGCCGTGAGACGCCGCTAGTCGCAGCAGAAGGGCGCGCGATCCTTCGCGGAATCGGGAGCGTTCAACGCATCCCGCAGCGAGACGCTTCGCGGCGACGTGGCCGGCGCCGCCGGCGCCACCAGGTCGAGCGGGCCGGCGACGCCCCCCGCAACACCCTGCGGCGCCGCGGCAAAGCTGCCGTCGCGGCGCCAGGCGAGCTCGCCCTCGCCGGCAATCGCTCCGCGCAGGATGCCCGCCGCCGCGTCGATCGCCGTGACCGTCACGTCGCGCCGGTCGCGCGTGCGCAACGCGACGCCGGATTCCGCCAGCGTCACGAAGTCAGCGATGGCGACAGCTTCGGTCATGGCGCGCGTTCCGTCGTTGCGGTCCGAGACACAGGATTGT
The DNA here is from genome assembly GCA_039808885.1 of Dongiaceae bacterium. Taxonomy (GTDB): domain Bacteria; phylum Pseudomonadota; class Alphaproteobacteria; order Dongiales; family Dongiaceae; genus Dongia_A. The sequence goes on along the minus strand of JBDHTX010000024.1, from coordinate 65,796 downwards.
CCGCGTTAACACCTGTTACCGACCCATCCCCATCTGTGAGGCAGGTCACTGCATCTTAACCGGCCGCTCCCGATATCTCCATCGCCGGTCGCGCTTGGGCGGCCGGCGCGTTGGCGGCGCCGCTTGCCGGTCATTTGTCCGCCACGCCTGGAAATATGGAGAGCCCGATGATGACGCGCTTGTATTACGAAGCCCTTTCGACATCCCATGCAACGGCCGCCGCGCCGTCGCCGGTCCGCCGGCTGCTGGACCGCATTGCCGCGTGGCATCGCCGCCGCGCCGAGCATCGCGCCGTGCTGCAGATGGACGACCATCTGCTGCGCGACATCGGCATCGACCGCCTGCAGGCGCGCGAAATGGCGGCGCGACCCCGCCGTGAGCGCTGATCCGGAGGTCCGCAGCTGACCGATGGCGGCAAGCGCGCAGCCGTCACAAGCGCCCGGTAGGGTGCCTGCGCGGCGACGAAATCCGGCCGGCCCTGTCGTCCAGGGGCGCTCCGCCCACCCCGTCAGCTTGGCGTCAGCCGGAGCCCGGCAAACTGAAAGACAGGGGTCGGAAGCTGGGTGCCGATATCGGGTGCCGTGGCGCGCTCGGCGCCGGAATTTTCGCCGCCAAGTGGGGACCACGCGATGCCGATCGACATTCACCAGCTCCTGGCCGAACGGTCGGCGGAGAAATACGAGCTCTACGACCGCTACCTGAACGCGCAGATGGTCCGCGTGCTGCGCACCATCGGCTTCGACCGCAACTACACCCGCGGCCTTGGCGCCTATCTCTACGACCAGCAGGGCGAACGCTATCTCGACCTGCTGAGCGGCTTCGGCGTCTTCGCGGTCGGGCGCAACCATCCGACCGTGATCGGCGCCCTGCAACAGACTTTGACCGCGGAGTTGCCGAACCTGGTGCAGATGGACGTCTCGCTGTTGAGCGGCCTGCTGGCCGAGCGCCTGCTGCCGCGCCTCGGCGGCCAGGAAAAGCTGTTCTTCTGCAATTCCGGCGCCGAGGCGGTCGAGGCGGCGATGAAGTTCAGCCGCGCCACCACCGGGCGCCGGCGCATCCTGTTCTGCGAACATGCCTTCCACGGCTTGACCTATGGCGCGCTGTCGCTCAACGGCGACGACAATTTCCGCAACGGCTTCGAGCCGCTGCTGCCCGGCTGCGCGGCGGTGCCGTTCAACGATCTCGACCGGCTCGAGGCGGAGCTGGCGGCGGGCGACGTCGCCGCCTTCATCGTCGAGCCGATCCAGGGCAAGGGCGTCAACATGCCCGACGACGCCTATCTGCCCGAGGCGGCGCGGCTGTGCCGCAAATTCGGCGCGCTGTTCGTCGCCGACGAGATCCAGACCGGGATCGGCCGCACCGGCAAGTTCCTCGCCCTCGAGCATTGGGGCGTCGAGGCCGACATGGTGCTGCTGGCCAAGGCCTTGTCCGGCGGCTTCGTCCCGGTCGGCGCGGTGGCGATGCGCAAGCGCATCTTCGACAAGATGTTCGACCGCATGGACCGCGCCGTGGTGCACGGCTCGACCTTCGCCAAGACCGACATCGCCATGGCGGCCGGCCTCGCCACCCTGCAAGTGCTCGACGACGAGAACCTGATCGTCAATGCCGCCGCCATCGGCGCCCAGATCCAGGCCGATCTCGCCGCCTTCCAGGGGCGCTACGAATTCGTCAAGGCGGTGCGCGGCAAGGGCCTGATGATCGCCATCGAGTTCGGGGCGCCGAAAAGCCTGGCGCTGAAGGCTTCCTGGGCGCTGCTGGAAAGCGCGCGCAAGGGCCTGTTCAGCCAGCTCATCACCATCCCGCTGTTGAAGCAGCACCGCATCGTCTCGCAGGTCGCCGGCTACGGCATGAACGTGATCAAGCTGATCCCGCCGCTGACCCTCAACCGGGACGACCGTGCCTGGATTGCCGGCGCCTTCGACCAGGTGATCGCCGACAGCCACCGCGTGCCGGGCGCGATCTGGGATCTCGGCCGCACCCTTGCCAGCCACAGCCTGAAGGCGCGGAGCAGCGCCGCGTGACGGCGATGCGGCCGGACAGTGATCCGCTCGCCCTCGACCAGCTGCCGGCCTTCACCGCGACCGACGCCTCGGTCCTGGCCGGCCTGCCGGGGCTGATCTGGCCGGCCTGGCTGGCGCCGGAAAAGTCCTGGCCCGGGCTTTGCCGCGCGCTGAGCCCGCTTGCCGTCGGCGATCTGGCAAGGGATCCGGCGGCCGCGGCGGCCCTCATCCGCCGCACCCTGGGCGCCCGCCTGCCGCAGCACGATGGCCGGCGGATTCTGCGCGACATGGCGGCAGAGGGCATCCTCACCTTCCTGCAGGTGCTGAAATGCCATCGCCCGGGCAGCTGGGTCCCGCGGGTGCGGCTGTCGCATTCCGGCCGTGTCGCCGCGGCGCTGGAAAGCGGGCGCGGCGTCATCCTGTGGGTGGCGCACGGCTTTCACGGCCATCTCGGCGCCAAGGTCGCCTTCGGCCAGGCCGGCATCAAGGTGACCCATCTGAGCCGCCCGGATCATGGCTTCTCGGCCAGCCGTTTCGGCACCCGCTATCTGAACCGCATCCAGACGGCGATCGAGGACCGCTACATCGCCGAACGCGTGCTGCTGCCGATGCGCGGGCAGAACGCGGCGCTCAACCTGCTGGCAAGACGCCTGCGCGACAACCGCATCGTCACCATCACGGCCCAGCGCGGCGCCGCCCGCACCGCCCAGGCCGCGTTCATGGACGGCACCGTGACGCTGGCCATTGGCGCGCCGGCCCTGGCGCACCTGACCGGCGCGGCGCTGCTGCCGGTCTTCGCCTTCCGCGACGAGGACAGCGTGATTGACGTGCGCATCGAGGCGCCGCTCGCGTTCGACCGCGCGGCGCCGCGCGACCAGGCGGTGGCCGAGGTCGTCGCCCGCTATGCGCCGCTGCTCGAAGCCCAGGTGCTGCGCTATCCCGGCCAGTGGCTGGGCTGGGTGCAGCTTTAGCGATCCGAGGCCGCCGGGGGCCGCGCCAGGTCGCGCAGGGCACGACCCTCCGCCGCCTGCCACACCAGCAGGGCCGGCACGAACAGCATCAGTTCGCGCGCGCGGATCGCCAGCGACAGGGCGAGCATGGTTTCCGCATCCAGCCCGGCCAGGCCGCCGAGCAGGACAAAACCGCCCTCCTGCACGCCCCAGCCGCCCGGCACCACGAAGGCCGCCGCGCGCAAGGCGCCGATCAATCCCACCAGCATCGCCGCCGCCGCGGCCGGCAGCGCATGGCCCATGACGCCGGCGGCGAAGATCAGCTCGACCGCCAGCATGGCGCGCGAGCAGCAGCGGATCGCGGTGGCCAGCACGATGCGCCCCGGCTGCCGGTAGAGGTCGCGGATCGCCTGGTCGAGTTGCGCCGCGCCGTCGATCACGCCTTGCCAGCGCCGATCGCGGATCGCCCGGCCGCCGAGCCTTGCCAGAAAGCCGAAGAAGCCGGCGCGCTGGGCCAGGATCAAGACCAGGATTGCCGCCGCGAGCAGGCCGGCGCCGAGCAGCGCGGGCGCGATCAGGCTCGGGCCGCTCGGCCCCGCCGCGCCCGCCGGCGCCGCCGCCGCCGCCAGGGTGAGCATCAGGCCGCCGAGGCCCAGCAATCCCCAGACCGCCAGCACCAGACCCTGGATCGCCATGTCGACGATCACCAGGCTGGCGGCGTCGCGGCCGGCGAGACCGGCGCGCAGCAGCTGGCGCGCCTTCACGATTTCGGCGCCGAAGCTGGCGCCGGGCACCAGGCTTTCGGCGGCCAGCCCGATCCACATGGCGCGCAGGATGACGGCGAAACGCGGCAGCACTGCGCGCGGAAAGACCTGGCGCCAGGAAAATGCCGCGCCGGCGATGTGCGGCGCATAGAGCAGCGGCAGCACCAGCACCGCGACGCCCAAGCTGGCCAGGGCCGCGGCCACGGTGCCGACACCGTGCCACACCACCAGCGCGATGACCGCCGCGAGGCCGAGGACGAGCGCGCTGGTGCCGATCAGCTTCATCGAATTCCGTGCAGCCGGGACAACGCCGGCGGGCGGCTGCCAATAGCCCGCCGGCTCAGCCTTACAAGCGGCGGCGCGGCGGCGTCAAGCCGGCGCGACTATGGCTGCGTGACCTCGATGCCGGCGGCTTTCTGCCGGCCCACATAGAGCAGCACGCAATCGGCGGGACCGCCGCAGCGCTTGATCGCCTCGCGATTGGCGAGTTCCTGCGGACCGCCCTTGACCGGTTCGCAGGCGGTGCCGCCGGACCAGCTGCCGGCGACCGGGCAGGCGGCGCTGGCGACTGAAGAGCCATCCTTGGCGATGGCCAGCGCCCAGGCCTTGCCGCCGCTCTTGGCGGCGTTGCCGAGATACTTGTCGATGTCGGCGCGCACGCCGCTCGACACGGCAATCTGCGTGACCTGCGGCGGCGCCGGCTCCGGCGCGCCCGGCGCGGCGACGCGGCCGACCACCTCATAGGCGGCCTGCTCCGTGCGGCCGATGGCGAGCACCACGCAATCGGCGAAGTATTCCTGCTGGCAATGCGCCTTCGCGTCGATGCCATAGGCGGCGCCGGAGGTGCAGGTCTCGCTTTCGCACCACGCGTAATAGGCCTTCTCGCCGTCTTCGGTGACGGCGAAGGCGCCCGGACGCGTGCTGCCGATGCGCTGCAGGTATTGCTGGTACTGGCCGTAGACCGCGCCGTCGATGCGCAGCATCGGCTTCGCCGCATTCGCCGCGGGCGATTGCCCGGCCGGCGCCGGCGGCGTGGAATCGGTTGCCGGTGCGCTGGCGATGGCTTCCGGCGCCGGCGCCGCTGCGCTGCCGCCTTCCGGGACGACCACGATGTTCGCGACCTTCTGCGTACCGGCGAAAAGCTGCACGCAGGCGCTTGGCCCGCCGCAGCGCTTGATCGCCTCGCGGCTGGCGAGATCCTCGGGCCTGCCCGACTTCAAGTCGCAGGTCCCGGCGCCGGCGGCGTAGCCGCCGGTGGCGACGCAGCTCGCCGCGCCCACGGCGGAGCCGTCCTTGGCGATAGCAAGCGCCCAGACCTTGCCGCCGCCGATCTGGGCATTGCGCAGGTATTTGTCGATCTCCGCCTGAACCGCGGCGGAGGTCTTGATCGTGGTCACGGGTGCCGGCGTCACCGTCGGCGCGCTGGATGATTTTCCGATCGTGGTCGTGCGGATCTCGTATTGCACCTTGATCTCGTCGCGGATCGCGAAGACCACGCAGTCGGTGCCGTATTCCGCCTCGCAGCGATCCTTCGCGTCGGTGGAATAGGCCTTGCCGGCCATGCAGCGGATTTCCTCGCACCAGAAATAGAAGGCGCCGGTGCCGTCGGTGGTGATGGCGTAGGCGCCGGGTCGCCGGCCGTGGCCGATGTCGTCAAGGTATTTCTGGAAATGGTCCCAGACCTCGCCATCGATCTGATAGACCTCATCGGCCCGCGCCGTCCGCGGCCCGACGGCGAGGAGCGCGGCGAGGGCGAAGAGCAGGATGCCTGTCAGCAATCGGGTCATGCTGGTCACCGGCGCTATTTGTGGATCTCGTACTGCACCTTGATCTCGTCGCGGATGGCGAAGATCACGCAATCGGTTTCGTAGGCCTTCTCGCAATCCTGCCGCACTTTCGTCGACAGGTTCATGGTGGTGCGGCAGCGCTGCTGCTCGCACCAGCTGTAGGAGGCGCCGAGGCCGTCGGTGGTGATGGCGAAGGCGCCCGGCCGCTGGCCATGGCCGATCTTGTCGAGATAGGCCTGGTAGGCGTCCCAGACCTCGCCGGAGATGAAGTAGGTCTCGTCGGCCCGCGCGCCCGGCGCGGCGGCCAGCAGGCCCAGGGCGACCGACAGGCTGAACGCGACGGACCAGACCTTTGCGACGGACCAGACTTTTGCGACGGGCCTGCCCTTTCCGACAGGCCGGCCGGCGATGGCGCGCGGGGTCCGCGGCCCGATGCGGTGCTGCCGGCTCATTTGCGGATCTCGTATTGCACTTTGATCTCGTCGCGGATGGCGAAGATCACGCAATCGGTGCCGTATTCCGCCTCGCAGCGGTCCTTCGCCTCGGCGGAATAGCTCTTGCCGGCCATGCAGCGCTGCTCCTCGCACCAGAAATAGAAGGCGCCGGTGCCGTCGGTGGTGATGGCATAGGCACCCGGTCGCAGGCCGTGGCGGATATCGTCGAGGTATTTCTGATAATGGTCCCAGACCGCGCCGTCGATCTGGTAGACCTCGCCCGCGCGCGCCGCCGGCGCGGCGAACGTGCCGCCGAGCGCCGCCGCGACCAGCGCGACGGCGGGCAGGAACCCGTATCTCCCCATGAATGCCCCCAATATCCAGCCGCCGCCACCCGGCACACCCTGGCGCGCCGGCGCTGCTGCCCGGGAGAGTCGGCCCTCGACTTCCCGGCGATCCGGCAGGTCCCATACAACCAAAAAACTGGCCGCCTGGGAAGGCCGGCCTAGGACTCCGGGCCGCAGCCGGATGCCGCAGCCGGCGGGCGCCAGCCGTAGGGCCTAGAGGCAACCCTCGACATAGGTGACTTGCGGATCCGCGCCGGCATAGAAGCCGATGACCTTGCCGAAATCGGTCTCGAAGCGCACCGCCCGCCGCCGGTCGGCGGACCAGATGGTGAGGTAGTGTCCCTCCGGCTCGGTGTATTTGTGCGGCGTCACCTCGACAGCCTCGGCGCCCAGCACGTCGATCACATGCGCCTCGCTGTCGCCCACGCCGAGCCCGCTCAGCGTGACCAGGCCCGGCTTGCCGATATCGAAGCGCACGACGCGGCCATTGGCGACCATCACGGATAGGTCGCCGATGGCCGGCTTCGGCTGCAGATAGCCGCAGGACGGATCCTCGATCTCGCCTTCGAAGGTCACGCCCAACGCCCGCGCGGCCTCGGCGACGGTCATGCCGATCCTGGCCGGCCCGAATCCCGCGGTGGACAGGCGCCACTCGGCGGCCTGCGCGGCTCCGGCCGCGACCATCGCGCCAAAGGTGGCGGCATACGCCACGGCCCATCGGCCGGCCGGTCGCCGTGTCCTGCTCATCGCGCGTCGCGCCGCGTCATTGTTCACCTTCGCCCTCCATGCCGTCCTGCGATTCCAGCTCGGCCGCGCGCGCCGCGTCCTGGTCGGCCTTCGCCTGGTCGCCGAGCCTGGCATAGGCGGCCGACCGGGCGGCGTAGGCCTCGGCCGAGTCCGGTTCCAGGGCGATGGCGGCGCTGAAATCGGCGACCGCCTTGGCGTAGTCGCCCAGCAGGGCGTGGGTGTCGCCGCGCTCCTTCAAGGCGAAGGCATAGTCCGGCTTGAGACGGATCGCCGCGTCGTAATCGGCGAGCGCCAGCGGGTAGTTCTCCTGCGCCACGCGCAGCGCGGCACGGCCGGCATAGGCGCGCGCCCGCTCCGGGTCCAGCTCCAGCACGCGGTTGTAGTCGGCCAGCGACTTGTCGAAATCGCGCATCAGCCGATAGGTCGTGGCGCGGCCGAGATAGGCGTCGGCATAATCCTGCTCCAGGCGGATCGCCGCGTCGAAATCGGCGATCGCCGCGGCGTAGTCGTCCATCTGGCGATGCACGTAGCCGCGCACCAGGTGCCCATAGGCGCCGTCCGGCTGCAGGCGGATCGCCGCGTCGGCATCCGCCAGGGCGCGCTTGAGGTTGCCCTGGTCGGCATAGGTCGCCGCGCGCTTGGCATAGGCTTCCGCGTTCTTCGGCGCCAGCGCCACCGCGCGGTCGAGATCGGCCAGCGATTCGTCATAGCGGTCGGCGAAGCGATAGACCTCGCCACGCGCGATATGGAGCCAGGCATCGTCCGGCTGCAGTTCGATCGCCTGGGTGAAGTCGGCGATGGCGCGCTCGTGCTCGCCGCTGTCCGACAGGTCATAGCCGCGCCGGTACAGCGCGTCGAGATCCTTGGGGTCCAGTTCCAGCGCCTTGCCGTAGGCGGCGATCGCCTTGTCGATCTCGCCCAGTTCGTCCAGCGCCAGGCCGCGGTTGTAATGCGCCGTCCCGAGATCCGGCTGCAGGCGGATGGCCTGCTCGTAATCCTGCAGCGCCAGCGTATTTTCGCCGGCATCGAGATAGGTGTTGCCGCGGTCGATATAGGCCGCCGCGTCGGCGGGCTTGCGGCGCAGGATCTCGTTCAGCGCGTCGATGGCCTGGTCGTAGCGCCCATGCCGGCGGTGGATCAGGGCGAGGTTGGTGCGCGCCTCCATGTCCTCGGGGTCGAGGGCGATGGCGCGGGCATAGGCGGCGAGCGCCTGGTCGTCCTGCTCCAGCCGCTCATGCGCCAGGCCGGCATTGTAGAAGGCCGCGGCCATTTCGGGATCGAGCCGCGCGGCCTCCTGGTAATCGGCGAGCGCCTTGGCGTAGTCCTTCTTGGAGAGATAGGCGTTGCCGCGCGTGTTGCGCGCCTCCGTCAGCAGAACCACCCGGCCGGCGGCGAGCTTGATCGCCTGGCTGGCGTCGGCGATGACGCCGTCGTAGTCCTCGCGGGCATCCTTGAGCTGGGCGCGCGCGGCATAGCCCTCGGCCAGGTCTGGCCGCAGCGCGATGGCGCGGTCATAATCCGCGGCCGCGTGATCCAGGTCGTCCTGATCGGAGTAGGCGTCGCCGCGCGCGATGTAGACCGCCGCATAGTCCGGCCGCAGCCGCAGCGCCCGGGTGAAATCCTCGACCGCCCGGCCGTATTCCGCGCGGTAGTAATACGCATCGCCGCGCCGGTACAGCGCCTCGGCGATGTCCTCATCCGACAGCGCGCCCGATTCCAGCGCCCGGTTGCACAGCTTGATCGCCTCGCGATACGAGCCATCGTCGACGGCGGCGCGGCAGGCGACGAGATCGTCCGCGCCGCCGGCGCGGGCGGCCGGGGCAGGCACCCCAAGAACAAGCGCGGCAACGAGGCTCGCCGCCCTCATCCCCGCCGCCAAGAGATTCCGCTGCACCCGCAACCCCGACCCCGCTCGCCGTCCGGTCGCATCCTACAATCTGGACGTGTGCGGGGGAAGTGGCGGATAGTGAAGGCCGCATGACGGCGCGCCAGTGCGAGCAGCACGACATCAGGAGAGTGAGCAAATGCGGCGGGCAAAGGCCAGGACAGCGCACAGGAGGAAGCCGGCGAAGAAAATCGGCGTCGGCAAATTCGAGCCCGCCGACTATCTCGGCAGCGAGAAGGCCATTCGCGAATTCCTCGCCGCCGCGATGGAAGACGCGAATCCCGATGTCTTTCTCGCCGCCCTTGGCGAAGTCGCCAAGGCCCGCGGCATCGCCGACCTGGCGGAACGCAGCGGCCTCGGCCGCGAAAGCCTCTACAAGACCCTGAGCCCCGGCGCCAAGCCGCGCTACGAGACGATCTGCAAGCTCATCGACGCGCTGGGGGTGAAGCTGACGGTGAAGGCGGCGTGAGAGGGTTCCGCGTGACTTGCGCCTGGCTGAATTTCAGGTGGATCCGGGGCTGCGGCGAAAGGTAAAATAATCTCCGCGGAACCCGCGGCCTTACTAACGGGCAAGCCGGCCGCAACATACCAGGGCACGCGCCAGCGCCGATCGGCCCATCCCGCATCGGCAAAATCCGGACTTCGCGATCGCAGCCGACCCAAGCGCGGGCCCGTTAGGCCGCGCGCGGGCGCACCCGTGCCGAGATCCTCTTGCCCGCCTCCCGCTCAGCCTGGCGAAGCTCGTAGATCTGTTGCAGGTTCATCCAGAACGCGGCGCTGGTGCCGAAGTAGCGTGCGAGGCGGAGCGCGGTATCGGCGCTGATGCCGCGCTGGCCGTTGAGGATCTGGGTCACGCGGTTGACCGGGATATCGAGCAGCCCGGCAAAGGCGCGTGCGGACAGCCCAAGCTCATCGAGCTCCTCCCGCAGATGTTCGCCGGGATGGATCACCGGCAACTGGCGCTTCGCCATGATTTCGTCTCCTCAGTGGTAGTCGACGATCGCCACGTCATAGGCGCCGTCGGCGCGCCAGACGAAGCAGATCCGCCATTGGTCGTTGATCCGGATGCTGTGCTGGCCCTTTCGATCCCCCGCCAAAGCCTCCAGGCGGTTTCCCGGCAGCGCCGCCAGATCGGCGAGCGACTGGGCGGCCGCAATCCGGTCCAACCGCTTGATCGCCTGGCGCCGGATCGGCTCGAACCGCCGCGCCGGGCGCCCTTCATAGAGCGCCTGCGTCTCCTTGCTGGCGAAGCTCCGGATCATATTGGCAATCTAGCTGGTGTGCTGCGTTACGTCAACCGTAACGAGAAGCGCCCACGCGAGTCCTTCGGGCGCAGTCGCAATGCCACTCCATCACCGAGACGAAATTCGTTTCTGGCCCCGTTCTCCTCAATTCGTTTTGCTGGCGAATTGAGATGCGACGTGGAAGCGCGGGTCACCGGCGTCGCTAGAACGGGCAGGTCGTTTCACGGTGAAGGCGGAGCGAGGGAAGTTGAGTCTGATCCCATTTCCTCTCTGCGGCCTGCTCGGTTGCGACATTGAGGTGGGCGTGACACCCGCGCTACGTCAGCGCACGGGAAGGTTCACGGTGAAGGCGGCATGAAGAAAGCCGATTCCAGTCCCGTTTATTTGGTCACAGGCAAGGTGCCAAGTAGGACGGTCTGGTAGTCCCATACCGGACGGTTCTGTAGCTTATTTACAACAACTCGGCCGTCCTTAACGATGACAATCGATACTGCGTCTTCATTCTCGAACAACTGAAATGCGCTCCCCCCAACTAGAAATACGCAGTCACGAATCAAGTCATCAAGGTCGGTGGTCTTGTCTGTCAAACGCTTGATGTGACTGTCAACTATCGTATGTACCGCAAGTTTCCAGTAGTCCCCTGGCAAGTGGATCTTCTTGCGATGTTCCGGCGTTGCGTTCCTCAGCTCTGCTAGGAAAAAGCGTCTCGCTCGGTTAGCGCCGTTTTCCAGCTTCAGGGCAGATGTACGAAGAAAGAAAACAGTCTTCGTCGTTTCAAAATCTGTATCGATCTCCAAGGTTTCCGAGACATAACACGACACAGCGATTTGCGCGCCGGCATGTTTCCACTTGCGTCCAAAGTAGTTCACTAGACCCACGGGCTTCGTCCAGTTGAAAGAAGACGCGACCACGAAATCCTTCTCAGCGCCATCGAACTCATTTGCCGAATGCCCAGTAAGAGACGCCGAAAGCGTCAGAAAAGGCCTCAATGGTCGCAATTGCTCCGGCGACGGAGTCTTCAGGTAGTTCCACACTTTGGATTGCGACTAGGGCGTCCTGAAACACCGACAAGAACGTGTCCGCTGATTGAACGGTGGTTAGAATCAGTTTGGCTATCTCCTTGAGATTCTGGCCAAGAGGGCTGCCTCTATTCTCGAGTCCGTTGGCAACTATTGTTGAGATTGCTTGGCTTTCAATGTCAGTCGCCTCAGAGTGCGCCTTCCCTTGGAATCCGGCTTGAGCATATGTGTATCGGCCGTGTCCATTCAGTCGCCCGACGCTGACGATATTGCTGTTCGACGTTACGGCTTGTGCTTGTGCATGTCGAAATAGGTCGTTGCTGGTCCAGAATGCCGGACTTGCATAGACTGTTGCCGCTCTGTTGTGGCTCTGGGTCTCGATCTTCTCCAATATCGCTTGCTGATGAGGCGTCACATCATATCGGTAGTACGGCTTACGCCAGTTTTCCCACTCGGTGGAGCTGCGCGATCGGATGTATTCGGGGCGCTTGTATTGAACAAACAGGTTGAACCGGAAAGGAGGGAGATGGCTGCTAAGCTCCCCAAAAATCCTGTCGAACTCGACGGGCGGAACTCCAAAGAAGCGATGGCGACGGCCGCGCCGCACGTAGGGAGCTAGGCGCCAGAGCCAATACTCAGGCAAAAGGAATGCTTCATCAAATCCGAGGATTCCTTCATCCACCTGATCCGGGGAAAACGTGACGTTTGTTAGCCGCGCCAGCTCGTGCCCAAAATACTTCTCGTAGGTCTTTTCCTTAAATTCAGCACGCATGCGCCTTCCCCGGACTGGCCCTCGCTGGAGGCGCTCTTCGGGGCGCCGCCCCAGTAGAGCATTCTGCTATTCGGGGAAAAAATGCGCAATTCTTCTATGATCGATTGAGGCGCCCTAAAGAATAAACTTGCTCAGATCCGCGTTCCGCGCCAGCGGGGCGACGCGCTCCTTCACGTAGTCCGCGGTCACCTCGAAGGCGCTGCCGGACTTCTCGCTCGCCGTGAAGCTCACCTCTTCCAGCAGGCGCTCCATCACCGTCTGCAGGCGGCGGGCGCCGATGTTTTCCACCGTGCCATTGATCTCGCTCGCCAGATCGGCGATGGAATCGATGGCGCCGTCGGTGAAGCTGAGGGTCAGTTCCTCGGTGCCCAAGAGCGCCTTGTATTGGGTGATGAGGCTGGCTTCCGGCTCCGTCAAAATGCGCTTCAGGTCGTCGCGGGTGAGCGGGTTCAACTCCACGCGGATCGGCAGGCGGCCCTGCAATTCGGGCAGCAGATCCGCCGGCTTGGCGATGTGGAAGGCGCCCGACGCGATGAACAGGATGTGGTCGGTCTTCACCGCGCCGTGCTTGGTCGAGACCGTGGTGCCTTCGATCAGCGGCAGCAGGTCGCGCTGCACGCCCTCGCGGCTCACGTCCGCGCCGACGCGCTCGCTGCGCGCGCAGATCTTGTCGATCTCGTCGAGGAAGACGATGCCGTGCTGCTCGGTCTGCTGGATCGCCTCCTTCAGCACCTTTTCCTGGTCGAGCAGGCTCTCGCTCTCCTCGCCGATGAGAATGGCGTAGGAATCGGCGACGGTCATCCGCCGCGTCCTGGTGCGGCCGCCCAAGGCGCTGCCCAGCACCTCGTTGAGGTTGATCATGCCCATGGAGGCGCCGGGCATGCCGGGAATCTCGAAGGTCGGCAGCGCGCCGCCGCCGCTGTCCTTCAGCTTGAGCTCGATCTCCTTGTCGTCGAGCTCGCCCTGGCGCAACATCTTGCGGAACTTGGCGCGCGTCTCCGCGCTCGCCTTGTCGCCGACCAGGGCGTCCAGCACGCGCTCCTCCGCCTGGGTCTCGGCCTTGGCCTGGACCTGGCGCTTCATCTTCTCCTTGGTCATGGCGATGGCGATCTCCAGCAGGTCGCGCACGATCTGCTCGACGTCGCGGCCCACATAGCCCACCTCGGTGAACTTGGTCGCCTCGACCTTGATGAAGGGCGCCTGCGCCAGCTTGGCGAGGCGGCGCGCGATCTCGGTCTTGCCGACACCGGTCGGGCCGATCATCAGGATGTTCTTCGGCATCACCTCTTCGCGCAGGTGATCGTTCAGCTGCTGCCGGCGCCAGCGGTTGCGCAGCGCAATCGCCACCGCCCGCTTCGCTTCGTTCTGGCCGACGATGTGCCGGTCGAGCTCATGCACGATCTCGCGCGGCGTCAGCGCGCTGGCGCCCGAATTCAAGCCTGGACTGCCGGCGTCGGTCTCGGTCTTCTGGCGCGTGAGGTCTTCCATCCGGGTCATAGCTTCTCGAGGATCACGTTGTTGTTGGTGTAGATGCAGATGTCGGCGGCGATCTTCATCGCCTTCCTGGCGATCTGCTCGGCGCCCATGCCGTCGATGTCGATGAGGGCGCGGGCGGCCGACAGCGCGAAGCTGCCGCCAGAGCCGATGCCGATCAGCCCGTCCTCCGGCTCCAGCACGTCGCCAGAGCCGGTCAGCACGAAGCTGACGTTCTTGTCGGCCACCGCCATCATGGCCTCCAGCCGGCGCAGGTATTTGTCCTGCCGCCAGTCCTTGGCGAGCTCGACGCAGGCGCGGGCCAGCTGGCCGGGATGCTTCTCCAGCTTGCCTTCCAGGCGCTCGAACAGGGTGAGGGCGTCGGCGGTCGACCCGGCGAAGCCGGCGATCACATCTCGCCCGTCGCCCTTGGACAGCCGCCGCAGCTTGCGCGCGTTGGATTTCATCACCGTGTTGCCGACGGAGACCTGGCCGTCTCCCGCCAGGACCACCTCGTCGCCCTTGCGCACCAGCAGGATGGTGGTGCCATGCCAGGGTGCCAGCCCGTGCCGGGCCTTCTCGTCTGAATCGCTCATAAAGACCAGTCTTTGCCTTCGTTCCTGTCCAGTCAAATAGGCAGGCGGCGTTAACGAATCAAGGAATGACGGCGCGCTGCATCACCCCCTTCCCAGCCTTCCCCCGCAAGGGGGGAAGGGGTTTTCTTTAATTCCTTCCCAAACCATTGCGCTGCAATCACGAAAAGACCCCCGCAACAGCGTCCCTTCCCCCCTTGCGGGGGAAGGACAGGAAGGGGGGTGCCGCGCCTCGGTGCCGGGCGTTCTGTCGCGTCCATTCCCCTGGAATCCCGGGGCCTTCGCTGCTAAAAGGCCCCCGCAAGCCGAGCCAAGGGACCAGCGGAATGCGCAAAGGGTCAGTCGAACGCAAAACCAAGGAGACCGAGATCGCGGTCAGCGTCGATCTCGACGGGTCCGGCCGCTCCGAGATCGCGACCGGGATCGGCTTCCTTGACCACATGCTGGAACAGCTCTCCCGCCATTCCCTGATCGACCTCTCCTGCAAGGCGAGGGGCGACCTGCACATCGATTTCCACCACACCACCGAGGATACCGGCATCGCCATCGGCGAGGCGGTGGCCAAGGCCCTGGGCGCCCGCACCGGCATCCGCCGCTGGGGCGAGGCGACGGTGCCGATGGACGAGACCCTGACCAGGGTGGCGCTCGACGCCTCCAACCGGCCGTACCTGATCTGGAAGGTGACCTTCTCCAAGCCGAAGCTGGGCGAGATGGACACCGAGCTGTTCAAGGAATGGTTCCAGGCCTTCGCCCAGAATGCCGGCCTGACGCTCCACGTCGAGAATCTCTACGGCGAGAACAACCACCACATCGTCGAGAGCTGCTTCAAGGGCCTCGCCCGCGCGCTGCGCCAGGCGGTCGAGATCGACCCGCGCAAATCGGACGCCGTGCCCTCGACCAAGGGCGTGCTGGGAGGGTCGCTGTGATCCACACCCTCGCGATGACCCGCCTCCGCACCGCGCGCGCCTGGCGCCACCACCACATTCATCTCAGCTAGCCCGGACCCGATCCATGATCGTCGCGATCGTCGATTACGGGGCCGGAAATCTCCGCTCCGCCGAGAAGGCATTGGCTGCCGCCGCCGATGATCACGGCGCGCGGGTGCTCGTCACCGCCGACCCGGAGGATCTGCGCCAGGCGGACAAGATCGTGCTGCCCGGTGTGGGCGCCTTCGCCGATTGCAAGCGCGGGCTGGATGCGCTGCCCGGCATGGTCGAGAGCCTGGAGGAGCAGGTGCTGATGGCCGGCAAGCCGTTCCTCGGCATCTGTGTCGGCATGCAATTGATGGCCGAGATCGGCATCGAGTTCGGCGAGACCAGGGGACTTGGCTGGATCAAGGGCCGCGTCGTCGTGCTCGATCCCGCCGACCGGACGCTGCGCATCCCGCAGATGGGCTGGAACGACCTCAGGCTGAAGACGCCGGACCATCCGGTGCTGGCGGCGACCCGGACCGGCGACCACGCCTATTTCGTCCATTCCTATCATTTCGTCGCCGCCCGTCCGCAAGATGTCATGGCCGAGGTGGATTATGGCGGCCCGGTTGCCGCCATGATCGGGCGCGACAATCTGGTGGGCGTGCAGTTCCACCCCGAGAAAAGCCAACATGTGGGCCTCAGGATGCTGAGCCGTTTCCTGGCCTGGAGGCCGTGATGAGCGAGATGCCGAAGGCCGAGCCGCCGCGCGTGGAGACCAAGGTCGAGATCGTCGACAAGCTGTCGCGCGGCGACCTCTCCGATTTGTGCCAGGCGGCCAATGACGCGATCAAGGCCGGCGGCGGCTTCGGCTGGCTGACCCCGCCGTCGCGCGACGCGATGGAGAGCTACTGGAAGGGCGTGCTGCTGGTGCCCGACCGCACCCTCATCGTCGGCCGGCTGGACGGCGTCATCGTCGGCTCGGCCCAGCTGGTCCGCCCGACCAGGAACAACGAGGCCCAGGCCCACACCGCGCAGCTGACCACCAGCTTCATGGCGCCCTGGGCGCGCGGCCATGGCCTCGCCCGCATGATCGCCATCGCGGTCGAGGATTGCGCGCGGTCCAAGGGCGTGCGCGTGCTGAACCTCGACGTGCGCGAGACGCAGGAGGCGGCGATCACGCTCTACCGCTCGCTCGGCTATCACGAGATCGGCCGCCATCCGCATTACGCCCGCGTCGGCAACGCATACGTGGCCGGCCTCTATTTCTGGAAGGACCTCCGCGACGACAATCGCGGCGATGCGGGGAGAAGCCCGGCGTGATCCTGTTTCCCGCCATCGACCTCAAGGACGGCCAATGCGTGCGCCTGGTGAAGGGCGACATGGCGCAGGCCACCGTCTTCAACGCCGATCCGGTGGACCAGGCGCGCCGCTTCGCCGAGGCGGGCGCCGAGTGGCTGCACCTGGTCGACCTCAACGGCGCCTTCGCCGGGCGGCCGGTCAACGCCGATGCGGTCTCCGCCATCCTGCGCAGCGTGAAGATCCCGGTGCAGCTCGGCGGCGGCATCCGCGACCTCGCCCGCATCGAGGATTGGCTGATCCGCGGCGTGGCCCGCGTCATCCTCGGCACCGTCGCGCTGAAGAACCCGGCGCTGGTGGCCGAGGCCTGCCGCAAGTTCCCCGACCGCATCGTCGTCGGCATCGACGCCAAGGGCGGCAAGGTGGCGGTCGAAGGCTGGGCCGAGACCAGCGACGTCACCGCGCTGGAGCTGGCGCGCAAGTTCGAGGATGTCGGCGTCGCCGCCATCGTCTACACCGACATCGACCGCGACGGGCTCCTCCAGGGCGTGAACGTGCGGAGCACGGCCGAGCTCGCCCGCGCCATCTCGATCCCGGTGATCGCCTCCGGCGGCGTCTCCTCGCTTGCCGACATCGACGCGCTGGTGAAGATCGCGCCCGCGACCAGGGCCGGCGGCGGCGGCATCGAAGGCGTCATCTCCGGCCGCGCCATCTATGACGGCCGCCTCGATCTGGCCGCCGCGCTGCGGCACCTGAAGCAGGCGGCGTGATGGGATACGTCCCCTTCCCCCAACTACACTCCCCTTCCCCCCTTGCGGGGGAAGGCAGCGGAGGCTTAGCGAACGCAGTGACCCCCGGGTCGATAGAGCCCGGGGGCGGAAGGGGGGTCGCGCCCTGCGGGCGCGCATCGCCGGAGGCGATAAAGGGTGAAGATTCGCGTCGGAAGTACCCAGCGCTGCAACACCCCCCTTCCCTACCTTCCCCCGCAAGGGGGGAAGGGGCGCAGCGGAGTGCCTGGCGAACGCTGCGCGAGCTTGGATACGTTCACCCATGCTGAAGATGCGCGTCATCCCCTGCCTCGACGTGAAGGACGGCCGCACCGTCAAGGGCATCAATTTCGTCAACCTGGTCGATGCCGGCGATCCGGTCGAGCAGGCGAAGATCTACGACGCCGCCGGCGCCGACGAGCTCTGCTTCCTCGACATCGTCGCCAGCCACGAGAACCGCGACACGCTCTATGACGTGGTGGCGAAGACGGCCTCCGCCTGCTTCATGCCGCTCACCGTCGGCGGCGGCGTGCGCAAGATCGAGGACATCCGCACCTTGCTGCTGGCCGGCGCCGACAAGGTGTCGATCAACACCGCCGCGGTGAAGGACCCGGATTTCGTGCGCCGGGCGGCGGAGAAGTTCGGGTCGCAATGCATCACCGTCTCGATCGACGCCAAGCAGGTCGGCCCCGACCGCTACGAAATTTTCACGCATGGCGGCCGCACGCCGACCGGCATCGACGCGGTGGATTTCGCCCGGCGCATGGCGGAGACGGGCGCCGGCGAATTGCTGGTGACCTCGATGGACCGCGACGGCACCAAGCTGGGCTACAACCTGCCGCTGACCCGCGCCATCGCCGACGCGGTGCGCGTGCCGGTCATCGCGTCCGGCGGCGTCGGCACCCTCGACCACCTGGTCGAAGGCATCCGCGACGGCCACGCCACCGCCGTGCTGGCGGCGTCGATCTTCCATTTCGGCACCTTCACCATCGCCGAGGCCAAGGCCCACATGGCCAAGGCCGGCCTGCCGATGCGGCTGTGACGAACGCCGTTTAGCCCATATACTCCTGTCATTGCCGGGCTTGTCCCGGCAATCCATACGGCGATGCCGCGCAATGGCTTTCTGGGTCTACATCCTTGCCAGCAAGCGCAATGGGACGCTTTACGTCGGCGTGACGAACGACCTGGTTCGCCGCGTCTACGAGCATCGCGAAGGCCTCGTGGATGGCTTCAGCAAGACGCATGGCGTGAAGATGTTGGTCTTCTACGAATCCCACGACAGGGCGCTCGAAGCCATCCAGCGCGAAAAGAACATCAAGCACTGGCCGCGTGCCTGGAAGCTGAAGACGATCCGCGCCTTCAATCCCAATTGGCGTGATCTGTTCGATGACATCGCCATCTGACACGCCGCATGGATTGCCGGGACAAGCCCGGCAATGACGGCGGGAAACATCATGATCGCCGAACGTCACCATCCGCCGCCTTCCGCCGCTCGCCGCGGGCTGCTAGTCTCCGCGGCGATCCCCGGTCAGCGGGGACAATCATCCTGGATGGGGAGGGGAGTATGGCGATCGGCTTGGTGAGCGACCTGCGCGGAGTCGCGCTGGCGGTTTCGGCGGTGATCGGCGCAGGCATGCTGGCCAATGCGCCCGCGCAGGCGGCGTCCTGCGACGACATCGACAGCGGCAAATGCACCATCGACCTCTCGACCGGCATCAAGATGGCCTATGTCGAGACCGGCCCGGCCGACGGCCCGGCGGTGATCCTGATCCACGGCCTGACCGACAGCCTGCGCTCCTGGTCGCTCGCCATGCGCGCTTTGCACAAGGCCGACCCGGCGCTGCACATCCTGGCCGTCGATCTGCGCGGCCACGGCGCGACCTCGATGCCGCCGGCGGAGCAATGCGCGGCGGCACCGGAGAACTGCTACCGCCTCGCCGATTTCGGCGCCGACATCGCAGCCTTCATGCAGGCGAAGAACATCGCCAAGGCGGCCCTGGCCGGCCATTCCCTCGGCACCTTCGTGGTGCAGGAGGTCGAGTTCAGCCATCCCGAGATGGTGACCCAGGCGATCCTGGTCGCCACCTCGACCAAGGGCGTCGACAACGTGGTGCTGCGCGACTACGTGCTGAAGGAGCCGGTCGAAGGCTCGTGGAAGGCGGCGCTGGAAGCCAAGGGCAAGAAATATCCCGCCGATTTCTATGACCTCACCCCGGCCGACGCCGATCCCAACGTGGCCGACTGGACCGCGAAGAACTGGGTCGTCGATCCCGCCGCCGATCCCGCCTTCCTGGTGCCCTATATCCCGGAGACCACGCATGTGAAGCTCGGCA
The DNA here is from genome assembly GCA_039808885.1 of Dongiaceae bacterium. Taxonomy (GTDB): domain Bacteria; phylum Pseudomonadota; class Alphaproteobacteria; order Dongiales; family Dongiaceae; genus Dongia_A. The sequence continues at coordinate 46,471 of JBDHTX010000024.1, read as the reverse complement.
CCTGGATCGGCGCCACCAAGGCGCTGCTGGCGACCGACAACACGCCCCGCTTCAAGGATTGGAACGTGCCGACCCTGGTGATCTGGGCGATCCAGGACAACATCTTCCTCGAGGATCCCGACCAGATCGCCATCCGCAAGGTGCTGGCCGAGACGGCCAAGGCGCATGGCACGGTCCATTACTGGAAGGAATACGGCGTGGTGCCGCTGCCGGCATCGGGCATGCAGGAGACCGACATCGGCCACAACGTGCAATGGGGCGCGCCCGACGCCGTCGCCGCCGACATCGACACCTTCCTCAAGACCGGCGCGCCGACGCCCGACCTCTATCGCAGCGACGCGGCGCCGAACGTCAACCACATCATCACCGAGCCGGGCAAGGCGAAGATCATCCGCCTCGGCGAGTAGCCCAAGCTCCTCCACCGGCGCGATGGCCGTCGCGCCGGTGGAGGAGGATCACGGAAGGAATACGGCATGACCGATCAACCCGACGCCGCCATCCTCGAGCGCCTCTACGCCACCATCGCCGCGCGCAAGGGCGGCGATGCGGGAACCTCCTATACCGCGAAGCTGTTCGCGGAAGGGCGCGCGCGCATCGCCCAGAAGCTGGGCGAGGAATCGATGGAGACCGCCATCGCCGCGGTGGCGCGCGACCGCGACGGCGTCGTGAGCGAGAGCGCCGATCTGCTCTATCACCTGCTGGTGCTCTGGGCGGAATGCGAGGTGGCCCCGACGGAGGTCTGGAGCAAGCTCGCCAGCCGCGAAGGCACCTCCGGCCTGGTCGAGAAAGCCTCGCGCAAGCCGACGGCGCCGGACGATTATCGCGGCGACTGATTGCGGAAGGGCGATTGAGGGAGTGAGCGATGGCCTATGACAGCACCAACATCTTCGCCCGCATCCTGCGCGGCGAGATTCCCAACAGCACGGTCTACGAGGACGCGCATGTCCTGGCCTTCAAGGACATCCGCCCCCAGGCCAAGGTGCATGTGCTGGTGATCCCCAAGGGCGCCTATGTCTCGGCGCAGGATTTCGGCGCCCGCGCCAGCGAGGCGGAGATCGCCGCCATGGCCCGCGCCATCGCGAAGATCACCGAGCAGCTCGGCATCGCCGAGAGCGGCTACCGCCTGATCGCCAATATCGGCGGCCACGGCCACCAGGAGGTGCCGCATTACCATGTGCACATCCTGGGCGGGCAGCCGATCGGCAAGATGGTGCATCTGCCCTGAAGCGCCCCAATGCCTGACAGCCCCAACATATGGGGCCGTTCCCGCGCCGTCCGGCAGAGCACTACACATTCTGATCTAGCGACTCCGGTCGAACCTAGTCTGTGATGCAACGCACAGGCGTGCCGGCCCGCATCTGGCATCGTCTGGTTGCGGTGCTGGGGATGCGGAAGAACCGGAGATCATGTCACCGATGAATGCGCGAGATCTGCGTCGCCGCAGCGAACCGCTGGTGCGCTATGCCGAGCCGGCGGAGTTCGACGACGTCGCGGCCCTGCTGCTGGGCGCCAACGAGGAATACCGGGCGATCATGCCGCCCGGCATTTTCCAGGCCTATCGCGAGAACCTGCGCGCCCTCGTGCTCGACCCGCGGCGCCATGATGCCTGCGAGATCCTGGTGATCGGCGGGCCCGACGACCGTCGCGGCCGCGGCCACCGTGGCGATGGCCTGCAGGGCGCCGTCGCGCTGTTCCCCAAGGCGGCGGCCGATGGCCTTGGCCTGCCCGGGAACTGGGCCGGCCTGCGGGCGCTGGCCGTCGATCCGGCGGCGCGCGGGCGCGGTCTCGGCCGGCACCTGGCCGAGACCGCGATCGGCCGGGCCCGCAGCCTCGGCGCGCGCATCCTGTCGCTGCACAGCGCACCCTTCCAGGTGGCGGCGCGCAATCTCTATCTCGATCTCGGCTTCGCGCGCTGCCCGCAATACGATTTCGACATCGGCGACCGGCCCAGTTTCGCCGGCGGCGGCGAACGCATGTCGATCGAGGCCTTCACCCTGAATCTGGCGTAGCGCCGGGCGCGGCAGGCGCGCGCCGCCTTCACCCGCCCGCTTCTCCACGGCCCTCAATCGCAGCTTTCCCGCACCCGGATGTGATGACCCATACCGCCTGGACGCTGGACATGGGAAACGCCTCGTTTATCTTAAATCCCGCGCATCGATCTGCGTTCGGCTTCGGGGCAATTGCCCGCATGGTTAACCGGCAGGGTTAACCTCCCGCGGGCGTTTTTGGGGTTCCGGTGCATGCGGCGTTGGCAAAAGGCATTTCTCGGCTTCGCGCTCGGAGCCCTGGCGGTTTCGGCGACGCCGCTCGGCGCGCGGCCGGCCGCCGCCGTCACTTTCGGCGAGGATGACCGCCGCCCGGTCGAGCGGGTGAAGGGCGCCGAATCCGGCCCCATCGGCATGCTGTTCTTCGACGCCGGCAACGGCCAGTTCGCCGCCGGCACCGCCTTCCTGGTCTCGCCCTGCCATGTGCTGACCGCCTATCACGTCGCCGGCGGCGGCGAGCGGGTGGACGAATCCAAGTCCAGCGTCTTCTATCTGGGCCAGGGCAAGCTCGGCCCCGATTTTCCCGATCTCGCGCGCTTCGCCCTGTCGTCGCCCGCGCATCCGGTGGCCTGGGGCCGCTTCGTCCATGCCGGCGACAACTCGCCCCTGCTGGTGCGCAGCGAATCGGTCGAGCGCAACGGCTGGGAGGATTGGGCCCTGCTGCAGCTCGACACCTGCCTGGGCGAGCCGCAATACGGCTACGGCTATCTGAAGCTGGCCCCGGTGACGACGCAGGAAGTGATGCGGGGCGGCGCCGCCATGCCGGCGCGCTCGCTGGGCCTGCCCGGCGACAAGACGACGGCGACCCTGTGGGAAGACCCGAGCTGCAAGATCATCGGCCAGATATACGCCTCCGGCTGGCAGCACGATTGCGTCACCATTCCCGGCAATTCCGGCGGCCCGCTGCTGGTGGTCGACCCGGTAACCCGCGAGACGCGCGTCGCCGCCATTTCCGTCTCGGTCATGGCGGTGGAGGGCGTCGACACCGCCGATTCCTATGGCATGACGCTGCCGGTGGACGATCCGAACTACTACGACTATCTCGCCGTCGCCGTGCCGGTCGCCTCCTTCGCCAAGCGCATCCTGCCCTATCTGCCGGACGACGCGCGGATGCGGGATTTCGCCGCGAAGCAGGGCGGCGACTTCCACTACGGCTCCGGCGACAACGCCCAGGCCGAGCAGGCGGTGAAGGATCTGGGCGCCGCCATCGCCGCCGCCCCCCTGCGCGCCGATCTGCATTTGCTGCGCGCCATCTGGGACCGCTATGCCGACCAGGACGAGGCGGCGCGCGCCGAGCTCGACCAGGCCCTGTCGATCGACCGCGACTTCACCCCGGCGCGCTACCTGCGCGCCCGCATGGCGCTGGAACAGGGCACCGACGCGGCCGAGAAGGCGGCCTTCGCCGATTTCTCGCTGCTCGCCGCCGATCACCCGGATTCGCCCGACGTGAAGCTCTATCGCGGCATCGCCGCCACGCGGCTGAAGCAATACGACCAGGCGATCGCCGATTTCGACGCGGTGCTGAAGCACCAGCCGAAAAGTGCCGTGGCGATGAACGAGCGCGGCGATGCCTGGCGCGCCCTGCGCGACTACGACAAGGCGCTGGGCGACTACACCCGCGCCATCGACTTCGCCTTCGACTGGCCCGAAGCCTATCGCGACCGCGGCTATCTCTATCACCTCGAGGCGCGCTACCCCGAGGCGCGCGGCGATTTCGACCGCGCCATCCGCCTTAACCGCAACGACGCCGAGGCGTGGAACGGCCGCGCTCTGGTTTCGCTGGCCGAGGGCGACATCGACAAGGCGGTCAGCGATTTCTCCCGCGCCATCGCCATCCTGCCGGAGTCCGGCGCCTATTACGCCAACCGGGCGACGGCGCGGCTGATCGACGGCGACGCCAAGCGGGCGATCTCCGATTTCCAGCTCGCCGTGGCGCATGACCCGGAGGAGCCGTTCCTGCGCCTGCTGCTGTTCGTGGCCGAGGCGCGCGGCGGCGACAAGGAAACGGCCGAGGGCCGCCTCGCCGCCTATGCGCAGGAGCACAAGGACCAGGCCTGGCCGCGGCCGATCGTCGACCTGTTCCTGGGGAACGGCAGCATCCCCGCGGTGGAACAGGCGGCGGCTGAGGCCAAGGGCGACGACGCGCCGGGCCAGCGCTTCGACGCCAATTTCTATCTCGGCCAATGGGCCCTGCTGCATGGCGACGAGAATTCCGCCGCCGCCCGCTTCAAGTCGGTGACCGACAGCCGGATGCGCGAATACCTCGAGTTCGACATCGCCCGCGCCGAGCTCGGCGAGCTCGACGCCCCCGGCAAGCAGGCCAACCTCGCCACCCCGAAAAAGCCGCTCCCCACCGGCAGCAAGCAATAGGGCGGCCGCCGTTTCAGTTTCAGTCGTCATTGCCGGGCTTGTCCCGGCAATCCATCCGGCATCGAAGCTGGCATGGCCGTCGAATGGACCACCGGGACAAGCCCGGTGGTGACGATGCGAGATGCGGATTGAGCGCGTGCCCGGCTGAAGCAAGGATTTCGGATTACGCCTGAGGCCGCCTCCCAATCGTCATCCCGGCCTTGCGCCGGGATCCACAGCGCCGCCGCACGGATCGCGGGACCGACGCACCGCCCCTGCGGCGGATGAATGGACCCCGGCGCAAGGCCGGGGTGACGAATTGAGAGGTAGATGGAGCGCGCCCAATCAATCGCGCGCTCCTGCCGCATCCCGGCGACGCGCGTGCTAGGATCGCGGCACGACAGCAACCACGCGACCCGCCATGCCGCTGCAGAACCGCGTCACCCCTTTCGGCGAGATCGTCGCCGTGCCGTCGCGCGGCACGCTCATGGGCAATCGCGGCGGCAAGTTCCATCGCCCGGACAAGACGCTGGGCAAGCGGCGCTGGTCGAGCCGGCACTGGATCGCCTGCGAGCTCGCCTACAAGGACCATCACTACGAGATGATGGGCAAGAGCTGGACCGCCCTCTTCTTCCTCGACGAGGTGACGGCGCTCGCCGCCGGCCACCGGCCCTGCTTCTATTGCCGGCGCCAGGAGGCGAAGCACTTCCTGTTCCTCGCCGATCCGCAGATGAGCGCGCCGATGGCCGACGACATCCTGCACGGCCAGCGCCGCGCCTCGCGCGCCGCGGATGTGCCCCTGTCCACCGCCCGCGTCGCCGACCTGCCCGATGGCGCGATGATCGCCCGCGACGGCGAGGCCTTCGCGCTGCGCGGCGGGCGCCTGTTGCGCTGGAGCTTCGACGGCTATGTCGAGTCCCTGCCGCGCGGCGCGTTCCGCGGCGCCACGCTGCTGACCCCGCCGCTCTTCGTCACCATCCTGGAGCGCGGCTACCAGCCGCGCTGGCACGAGAGCGCCGAGACCTTCGCCTAGACGCGGCCGTCATCCCGGGCTTGACCCGGGATCCATTGCGCCACCGCACGGGCCCGCCTGCCCCGCCACCGCCCCAGCAGCGGATGCATGAACCCCGGGTCAAGCCCGGGGTGACGAGGAGAAAGTGGAAGGCGCCGAATGCGCCCCTCAGAGTATCAGGCGTTTACGGCACCAGGCGGTAGCCGCCCTGGTCGGTCACCAGGATCGTCGCCTTGCCGGGATCCTTCTCGATCTTCTGGCGCAGGCGGTAGACATGCGTTTCCAGCGTGTGGGTGGTGACGCCGGCGTTGTAGCCCCAGACCTCGCCCAGCAGCGTCTCGCGGCTGACCGATTTCTGCCCGGCGCGGTACAGATACTTCAGGATCGCCGCCTCTTTCTCGGTCAGGCGGATCTTCTTCTTCGCCGCCTCGTCCACCAGCATCTTCACCGCCGGCTTGAACACATAGGGGCCGATATTGAGCACCGCGTCCTCGCTGTGCTCGTGCTGGCGCAGATGCGCCTTCAGCCGTGCCACCAGCTCGCCGAGGCGAAACGGCTTGGTCACATAGTCGTTGGCGCCGGAGTCCAGGCCGCGGATGGTATCCGCTTCCCCCTCGACAGCCGTGAGCATGATGATCGGCGCATGCACGTTGGCCTTGCGCATCTCGCGGCAAACGTCGCGGCCATCGCCGTCGGGCAGGCCGACATCCAAGAGGATAGCGTCGAAATTCCCCGCCTTGGCCTTGGCCAGGCCGTCGGCGGCATTGGCGGCCTCGGCGGTCTCGAAGGCGCCGTCCAGGGTCAATTGCTCCGCCAGGGTGCGACGCAGATTGTCGTCGTCGTCGACCAGGAGGATTTTCTTCGCCGCAGCGGCAGGCATGGGAGGGTCCCCCGATTCGCTAGGAGCTTCGTTTCCGGGCGTGTGCGGTCCAGATAACACTCTGGAAGGACAGGAAACAAGCCCGGGGACCGGGGCCGCTTCCCCCTGCCGCACCAGGTCGCGGGGCGCCCCGGCCGCCACTTGCCCCCGGCCGGAGCACCACCGGGCGCGCCGCCGCGCCCGGGCGGAATCCCGCCGCCGCATGACTTGACCGGTCATCGCGACGGTAGCCATATGCGCCTTATGAACAGCGACCTGCAGGCCAAGACCGCCTCCTACCGCGCCACCGTCGAGCGCTGCCTCGCCGAGCTGCGCCGCGGCGGCGCCATCGGCCTGACCAAGCAGGCCGGCGGGCTGGCCGCGCTGGCGCTGGCCGCCGAGATGGTCGACGAGGCCAGCCTCGCCTCCTTGCAGGCCGCCGCCCCGCCGAAGGAGTCCGAGGCTGGTTCGCTGCGCCTTGTCCTCACCGTCGAGCGGGCGAGCGACCTCGGCCTGATGCCGGCCGGCGGGCGCGGCCTTGCCATCTGCCGCCTGCCGGCGGAGATCGGCGCCGAGGCCCTGCGCCAGCTGGCCGACCCGACGGCGGAGCGCGAGGACACCCCGGCCCTGGGCATCGCGCTGGCCGATGACCTGCCCATGCCTTTGGCCGAGGCGGCCATCGACCTGGCGAAGGCCGCGCGCCTGCTGCCCGCCGCCCTCATGGTGGCGCTGCCCCAGGGTGGCGCCGCCAATCCCGAGGCCGCTCTCGCCCCCTGGGTCGACAGCCCCTTCGTGCTGGATTGCGGCGGCCTCACCGCGCATCAGCGCGCGCTGGCGGGTTCCCTCAGACGCGTCGGCTCCGCCCGCGTGCCGCTCGAAGGCGCGGAAGAGACCGAGATCATCGCCTTCCGGCCCGCCGATGGCGGCAAGGAGCATCTGGCCATCGTCATCGGGCGGCCCGATCCGGCGCAACCCGTCCTCGTGCGCCTGCACTCGGAATGCTTCACCGGCGATTTGCTCGGCTCGCTGCGCTGCGATTGCGGCGACCAGCTGCGCGGCGCCATCGAGACCATCGCCAAGTCAGGCCCGGAAGGACGTGGCGCCGGCATCGTGCTCTATCTGGCGCAGGAGGGCCGCGGCATCGGCCTGATCAACAAGCTGCGCGCCTATCGCCTGCAGGACGCCGGCGCCGATACGCTGGAGGCGAATTTGCAGCTCGGCTTCGGCGCCGATGAGCGCGTCTATCAGCCGGCGGCCGAGATGCTGCGCCAGCTCGGCTTCACCGCCGTGCGCCTGCTCACCAACAACCCCGAGAAGATGACCGGCCTCGAGCAATGCGGCATCCGCGTCGCCGAACGCGTGCCGCACGTCTTCCCCTCCAACGACCACAACGCGCAATACCTGATCACCAAGGCGCGGCGGTTCGGGCATATGTTTTGATGCGCAGTCCACCCGGCTTCCTAAAGCAGTCGCTGTAGTTGATTAACGGTAGAATATCTCCAAGGAGCTGCTAGGATTTTCATATGGCAGCAGAGATTACGCTCACGACTGTCCGGCCGGGACCGCCAGAGGCGGACTTCGCTTTTGAAATCGACTTCAAACGCGGAGTGGGTTCCGCTTCTCGCGTCTTCTCCGCAGTGAATGACTTCATAAGAGGATGCGAGAGGCTCGATTCGGAGCTGGTTCAAGCCATCGACTCAAACATTGAAACAGTCATGGTCCTCGAGGACATCGAGGCTGGTTCAATAAAAGTCTGGCTTCGAAACATTCTCAATGCGACCGATGATCAAGCACTTAAGGACCTTGATTGGAAACCAGCGGTCGGCAAGTACCTGGTGCGGGCGAAGTATGCAGTCATTAGGTGGATCGACGACGGCTCCACGCCTCGAAGTCTACCTGCGTTGGCTAAGGAGATACAGGCTATCGCGTCCGAGACAGATGTTAGGCATATGCCGGACTATCAGGCACCTACACCAAAGGCACTCATCGACGCTGTGAGAGACTTTCAGCGCGTAAAGGAGGAGCTAATTCCAGGCGATCGCGCCACATTCACTAGCCTAGAGGGATCGGTTGAGATGAATCTCTCGGTCCGGTGGGACCTCGAGAACATCGAAGCTATGGCAGTGAAGGAGACGCTACAGTTCCCGGTGGCACCAATGATTCTAGCCGTAAAGAAGCCAGATTACCTTGGCGATAGTAAGTGGGAGTTGCGTCACGGAAAGAAAACGATTTCAGCGAAGATCGAAGACACGGAGTGGCTGGCGCGTTTTCAAGGCCGGTCTATAGACGTTCGACCGGGCGATGCGCTCAAGTGTGATGTGCAGATAGAGCATCTCTATGGACATGACAACGAGTTGCTCAGCGAGCGCTACACGATTGTTCGAGTGACCGAGGTTCTAGTCGACAGCTACAAGCAAGGCGGATTGTTTGATCAGGAGAAAGATTAGTCAGGGGAGTCGAACCTGCCGCGCTATTTGTCAGTTCTTGGCTGATAGCTACGACTTACGCAACGCACCTCCATTCATTACCGCGTCAATTTCTACGATGATGGACTTTAGCCGCCTCACTTCAGCAAGGTGTGCGTGGAGATAGCCAAGACTGGCGGCTATCGCATACAGGCACAACGCCGTGTCAGCCGGAATATTCTTTTCGATGCCGTTTGGAATTCCGTTGACGGAGTCTGGCATGTCCTTGAACTGTTGTTCATAGACACCTCGGAGATTTTGAATTGCCTTCGACCTCCGATTGGGGTCCAACGAGTGTGAAAGCGCATTCCGAACTGAGTTTACGCTGCTAACTAGGTCCCACATTTTATTGCTCTGGTCGCTCACTGAGATTCCCTTGCAGAGCGCAATCTTCTGATGAACCTGTAATCGAGCGGCGTCAACAAACTCACCGTGTAACAGAAACGTCTCAATCGCTTCTGTCATCAAACTTTCCATAACCAGGTGGCCCTTTAGGACGATCTGGGCCACATCGTCTACTTCACGAAGCTCATCCGTGAATCTCGCTTGGATATCTTCAAGTGAACTCATCATTTCCTCCGCAAACGGGCCGAGTCAAAGAGTCCGGGACGGATGGAGGCAGAATAGATTTATGGACCTACCTACGCCGCTCGCCGCGCTTTCGTACCCCTGCCATCCTCGATCGACAGCTTGACCTTGAGTCCCGCGCGGGTCGCCAAGTCGAACAAGGCGCCGAGGCTGAACTTGTTGAAGCGGTCTTTCAGCAGATCGTTGAGGCGCGGCTGGGAGGTGCCGAGGCGTTTCGCAGCTTCGGCCTGCGTCACGTCCCACGCCTTGACGCGTGCCTGCAGCGCATCGAGCAGCAGCGCGCGCATTTTGAGACGCCGCCGTTCCGCCGGATCGTCCTCCAGCGCATCCCAGACATCCTTGTAACGTGCGGCTTTCATGCCCTAGGTGAATGGGGTCAGAGTGGATTTACAGTTACTTAAGCCGCGCGCCGCGATCGACGCTTGGCTGAGCCGTCTGCCGGCACCGCTGCGATCCGGATGCCGAGTGCGCCGAGCACCTTGACCACCGTGGAGAACTCCGGGTTGCCGCCTTCGCTCAGCGCCTTGTAGAGGCTTTGCCGGCCGAGGCCGCTCTTCTTGGCGATGGCCGCCATGCCTTTCGCGCGCGCCACCGCGCCGAGCGCGTGCTGGAAATAGGCGGGATCGCCCAAGGCGAGAGCTTCAGAGAGGTAATCCGCGATATCCGCCTCGCTCCGCAGATAGTCGGCGATGTCGAACTTGCTTGTGCGCAATCCCATCTTGTTCACTCCTGCAACTCCTGCGCCAACGCTTTCGCGCGAGCGATGTCTCGTTCCTGCGAGCCCTTGTCGCCGCCGCACAACAGGACGACGACGGTCTCGCCACGCCGCGTGAAGTAGACCCGATAGCCGGGCCCCAGATGCACCCGCAGCTCGCTGACACCGTCGCCGACCGAATGCGAATCGCCGGCGTGGCCGAAAGCGAGTCGGTCGATGCGCTTGGCGATGGCCAGTCGCGCCCGGTGGTCAGCCAGGCCCTGCATCCACTTTCTGAACGCCGCTGTCTGCCGTATCTCGGACATCATGTAGTCTCTCATAGGAGACAAGCAATTTCAAGGCGTTTCCTCGCGCCCGCGTCGTCTGCCATGCTGCGTCAACAAGGAGTTCGCCCATGCACACCCGACACCAAGGCGGCCGCGTCTGCGGCGCGGTGCGCTACGTGACCGAGGGCGCGCCGGAGCGTGTGTCGCTGTGCCATTGCGCCTGGTGCCAGAAGCGCACCGGCACGGCCTTCGGCACCGAGGCTGTGTTCCGCGCGGAAGCCGGGCGCTTCTCCAGGGGCGCGCCCAAGGTCCGACGTGCCGGCCGGGATCGAGCGGCACGAACTGCATTTCCGCAAATAGAGCGGCGCCGCGCGGGAATCACCAGCGCGGCGCCGCCGAGGGGATGCGCGGCGCGCTAGTCGTGCTGCGGCAGCGAGCAGGTGACGCTGCCATCGGGGCCGGTGCTCATGCCGCCCTTGGCCTTGTCGCAGGCGGCGGTGAAGCCGCCGGCGCACCAGGTCGAGCCGGCCGGCGAGCAGGTGATCTCCACCGCCTGGCGGCCGCCGGCGGCGGTGGCGAGGCCGAAGACCGATTTCACCTCCGCCGCGTTGCGCACGACCATGTGCTTGACCTGCTGGTCGGCCTCGGCGAGCGAGCCGAAGGCGGCGGCGGCGAGCAGCGCCGACGTCACGGCGACGAGGATGGAGGCGCGTTTCATCGTGGATCTCCTGTGTCAGGGTTTGATCAACCGGGGTTTGATCGCGGTTGATCCCGTCCCTCAGGAGCTTGGTCGCCGCCCGGCGCGGCGCGTTCACGGCGGAACGGCCGGCATCTCGGCGCAATGTGACGCCGGACACAGGCCCCGCCCTTCGGCGCGAATGATGCCCGAGTCAGCCTGGGCCGACGTCCCACACCTTGGTGCGGCGCGCCAGGCGCAGCGTCTCCCGCCGGCTGGCGAGCTCGGTGCCTTCCGATTCCACCGCGGCCGCCGCGGCGGCGACGCCCATGCGCGCGGCCTCCAGCAGCGACTTGCCGCGCGCGAGGTTGAGCACCGTGGCGCCGATCAGGGAATCGCCGGCGCCGACCAGGCTGGCGATCTTCACCTTGGGCGCCTGCAGCCGCCAGGCGCCGTCGGGCCCGATTGCCAGCGCGCCCTTGTCGCCGCGGGTGACGATCATCGCCTCGGCCTCGCCGCGCGCCAGCAGCCGCTGGCCGACCCGCGCCATTGTCTTCCAGTCGCCGCCGCGCGCGCCGGCAAGGTCGGCGAACTCGATGTGGTTCGGCTTCACCAGGAACACGCCGGCCGCGAGCGCAAGGCGCAGCGGCGCGCCCGAGGTGTCGAGCACCAGGCGCTTGGCGAGCCGCCGCGCCAGGCGCGCCAGGCGGGCGTAGAAATCCTCCGGCACGCCCGGCGGCAGCGAGCCGCTGGCGACGATGTAGTCGTAATGCGCCGCCAGGCGCGCGATCTCGGCCAATGCCGCCTGCGTCTGCTGCCGCGTCCAATGCGGGCCCTGCAGCACCAGGCGGTACTGCCGCTTGTGCGCGGCCTCGTCGATGGTGATGTCCTGGCGCGTGTCGCCCTTGATGCGGAACTCGGCGAGGTCGAGGCCCTGGGCCAGCATCAGCTCGCGCATCATGCGCCCGGTGGGGCCCCCCAGCGCGACGAAGGCCGTGCTCTTGCCGCCGAAGGCGCGGATCACCCGCGAGACATTGACCCCGCCGCCGCCGGGATCGAGCCGCGCGCCCTCGCAGCGCAGCTTGCGCCCCGGCTGCATGCGCTCCACCGTCGTCTCCAGGTCGAGCGCCGGGTTGAGCGTGACGGTGAGGATCTTCTGCATCGCCGGGTTGCGTCCCTTCCTGCGCGGTGTGCGCTCGAGATGCGCCGCCATCGCGGCAACATAGCCTAAAAGGCGGTTAAAGGGCGGCCGCCCGCGACGCGATCCGCCGCCACCGACTCTCATTCACGGGTGTCGCTGGCAAAGTTGTGCGAGATCATTCCTGAGGCCGGTTTTCCGGCCTAAATCCCTTACCAATCCTTAACCAACCCCGTGCTGAGCTACACCCTGGATAGGGATGATCTCATCGAGGAGCGCCGCCATGCGACACACCCCATGGAAGACCGCCGCCCAATGCTGGGCGATGGCGCTGGTCGCGGCCTGGCAGTTGCTCGGCACGCGTGCCGCCTCGGCCGACGAGATCCAGCCCGCCCCCGTCTATGTCGCGCAGCAGCCCGTCGAGCCCGAGCATATCGTGGTGGTGCAGCCCGGCGCCCAGCAGGTCGTGCCGCGCCTGCTCTACGCGCTCGACGGCGGCCAGATGTCGATCAGCGAGCTGCGCCCCGGCACCATGGAATCGAAACAGCTGAAGACCTATCTCTCCACGCTGCAGGTGCCGATCGACGTGCAGGCGGCGCTGGCCGATCCGACGCTGATCCTGGTTGCCATGTTCGACCAGCAGGCCGGCAGCACCGATGACGGCATCCAGACCGCCGCGGCGATGGCCTATTCCTCCGAGATCATGCCGCGCTCCTACGTCGCCGCCGACGGCGCCTGGGTCTTCCCGCGCCAGCCGGGCACCGATGAGCGCGAATTGCTCGGCCTCAGCAAGTGGCGCGTGGAGGAGAATCCGGAATCGCAGGAGCTGTTCCTCGGTCCCGACCGCCGCTTCGGCCTCGACGATTTCGCCGACCTGATCAATCCGCTGCAGCATATCCCGCTGGTCAACATCGCCTATCGCGCCATCACCGGCGACGAGATCTATGGCGCCGCGCGGCTGCTCGATGTCGGCTTCGGTCCGGCGGCGGGCGTTTCGACCGTGGCGGATCTCGCCTTCCAGTCCACCACCGGCCGCAGCATGGAAGACACCGCGGTCGCCGCCTTGCTCGGCACCGACGACGAGGCCGACAACCTGGCCCAGGCGCTGGACCTGGACAGCGAACAGCTGGCCGACCGCCGCCTGAAGCGTCGCGGCTCCAACCAATAGGCCCTGCGCCGCCGCGCTCTCCGGCTTCGATCATTGGGGGGGCGCCCTGGGGCGGCCCCCTTTCTGATTCCGGCGCCCCGCGCGCCGGTTCCCGCCCCCGCCGCCGTGGCACGCCGCTTGCGTTAACCCTGATGGGCAGAACGCCCGTCAGGAAAAACGGTCACGGAAAGTCGGGCAAAAAATGGCCCAGATGCCGATCCAGCTGGTTGCCGGCCGCGCGCAGAGCTACGTCGCGCCGCCCCCAAGCGCGCCTGCGCAAAGCCTGGGCGCGCCGGCGCAAAGCCTGGGCGCCCCCGCCGGCACGAGCCAAGCCATTGATCCGGGAGCGATTTCCGGCGGCAAGCTGCGCCCCGGCGCGATCGACCAGATGACCTTCCGGCAGCGCATGATGGCGCTGAACCGGGCCGACCCGCCGGTTGGCGGCGGCCTGCGGGCGCCGGCCGCGGCCCCCGCCACGCTCAAGCCCGCGCCGGCGATTCCCACTTTGACCCCGGCACAACTTGCCGCCCTGGGCGTCGACATCTCCGGGATGGATTTCACGACGCCGGCCCCCGAGACTCCTCCTGCCGAGACGCCTCCCGCCGAGACGCCGACCGCCCCAGTGCTTTCCGCCTTGGCGCCTGCCGCATCTGCGCCTTCCTCCGCCGTGCCTCCTGGCGAAATCGCCGCCAGTGATCCGGCGGGCGAAATTCCCGCCGATGCCGTTGCAGCGGGCGAACAGCCGGCCGCGGGCGCGCCAAGCCCTGAAACCGAAGCGGCCGCCGCCCCAGCGGCCGAGGCGGCCACCGCCGGTTCCGCCGATCCCGCCGCCGCCCCGCAGCAGGCCAGCGCCGCGCCGGCGCCGGCGGACAGCGATCCCGAGGCCCGCGCCAATGCGCCGATGCCGGGCGCGCATCTGGGCAAGGACGGGGTCTGGGAATTGCCGCGCCAGCCGGGCAAGGACGAGCGCGAATGGCTCGCCGGCATGAACGCCAAGTGGCGCATCGTCGAGAATCCGGAATCGGTGAAGCTGTTCCTCGGCGCCGACGGCAAGTTCGGCTTCGACGATTTCCTCGACATCATCAACCCGCTGCAGCACATCCCGCTGCTCAACATCGCCTATCGCGAACTGACCGGCGACACCATCGACGGGGCGGCGCAATTGCTGGGCGCCATTCCCTTCGGCCCGCTCTCGGTGGCGAGCAACGTCACCGACATCGCCTTCCGCTCCGAGACCGGCGCCGGCCTGGCGGAGAACGGCCTGGCCATGCTGTTCGGCACCGGCAAGGCGGCGCCGGCCGGCGAGGACATCGCCACCGCCTCCGGCCGCGTCGGCGAGCCGTTGCAGATCCGCCGCGGGTCGAACCGATGACCGAAGGACCCGGTTCTAATTTGCCGAAAGCCGCTCTAGTCTCCGGCGATGGACCTCATCGTCGCAGCGAAGGCGGGCGAAACGCGCGGCGCCGCGCATCTGGGCGGACGCTCATATCCCTGCGCCCTGGGCCGCACCGGCATCCGCGATCCCAAGCGCGAGGGCGACGGCGCGACGCCGGCCGGGCGCTTTGCGCTGCGTCGCCTGCTCTACCGCGCCGACCGCGTGGCGCATATCGAGACCCGCCTGCCGGCCAGTCGCATCACTGAGCGCGACGGCTGGTGCGACGACCCCGCCGACGCCGCCTACAACCGGCCCGTCACCCTGCCCTATCCCGGCCGGCATGAGCGGCTGTGGCTCGAGTCCCATCTCTACGACCTGGTGGTGATCATCGGCCACAACGACGATCCCGTGGTGCCCGGTGCGGGCAGCGCCGTGTTCCTGCATGTCGCGCGCGACGATTGGGGCCCGACCGAAGGCTGCGTCGCCTTCCGGCACGAGGATCTGCTGGAACTGCTGGGCCGGCTGGCGCCGGGTGATGCCGTCGAGATCCGCCAGACGGCGTGAACCGCCCTATTCGTATTTCGCCATGTAGTCGCGCAATTCGGGGTAGGTGATCTCGTGATCGCCATTGGCGTCGATCTTCTCGAACTGCGCGATGTCGGCGGAGAGGAATTCCGCGCTATCCACCATGCCGTCGCCGCCGGCCAGCAGGTTGAACGCTTCCGGCTTCAGCCGCGTTTCGTTGGGCGTCAGGGCCATGCTGCCGTCGGCGTCCATGGCCATGAACACGCTGCCCTTGCCGGACTGGAATTCCGGCCGGCTGATCGACCCGTTGCCGTCCTCGTCCATCAGGCCGAAAAAGCGCAGCAGCCGCCGGTCGTCGACGATCACCGTGCCGTCGCCGGAACTCGGCGCCGCGGCGGGCGCGGCCGCCTTGTCGGGAGTCGTCGATCCCGCGCAGCCGGGCAGCAGCGCGGCGGTGGCGGACAACAGGCTGGCGGCGAGCAGGATGCGGGCAACGGACATCGGATCGGTCTTCCCCTGTGGCATCGGCCGGATGGCCAAGGTCCGCCATTCTACGGATTTCGGCGCCGACGAGTAAGAGGGACCGCCGGGTCCGGGCCCGATCCCAGCAGCGTCATTCGGCCGCGCGGCTCTCGCGCTGACCGAAGATGGCGGTGCCGACCCGCACATGGGTCGCGCCGAACTGGATGGCGAGCTCGTAGTCGCCGCTCATCCCCATGCTGAGCTGGCCAAGATCGTTGCGCCGCGCGATCTCCCGCAGCAGGGCGAAATGCGGCGCCGGGTGTTCCTCGGCCGGGGGAATGCACATCAGCCCCACCACCGGCAGCTTGTACTCCCCGACGCAGCGGCGGATGAAGGCATCCGCCTCGGCGGGGAGCACGCCGGCCTTCTGCGGCTCCTCGCCGGTGTTCACCTGGACGAAGAGGTCGAGCCGCTTGCCCTGCCTCGCCAGCTCCGCCGCCAGCGCCGCGGCCAGCTTGTCGCGATCGAGGGTCTGGATCGCGTCGCAGGTCTCCACCGCCTGGCGCACCTTGTTGGTCTGCAGCGGGCCGATCAGATGCAGCTTCAAATCCGGCCAGCGCGCGCGCAAGGCGGGGAATTTCGCCGCCGCCTCCTGCACCCGGTTCTCGCCGAAGACGCGCTGGCCCGCCTCCAGGGCGGCGATCACCGCCTCGGCCGGGTGGGTCTTGCTGACCGCGATGAGCTCGACATGGGAATGCGTCCCGCGCGCCGGGCCGACGCGGGTCTCGCAGGCGGCGGCGATGCGGGCGCGGATCGCGCGCAGGTTCGGGGCGACGTGGTCGAAAGCGGTCATGGCGGCGCCACGCTAGACCATTCGCCTCCCGGAAAAAAGAGCGCGGGAGAAAAGAGCGCGGGAAAGAAGGGCGCGGCCCTGTCGTGGGCCGCGCCCCGCCCCGGCTGCCGGCACTGGGAATCCCTAGAAGGTGATGCTGGTGCCGATGCCGATCTCGAAGGCGTCATAGTCGTCGGCGCCGGCCGGGGCGGTCGAGGCGTTCTCGATCTCCGGGTCGGTGTCGATCCAGCTATAGCCGAGCTCGGCATCGACATTGATGCCGGGCCCCAGCGCGTAGTTCACCGTCGCCACCACGCGGTCTTGCTGCGCGTCGAAATCCGAGAGATTGGCGGACTCGATGTCGTTGTCGTCCTCGCGGTGCGAATACTGCAGCCCGAAGGTCCAGGCATCCTGCGCATAGGACGCGCCGATGCCGACGACCCAGCTGTCGACCCGGATCTGCAGCACACCGGGAACGGTCAGGTCGCGCGCATCATTGAAATACTCGCCGGCGACGCCGAGGCCGAAATTGCCAAAGCGCAGGTTGACGCCCGCCTGGTAGAAATCCTGCGCGCCGGTCCCGAGCGCGCCGTTGACGGTTTCCTCGTGCCCCTCCCACGAACCGCCGAGACCCGCGCTCAAGCCCCAGTCCTGGCCGTCATAGGCGTAGGCGAGATAGGTGGAGAAGTTGTGGCGCGATTCCAGCGGGGCGTGCGCCGGCATGCCGAGATGCGGGCCGGCGCCATCGACATGGGTCTCGTGGCCGCCATTCGGCGTGTAGCTCGCCGTCAGCTGGAAGCCGCCGAAGACCGGCGAGATATAGACCACCTTCTGCGCATCGCTGCGGTCGTCGACGCCGGTGCAGATGCTGTTCGACGCGGCGACGCCGGAGAGGAAGAACAGGCCGCTGCCGTTGGAGCCCCACTGGTTGGGCGAGAAGGCGGAGAAATTCGCCGTGCCGCCGGGCGGCACCACGCAGGCATTGGCCAGCGCCTCGTCCTCCGAACCGATGCGGAATTCGCCGAAGCCGCCGGCGAACCACACCCAGGCCTCGTCGACCTGGTCGTCGTCGTTCTCGCCCTCGAGCTCGACCCGCGCGCCGACCTCCAGGCCGTTGTCCAGCGTGGTCGAGCCGGTGAAGTGAATCTCGGCGTCATTGAAGAAGCCGTCGGTGTTGGCGTCATGGCCGAACTGGCCCTGGTCGTTGTCGTCGGCGACGATCAGATAGGCTTCCTTGAAGAAGCCGCCCACGGTGAGCTTGACCGGATCGGCGGCAAAGGCCGGGCCGGCGCTCCCCGCGAGCGCGCCGAGCGCCGCGCCGGCCAACAGGTGCTGACGTGTCATCCGCTTTCCCCCATCGGGCGCCGGTCCCCGGGCGCCCATGGGCCGCATGTTTTGCGCCCGCGGCGCCGACTTCAAGGCCGTCGCGGGCAAAAGCGACAATGAGGGCGAAGTCGTCGAAATTCGGCCGGCGCCGGACGCAGCGCCGGCGCGCGGAACGAAAGTTTTCCGGCGGCGGCTAGAAGGTGATGCTGGTGCCGATGCCGAACTCGACCGCGTCGTAGCTGGAAATGGTGTCCGGGATGAACACGTTGGCGAAGTCGTTCGGGTCCGAGCCGTTCCAGGTATAGGCGATCTCGCCATCCACCTGGATGCCGGGGCCGAGGCGATAGAGCGCCGTCAGCACGGCGCGGTCCTGCGAGAAGTCGACGTCCTCGCTGGGATAGAACAGCTCGGCCTCGATGTCGTCCTCGCGGTGCGAATACTGCGCGCCGAAGGTCCAGGCATCCATCGTGTAGGAGGCGCCGATGCCGGCGACCCAGGAATCCGCCTTGAAGAAGGCGTCGCTGCTCTTCTCGAACTGCCCGGCGAGGTCGTTGTAGTATTCGCCGGCGACGCCGATGGCGAAGTTGCCGAAAGTCAGGTTGATGCCGGCCTGGTAGAAGTCCTGCTCGGCGACATTGCGCGGGACGAAGGAGGATTCCTCGACGTGCCCCTCGAAGGACCCGCCGAGCCCGGCGGTCAGGCCCCAGCCGTCGCCTTCGTAATTGTAGGTGCCATAGACCGAGAAGTTGTGCCGCGACTGGCCCAGGCCATGGCCGGGCATGCCGACATGCGGGCCGCCGCCATTGGTGTGGTTCTCCACCGTCTCGTTCGGGGTGTAGGAGACGGTGAGCTGGAAGCCGGAGAAATTGGGCGTGATGTAGATGAGCTTCTGCGCGTCGCCCGCCGCGTCGACGCCGGTGCAGATGCTGTTCGAGCTGCCGCCGAAGAAGAACGCGCCGCCGGAATTGGCGCCCCATTGGTTGGGCGAGAAGGCGGAGAAATTGCCGGTGCCGCCCGGCGGCACCACGCAGGAATTGGCCAGCGCGTCGTCGTCGGAGCCGATGCGCACCTCGCCGAAGCCGCCGGAGAACCACACCCAGGCCTCGTCGATCTGGTCGCCGGCCTCGCCGTCGAAATCCTCCTCGCCCTCGAGCTCGACCCGGGCGCCGACCTCGAGGCCGTTGTCCAGGGTGGTCGAGCCGGTGAAGTGGATCTCGGCGTCGTTGAAGAAGCCGTCGGTGGCCTGGTCCTTGCCGAGCTCGCCCTCATGGTCGTCGTCGATGACGAACTGGTAGGCTTCCTTGAAGAAGCCGCCCACCGCCAGCTTGACGCCATCGGCAGCCAGCGCCGGCTGCGCCACCAGGCCGGCGCCGAGCAACGCGGTCGAACCCAACAGAACACGCTTCATGGTCGCGATTCCCCCGTGCCACGATCCCCACGTATCCGAGGGATATTCACCAACCCGGCGGACCCATGTCAAAGCCAGGCTGTCGCCACAGCGCCACAACCCTTGCAGGCTGTGGCAAACAGGCAACAGGCGACTCGCGCTGCTGCGGGCTCGCCGGGCTAGAACCTGATCGCCGTGCCGATGCCGAACTCGAGGGCCTGGTAGTCGTCGTCGGTGAAGAGCGACGTATCCTCCGGGTCCTGGTCGCGCCAGGTATAGCCGACCTCGCCGTCGAGGGTGATGCCGGGGCCGATGTCGTAGGCGGCGGTCACCACCGCGCGCTGCTGGACATGGTCTTCGCGGTCCTCGTCGCCGAAGCTCTTGGAGCGGAAGATGTCCTCGCGGTACGAGTATTGCGCGCCGAAGGTCCAGGCATTGTAGAGATAGGCGACGCCGCCGCCGGCCACCCAGGCGTCGTGCGAGTTGCTGAATTCGAATCCGGCGAAGGACGATTGCGAGCCTTCGATGTCGTTGTAGTACTCGAACACGCCGCCGATCGAGAACCGCCCGACATCGACGGTGAGCGCGGTCTGGTAGAAGTCGCGGTTGTTGAAATGGGTGTCGAAGAAGGCGTCCTCGACATTGTCGATCTCGCCTTCCACCGACGCGCCGCCGCCCCAGTTGAGGCCCCAGCCGCGGCCTTCGTAGCTGTAGGTGAGATAGGCGGCCGCGTTGTAGTTCGATTGCCCGTCGCCGAGGAATTTCGGCGGCATGCCGATATGCGGGCCGACGCCGTCGGTATGCGTCTCGCGGCTCGGGTTGGGCGTGTAGGACAGCGTCAGCTGGAAGCCGCCGAAGACCGGCGAGATGTAGAGGATCTTCTGCGCGTCGGCCTTGTCGTCGACGCCGGTGCAGGCGCTGTTGGTGACCGGCGAGAAGGCGTTGGCGCCCCATTGGTTGGGCGAGAAGGCGGAGAAATTCGCCGTGCCGCCCGGCGGCAGCAGGCAGGACCCCGCCAGCGCGTCGTCGTCCGACCCGACGCGGATCTCGCCGAAGCCGCCGGCGAAATAGACCCAGGCCTCGTCGATCTGGTCGCCGATGAAGTCGCCGCTGTTTTCCGATTCGCCCTCGAGCTCGACCCGGGCGCCCACCTCCAGCCCGTTGTCGAGCACCGTGCGGCCGCTGAAATGGATCTCGGCGTCGTTGAAAAAGCCGTCCTCGGCATGGTCCTTGCCGGGCTCGAACTCCGCGTCGTCGTCGAGCACGACCATGTAGGCTTCGCGGAAAAAGCCGCCGACGCTGAGCTTGATCGGCTCTTCCGCGGCGGCGCCGCCGCTCCAGGCGCCCGCCACCAGGCCCGCGCCGACCAGCGCCGTGCCGTTCCACCATGCGTGTCGCATCAATATCCCCCAAACACGGGCTTGAATCCGCGCAGGGTCGCTGAAAAATCGGCCTTTGTCAAAGGCCTAGCTGCCGGCGCCCAGGCGCCGGCGGGGCAACAGGACGGCGCCGCGCGGTGGCGCGGCGCCGTGCCAGGAGCGAATCCGGGATGGGCTAGAAGTCGATGGCGATGCCGGTGCCGATCTCGATCGCGTCATAGTTGTCGGCGCCTTCGTCGAAATCGGGGCCGTTCACGTCCTGCCAGGTATAGGCCAGCTCGCCATCCAAGTTGATGCCGGGGCCGAGCGCGTAGTTGAGGGTGAGCGCGGTGCGCTGCAGGGTCAGGTCGCTGTCGGGGCCGCCTTCGTTGTCGATGTCGGCCTCGTGCCGCGAATAGCCGATGCCCCAGGTCCAGGCGTCGATCGCGTAGGTGGCGCCGACGCCGAGCACCCAGCGGTCGGCGTCGACCGAGCCGTCGGTCCGCGTCGCCACGAACAGGTCGTCGTCGTTGAAGTAGTTGAATGAAGCGCCCACCGTGAAGGCGCCGAAGCCGGCCAGGATGCCGGCCTGGTAGAAATCCGATTCCTCGCGGTCCGGTCCGGCGGTCTGCTCGACATGGCCCTCCCAGGAGCCGCCGGCGCCCACCTGCAGGTACCAGTCCTCGCCCTCGTAGTTGTAGAGGCCGTAGACCGAGACGTTGTGGCGCGAGGTGTCGTCGGCGTTGGTCGGCATGCCGACATGCGGGCCGACGCCGTCGACATGGGTCTCCTTGTCGCTCGACGGCACGTAGGAGAGGCCGATCTGGAAGCCGGAGAAGACCGGCGAGAAATAGACGATCTTCTGCGAATCGCCCACATCGTCGACGCCGAAGCAGATCGAGTTGGAGGTCAGCGTGTTGGCGCCCCACTGGTTCGGCGAATAGGCGGAGAAGTTGTAGGTGCCGCCCGGCGCGAAGACGCAGAGGTCGCCCAGCGCGTCGTCGAGCGAGCCGATGCGCACCTCGCCGAAGCCGCCGGAGAAATAGACCCAGGATTCGTCGATCTGGTCGTCGTCGTTCTCGCCTTCGAGCTCGACCCGGGCGCCGACGGTCAGGCCGTTGTCCAGCGTCGTCTCGCCCTTGAAATGGATCTCGGCGTCGTTGAAGAAGCCGTCGGTGTTGCGCTCGTTGCCCGCCTCGCCTTCGCCGTCATCGTCGAACACGACCTGGTAGGCGGCGCGGAAAAAGCCGCCGACCTCGAGCTTGATCGGCTCTTCCGCCCGCACGGCGGCGCCGCCCACTGCGAGCGTCAACCCGGCGCCGACAAACGCCGTCGAATGCAATAGCCGCTTGCGCATGTCCCCATCCCCCCGCGATTGACGGCCGGCCCCCGCCGGCGCTGCGAATCCACCCGCGCCGAATGAACAGGCATTCAACGCATCGGCGGAGTATGCCGAGGCGGGGCGGCTTTGACTAGGCTGTATATAGCTTGGGAATCATCCCGCCGAATCCGCCGGACCGTCGACGTCGCGCAGGAAGCTCAGCAGGGCGAAGCGACGGCCCCGCGTCACCGGCAGCGCCTCGTGCAGCAGCGAGCAGGAGAAGACGACGGCGCCGCCGGCCGGCGGCTTGTAGCGATAGGGGCCGTATTCCGGGAAGGTCAGCTCGCCGCCCTCGTATTCGTCGCTGTTCAGGTTGACGGTGAGGGCGAAGCGGCGATTGGCATTCTCCGGCGTCTGGTTGTCGCGGTGGCGCCGGAAGTAGTCGCCGCGCTCCGAATCGTAGCAGACCACCACCATGCGATCGAAGCGGTAGTTGCGGAAGTGGAAGGCCTTGTCCAGTTCCGGCCCCAGCCGCCGCGCGACCAGCGTGGTGAGCGGCCGGCCCACCGCCGGATCGGTGATGCGGTGATCGGTGCGCCGCTTCATGTCGTCATAGACGCGGCGGACCTGCTCGCCCTGCACCAGCGACGACACCAGGCCGGCTTCGTGGCCGTGGGTGTGCCAGCGTTCGATCAAGGCGGCGCATTGCGCGCGCGACAGCACGTTCGGCACGGTGAGGATGGGCGCCACCTGGCCTAGCAGATGGGCCGGCTCGTCCTGGCGCCGCTTCAGCCATTCGGCCAGCGCCCAGGCGGCAAGGTCGCCGGCGGCGATGCCTTCCGGCGCCAGCGCCAGCAGGCGCTGGTTGCGGTCGAGCAGGAAGCCGGCGCTGTCCCGGTTGCCGCAGCCGGACATGGCGCGCAAGGCGGGCCGGATCTTGCCGGCCGGATCGGCCAGCAGCGTGGCCCCGGCGAAGGGGCGCACCGCGCCGGCGATGCCCAGGCATTCGAGTTCGGCCGCCACGAGCGCGCCAGCGAGGCCGGCCAGCGCGTCCACGAAGGCGTCGCCGGGATCGAGCACGATCAGTTGCGCCAAGCCGCGGCCGCGCTGCACGAAGGAGCGGAACACGCCGTCCTGGTCGGCCAGGATGAAATTGGGAAAGCGGTCGCCCGCCCGCAGCCGCTGGGCGGCGCCGGACAGGAACAGGTCGTCCGGTGCTGCGGTGTCGCCGTCGAGGCTTGCCGATGAACTGGCCATGACCGGGACTTTAGCTTCCCGGGCGCCGCCGGGAAAGCGCCGCGCCGCCGCGGACGCGGTTCAAGGGGATGCGGGCCGGCCTAGAAGGTGATCGTCGCGCCGATGCCCAGCTCCAGCGCCTGGTAGTCGTCGAGGTCCACGCCGTCTGAAACGGTCGAACCGGCCTCGGGATCGGAATCGATCCAGGTATAGCCGATCTCGGCATCCAGGTTCATGCCGGGACCCAGCAGATAGCTCACCGTGCCGACGACACGGTCGCGCGAGGTCTGCAACTGGTCGAACGGAGCGGTCGAGCCGGTGATCTCGAGATCGAGATCGCTTTCCATGTGCGAATACTGCGCGCCGAAGGTCCAGGCGTCATGCATGTAGGAGGCGCCGATGCCGGCGACCCAGATGTCGTCGCTGACGTCTTCGGAATCGCCGCCGGCCGCGAGATGAAAGCCGGTACGGTCGTTGTAGTATTCGCCGCCGACGCCGATGGCGAAGTTGCCGAAGTAGAAGTTCACGCCGGCCTGGTAGAAATCCTGCTCATCGAAACTGATGTCGATGCCCGGCTGGCCCTGTTCGACATGGCCCTCCCATGAGCCGCCGAGGCTGGCTTCCATGCCCCAGCTGCCTCCGTCATAGCCGTAGTTCAGGGCCACCGAGGTGTTGTGGCGGGATTCGCCGACGAAATGCGTCGGCATGCCGACATGCGGACCGCCGCCGTCGGTATGGTCCTCGGTGCCGCCGTTCGGCGTGTAGGACGCGGTCAGCTGGAAGCCGCCGAAGCTGGGCGAGGTATAGATGATCTTCTGCGCATCGGTCCGCTCGTCGACGCCGGTGCAGATGCTGTTGTCGGCGAGCCCGCCGAACTCCGAGATCAGCAGCCCGTCATTCGAGCCCCACTGGTTCGGCGAGAAGGCGGAGAAATTGCTGGAGCCGCCCGGCGGCACCACGCAGGCCTTGTGCAGCGCCTCGTCATCCGAGCCGATGCGAATCTCGCCGAAGCCGCCGGCGAACCAGACATAGGATTCGTCGATCTGGTCGCCGTCGTTCTCGCCTTCGAGCTCGACATGCGCGCCGACTTCGAGGCCGTTATCGAGCACGGTCGTGCCGGTGAAATCGATCTCGGCATCGTTGAAGAAACCGTCGGCGGCGTGATCCTTGCCGAGTTCGGGGACTGAGTCGCCGCCGCCATCGTCGTCATCGCTGACGAACATGTAGGCTTCCTTGAAATGGCCGCCCACGGTCAGCTTGATGCCGTCCGCGGCGAAGGCGGGTGCGGCCACCAGGCCGGCCCCGAATAGATTGGCGCCGAACAGGCTGACGCCGGCGAGCAGGAGTCGCTTCATATTGGGATTCCCCCGAATCCTTGGAATATCGGTCAATTATAGGCGCCTGGTTTTGGAACTTCAAACCTGCTCGTGGCGCTGAACGTCGGGATGGCCGCTGCCGGTGGCGCGGCGGCCACACGGAGAAAGGGCGGCCGCGACATCAGGGCCGCCCCTGCCGGGTCGCCCCAGTCACGTCGCCCGTGTCACGACGCCCGTGTCACGTCGCTCCAGGTCTTTTGACCCAGGGTCCTGTCGTTCAGGGTTCTGCCGTTCCGGCGCGCGGCTAGAAGGTGATCGCGGTGCCGATGCCGATCTCGAGCGCGTCGTAATCGTCGACCGGCGTGCCGCCGAGCGTGCCGTCCTCCGGATCGGTGTCGACCCAGGTATAGCCAACTTCGGCATCCACGTTGATGCCCGGGCCAAGCGCGTAATTGGTGGTGGCGACGAGGCGGTCCTGCTCGAACTCGTCGGCGGATGCCGAGCCGTTGTTCTCCTGGTCCTGGTGCGAATACTGCAGGCCGAAAGTCCAGGCGTCCATGCTGTAGGACCCGCCGAGGCCGGCGACCCAGGAACTGAGGTCGTTGGGGCCCTGGTCGTTCAGGTCGTGGAAGTATTCGAACACGCCGCCGACGCCGAAGTTGCCGAAATTGAGATTGAGGCCGGTCTGGTAGAAGTCGGATTCCTCGCGATCGGGACCGACGACTTCCTCCGCGTGGCCTTCCCACGAGCCGCCGCCGCCCCAGGTCAGGCCCCAGCCGGTGCCTTCGTAGGAGTAGGTGGCGTAGATCGACACGTTGTGCCGCGATTCATTGTCGGCATTGTCGGGCATGCCGACATGCGGGCCGACCTGGTCGGTGTGGTTCTGGTCACCGCCATTGGGCGTGTAGGACAGGGCGACCTGGAAGCCGCCGAAGCTGGGCGAGACATACAGGATCTTCTGCGCGTCGCCGGAATCGTCGACGCCGGTGCAGACCGTGTTGGTGGCGAGCGTGTTGGCGCCCCACTGGTTCGGCGAGAAGGCGGAGAAGTTGCCGGTGGCGCCGGGCGGCACGATGCAGCCATTGGCCAGCGCGTCGTCCTCCGAGCCGATGTGGATCTCGCCGAAGGCGCCGGAGAAGGAGATCCAGGCCTCGTCGATCTGGTCGTCGTCGTTCTCGCCTTCGAGTTCGACCCGCGCGCCCACGGTCAGGCCGTTGTCCAGCGTGGTCTCGCCCTTGAAGTGGATCTCGGCGTCGTTGAAGAAGCCGTCGGTGTTGCGCTCGTTGCCGGGCTCGCCCTCGCCGTCGTCGTCGAAGACGACCATGTAGGCTTCCTTGAAGAAGCCGCCGACGCTGAGCTTGATGCCATCGGCCGCCAGGGCCGGCGTGAGCATCGCGCCGGTGGCAAATCCGGCGCCCACCAAGGCACTGGCGCCGAGCAGAATCTTTCGCATGAGTAACCCCCGAAACTCTTGTCCCGCAGCCAGCCTGCGGCTCCGACCGCCATCAGCGCGCGTCGCGCACGCGCCAGGCGGCCTTTGCCCAAGCGGTCATCCGACTGGCGGCTGGCGGCTGGAGACAGAATAGGCAACCGCGGGCGCGCCGCAAGGCGACAGAGTGTAAGCCAGAGAGATTATGCGAAGATTACCGCGCCTAGGGGCGGTTTCGCGGCCGCGGCGGAATTCCGCCCGCGGGAAGGGCGCAAAGAAAAAGGGGGAGCGGTTGCCCGCTCCCCCAATTCATTACCTTCAATCCGGCCGAGGCCGGACCCAAGAGTCGAACTCTTAGAAGGTGATGTTGGTGCCGATGCCGATTTCGAAGGCGTCGTAGTTGTCCTGGCCTTCGTCGAAGTCCGGACCGGAGGCGTCCTGCGTGGTGTAGGCCAACTCGGCGTCAACCGCGATGCCCGGGCCGAGGGCGTAGTTGCCCGTCAGCGCGAAGCGATCGATGTTGGCGTCGGAGTTGTCCGTACCCGGATTGTCGATGTCGAAATCGCCATGCGAGTACTGGAAGCCGACGGTGTACGGATCCATCGAGTAGGAGATGCCGCCACCAGCGACCCACGCGTCGGTGTCGATGCCGGCGTTGTTCGAGATGACGCCGTTGACCGCGGCGTCATTGAAGTATTCGAACACGCCACCGACCGAGAAGTTGCCGAAGGTCAGGTTCAGACCGGTCTGGTAGAAGTCCTGCTCGTCGTTGTCCGGGCCGACCGCCTGTTCAACGTGGCCTTCCCACGAACCGCCGCCGCCCCAGGTCAGGCCCCAGCCATCACCCTCGTAGGAGTAGGTGGCATAGACCGAGAAGTTGTGGCGGGACTCGCCGTCCGCGTTGTCGGGCATGCCGACATGCGGGCCGACTTGGTCGGTGTGGTTCTGGTCGGCGCCATTCGGCGTGTACGACAGAGCCACCTGGAAGCCGCTGAAGCTCGGCGAGACGTACAGGATCTTCTGCGCGTCGCCGGAGTCATCAACGCCGGTGCAGACGGTGTTCGAGGTGAAGGTGTTGGCACCCCACTGGTTCGGCGAGAAGGCCGAGAAGTTGCCAGTGCCGCCCGGCGGAACGATACAGCCGTTCGCCAGAGCGTCGTCTTCCGAACCGATGTGGACTTCGCCGAAGCCGCCGGAGAAGGAGACCCAGGCTTCGTCGATCTGGTCGCCGTCGTTTTCACCTTCGAGTTCGACGCGGGCGCCGACTTCGAGGCCGTTGTCGAGAACGGTCGAACCCTTGAAATGGATTTCGGCGTCGTTGAAGAACCCGTCGGTGTTGTTTTCGTTACCGGCTTCGCCTTCGCTGTCGTCGTCGAAATTCACCATGTAGGCTTCCTTGAAGAAGCCGCCGACGCTGAGCTTGATCCCATCGGCCGCGAATGCCGGGCTGGCAACGATGCCAGCGCCGAGCAGGGCCGTGGTACCCAAGAGAACTTTCTTCATCTCGAGATTCCCTAAGTTTGCGATTGCCACCGAAGCTCGTTGAGTGCTTCGGCTGCCCCACGGTGCAAACCCTGCGTGTTTGTCTGGTGCTACCTAGCAACTACTCAGTCACCGGTGACGGCAGAACCAGTCAAACCATCGGGCTTGAACCACGCAAACCATCGTCAATGGCGCTCATGGTGTCAAACCAATTGCGCCGCAAGGGCCTACCGGCTGTGGCAATTTCCCCCGCTCTGTGGCGGAGAAGCCACAGGCCTCGGGCGGGCCGGGTCGCAGGATCAATTCCTGTTACGATCCAATAGCATAGGGCGGGTCCGGGGCAGACTGAATTGTCCCCGCGACGGGGCCGGAATCGCCTCCAAAACAGGCGCGGCGGAGGCCTCAGGCGCGGGGCAGATAGCCGAAACGCTGCATCATTTCCTTGTGCGCGCCGACCACTCTGTCAATTTGCGGTTGTGACAGAACCTCGCGCCACTGCTCGGCCCGGCCCTCGCGGAAGAATTTCTGGGCGTGCGGGGATTTTTCCTTGAAGCCCTTCTGGTCCTCCTGGGCGCGCAGCGCCTTGAACGAGGATTTCTCGACCGCGCGCTCCAGCCGGGCCCTGGGCGGGTTGAGGCCGAGGAAGTTGGCGAGGCCGCCGAACGACTTCACCGGGTCGGCCAGCATGTCCTCGTAGCGCAGCACCGCCAGGCCCGGCCGCTTCTGGGTGGTCCAGCTGTCGACATGGATCGACCAGCTCTTGTGCACCTCGTAGACGATCTTGTCGTTGGTTTTCGACCCGATCGAGGGGTCGGCCAGGATGCCGATGGCGGTGTCGATGTCGCAGCCGTAATGGTGGGTGAGCGAGATGCAGACGTCGAGCGGGTTGCGCACGATATATATGGCGCCCGCCGTCAGGTCCTGGTGGATCAGGGGATACCCCAGGAACACCACCGAGGCATTGTGGGTCTTCACGAAGGTGTCGTCCTTGCGCCAGCGGCAGATCGCCAGCTGGGCGCCGCGGCGCATCTTGGCGACGTCGAGGGCGGTCCATTCCTGCCAGGGCTTGGCGTTCTGGGCCGTGTACCAGTCGATCGCCGAATCGCTGGTGGAGAAATCGGTGATCTTGTTGATGTCGTAGGATTCGCTGGGGTCGCGCAGCAGGTTGTGCAGGAAGGCCCGCATCCAGGTATTGCCGGATTTGGGGTAGGAGGCGAGCCAGATGATCTTGGACATAGTTCCTGCTTTCCCAAATCCGCGGCCACCGGCCGCGGCGCCCCGCAATGCCCCCGCAATGCGCCCGGTGCCCTGGCGTCGGGCGGCGCCGGGAATCCCACCGCAACCTGACGGTTTCCCGCGGCTTCACGCCCGCTTTACCGGCGCTTTCCAGGCGCTTCACAACTTGACCGGGCCGCGCGATTTCGCGTACCAGAGTGCTCGCTAAAACCTATGCCGAAGCCCTATGGCGAAACCGGGCCCCCGGCATATAACAGGGCGCCGCAACGACCATAACCTGCGGCCGGGGCCAAGCGAACGGCGGACCCGGCGAACAGACGGAGCGAACGGGCGAGGCGCCCGGCATCCGGCGGAAGCGGCGGGGCGTTCTTAGGGAAAGCACGGAAGGGCCGTCAATATGAAAGTTGCCATGCGGGTCGGCGGAGCTGCCCCGGTCGAAGCGGGAGCCGACCCCTGCGCCAGCAATATGGACCGCGCCAGCCATGCCGGCCGGCCCGGCCAGGACTCCAGCTGGGGCCGGATCGGCGGCGCGCTGCGCCTGGTCGTGGCCGCCTGCGGCCTGCTGGCGCTGACGGCGTGCAACTTCGACCTGGGCGGCGAGGCGAAGTATCCGGTGCCGCGGCAGAAGCCAGGCCCGACGGTGCAGTACGAGGAAGACCCCGGCGTGTTCGGCCAGGGCGGCATCTTCGGCCCCGACGCGCCGGAGGATCAGGGCGGCGGCGGCATCGGCGTCAACAACCTGCTGTGGCGCGCCTCGCTCGACACCGTCTCGTTCATGCCGCTGGTCTCGGCCGATCCGTTCGGCGGCGTCATCATCACCGATTGGTACACGCCGCCCTCGGCCCCCGACGAGCGCTTCAAGGTCAACATCTACATCCTCGGCCGCGCCTTGCGCGCCGACGGCCTGCGCGCCTCGGTGTTCCGCCAGCAGATGCAGGGCAGCAACTGGGTCGACGCGCCGGTGGCGGTCAACACCGCCACCGATCTCGAGAACGCCATCCTGACCCGCGCCCGGCAGATGCGCCTGGCCGGGACGCAGTAACCACCCATCAACGGCGCCCGCGGGGCGGGCAGGGGTACGGCCCCCGCGCTGCATCCTCGCCCGGCGCCACGGACTTGACCGGCCCACGGATTTGACCGGCCCACGGATTTGACCGGCCCACGGATTTGACCGCCCATGTCGTCGCGCTACAACTTCCAGGAAACCGAGCCGAAATGGCAGGCGGAGTGGACCGCCCGCCGCAGCTTCGCCTGCGAGGCCGATCCCGCCCGCCCGAAATACTACGTGCTGGAGATGTTCCCGTATCCGTCCGGGCGCATCCACATGGGCCATGTGCGCAACTACACCATGGGCGACCTGGTCGCGCGCTATAAGCGCGCGCGCGGCTTCAACGTGCTGCATCCCATGGGCTGGGACGCCTTCGGCCTGCCGGCGGAGAACGCCGCGCGCGACCAGAAGATCCACCCGGCCAGCTGGACCTACGACAACATCGCCACCATGCGCGCCGAGCTGAAGCGCATGGGCCTGGCGCTGGACTGGGACCGCGAGCTCGCCACCTGCCATCCCGGCTATTACGCGCAGCAGCAGCGCCTGTTCCTGGATTTCCACCAGGCCGGCCTCGCCTATCGCAAGGAGGCCTTCGTCAACTGGGACCCGGTGGACCACACGGTGCTCGCCAACGAGCAGGTGATCGACGGGCGCGGCTGGCGCTCCGGCGCCCTGGTCGAGAAGCGCAAGCTGTCCCAGTGGTTCCTGAAGATCACCGCCTATGCCGACGACCTGCTGAGCGCGCTGAAGGGCCTCGACCGCTGGCCGGAGAAGGTCCGGCTGATGCAGGAGAACTGGATCGGCAAGTCGACCGGCGCCTATGTGCATTTCAAGCTCTCGGGTCGCCCCGATCGCGCAGGCGATCAAGCTTCATCTGACCGGCTGACCATCTTCACCACGCGGCCCGACACCCTGTTCGGCGCGTCCTTCATGGCGGTGTCGCCCGACCATCCGCTGGCCGAGGCCGCCGCCAAGAGCGACCCGAAGGCCGCCGCCTTCATCGCCGAGTGCCGCGCCGCGGGAACCTCCGAGGCGGCGATCGAGGCGCAGGAGAAGCGCGGCTATCGCACCCAGCTCACGGCGCAGCACCCGTTCATCGCGGGCAAGACGCTGCCGGTCTTCATCGCCAATTTCGTGCTGATGGAATACGGCACCGGCGCCATCTTCGGCTGCCCGGCGCATGACCAGCGCGACCTCGACTTCGCCCGCAAATACGGGCTCGAGGTCACGCCCGTGGTGCTGCCGGCGGACGCCGACCCGAAATCCTTCGCCGTGGCCGATGTCGCCTATACCGATGACGGCACCATCTACAATTCCGGATTCCTCGACGGCCTCGCGGTCGAGGACGCCAAGCGCAAGGTCGGCGAGCGGCTGAAGAGCCAGGGTGACGGCGAGCCGACGACGGTGTTCCGCCTGCGCGACTGGCTGGTCTCGCGCCAGCGCTATTGGGGCTGCCCGATCCCGATGGTGCATTGCCCCGCCTGCGGCGTGGTGCCGGTGAAGGCGAAGGACCTGCCGGTGCTGCTGCCCGACGACGTCACCTTCGACAGGCCGGGCAATCCGCTCGACCATCACCCGACCTGGAAGCACACCACGTGTCCCAGCTGCGGGAAACCGGCACAGCGCGAGACCGACACCTTCGACACCTTCGTCGATTCCAGCTGGTATTTCGCCCGCTTCTGCTCGCCGCGCCTGGAGGCGGCGCCGGTCGACCGCGCCGCGGTCGATTACTGGCTCCCCGTGGACCAGTATATCGGCGGCGTCGAGCATGCGATCCTGCACCTGCTCTATTCGCGCTTCTTCACCCGCGCGATGAAGCTGACCCACCACGCCAGCCTGGACGAGCCCTTCGCCGGCCTGTTCACCCAGGGCATGGTGCTGCACGAATCCTACAAGGACGAGAACGGCAAGTGGCTGTTCCCCGAGGAGGTCGTGAAGGCGGAGGATGGCAGTGCCGTCCACGCCACCACCAAGCGCCCGGTCCAGGTCGGCCGCAAGGAGGTGATGTCGAAATCGAAGAAGAACGTGGTGCCGCCGGCCCGCATCATCGAGACCTATGGCGCCGACACCGCGCGCTGGTTCGTGCTGTCGGACAGCCCGCCCGAGCGCGACATGGAATGGACCGAATCCGGGGTCGAGGGCGCCTGGCGCTTCACCCAGCGGCTGTGGCGCATCGTCACCGGGTGGATCGAGGCGCATCCCGGCGTGGGCCGGCCTGTTGAAGCCGCCGCGCTCGCTTCCGCCGCCGGCCCGGCCCTCGAGCTGCGCCGCGCCACCCACAAGGCGATCGCCAGCATCACCGACGACATCGAGAAGTTCCGCTTCAACCGCGGCGTGGCGCGGCTCTATGAATTCGCCAACGCGCTCGCCGAGGTGAAGGATGCCGACCTGGCCGATGCCGGCGGGATCGCCGCCCGGCGCGAGGCGCTGGACGCCCTGGTGCTGCTGATCGGCCCGATGATGCCGCACCTGGCCGAGGAATTGTGGCAGCGCCTGGGCCATGCCAGACTGGTGGCGGAGACCGATTGGCCGCTGGCCGATCCGGCCCTGGTGGTGGATGATACGGTGACCATCGCCGTGCAGGTGAACGGCAAGCTGCGCGCCACCTTGCAGTTGCCGCGCGACATGGACAAGGCGGCGGCGGAAGCCGCGGCCCTGGCCGACGCGGCGGTGCAGAAGGCGCTCGACGGCAAGCCGGCGAAGAAGGTGATCGTTGTGCCCAATCGGATCATCAATGTGGTCGCGTAGGGCGGCCCTGAGATTGCTGGCCGGCGCGACGCTCGCCGCCGCGCTGCCGGCGGCGTTGTCCGGCTGCGGCTTCCGCCCGCTCTACGGCTCGCGCAATCCCGGCGGCGGGGCGACCGGCAGGGTCGCCGTCGACCAGCAGATGGCCGGCATCCGCATCGAGCCGATCGCCAACCGCCTGGGCCAGCAATTGCACAACGCGCTGCGCGACGGCTTCAACCCGCTGGGCCAGCCGGCGGTGTCCACGCATCGCCTGTCGGTGAAGCTGGTGACCCGCGTCTACGGCGCGCTGGCGCAGAGCGACCTCAGCGCATCGCGGCGCAATGTCGAGCTCACCGCCTTCTATCAATTGGCCGACGGCGCCGGCAATGTCGTCCTCACCGACCAGTCGCAGACCACCACCGGCTATGACGAGTTCGACGATCCGCTGAACGACATCAGCGCCAACGAGCACGCGCAGGAACGCGGCGTCCTGCAGCTGGCCGAGCTGATCAAGACCCGCGTCGCCGTCTTCTTCGCCCAGACCGGCGCCAATGCGGCGCAGTAGCGCCCGGCGGCCTTCCATTCCCGTCCTTGCCGGGCTTGTCCCGCGGCTGTCCGGCTCGTGCTCGGCGGAGCCAGGTTCCCTTTTCGTCATCACCCGGCGAAGACCCGGTGATCCAATTTTGCAGCCGAAGCGCGACATCGACACCTGGATTGCCGGGTCAAGCCCGGCAATGACGATGAAGGGTGTGCGCTCATGAAACTCGACCGCGCCAGGCTCGACCGCTTCTTCAAGTCGCCCGACGCATCCATCGGCGCGCTGCTGTTCTACGGACCCGACGAGGGTCTGGCGCATGAGCTCGCCGGGCACGCGCAGCGCGCCGTGCTGGGTGCCGGCGACGACCCGTTCCGCCTGGTGGAGCTGACGCCCGAGCAGATCGAGAAGGATCCGCCGCGGCTCACCGACGAGCTCAACGCGATTTCCATGCTGGGCGGCCGGCGGGTGGTGCGCGTGACCCAGGCGACCAACGCCATCGCCGACACGGTGAGCGAGGCGATCGCCGCCCAGGCCGAGGGCGCCGCGCTGCTCATCGTCGAGGCCGGCGACATCGGGGCCAAGAAGCCGCTGGTCCAGGCCTTCGAGGCGGCGAAGAGCGCCGGCGCCTTCGGCTGCTATCATGACGGCGAGGCGCAGCTGGGCACGCTGATCGCCCAGCATCTGAAATCCGGCGGCCATGCGATCGCCCGCGACGCGCTCGCCTATCTCAGCGAGCGCCTCGGCGGCGATCGCGGCGTCACCCGCAGCGAGCTCGACAAGCTGATGCTCTATGTGGGCTCGTCCGATCCCAATGCGCCGAAACGCGAGGTGACGCTGGCCGACGCCACCGCCTGCATCGGCGACCGCGCCGCCTTCGCCCTCGACGATCTGATCGCCGCGGCGGCGGAGGGCGACCTGGCCGAGCTCGACCGCAACGCGGCGCGCAGCGCCGCCGAGGTCGAGGCGATCCAGCTGCTGCGCAGCGCGGCGCGCCATTTCCTGCGCCTGCACCAGGTCGTGGCGCGCATGGCGGCGGGGGATTCCTTCGACAGCGCCGCCGCCAGCTTGCGCCCTCCGGTGTTCTGGAGCCAGAAGGCGGGCCTGGAGAAACAGGCGCGGCTGTGGTCGCCCTTGCGCATCGGCCGCGCCCTCGAGCGGCTGATCGAGGCGGAGGCGCAGGCCATGCGCAATTATGCGCTGAAGGACGAGATCGCCCAGCGCGCGCTGCTGGAGATCGCCAGCCTGACCCGGCGCGGCGCGGAGCAGCGCCGCGCATGAGCAGGAAACCAGCACCGAAGAAGCCGGCGCCGAAAAATCACGAGAGTGCAGGCAAGCCGGCAGCGGCGAAAGCAGCCCCGAAAGACACGCCGCGCAAGGCGGCGGCAAAGCCGGCCCCGGCGATCGAGCCCGCGCCAGCATCCACGCCGCCCGCCGCCGCGCTGCCTGCGCCCGTTTCAACACCCGCCGCGGCGGCCAAGCCCCCCACCGGCTACGTCCAGCTCGCGCCCGGCGACCCGGCGCCGTGGTTCAAGCAACGCTCGACCTCCAATCCGAACTACGTGTTCGACACCGCGGCCGGGCGCTGGATCGTGCTGTGCTTCTTCGGCACCGCCGGCGACGCGGCGAGCCAGGCGGCGCTGAAGGCGGTCGCCGCCAACCGCGCGATCTTCGACGACGCGCGGGCCAGCTTCTTCGGCGTCAGCCTCGACCCGCGCGACGAGGCCGAGAGCCGCGTCGCCGAATCCATGCCCGGGCTGCGCTTCCTGTGGGATTTCGACGGCGCCGTGGCGCGCGCCTATGGCGCGGTGCCGCGCGACGCCACCCCGGCCAAGGGCGCCGTGGCGATGCGCCGCTTCTGGCTGGTGCTCGACCCCACGCTGCGGGTGGCGCGGGTCTTCCCGTTCCGCCCCGACGGCGCCGAGGCCGCCGAGCTCTTCGCCTATCTGCGGGGGCTGCCGGCGCCCGGCGCCCATGCCGGCTTCGAGGTGCAAGCCCCCGTCCTTATTCTTCCTGATGTGTTCGAGGCGGATTTCTGCCGCCGCCTGATCGGGCTCTACGAGGCCGATGGCGGCGAAGAATCCGGCTTCATGCGCGAGATCGAGGGCAGGACGGTCGCCGTCTCCGACCCCAGGCACAAGCGCCGCCGCGACTACGTCATCCAGGACCCCGAGGTGATCCGCCAGACCCAGCTGCGCATCCAGCGCCGGGTGGTACCGGAGATCCTGAAGGTGCATCAGTTCGCCGCCAACCGCATGGAGCGCTATCTGGTCGCCTGCTATGCCGACGAGGACGGCGGCCATTTCCGCGCCCATCGCGACAACACCACCAAGGGCACCGCGCATCGCCGCTTCGCCGTTTCGATCAACCTCAACGACGATTTCACCGGCGGCGAGGTGAGCTTCCCGGAATACGGCCCGCGCGGCTTCAAGATGCCGGTGGGTTGCGCCTGCGTGTTCTCCTGCTCGCTGCTGCACCAGGTGGCGCCGGTGACGGCGGGACGGCGCTATGCCTTCCTGCCCTTCCTCTACGACGACGCCGCGGCGAAGATCCGCGAGGCGAACAACCAGTTCCTCGGCGAGGGCGTCGGCGAATACAAGGCGTGAGGACTGCCCTTCCTCCCCCTTGAGGGGGGAGGACGCGGAGGCTTAGCGAACGCAGTGAGCTTAGCCGAAGCTAGGTGGGGGTGACCTCGGTCCATCACCCCGCATTGCACTCACATATCTCGCGCTGCATGTCACCCCCATCCCACCCTTCCCCCCTCAAGGGGGAAGGCGCAGACCAGGCTCACAGCAACTTTCGAAAGATGCCGTGTTGGAGCCCGCCCGAGGCGCACCCCAGCGCCGGGAAACAGAGGCGGCGGACGCTACTCCGCCTTCAACCGGTAGCCCACGCCGGGCTCGGTCTCGATGAAATGCGGATCGGCCGGGTCGTCGCCCAGCTTGCTGCGCAGCTGGCGGACATAGACGCGCAAGTATTCGACGTCGTCGCGATGCGCCTCGCCCCACACGGCGGTGAGGATCTGGCGATGGGTCATCACCTTGCCGGCATGCTCGGCCAGCAGGCGCAGCAGGTCGAATTCGCGCTTCGACAGCTTCACCTCGGCGCCGCCAAC
Source organism: Dongiaceae bacterium (assembly GCA_039808885.1). Taxonomy (GTDB): domain Bacteria; phylum Pseudomonadota; class Alphaproteobacteria; order Dongiales; family Dongiaceae; genus Dongia_A. The sequence goes on along the minus strand of JBDHTX010000024.1, from coordinate 10,501 downwards.
GCTGACCTTGCGGGCGAGGAAGTCGATGGCGAGGTCGCGGAGCCGGAAGCTCGGCCCCAATCCCTGCTGCTGCAGGCGGTGGCGCAAAGCCGCGCGCACGCGGGCCAGCAATTCCTCCACCCCGAAGGGCTTCACCATGTAGTCGTCGGCGCCGGCATCGAGGGCCGCCACCTTGCCGGGCTCGTCGTCGCGCACCGACAGCACGACGATGGGCAGGGCGCCGGCGCCGCGCACCCGGCGGATCACCTCCAGCCCGTCCTGATCGGGCAGGCCGAGATCGAGGATCATCAGGTCCGGCTTCGCCGCGACGGCGGCGAGCGCCTGGGCGGCGTTCTCCGCCGCGACGATCTGGTAGCCCTCGCTTTCCAGGCTCGCCTTGAGGAACCGGCGGATGGCCGGCTCGTCATCGACGATCAGGATCTTGGTCGCTGGGTTCATGGATCGGCGCTGGCAGGCTCTGCGGTGCGGCCGGCAGGGTAACCCGGAACAGGGCGCCGGGTCGACCGACGCCGTCCGCCCGGTTCTCGGCCACGATGCTGCCGCCCATCGCCTCGACGAAGCCCTTGCAGATGGACAGGCCAAGGCCGGTGCCGGCACGCCGGCGGTCGCCGACCTGGATGCGGAAGAACTTGTCGAACAGCCGGTCGAGATCGCCGGGCGGGATGCCGGGGCCCTCGTCCAGCACCTCGATGGCGACGCCCTGGGCGGTGGCGCGGGCGGTGATCCGCACCTCGCTCTCCGCCGGGGCGTATTTGGCGGCGTTGTCCAGCAGGTTGAACATGACCTGGCGGAACAGGTGCGCGTCGAGCAGCACCGGCGGCAGGCCGGCGGGCACGTCGATCACCAGCCGCTGCAGCGGCAGGGCGCGCCGCACGTCGCCGGCGACGATGCCCAGCATCTCGGCGAGGTCGGTGGGGAACAGCTGCGGCGCGACGCTCTTCGCCTCCAGCCGGGTCATGTCCAGCACGTTGCCGACGAAGCGGGTCAGGCGCTCCGCCTCCTCCTGCACGGTGGCGAGCAGCTCGTCGCGGGTCGCCGCGTCGAAGCTCGGCCAGAATTTCCGCAAGGACGTGATCGAGCCGATGATGGAGGCGAGCGGCGTCTTCAGATCGTGCGAGATCGAGGTCAGCAGCGCGGCGCGCAGCCGCTCGGTCTCGCCCGTCACCCGCGCCTGGTCGATGTCGGCGGCGAGACTGATGCGCTCGATCGCCACCGCCGCCTGGTCGGCCAGCGCGTCCAGCAGGCGGCGCTCGTCCGGCGACAGCAGCGCGCTTCGGGCGGCACCGTCGGCGCTTCCCGCGACCGGGCGGTCGAGGCCCATCACGCCCACCAGCCCGCGCTCGGTGCGCAGCGGCAGGAACAGCCGCTTCGCGCCCGGCAGCGTGTCGGAGGACCGCCCGGCCGGCTGGCCGCGGCTCCAGCTCCACTTGGCGGCGGCGAGGTCGGCCTCGTCCAGCTCGTCCTCGGGCGGATAGCCGACCCTGACCTGCAGGTCGCCGGCGCTGGGCAGCAGCAGCACGACATGGGATTTCAGCATCAGGGCGATCTGGTGCGCCACCGCCCAGAGCAGGTCGTCCATGTTGCCGATGCCGGCGATCTTGCGGCTGAAGCCGTAGAGCGCCGCGGTCGAGGCCGCCTGGCGCCGCGCCGCCTCGGCCTGGGCGCGCGATTGCGCCGCCAGCTGGCTGGCGATGATCGCCACCAGCAGCAGGAAGAACAGCGCGACGACGTTCTGCGGGTTCTCGATGGTGAAGGTGTAGAGCGGCTCGAGGAAGAAGAAGTTGTAGGCCAGCGTCGAGAGCAGCGTCGCCCAGAGCGACGGCAGCAGGCCGTGCCGGATGGCGCTGTACAGCACCACCGGGATGAAGATCATCGAGATGTTGGGCAGGTCGATCTGCTGGTCGAAGCTGTAGCCGATGGCGGTGGCGATCGCCGCCAGCACCGTCGCGATCAGGTAGGGCACCAGGCTGAAGGGCGGCAGCGGTGCCGCCGCCCAGCGCGCGCCGGGCTCCGCCGCCGCCGCCTCGGCCGCCAGCACCTGCACGCCGATCGAGCCCGAGCGCCGCACCAGGGCGTCGACCACCGAGCCGTGCAGCAGCTCGAACCAGCGGCTGCGATGGGTCTTGCCGACGATGATCTGGGTGATGTTGTTGGCCCGCGCATAGTCGAGCAGATCCTCGGCGATGTCGCGGCCGGGCAGGGTCACCGCCGTCGCCCCCAGGCGTTCCGCCAGGCGCAGGGTGCGGGCCACCTGGTCGCGCGCCGCCTCGGACAGCTGATGATAGCGCGGCGTCTCGATATAGAGCGCCACCCAGCGCGCCTGCAGGCGGTCGGCGGCGCGCCGCGCGTAGCGGATCAGGCCGGCGGCGCTGGGATGCTCGTTGATGCAGACCAGGATGCGCTCGCCCGCCGCCCAGGGGCCGGGAATGGCATGGGCCTGCATGTAGGTCAGCATCTGGTCGTCGACCCGCTGCGCGGTGCGGCGCAGCGACAGCTCGCGGAGCGCGGTGAGGTTGCCCTCGGAGAAGTAGTGCCCGAGGGCGCGGGTCGCCACCTCGGGGACGTAGACCTTGCCTTCGTTGAGGCGCTGGATCAGGTCCTTCGGCGTCAGGTCGACCAGCTCGACCTCGTCGGCGCGGTCGATGACATGGTCGGGCAGGGTCTCGCGCACCCGCACGCTGGTGATCTGCGCCACCACGTCGTTGAGGCTTTCGAGATGCTGGATGTTCAGCGTCGAATAGACGTCGATGCCGGCCGCCAGCAATTCCTCGACATCCTGGTAGCGCTTGTCGTGGCGGCTGCCCGGCGCGTTGGTATGGGCGAGCTCGTCGACCAGCACCAGCTTCGGCTTGCGCGCCAGGATGGCGTCGATGTCCATCTCCTGCAGCGCATGGTCGCGATAGGCGACCGGGCGCCGGGGCACGATCTCGAAGCCGTCGAGCAGCGCCTCGGTCTCGGCGCGCTTGTGCGTCTCGACGATGCCGATGACGACGTCGACGCCCTCGGCGCGCCGGGCGCGTCCGGCCAGCAGCATCTCGTAGGTCTTGCCGACGCCGGGCGCCGCCCCGAGGAAGACCTTGAGCCGGCCGCGCTGCTCCGCCCCGGTCGCTGCAAGCAGGGCTTCGGGCGAGGGCCGGGCGGTTTCGGGATCGCTGGGTTGGGTCGGCGGCATCAGGGCGTGCGTGCCTCGGCGAAGAAGGTCAAACCTATCATGCCGCGCGGTTCCGGGTCATCCCGCACCACATTCTCCCACTGTCATGCCGGCCGCACCACACGTGTCATCCCGGGGCGCGCCGCGCTCGGCCGGGATGACAGGCGGTGTTCGTCATTTCGCCAGCCCGTCCAGCGCCAGGTTCAGCGCCAGCACGTTGACATGCGCCTCGCCCAGGAAGCCGAGCTGCCGGCCCTCGATCCGCGCCTCGACCAGCGCCCGCACCTGGTCCTCGGGCAGGTTGCGGGCCTTGGCGACGCGCTTCACCTGGAACAGGGCGGCCGCCGGGGTGATGTCGGGATCGAGGCCGCTGCCCGAGGTGGTGACCAGGTCGACCGGCACCGCGGTGCCGTCCTGGGCCGCGCCCGGATTCTCCGCCTGCAACGCCGCCGCGGCGGCGGCGACGCGGTCGACCAGCGCCTTGGAGGTGGGGCCGAGATTGGAGCCGCTCGAGGCGGCGGCGTCATAGCCGCCCCCGGCCGCCGAAGGGCGGCCATGAAAATAGCCCGCGGAGGCAAACGCCTGCCCGATCAGCGCCGAGCCGACGACGCTGCCATCGGCGCGGGTGATCAGGCTGCCATTGGCCTGGGCCGGCAGCGTGGCCTGGGCCACCGCGGTCACGGCATAGGGATAGGCGATGCCGAGCAGCAGCGTGAACAGCAGCATCAGCACGATGGCCGGGCGGACTTGCGTGAACATGGGTGGTCTCCTTTACGCGAGATGACTCTTAGGCCAGGTGCAGCGCCGCGACCGCGAGGTCGATCAGCTTGATGCCGATGAACGGCACGATGATGCCGCCGACGCCATAGATCGCCAGATTGCGGCGCAGCAGGCTGCCGGCGCTCTGCGCCCGGTAGGCGACCCCCTTCAGGGCCAGCGGGATCAGCGCGACGATGATCAGCGCGTTGAAGATGATGGCCGAGAGGATCGCGCTCTCCGGCGTCGACAGGCCCATGACGTTGAGCGCGCCGAGGCTGGGATAGAACACCGCGAACATCGCCGGGATGATGGCGAAGTATTTCGCCACGTCGTTGGCGATGGAGAAGGTGGTGAGCGAGCCGCGCGTCATGAGCAGCTGCTTGCCGATCATCACGATCTCGATGAGCTTGGTCGGGTTGCTGTCGAGGTCGACCATGTTGCCGGCCTCGCGCGCCGCCTGGGTGCCGGTCTGCATGGCGACGCCGACATCCGCCTGGGCCAGCGCCGGGGCGTCGTTGGTGCCGTCGCCGCACATGGCGACCAGCTTGCCCTTGGCCTGCTCCTCGCGGATCAGCGCCAGCTTGGTCTCCGGCGTCGCCTGGGCGCGGAAATCGTCGACCCCGGCCTCGGCGGCGATGGCGGCGGCGGTCAGCGGGTTGTCGCCGGTGATCATGATGGTGCGGATGCCCATGCGGCGCAGCTCGGCGAAGCGCTCGCGGATGCCGCCCTTGACCACGTCCTTCAGGTGGACGAGCCCGGGGATGCGGTCGTCCTTGACCACGGCGAGCGGCGTGCCGCCCGACTTGGCGATGGAATCGGCGACCGTCCTGGCCTCGATCACCTCCGGCCGGGTCTCGGCGACGCCGCGGTCCTTGAGGAAGGCGATCACCGAATCGACCGCGCCCTTGCGGATGACATGGCCGTCGATGTCGACGCCGCTCATCCGGGTCTGGGCGGTGAAATGCACGAAATGGGCATGCATCGGCGCCATGTCGCGGCCGCGCAGGCCGTATTTCTCCTTCGCCAGCACGACGATGGAGCGGCCCTCCGGCGTCTCGTCGCTGAAGGAGGCGAGCTGCGCCGCATCGGCCAGCTCGGCCGCCGGCACGCCCGACAGCGGGACCAGCTCCGCGGCCTGGCGGTTGCCCAGCGTGATGGTGCCGGTCTTGTCCAGCAGCAGCGTGTCGACGTCGCCCGCCGCCTCGACCGAGCGGCCGGACATGGCGAGCACGTTGAACTTCACCAGCCGGTCCATGCCGGCGATGCCGATGGCCGAGAGCAGCGCGCCGATGGTGGTCGGGATCAGGGTCACGAAGAGCGCGATCAGCACGACCGCCGGCACCGATCCGCCGGCATATTTGGCGAAGCTGGGGATGGTCACGGTGGCGAACAGGAAGATGAGGGTCATGCCGGCGAGCAGGATCGACAGCGCGATCTCGTTCGGCGTCTTCTGCCGCTTGGCGCCCTCGACCAGTGCGATCATGCGGTCGAGGAAGGAGGAGCCAGGGCCGGCGGTGATCTTGACCTTGATCCAGTCGCTGAGCACGCGGGTGCCGCCGGTCACCGCCGAGCGGTCGCCGCCGGATTCGCGGATCACCGGGGCGGATTCGCCGGTGATGGCGGATTCGTCGACCGAGGCGACGCCTTCCACCACCTCGCCGTCGCCGGGGATGAGGTCGCCGGCTTCGATCAGCACCAGGTCGCCGGGATTCAATTGCAGCGCCGAGACCACGGTGTGCGTGTCGCCGTCCGGGGCGAACAGCAGCTTGGCCGGGGCGTGGCTGCGCGTCTCGCGCAGCGCGTCGGCCTGGGCCTTGCCGCGGCCTTCCGCCACCGCCTCCGCGAAATTGCCGAACAGCACGGTCAGCCACAGCCAGAACACCAGCTGGCCGGAGAACAGCGCGTTGCTCTGTTGCCAGATGTCGCGCAGGAACAGGATGCTGGCGACGACCGCCACCGCCTCCACCGCCAGCATGACGGGATTGCGCCACAGCAGCATCGGGTCGAGCTTGCGGAAGGATTCGAAGCTCGCCTCCAGCAGGATCTTCGCATCGAACATCGACGGGTTGCGCGATTTCTTGGACATGATCACTTCTCTCTTGTCTTCCCCTTCTCCCCTTGCGGGAGAAGGTTGCGCAGGCTTAGCGAGGCAAGGCCGAGCTTAGCCGGAGCTGGATGAGGGGTGGCGTGCCGGCAGGCACGCAGCGCTGCAGCGCTACCGGAGCGCACTTCAGCGAAGCGATAGAGGCGCATTGCGCTCTTCCGAGCGCGCGCGGCTGATGCCGCGCTACCCCTCATCCAGCTTCGCCTAGGCTCACTGCGTTCGCCAAGGCTGCGCATCCTTCCCCCACAAGGGGGGAAGGGGCGTTTGACTTGGACAGGCATCATCAGAACAAGCTCCCACCCAGCATCAACAGGTGTTCGACCACGGGTCCGAGGGCGAGGGCCGGCAGATAGGTGAGGCCGCCGACGATCAGCACCACGCCGACCAGCAGGCCGACGAACAGCGGACCGTGGGTCGGGAAGGTGCCGGCATTGGCCGGCGCCGCGCGCTTGGCCGCGAGCGAGCCGGCGACGGCGACCATCGGCACGATCATCAGGAAGCGGCCGACGAACATCGCGATGCCGCCGGTGGTGTTGTAGAACGGCGTGTTGCCGGTGAAGCCCGCGAAGGCGCTGCCGTTGTTGCCGGTCGAGGACGTGAAGAGATAGAGGATCTCGGAGAAGCCGTGCGGGCCGGCGTTCAGCACGCTCTTCAGGGCATCGGGCCAGAGCGGCGCCAGGGCGGTGAAGCCGAGGATCGCCAGGGGCAGGATGAGCACCGCCAGCATGGTCATCTTCATCTCGCGGGCCTCGATCTTCTTGCCGACATATTCCGGCGTGCGGCCCACCATCAGCCCGGCGATGAATACCGCCAGGATGGCGAAGAGCAGCATGCCGTAGAGCCCGGCGCCGACGCCGCCGACGATCACCTCGCCCAGCAGGATGTTGACCAGCGGCACGGCGCCGCCCAGCGGCATGAAGCTGTCATGCATGGCATTGACCGCGCCGCAGGAGGCGTCGGTGGTGACGGTGGCAAACAAGGCGGAATTGGCGATGCCGAAACGCACCTCCTTGCCCTCCATGTTGCCGCCCGCCTGGAGAGGGCCTGCGGCCTGGTCCACGCCTTGCAGGGCGAAGGCCGGGTTGCCCTGGGCCTCGGCCCAATAGGCGATGCCGACGCCGATCAGGAACATGACGCCCATGGCGCTGAGGATCGCCCAGCCCTGGCGCTCGTCCCCGACCATGCGGCCGAACACGTTGGTGAGCGCGGCGCCCAGCGCGAAGATCGCCACCATCTGCACGAAGTTGGAGAGCGCGGTGGGGTTCTCGTAGGGATGCGCGGCATTGGCGTTGAAGAAGCCGCCGCCATTGGTGCCCAGCATCTTGATCGCCACCTGCGAGGCGACCGGGCCCTGGGCGATCACCTGGCTGCCGCCGTCCAGCGTCGACGCCGTCACGTAGTCGCCGAGAGTCTGCGGCATGCCCTGCCAGACCAGGAACAGCGCCAGCGCGACGGAGATCGGCAGCAGCACGTAGAGGCAGCAGCGGGTGAGGTCGACCCAGAAATTGCCGATTCCCGTTGCCTTGCGGCGCGCGAAGCCGCGGATGAGGGCCACCGCCAGCGCGATGCCGGTCGCCGCCGAGACGAAATTGTGCACGGTCAGGCCCGCCATCTGGCTGAAATAGCTCAGCGTTGTTTCGCCGGCGTAGTTCTGCCAGTTGGTGTTGGTGGTGAAGCTGATGGCGGTGTTGAAGGCGAGGTCCGGCGCCAGGTTGCCGAAGGCCCGCGGGTTCAGCGGCAGCCAGGCCTGGCAGCGCAGGATCGCATAGAGCAGGAAGAAGCCCGCGGCGTTGAACAGCAGCATGCCGAAGGCGTAGGCCAGCCAATGCTGGTCCTCGTCCTCGCGCACGCCGGCGAGCGCGTAGAAGCCGCGCTCCACCGGGCGCAGCACCGGCGAGGCCCAGGTCCGCTCGCCGTTGAACACCTTGGTCATGTAGAGCCCCAGCGGCTTCACCAGGGCCACGACGATCGCGGCGAAGAGCGCGATCTGCAGCCATCCGTTCCAGCTCATGGAAATCTCGCTTGTTGCAGAATTTTGACGTTCAGAACTTCTCGGGCCAGAGCAGCGCGCAGGTCATGTAGACCGACAGGAACAGCGCCACGACGACGCCGAGCACGACATCGAGTGCGATCATGGCGGGCCTCAGATGTTGGCGCAGGCGCGCGCATAGGCGAGCGCGCCGAGGAACAACGCGGCGCCGAGCGCCAGGAAAGCGAGATCGAGCATGGCCTTTTCCCATCGGTTCGCATGGCGCCGGACGATGGCGCCTTGGTTGCTCTCAACGTGGGGCGGGGCGGCGTAAAGGCGCCAGAGGGCTTTGCCGCCGGCGCATAAAGCCGGCGTAAAAGCGGGCAAGGCCGTGGAAGCAATGGCCGCCGGCGCGATATGCCGGCCAGGGCCAGCTGATCCTGGTGGTCGAGGACGAGGACAACATGCGCCGGCGGACCAGCGACCTGCTGCGCGAGCTCGGCTACCGCGTGCTGGCGGCGAGCAACGCCGCCAACGCGCTGCAGGCGGTGGCGCAGGGCCGCGCGCATGCGGGCCGGGCAATCATGTGGGCCAGGCAATCACGTGAGCCAGGCAATCGCGCGGGCCGGGTGGTCCCTTGCCACCCGACCCGGCCCGCGCCCCGGGTTGCTCCCGGTTTAGCCTCGCAATGCCCCTGCTTTGCCCGTCAACGCTTCGCGTCACCCCGCTGGTCCCGCCGCGCGGCGGCCCAATCAGTTGACCAGGTCAGTTGGCGTGCAGCGGATGATGATTGGCCCGGCCGTTGGGCCACTGGCTGCCGCCGTCCGGGCCGGTGAGGTCGTGGGCCTGGAGCGCCACGCCGGCGACGGCGATGACCATGAGCACGCCGAGCGTGGCAATGCCGATCAGAAGGATATTCGTCTTGCGCTGGGTCATATGTCTTTCCCTGTCGAAATCGACGGTCGTAAGTGACGGTCGAAAGTGATGGCCGAAAGTGACTGCGCGGTAGCCGCCGATTCGGGCGGTCGCAGCGGCCGGGAACCTAGGCGCGGTCCGCCGGGGATGCTTGGAGCGTTCATGGAGAAAACGTGGAGGGCTGGCGGATTCGGCGGCGCGGGCCAGCCGAACGCGGCGCAACGTGACGATGGTCACAGCCAGGCCGCGCCCCGCGGGCGAGCGTTGGCCCGCCGCGCGCGGTCTAGCCGGGCAACAGCCCCGCGCGGCGCAGCCCGTCGGTGAGATGCGCGCCGTCCTCGGGATTCCGGAACGGTTCCTTGCGCGCCATCTCCGCCGCGGAGAAATCCGGCGCCTCGGCCAGCAGATGCTTGACCGTCGCCCGCGCGGCGGCCTCCGCGCCGGCCAGCGCGTGGCTCGCCGCCGCATAGGCATGCACCCAGCTGGGCGTGCTGGTGCAGCGCTCATAGGTGGCGATCGCCTCGGCGTAGCGCCGGGCGTTGAAATAGACCGCCACCAGCAGGTGCCAGTACCAGGTCGGATCGAAATAGGGATCGACCCGCTTGGCCTGCGCGAACCAGCCGATACCCTCTTCCGCCCGGCCGAGGAAGCTGCAGGCCGAGCCCATCGCCGCCAGCTCGTCGGGCGAATTGGGGTTGAGCTCGAGCGCGCGGCGGTAATGCTGCTCCGCCAGATCGAAGGATCTGCGGTGCAGCAGGATCCAGCCCAGGGTCTCCTGGCATTCATGGTCGTCGCCGTCGATCGCCACCGCCTTCTGCGCGTGGTCGAGCGCCAGGTCGAGCAGCGCGTCATTGCCCTGCGCGGCGCGGAACCAGTCGCGCAGCAGCACGATGGCGAGGCCGGAATGGGCGCGGCCATAGCGCGGATCGGCGGCCAGCGCCTGCTCGAAGAAGCCGCGCGCCGCCGCCTCGTCGTGCCGCTCGCCCGGCCGGTGCAAGGCGGCCTGGCCGCGCAGCATCCATTCATAGGCGGCGAGGTTGGCCGGCTGCTTGCGCTTGGCCAGCGCCGAGCCCGCCGAGCGCACCCGTCCGGCCAGGGTCGCGGCGATAGTGCGCACCACCTCGTCGGCGACCAGGAAGATGTCCTCGGCGTCGCGGTCGAAGCGTTCGGCCCAGAGCTGCGTGCCGTTGGCCGCGTCGGTCAATTGCGCGGTCAGGCGCAGCTTGGCGCCCTGGCGCCGGATGCTGCCGGTGACGATGTAGTCGGCGCCGAGCTCGCGGCCGACGCGCTGCAGGTCGCCGCCGGAATCGTGGTAGCGGAACGCGGCGTCGCGCGCCACCACGCGCTGCTCGCGGAAGCGCGACAGGTCGGTGATGATGTCCTCGGTGACGCCGTCGGCGAAATAGCCCTGCTCCGGGTCGCCGCCCAGATTGGCGAAGGGCAGCACCGCGATCACCGGCCAGTCCGGCTCCGCCGCGCCGGCCGCCTCGGGCGCCGCGGCGCCGCCGACGAAGCGCACGCCGCGGCCATGCACGGTGCGGATGCGGCGCTGCTGGTGGCCGTCGTCGCCGATGGCGCGGCGGGCCGACTTGATGCGGCTGGC
>JBDHTX010000023.1:0-69045 GCA_039808885.1 Dongiaceae bacterium | reverse complement strand
GCCGCATCCTGGCGCTGGACGAGGGCAAGAAGTTCCTGCCGGCCAAGCCGCCGGGGCATCACCTGACGCTGGCCATGGCGGTGATCCTGCCGCTCGCCGCCTTCGCGCTGTATCTCAAGCTCGGCGCGCCGCAGCTGCCCTCGCAATCGGCGATGGAGCGGCTGGCGGCCGAGCGCCAGCGCACCTCGCCGGACTCGATCACGCTGGAGGCGAAGGTCGCCGCCGCGCCCTCCGATCCGCAGGTCTGGATCGACCTGGCGCGCGCCTATGCCGATCTCGACCGCGACAAGGATGCGGCGGATGCCTTCGCCAAGGCCATGGCGCTGGGCCGCACCGAGCCCGACATCCTGCGCCAATACGCTCATGCGGCGATCCTGGCGCAGCAGGGCAAGGTGGCGGCGGACGCGCAGAACGCCTTGCGCCGGGTGCTGGCCAGCGACCCGACCGACGCCACGGCGCGCTTCTTCCTGGCGCTGGCCCGGGCGCAGAACGACGACGTCGAGGGCGCCTTGACCGACTGGCTGGCGCTGGAGCGCGACCTGCCGGAAGCGGCCCCGCTGCGCCAGACCCTGGCGGAGAACATCGACAAGGCGGCGCGGCAGCTGGGCAAGGACCCGGCGAAACTGCCGGGGCGGGCCGGCGGCTCCGCCCCGCAGGCGGGGCCTGGCGCCGATGACATGGCGGCGGCGGCGCAGATGTCGCCGGCCGAGCGCGACGCCTTCATCCGCTCCATGGTCGCGCGCCTGGCGGAGAAGATGAAGGACGACCCGGAGAACCTGGAAGGCTGGCTGAAGCTCGCCAACGCCTACCGGGTGCTGGACCAGCGCGACGAGGCGCGCGACGCCTTCGCCAAGGCGGCGGCGCTGGCGCCATCGCGCATCGACGTGCAGCTCGACTATGCCAGCGCGCTGATCGAGGGCCGCACCGACCTCGACAAGACGCTGCCGGCGGAATTCGCCGCGACGGTGAAGCGCGTGCGCACCCTGGACGCCGAGAACCCGCTCGGCCTGTTCTATGCCGGCGTGGTGGCGCGCGCCGAGGGCCGCAGCGACGAGGCGAGGGAATTGTGGGGCAAGGTCCTGCTGCTGATGCCGGAGGGCTCGGCCGAACGCCAGCAGTTGCAGCGGGAAATCGATACGCTGAACAAGAAGCCGGCGGGAAACTGAGCGCATGGCGCAGCCTCTTGTCGTGGCCCATCGCGGCGCCTCCTCGACCTGCCCCGAGAACACGCTGCCCGCCATCGCCGAGGCGCTGGCGCTCGGCGCCGATGTCATCGAGCTCGACGTGCACGCGGCGGCCGACGAGGTCGCGGTGCTGATGCATGACCGCGCGCTGGCCCGCACCACCGGACGCGCCGGCAACATCGACGCGCTGACGGCGGCCGAGCTCGCCCGCCTCGATGCCGGCGCCGGCCACGGCGCGCGATTCAAGGGCACCGGCGTGCCCGGCCTCGGCGACGCCGTCGCCCTGATCGCCGGCCGCGACGTGAGCTTGTGCCTGGAATTCAAGGACGGCGAATATCGCCGGGCGGATCTGGCGGCCGCCTGGCTCGTCGCGCGGTTCGCGGAATTCTCGCTGCATGGCCGCGCCGTCGCCAATTTGCCGCGCGCGGTGGCGGCGCAGGTGGCCCGCCGCGATCCGCGCATCCGCCTGGTGCTGGATTGCGAGGAACGGCCGCGCGATGCGCAGGATGCCGCGGCGATCGCCGCCGATCTCGCCGCCGCCGGCGCCCATGCGGTGGAATACGAGCAGAGCCGGGTGACGCCGGAGGCGGTGCATGCCTGCCGGCGGCTGGGCCTGCCGGTCTGGGCCTGGACGGCGAATGATCCGACGGATTGGCGGCGCCTGATGGCGGCCGGCGTGGACGCCATCCTGACCGACGATCCGGGCGGGCTGCTGCGCCATCTCGGCCGCCGTTAGATCGGCGCGTTGGCGTGGCGCGGGTGTGACGTGCCTCACGGCCTTCACGCGACCGTGTACAAATCCGGTCTTGGCCGGTGGCGGCGGCGGGACCACAATAGGGCCATGCGCAAGATCCTCGCCGCTCTCCTGATCACCACCGCGCTGCTGCCGGCGGCCTGCTCGAGCCATCGCGGCGGTGGCGGCGGCTATGGCGGCACGGTCGACGTGCCCTACGGCACCGACGCGCATTTCCTCGCCAGCGATCCGACGGTGATCGAAGTCTCCGTGCGCGACCCGCTGCCGGCCGCGCGCGTGTTCCTGATCGATCCGACCGGCGCGCAGACCGCCGCCTTCGACATCCAGCGCGACCGCCGCATCTATCGCTCCGACGGCGGCCCGCAGCCCAGCATCGGCGTCGGGGTCGGCGGCGGCTCCTCGGGCCATGTCTCCACCGGCATCGGCATCGGCTTCCCGATCTTCTCCGACAGCGGGCCGACCCAGACCAGCGCGGTGATCGATTCCACCGCCAAGCTGCGCATTCCCAATCCGGTGCTCTATCGCGAGACCTGGCAAAGCTGGAAGCTGCGCGTCGAGCTCGACGACGGGGTCAGCAAGCGCGTCCTCGAGACGCTGCCGCCGAAGCCGCTCTAGCCGCGACCTTCAATCCTTCGCGCCCACGGCTGGCGCGCAACGGCAAATCCGCCGTCGGCGCAAGGTCTTGCAGCGGCCGCATGGCAGCCGGGCGCAGGATGCCGCTGTCGCGCCGCGCCGCGCCGCGGCTATAGTCACGGCGCTGCAGACACGATGTGCGGGAGCGGTACATGGCTTCGAAGGAACATGCCATCATCATCGGCGTCGGGCCCGGATTGGGTGCGGCACTTGTCGAGCGTTGCGCGCGCGAGGGAATGGCGGTGACGGCTGGCGCGCGCAATCCCGAAAGGCTGCGCGGCCTGCTCGACCAGCGCGGGCTGAAGGACACGGCGGCGATCGCCTGCGACGTCACCGACGCGGCGAGCGTCGATGACCTGTTCGCCGCGGCGATCGCGGCGCGCGGCGTGCCGGCGCTGGTGGTGTTCAACGCCAGCGGCTATGCCCGCGGCGGAATCCTGGAGCTCAGCGCCTCGCAGGTCGAAGCGGCCTGGCAGGTCGGCTGCCTCGGCGGCTTCCATGTCGGCCAGGCGGCGGCGAAGGCGATGCTGCCGCTGGGCCGCGGCACGATCCTGTTCACCGGCGCCACCGCCTCGATCCGCGGCAGCGCGAATTTCGCCCCCTTCGCCATCGCCAAGTTCGGCCTGCGCGCGCTCGGCCAGAGCCTGGCGCGGGAACTGGGGCCGAAAGGCATCCATGTCGCCCATGTCCTGATCGACGGCCAGATCGGCCAGGCCGAAGGCGACGGCAGGTTGCGCCCCGAGGCCATCGCCGAGACCTACTGGCACCTGCACCTGCAACCGCGCAGCGCCTGGACCCAGGAACTCGATATCAGGCCCTGGGCAGAGAAGTACTGACGGCGACAAGCGCCCATTTGCGCGGCGCTTTCGTCCAGTCTTCACATTTAACCACTTGTAGAGTGTGATTAAGGGCGGCAATGTAAAGCGCGACTGACAGTTGTGCTGTCGAGTCGCTTTCTGTGTTGTTTTGGTGTTGTGGGACGATGAACAACCAACCGAGCAATTCTCCGGCTGGCGGCAAGAATGCGAGCCTGAACTCGCGGCTGCCGGCCTTGAGCGAGCTGCGCCATATCGGCTTCAGCAAGGACGCGCTGATCATGGCGCTGAAGCTGTATTTCGCCACCTCGAAGCACCAGCTTCCGGCCGGGACCGTCGAATCCTGCAGCTTCGTGTCGGAGCCGGACCTGGTGGTGACGCTGGGCATCCGCAATCCGGCCAATGGCGCGGTGGCCAAGATCAACGTGCAGGCGCCGACCATCGCCGCCGCCATGATCACCTATTGCAGCAAGGTGCGCGTACCCCTGCCGCGCAGCGGCGAGAAGTCCCTCCGCGTGGTGGGCGAGCAGCTGAACCTGGTGGTGCAGGTGCATGCCGAACAGACCAAGATGTTCAAGGTCGACAAGGAAGACTGAGCGCCGGCGGCAGCCGCCGCCGGGTGCGATGGCGTATTGAACCTTGCGCCCGGCGCGGGCATGGTGCGCCGGCAATCCGGCCCGGCCCAACATCACCATGCCCATGTCAGACCCGTTGATCGAGCAATACGAGGCCTATCCCTATCCGGCGCGGGACCCGGCCGACGAGGCCAAGCGGCTGATCGAGGGCTCGCCCAGCCATCTGCTGGAGCTCAACCACTATCTCTTCGCCGGCGGCCGCGATTTTAGCCAGCCGTTCCGCGCGCTGGTCGCCGGCGGCGGCACTGGCGACGCCACCATCATGCTGGCGCAGCACCTGCACGATCGCGGCAGCCCGGCGGAGATCGTCTATCTCGACCTCTCGCACGCCTCGCGCGCCATCGCCGAGGCGCGGGCCGGGCAGCGCGGCCTCGCCAACATCCGCTTCCTGAGCGGCTCGCTGCTCGATCTGCCGCGGCTGGGCCTGGGCCAGTTCGACTACATCGATTGCTGCGGCGTGCTGCACCACCTGGAGGATCCGGCGCGGGGCCTCGCCACGCTCACCGCCTGCCTGGCGCCGGGCGGCGGCATGGGCGTCATGGTCTATGGCCTGCACGGCCGCACCGGCGTCTACCAGGCGCAGGAGATGCTGCGGCAATTGACGCGGAACGATCCGGCCCCGGCGGCAACGCCGCAGGCGCGCATCAGGGTCGCGCGCGGGCTGCTGGCGCAGCTGCCGGCCACCAACTGGCTGCGGCGCAACCCGGCGGTGGGCGATCATCTCGAGGCCGGCGATGCCGGGCTCTACGACCTGCTGCTGCATTCCCGCGACCGCGCCTATGACGTGGCCGGGCTGGCGGAGCTGGTCGCCGGCGCCGGGCTGGAGATCGCCGCCTTCATCGAGCCCTGGCGCTATGACCCGGCAAGCTATCTCGGCGATGCCGATCTGCTGCGCCGGGTGAACCGGCTCGATCCGATCGCGCGCGCGGGCTTCGCCGAGCTGCTGGCCGGCAACCTGAAGCGGCACATCGTCTATCTGGTGCGGCGGGGCGAGGCGGCGGCCAGCGTGGCGCGGCCGGACGATCCGGCGCTGGTCCCGGTGCTGCGCGCGGGCAGCGAGGCCTGGACCAAGGGGCTCGATTCCGCCCGGGTCCTGAAGGCCAAGATCGACGGCATCGAGGTGAGATTCCCGCTGCCGGCGCTGGCGGCACCCATCCTCTCCCGCATCGACGGCCAGCGCTCCATCGCCGGGATCCAGCGCGACCTGGCGCAATCCGGCGATGGCCCGCGCGGCTTCGACGCCTTCAAGGCCGCCTTCGACGGCGTCTACCGCGTCTTCAACAAGCTCAACCGCCTGTTCCTCGTCCGCCCGCCAGCCCGGTGATCGCCGGGCGCGGGAAAATCCCGCGCGCCGTTATCTCGCAGATTGTATCCGCCGGGATTTCGACCTAGAGTGTCGGTGTTGCCGATGCATGGGGGGTTGGTATGCGGCAATTCCTTCAGGCGCCGATTGCCATGGCACTGCTCGCCGCGAGCCTCGCGGGATGCGGCGGTGAGATTTTCCATACCTTCAAGTTGAACCCCGACATTGACCAGGCGAACTCGATCGTCACGGACGCGCGGCAGCGCGTCATTACCGTGGTGTCGCCCGGAATCGCATCGCGCCCCGGCCTGGTCGATCCCGCGCGGATCACTTGCGTCGAGCCGAGCCCCGACGTGGCCGTCGCGGTGGCCAATTCCCTGGGTGGCGGTCTCGGCATCGCGGGCAAGGGCAGCTTCAGCATTTCCGGCGCCGAGGCCGAAGGCCTGGCGCAGATCGCCGAACGGACCACGGCGATCCAGGCGATTCTGCGCCAGGGCTACCAGGCCTGCGTCGACTACATGAACGGCGCCATCAGCGCGACAACCTACAGCCTGCGCCAGAGCCGGCTCGACGACCTGCTGGTCACGCTGGTGCTGTCGGAAGACGCGGCGGGCGCGTTCGGACGCAGCGGCGCTTCCATCGGCACCGACGCCTCGGCCAGCGCGCGCGCCTCAGCCTCGATCCTGCCGGATGTCAGCAAGGGCCTGGACCAGGCCACCAACGACCTCTCGAAGCGGGAGCAGGAGCTGGCGACAGCCGAGGCGGAGCTGGCCGACGCGAAGAAGGCCCTGGCGGACAATACCGACCAGACCAAGACGGAGGCCCTCAAGGCCAATGTCGCGGCCAAGCAATCGAAGGTCGAAGTCGCCGTTGCCGCGCGCGATGCCGCGCTGCGCAGCGTGACCGGTCTGACCGAAGCCGCGAGCAATGCGGCTGCTGGCGTGAAACAGGTCGCCGGCCAGGGCGGCCTCACCGCCCAGCCGGATCCGGAAATCGCCCGCACCATCGCCCAGATGCAGGAAACCTTCGTCAACAAGGACATGGAGCAGGCCTATGTATCGACCTGCCTGACGGAACTTGGGCTTTGGAAGAATCGCGATCCCGAAGACGACGCTTTCAGAAAGCTGACAATCGAGCGCTTGGGCAAGGTGGCCCAGAACCCAAAGTTCAAGGAATTTTCCGACACAGAGCTCGGAGACTACTACCTGGCTTCTCAACTTGGCCAGACCACGCGCCTGACCGAGCATTGCGAGAAGAACCTCGAGGCCTTCCTGTTCCAGGCCCAGGCGAACGAGAATGCGCGCAAGGTGATGCGGCTTCAGCTGGAATCGCAGCGCCTCGACCTGGAGCGCGAGAAGCTGGCCAAGGGCGGCGGCCAACTTGGCGCCGAGGCGCACCCGCTGTCGGACCACAAGGTGGCAACGCAGGTGAAGGACGCGCTGACGGCGGCGCGCAATGCCCTGCCGGCGACGGCGCCCGCCAATGCACCGGCGCAGCTGGCGGCCGATCTGCAGGCGGCCAAGACCCGCGCCGACAAGCTGCTCAGCGATGACGCCAAGATCCTGACCGATCAATTGCAGGCGGCCAAGGACATCGAAGCCCGCTTCCTTGCCCTGGTGACCGACCCGCGCCGCACCGACCAGGCCACCGGCGACGATCGCGAGAACTGGCAGAGCGAGTACAACCTGCAGCAGAAGGAAGCCGCTCTGCTCGCCGACAAGTTCAGCGACTTCACGCGCCGCGCCCGGCGCGCCTTGTCCGAGGTGGAAACCGTGGCGGCCAAGATCAAGGCGCTGGGCTCGTAGCGCGCATCAATCCGCATGAATTTCCCAAGCGAGAGGAACTGTCATGGCGACGAGGGTGAAGAAAGCGCGGGTCAAGGTCAGAGTGAAGCCGCCCCGCACCAAGGCGCGGGCCAAGGCCGCGCCGAAGGCCAAGGGTAAGGCCAGGGCCCGCACCAAGCCGCCCCGCACCAAGCGTCGGGTGAAGCGCCGGGTCAAGCGGGCCGCGTCCAGGAAGGTCGTCACGAAAAAGACGGCTGCCAAGAAGACTGCCGCCAAGAAGACTGCCGCCAAGAAGACTGCCGCCAGGAAAGCCGCGCGGAAAATGCCGCGCGCGGCCAGGGTGAAACCGCCGATCGTGAAGCCGCCGCGGGTCAAGCGGGGGACGGAGTCGGTTGCGGTGGCTGCCCCGCCGCCGGCACCTGAAGTGCCGGCGATGCCGGCCGAGAGCGCCGCCGTGCTGCCGCGGGAAGAGCCGCCCGCAGGCCAGGGCGGCAACTAGCGGACGCCCGCGCCGCCACGACCCGCCAACCGCCAGCCCATGATCGGCCCACGATCGGCCGACGACCCGCTTGCGTGGCGGCGCGGCGGCTACACGCTGCCCTTCTTCTCGATCACCAGCACGCGCGCCGGGCCGTGCGGATGGGCGACGTGCTCGGCGCCCGGGCCGGCATGGCAGATGTCGCCCGCGCGCATCAGGCGGCGATGCTCGGCGCCGGCCGCGCGATAGCGCATCTCGACCGCGCCGTGCAGCACGACGAAGACCTCTTCCCCGTCATTGACATGCCAGCGATAGGGCTGGTCGGTCCAATGCAGCCTGACCGTCGCGCCCTCGATCTCGGCGATCGGCAGGGCATCCCAGGCATGGCGGCCGGTGAAGCCGGCGGGGATCACGAAATCCATCGTCGCGCGCTTTCGGGTTGGGTTTCCCGGGTCGGGTTCTCGCGTCAGGGGCCCGTCCGGGCCCTTCGGCCCCTGGCGGAGATGGGTCTAGCAGAGCAGCCGGCCGCCCTGTATCGTCATTGCCGCCGGTCGGAGCCGGCATAGTGGCGTGTTCCCGCGCGCGGGCGCGGGGTGCAGCGGGCAGACCAGCGGGGCAGATGAGCCGGAAGCAGGACGAGACCGACCGCAAGATCCTGTCCCTGCTGGCGGAGAACGGCCGCCAGAGCGTCAAGGAACTGGCGCGCAGCATCGGCCTGTCGCGCTCGGCCACCCAGGAAAGGCTGGCCCGGCTGGAGCGCGAAGGCGCCATCGCCGGCTACACCATCCGCCGCAACGACCACGGCAACGGCGCCGTCGCCGCCTACATGTTCGTGAAGACCCGCCAGGCGATCTGCGACGACCTCGCGCCGCAGCTGCGCCACATCCCGGAGATCGTCGTCTTCGATTCGGTGGCGGGCGAGACCGACGCCATGCTGGAAGTGGTGGCCGCGTCGATGACCCGGCTGCAGGAGATCCGCGCCGAGATCGCCGCCCAGGCCGACGTGGTGCAGATCGAGACCTCGATCATCCTGAAGCGCCATTTCAACCGGCGCTGAGGAAGAGCAGAGAAGGCGCGCGCACGTGATGGAACCCCATCGCCTGATGGCCTCGAAATGGACCGGCTCGATGATCGTCGAGGCGGCCTTCGCGCTGGCCTGCGTGCCCTGCGAGATCGACATGATCCCCTATGGCAGCGCGGGCGGCCCCGACCATCAGCGGCTGCTGCAGCTCAATCCCCTGGGCCAGGTGCCGACGCTGATCCTGCCCGACGGGCGGGTGATGACCGAGAGCGCTGCGATGATCCTGCACCTCGCCGATCTGGCGCCGCGATCCGGCCTGGCGCCGGCGGCGGATGATCCGGCGCGGCCGATGTTCCTGCGCTGGCTCGTCTTCCTGGTGGCGGCCCTCTATCCGACCTTCACCTATGGCGATGATCCGGCGCGCTGGGTCGAGAGCGACGAGGCGGGGCGGCAGCTGCGCGCGGCGACCGACGCGCAGCGCCAGAAGCTGTGGCGGTATTTCGTGTCGCAGACTCCCTGCGCGCCCTGGGTGCTGGGCGAGACCTTCTCGGCGCTCGATCTCTATGTCGCGGTGATGACCGCCTGGCGGCCGGGCGCGAAATGGTTTGCCGAACACTGCCCGGCCCTGCTTGATATCTCCAAGCGGGTCGCGGCGCTGGAGCCATTGCGGCCGGTCTGGGCCAACAACGAGGATTGAACGGGATCATGGAAAGACGGCAACTCGGTCGCTCGGCGCTGAAGGTGGCGCCTTTGTGCCTCGGCGGCAACGTGTTTGGCTGGACCGCGGACGAGGCGACCAGCCACATCCTGCTCGACGCCTTCGTCGACGCCGGGTTCAACTTCATCGACACCGCCGACATGTATTCGCGCTGGGCCGCCGGGCATAGCGGCGGCGAATCCGAGCGCGTCATCGGGACGTGGCTCAAGCGGCGCGGGCGGCGCGACGACGTCATCATCGCCACCAAGCTCGGCAAGGAGATGGGTGAAGGGATGAAAGGCCTCGGGCGCGACTACATGCGCCGCGCGGTGGAGGATTCGCTGAAGCGCCTGCAGACCGACTACATCGATCTCTATCAGGCGCATGAGGACGACCTGACCCTGCCGGTCGAGACGGCGCTGGAGAATTTCGGCGAGCTCATCAAGGCGGGCAAGGTGCGCGTCATCGGCGCCTCCAATTTCGGCGCCGCGCGGCTCGACGCGGCGCTCAGCGCCGGCGGCAAGGGCGGCTTGCCGCGCTACGAGAGCCTGCAGCCGGAATACAACCTGATGGCGCGCAAGGAATTCGAGACCGAGCTGGCGCCGATCTGCCGCAAGCACGGCATCGGCGTGATCCCCTATTTCGCGCTCGCCAGCGGCTTCCTCACCGGCAAATACCGCAGCGAGAAGGACCTCGCCAAGAGCGTGCGCGGCGAGGACATGGGCGGCTATTTCAACGACCGCGGCCGCGCCGTGCTGGCGGCGCTGGATGCGGTCGCGGCGCGTCATGCGGCGACGCCGGCCCAGGTCGCGCTCGCCTGGCTGATGACGCGGGTGACCGCGCCGATCGCCAGCGCCACCTCGCTGACCCAGCTGGCCGACATCATGAAATCGGCGCGGCTCTCCTTGAGCGCCGCCGACCAGGCCGAGCTCGACAAGGCCAGCGCGCAATAAGCCTCACGCCTGGAGCCAGGCGAGGTCGAGCGGCACGGCCGGATCGGCGGCGCGCAGCGCATGCCGGCCGATGAAGGCCAGCTCATGGGCGAAATAGCCGAAGATGTCGGCGGCACCACGCTCGCCGAGCGCGACGCGGCGCCCGGCCGCGCCGACCCGCAGCAGGCCGCGTTCCGCCGCCGCGGCGAAGACGTTCAGCACATGGCTGCGCGACACGCCGAGCCGGCGCGCCAGCTTGCCATAGGGCAGCTCGATCTCCGGCGCCGGGCCGCCCGGCCACGCGCCGGCGGCGCACAGCGCCTGGGCCAGGCTCGCCGCCATCAGATGGCCGCCGCGATGGGGTGTCAGGAAATCGACCAGCGGGAACAGCCCCGGCGCGAAGCTGGCGCCGCGGAACACCTCCTCGGCGCCCATCAGGCAGGCGCGGCGGTGAAACACCGGATCGGCCAGCAGCGGCTCCAGCAGCGGCGCGTCGAGCAGGCGGTCGAGCTGGCGGAAGGCGGCCTGGGTCCAGTCGCGATGCAGCGCGATCAGAGCCGGCGAGGGCTGCAGCATCCGCGCCCGCCGGTCGGTCGGATGCGGCAGCGATCGCGCCATGCCGGCCAGGCGCAGCACGCCGACGAAGGCGGCGATGCGGCGCGGGCTGCCCAGCCCCGACGCGGCGAGGCGCGCCAGCGTCGGCGGCTTGCCGCCCTCCTGGTGCGCGTAGTGCAGGCAGAGCAGCAGGAAGCCGAGGAACTCGCGCTCGCGCTGGCCGAGCAGGCGGTTCATCGCCGCCTCGCCGCGGCGGATCGCCAGCAGGCGGTCGGCATAGGCGAGCAGGGCGGCGGGAAAGCGCGGATGCGACAGGATGGCGAGGGTCGAAAGCCGCCGCGCCGCAGCATCAAGTTGCGCGGGCTCCAGCCGCGCGGGATCAAGTTGCGCGGCCTCGAGCCGCGCGGGGTCAAGTCGCGCGGGCTCCAGTTGCGCGGGCAAGGCCTCGTCCTGCGCCGCCGAGTGTCGTTCCTCTGTTTCCATCCGGGTTTCCGCGCAACGCACACAGCCGGGAATCGATGCAGATTTTGACAACAAAGTGCCGCGCGGTCACGACTTGATGCTGGACGGCGGCGCGGCGCAGGCCCGAATTTTGCGGCGCCGGATCGGGGGGTCGATTCGGATTCGCTCAAGGGGGACTCTCGCGATGCCTCTGGTCTCGCCGGTCACTGCAGCCGCGACTGCCGCTGTCGCCACGATCCTGATGCTGGTGACTGGCGCGGCGCCGGCGGCCGCGCAATCGGCTCCGGAGAGTCTCACCGCCGCGGCGGGCGAGGCGGCGCCGCCGGCCGAGACAGACTGGTTCCACCACTGGCGGATGACGCTCGACTACATGCATCGCGACGGGCCGCTGGTCGATCTTGACCTCAGCCGCAACGGCGATTCCCACGCCAACCAGGCGATTCTCGGCATCGAGGCCGGGATCGGCCGGCGCGGCTTCGGCCGGCTGGAGGCGGGCGTCGATTTCAGCGAGAGCGATCGCAGCCTGCGCTTCGACGACATGCAGGGCGACTATGACCGCCGCTTCATCGGCGGCAGCGGCGGCGTCTTCCTGTTTCCGTTCCTGGCGATCGGCGCGCAGGCGCGCTACGGCACCGGCGAGGAGGAGGACACCCTCACCAACCGCTCCTTCGGCGAGGTGACGCGCACCAGCCGCGAGGACGAGGAATGGCGCGTGGCGCCGTTCGGCCTGCTGACCGCGCCGGTGGGGCCGGTGCAGCTCAGCCTGCTCGGCGGCTATGTGCATATCGAGCGGGAATCCGACTACTCCGACCCGCTGCTGCCGGACAACGACCGCGCCAGCCTGGATCTCTGGGTCGCCAGCCTGGGCGCCGACTGGCACGTGACGCCGGACCTGCGCCTGGGCGCCAATCTCGGCTGGAGCGAGATCACCGACCAGGACCCCCAGGCCGGCGGCGTGGAGCTGGACGAGGATTGGGGCAGCGCCGACGGCCATCTCGCCTATCAGCTGTTCGACGGCTTCGAGGTCACCATCCGCGGCGGCCACGATTTCGGCAACAGCCAGGGCAACGGCTTCCGCATCGGCGGCGGCATCGCCTATCGGTTTTGAGAGCGCCATGAGGGAAGCACGCGCGCGCGCAGGAATGCAGGCAGTGACGGCTCCGGGACTCCTACCCCTCGCGCGCCGCCTCGCGGCGGTCATCGGCATGGTGCTGTTCTGCGCCGGCGTCGCCTGCGATCACGTCGAGCCCGACATCAACTATGCGCCGGGCTATGGCTATGTGGTCAGGGTGGTGACCTATGAGGATGTCCTCAGCCCCGCCACCTTTCACGAATACTACGCCATCTTCCCGACCGAGGAGGAGGCGCGCCGGTTCCAGGACCGCACCCATGTGGATCCCGACTGGTTCGCCTACTACAGGTCGCTGCCGCCGGAACAGCGGGCGAAGAAGCCGACGGAGAAATACGATCGGATCACCAACCTGCTGCGGCCCCTGCCGCCGCTGAACGAGGTCGAGCTGCTGCTCGCGACGCCGGATTTGCAGCAGCCGATCCCCGCGATTCCGCAATGACTCCGCAATGACTCCGCAATGAGGTCGCGATGAAAGCCATGCTGCGTGTCCTGCTGCGCTGCGCCGCCGTCTGCGCGATCGTCGTCTTCTGCGGCGCCACCACCTGCATCAGGCCGGTGGGCGAAATCCAGTATGCCGCCGGCTACGGCTATGTGGTGCAGGTCGAGCGCCAGGGCGGCGTGCTCGATGGCGTGAAAGACCGCACCTACTACTACATTTTCCCGACCCGGGAGCGGGCGGAAGAGTTCTATCACGCCTATTACCTGGACCCGGACGGATTCCAGAAGACGCTCAGGCCCGGCGAGCGCGTGGTGAACGACGACACCGACTTCGATGAGTTCCTGAAGATCACGAAGCTGCTCGGCCCGCCGCCCCCGCCGCTGAACGAGCTGGAAATCCCCCTGGCCGTGCCGGAGCTGCCGCAACCGATCCCGCAGACCCCACAATAGGGCGCCGCAATAGGTTGGCCGTGGTCTGCCCCGCCGTGGTCAGACTGGCGACGCCGGCGGTACAACGCTGGCGGCGCGATTCCCGGCCGCAAGCGGGCGGTTTCGCGGGACTCGGGACCTGGGTCTATGATCCCCGCCGCTGCCCGTGTTTTGCATATTTGGAGAAGGGGAGTTTTCCATGCCCGCCGATATGACGCTGACACCCGATCTTACCCTGCTGGTCTGGGCGGTCGCCCTGTGCCTGGTGCAGATGCTGGTTTCCGTGCTGCTCTGCCTGCCGCAGGTCGGCCTGCCCGCCCTGGCCGGCAATCGCGAGGGCCTGCCGCCGTTCACCGGCATGGCCGGGCGCGCCCTGCGCGCCCATCGCAACATGCTGGAGAACCTGGTGCTGTTCGCGGCCCTGGTGCTGGTGGCGGCGATCGCCGGCCGGGCCAACGAGATGACGGCGCTCGGCGCCCAGCTGTTCTTCTGGGGCCGCCTGGCCTATGCGGTGGTCTATCTGGTCGGCATTCCGTGGGTCCGCACCGGCGTATGGGCGGTCTCGATCGTCGGCCTGGTGCTGATCTTCCTGCAGCTGCTCTAGGCTGAACTCGATCTGGGCAAGAGGTCAGTTGCGCGCGCCGGCGCTCTCGCGCGGGGCGGCGGCGATGCGCGACAGGGCGGCGTTGTCGCCGCCGGGCGTTGCCGAGGCCCTGCGGCCCAGCGCGCGGGTCAGGCCGCGCAGCACGCGGGTGACCAGATGCGGCTCGTCTCCCGCGACCGGATGGACCACGCGGCAGCCGAGGTCGTGCCGGTCGGCGCCGAAGCCGTGATCCGAGGACAGCTCCGATGACATCGCGCGCTCCCGTGGTTCCTGGTTGTCCATGGGTCCCGATTCCAGCAGCGGAAGGTTGAGGAAGGGTTAGCGCCGCGGCGCCGGCTGTCGCGGTACAATTCGCCACAAATTGACGTCGCGGCGCCGCTGGCCGCACCGGCTCGGACTTGCTATAGGCTGTTCCGCGCGCGGGCCTGGGCTGCGCGCCTGCCGCGGAGTTCCGTTCTCCATGTCGCCCGTCGTCATCCTGGTCGCCCTCGCCGCGGTCATCCTGTGGGGCGCCTCGCCGGTCGCCGGCAAGGTGGCGGTGGCCGACCTGTCGGCGCTGACCGTCGCGCTGCTGCGCACCTTCCTGGCCGGGCTGCTGGCGGCGCCGGTGGCGTTCGCGCTGGGGATTCGCCTGCCCGCCACGCGCCGGCTGCAGGGCCTGCTGCTGCTCACCGGCTTCTGCGGCTTCATCGGCTTCCCGCTCGTCTTCACCTTCGGCATTAAGATCACCTCGGCAAACCACGCCTCGATGATCCTGGCCGCGCTGCCGATCTTCACCGGCGCCTTCGCGCTGCTGTGGGACCGGCGCCGGCCGAGCCGCATCTGGATTCTCGGCAGCATCATCGCGCTGGTGGGCGAAATCGTGCTGATCGCCGGGCGCGGCCCCAGTGGTGGACCCGGGGGCGGCGGCAATGCGGCGAGCCTCGCCGGCGATGCCCTGGTGCTGCTGTCCAACGTCTTCGCCTCGCTCGGCTATGTCGCCGGCGGCCGGCTGCAGCAGGCGGGCTATCCCTCGACCGGCACCACCTTCTGGGGCATCGCCGCCATGTCGGCGCTGCTGCTGCCGGTCGTCGTCGCGCTGCTCGCCTTCGGCGGCATGGGCGCGGAGCTGGCGCAAGCCTCGACCCGCGCCTGGCTTGCCTTGCTCTACATGGCCGCCATCTCCAGCATCCTCGGCTACGTGATGTGGTACTGGGCGCTGGGCAAGGGCGGCATCGCCCGCGTCGGCCTGATCCAGTTCCTCCAGCCGGTCTCCGGCGTCATCCTGGCGGCGCTGCTGCTCTCGGAGCGGATCAGCCTCGGCTTCGCGCTCGCCTCGGCGCTCATCCTCTTCGGCGTGTGGCTGGCGATCCGGGGGAAATAGCGTGCATCCGCCCCTGCCTTTTGGGGGACTGTTCCGGCGCAAGGCCCTCCCTTAGCATGATGCCGCGCAGCAGGGGGCATCGCGCCAGGATGACCGGACCCTATCCGCGGCTGTTCCACCCCGAATTCCTCGGCCAATGCGGGCCGGGGGTGAAGGCGGTCTTCGCCTATTGGGAGCGCAAGCGCGGCGCGCGCGCCTTCCCGGCCCGCGCCGACATCGACCCGGCGGAGCTGCGGCCCTGGCTGCCCGGCATCGTCATCGTCGACGTGGTGCGTTTCCCCGACCAGCTCGTCTATCGCCTGGTCGGCACCCGCGCGGTCGAGGCGCGCGGCTCGGACCCGACCGGCAAGACGGTGATGGAGCGCTTCACCGGCCACAGCCTCGACGAGATCCTGGAGAACTACCGCCTGGTGATCGAGGAGCGCCGCGCGGTCTACGACTACGACCACACCCCCACCCGCGACGGCTTCTTCGAGAATGCGGAGGCCATCCTGCTGCCGCTCTCCAACGACGGCGCCAAGGTCGACAAGGTGCTGATCTATTTCGAGACGCGGCGGCGGGTGCCGGTGAAGTAGGTGCGGGGCCAGAGCGCGGGGAACGATGGCTTGGCCTCCTCAGCAATCTGGCTGCAACCCTGGGATGCCGACGTGCTATGCTGCAAGCCTATCGCTTGGAGGCAAGCATGACGGTCAGTGCATTTGATGAACAGGTACTAAGATCGACTCTGAGAAAGTTCAGGATCGGCGGCGCGGTCATCGCGGCCCTCCCACTGCCGTTCAGTGGAGTGGCACTGGTGATGGGGCGCAGTGCTGGTGACGCCGCGCCGTTCACCATCATGTCCGTGTGTCTACTGCTACTCGTGCTCTTGACCGTGCATTGCCTTGAATCGCTGCTGAAACGGCTAAAGCTGCCATCCGGCGCAGGCTAAAAAGGGCGTCAATGCAGTGCCGTCGCGGGAGGCATGAGCAAGCACGCGTCCAGATCATCACCCGCTGCGCGAGTATCTGGGGCGGAAGGCAGACGTCGATGCGGAGCCGCGCCGAGGACGAGCAAGGAGACGGAACTAGGATAAAGCGACTCCGACACCATATTTTTCATTGCGGCCTTCCTTTGCCACGATCTGCGCCAACGCTGCTAGGAGCGGAAATCGCGTGTCATCCAGTCGACCATCAATCGCCTCCATGATGATGTTGGCCATTGACGCCAATAACCGTGAGTTCGAATTGACAATCGCAATCGGGGCACCATACGAGCACCCAGGAGGCGGGTGGGCGTGTCCCGCATCAATGCATGGGCTGTGGGGCGATTTCCGGGACATCCATGGCGCCGATTCCTGGCAAGCACTGCAACTCGCCTACGGAACAATTGCCGAAATGCTCGTCCATTTTGTCAAAGAAGGCGGGCGTCTCCGGTGGCCTGACACGGGAGCGCCTATCGTGCCGGAGGAGCTCTTACCTCGGATGGCGGTGCGTGACTGACACCGAGCAAATTCAATCGAGAGAAATCCACTCTGACCCTCATATCCCTCCCAGGATATGGCCGGTGTGGCGGCGTGGTGCGAGAGCCTGAAGGTCGCAGTTACGATGCCGCAGTGTCAGGATTTCTAGTTCGGCACGACCGGGTAGAGTGCGGTGACACTCTAACAATCTTAGATTATATTACCTCTATTAGGAGGACTGGAGGCACTACGGCGGGGGCTTTGGGGGCAACGATGAGATCATGGAGCGCAGGCCTGTGTGCGCTTGTTTGCGCGATGACAGGCCTCGGAGATTCGGCGAAAGCAGATTTCGTTTCCGAGGTCCTTGCCTGCAAAGCGGTCGTCGACAATCTGGAACGATTGACCTGCTACGACCGCGCTGTTCGCGAAAATGCCAATATAAATTCCAAACCAGACCCACTCTCCGGTAATGTAGATGTTTCTAAGACACAGAGTGAATCTCCAGAGACGGACGAAGCTGCGCTCGGCGACTGGATGGTCGATCGCGAACTGTCGCCCATCGATGACAGTCAAGCAGTCTATCTTTCGAAAGTGAATGAGGAGTGGCTTGCCGATCGGAGCGTTGGTGGCGAATCCACGACTCTTGTTATCCGATGTAAGGAGAACGAGACTAGCGTGATGGTCGCTACGTCCGAATTTCTCGGCATTTCAGATTCGGTCCCTATCACGGTTCGCTTCGACTCGAGCGCAGCGCAGCGTCAGACTTGGAATTCATCAACAAGCTATCGTTCCGCGTTCGCGCCTCAACCGATAAAGCTCATAAAGCAACTACTCGAAGCG
The DNA here is from genome assembly GCA_039808885.1 of Dongiaceae bacterium. Taxonomy (GTDB): domain Bacteria; phylum Pseudomonadota; class Alphaproteobacteria; order Dongiales; family Dongiaceae; genus Dongia_A. The sequence goes on along the minus strand of JBDHTX010000023.1, from coordinate 51,548 downwards.
AATCAGTTCGTCGTACGCTTGGAAAAATACGGTGGAGGCAACATCACAGTCACCTTCAGGCTCGAAGGCTTGGCGAACCTGATTGGCGATGTCCAATCGGCGTGCCATTGGCAGTGATCCATCAATTCGGTTCTGACCCCATTTCTAATCACCAATACAAGCGCGACAACTTACTAGATGCCGATTGGACAAGACGCCCTCACCTGAAACGACGGCAAGTCTGACTTTGAGCCCATAAGACCGCCAAAGGCGAAAAGGTATCTTCAGTGCGATATGATCTTGAACTGAAGCCGTTTCACTCACGATTGGTCTACGGTTACGCTGATATGGTCTATGGGAATGTTCTAGCAGGTGGCGAGTTCGACGATTTTTTCGAGGACCTATTTTCTACACCAACAAAGGTATTCACACCTCACAAGCACTCATTGCTGCATGAAGTAATAGAGAACCTCCTTAACTTCTATTTTGACTACGCTACGAGGAAATGGCCAAATGAAGTCGATTATTTTCATGAGATTCTGAACGAAGCCGGACTGGCCTCACCCAAGTGGCTGACCCCGAGTCGCGTTGATCGGCATATTGGTGAGCTTGACGATCTCTTATCTCAAGCTGCGTCAGTTCTTAAAGATTCTGTGTTCTATATTCTGTTTTCTGATCGGGAGTTCTTACGCAATTTTCAACACCGACTAGCACCGCATGTGAAATCTCTGTCATTTGCGGAGTACCCAGAATCGCTGCAGAGCGATGGTGTGATCAAGAGACCAGCATACTTGCCGTCATGGCTAAAGGCCGCCATCTTTCATCGCGATCGAGGAAGGTGCCAGCACTGCTCTAAGGACCTAACTGGGCTGGGTATGCCAGTGAGAGATCTTCATCTTGATCACATGATTCCGTTACGGCAGTCGGGCTCAAATGACCCGACTAACTTTCAGCTTCTCTGCGCACGCTGTAATCTCTCTAAGGGTGCACGAAAGCTCTCTCGCTCGGTTCGCTACACACCCTATTGGTGAAGCGAGTGCTATGAGCGGGACTTGAGCCGATACAACACCTCCAACGCCTCCTTCGGCGAGAGCTCGTCGGGGTTGATCTCCGCCAGCGCGCGCTCGACGGCGCTGGGTTCCGCCAAGCCTTTTGCCGGCGCGACCACGGCGGAGAACAGCGGCAAATCGTCGGCCAGTTTCGTCAGCGCGCTCGCCTGTTCGCCTTTCTCCAGCGTGCCCAGCACTTCCTGCGCCCGCGCGACGACTGCCGCGGGCAGGCCGGCCAACTCCGCGACGTGGATGCCGTAGCTGCGGTCGGCGGCGCCCGGGGCGATCTCGTGCAGGAAGCGCACCTGGCCCTGCCATTCCATCACCTTCATCGTATGCGGGCGCAATTCGGGCAGGCGGGCCGCCAGACTGGTGAGCTCGTGGTAATGCGTGGCGAACAGCGCGCGGCACTTGTTCACTTCGTGCAGGTGCTCGAGCGTGGCCCAGGCGATGGAGAGGCCGTCGAAGGTCGCGGTGCCGCGGCCGATCTCGTCGAGGATGACCAGCGAGCGCTCGGTCGCCTGGTTCAGGATGGCGGCGGTCTCCACCATCTCGACCATGAAGGTGGAGCGGCCGCGCGCCAGGTCGTCGGCGGCGCCGACCCTGGAGAACAGCTTGTCGACCACGCCGATCTCGCATTTCTCGGCGGGCACGCAGCTCCCCATCTGCGCCAGGATGACGACGAGCGCGTTCTGGCGCAGGAAGGTGGATTTGCCGGCCATGTTGGGGCCGGTCACCAGCCACAGGCGCTGGCCGTGCGACAGGTCGCAATCATTGGCGACGAAGGGGCCTTCGCCCTGGCGGCGCAAGGCCGCCTCCACCACCGGATGGCGGCCGTGCCGGATGCGGAACACGCCGTCGCCCACCACGCGGGGCCGGGTCCAGCCCTCGGCGGCGGCCAATTCGGTGAGGCCGGCGGCAACGTCGTTCAGGGCCAGCGCGCCGGCCGCGCGCGCGATGCCGTCGGCGCGCGCCGTCACCTCGCCCACCAGATCGGCGAACAGGCGCAATTCCAAGGCTACCGCCTTGTCGGCGGCCTGGGAGATCTTGGTCTCCAGCTCGCCCAGCTCCACGGTGGTGAAGCGGATCGCGTTGGCGGTCGATTGGCGCTGGATGAAGCGGGAATCCTGCTTCACCTTGTCGGCCTGCACCGAGGTCGCCTCGACGAAATAGCCCAGCACGTTGTTGTGCTTGATCTTGAGCGAGGCGATGCCGAGGTCGGCCTTGTAGCCCGCCTCCAGCTCGAGGATCAGCTTGCGCGAATCGTCGCGCAAGGAGCGCCACTGGTCGAGCTCGGGCAGGTAGCCTGGCGCGATGAAGCCGCCGTCGCGGGCGAGCAGCGGCAGCTCCGGCGCCAGGGCGCGCTCCAGCCGGTCGATGATGTCGCCGTGGCTGCCGAGCTCGGCCAGCGCCTTCTGCAGCAGGGCCGGCGGCGCGCCGAAGCGGGCCAGCGCGTAATGCGCTTTGATGGCCGCCGCGGCGCGCAGGCCGTCGCGAATGGCGGCGAGGTCGCGCGGGCCGCCGCGATCCAGCGCCAGGCGCTGCAAGGCGCGCTCCAGGTCGGGGGCGGATTTCAAGGCGGCGCGGATGTCCTCGCGCAGGCGCACCTCGTTGGCCAGGTACTCGACCGCGTCCTGGCGCGCGGCGATGGCGGCCACGTCGGTCAGCGGTGCCGCCAGCCAATCGGCCAGCAGCCGCGCGCCGCCGCCGGTCACCGTGCGGTCGATGATGGAGAGCAGGCTGCCCTGGCGCTCGCCGCCGAGGGTGCGGCTGAGCTCGAGGTTGCGCCGCGTCGCCTGGTCGATCTCCAGGATGGCGCCGCCGGCGACCCGCGCCAGGTTGGAAAGGCGCGGCATCTTGCCCTGCTGGGTCAGCTCGACATAGTCGAGGATCGCGCCGGCGGCGGCGATCTCCGCCCGGCTGAAGGCGCCGAAGGCGTCGAGCGCCGCCGCCTTGTGGAAGCCCTGCAGGCGCAGCTTGGCGTTCTCGCTGTCGAAGCGCGCATTGGGCAGGGGCGACAGCGCCGATTTCCAATCCCGGAACAGCTCGTAGAGATCGCCCTGCGCCAGCAGGCGCTCGGGCAGCAGGATCTCGGTCGGGTCGAGCCGCGCCAGGGCGGCGGCGAGGCCGGCGCGCGCCAGGCCCTGGGCGCGGAACTGGCCGGTGGAGATGTCGACCCAGGCGAGGCCCAATTCCTTGCCGGCATCGGCGAGCGCGCAGAGATAATTGTGGCTGCGCGATTCGAGCAGCCCGTCCTCGGTCAGCGTGCCGGGCGTCACCACGCGGACGACCTCGCGCCGCACCACGGCCTTGCTGCCGCGCTTCTTGGCTTCGGCCGGGTCCTCGACCTGCTCGCAGACCGCGACCTTGAAGCCGGCGCGGATCAGGCGGTTCAGATACCCCTCGGCGGCATGGATTGGCACGCCGCACATGGAGATCGGCTCGCCCAGATGGGTGCCGCGCTTGGTCAGCACAATGTCGAGGGCGCCCGCCGCCTTCACCGCGTCATCGAAGAATAATTCGTAGAAATCGCCCATGCGGTAGAACAGCAGCGCGTCGGGGTGCTGCTTCTTGACGCCGAGATATTGCGTCATCAGCGGCGAGGTGGCGCCGTCGAAGGCCGGCTCGGCCGGCAGGGTCGGGGTGTCGTTCATGCGAACGTCCCCTCCCCCCCCACGCCGACGAATGTCGGCATGCGCCGACGGGGCGGGGGAAGGATGCGGAGGCTTAGCGAGGCATGGCCGAGCTTAGCCGAAGCTGGAAGGGGGGTGGCGCGCCGTCCGGCGCGCATCGCCGGAGGCGATCGGAAAGCGATGTCTTTCGGAAGAGAGTGGCGCGCTGCATCACCCCCCTTCCCAACCTTCCCCCGCAAGGGGGGAAGGGGCTCAACCAGTCCGGTTCGCCGAGCGAGCTTCCCTATCCGCATTTTGGAGATGTTCGCGCTGTCAGCCGGCCCGGGATTGGCGGATGCGGCGTTGCAGCATCGGGCCGGCCTTTGCAAGTGGGACCAATTCATGCAAGCCTGATGGTTCGCGCCGCGTTGCGCCAGCAATCGTTGCGCCAGTAACCGAAGGGGAGGCCGTTTCCGTTCCATGTCCGCCAATACGCCGCGCATCACCGAAGAGGAAGCGCTTCTATTCCACTCGCAGGGCCGCCCGGGCAAGGTGGAAATCGTCGCCACCAAGCCGCTGACCACGCAACGGGATCTGTCGCTCGCCTATTCCCCGGGTGTCGCCTATCCCTGCCTCGCCATCGAGAAGGACCCCGACACCGCTTATGACTATACCGCGAAGGGCAACCTGGTGGCGGTGATTTCGAACGGCACCGCGGTGCTCGGCCTCGGCGATCTCGGCGCGCTGGCCTCGAAGCCGGTGATGGAGGGAAAGGCCGTTCTCTTCAAGCGCTTCGCCGACATCGATTCGATCGACCTCGAGGTCGACACGCGCGAAGTCTCGGAATTCGTCAATTCGGTGCGCTTCCTCGGCCCCTCCTTCGGCGGCATCAACCTGGAGGACATCAAGGCGCCGGAATGCTTCATTATTGAACAGCAATTGCGCGAAATGATGGACATCCCGGTGTTCCATGACGACCAGCATGGCACGGCGATCATTTCGACGGCGGGTCTCATCAACGCATTGCACCTGACCGGGCGCAGCTTCAAGGATGCGAAGCTGGTGGTGAACGGGGCCGGGGCCGCCTCCATCGCCTGCGTCGAGCTGGTGAAGGCGATGGGCCTGCCGCCGCAGAATGCCATCCTCTGCGACACCAAGGGCGTCATCTACAAGGGCCGCACCGAGGGCATGAACCAGTGGAAATCCGCCCATGCGGTGGAGACCAAGGCGCGCACCCTGGCCGAGGCGATGGAAGGGGCCGACGTGTTCCTCGGCCTGTCGGTGAAGGGCGCCGTGACCCAGGCGATGGTGAAGTCGATGGCGGCGAAGCCGATCATCTTCGCCATGGCCAATCCGGACCCGGAGATCACGCCGGAAGAGGTGAAGGCGGCGCGCTCCGACGCCATCGTGGCCACCGGGCGCAGCGACTACGCCAACCAGGTCAACAACGTGCTCGGCTTCCCCTACATCTTCCGCGGCGCGCTCGACGTGCGCGCGCGCACCATCAACGACCAGATGAAGATCGCCGCCGCCGAAGCCCTGGCGGCGCTCGCCCGACAGGATGTCCCGGACGAGGTCGACGCCGCCTATTCCGGCCGCCGCCTGCGCTTCGGCCCGGAATACATCATCCCGGTGCCGTTCGATCCGCGCCTGATCTCCTGCGTGCCCTCGGCCGTTGCCAAGGCGGCGATGGACAGCGGCGTCGCCCGCCGGCCGATCATCGACATGGAGGAATACAAGGCCTCGCTCGCCGCCAGGCTCGACCCGGCGGCGGGCTCGCTGCACCTGATCTTCGAGCGGCTGCACCACAATCCGCGCCGCGTCGTCTTCGCCGAGGGCGAGGAGGAGAAGGTGATCCGCGCCGCCATCGCCTATCGCCAGGCGGGCTACGGCACGCCGGTGCTGATCGGCCGCACCGAGCGGATCCAGGAGACGATCAAGCAATCGGGCCTGGGCGAGGCGGCGGGCCTCGAGATCGTCAACGCCGCCAATTCGCAACACACCAAGCTCTACCAGGAATCGCTCTATGCCCGGCTGCAGCGCCAGGGCTTCATGCAGCGCGACGTGCAGCGCCTGGTGAACCAGGACCGCAACGTCTTCGGCGCCTGCATGGTGGCGGCCGGCCATGTCGATGCCATGGTGACCGGCGTGACCCGCGGCTTCTCGGTCTGCCTCGACGACGTGCTGAAGGTGATCGACCAGCGCAAGGGCCAGACCCTGATGGCGCTTTCCATCGTGGTCGCCCGCGGCCGCACGGTGCTGATCGCCGACACCTCGGTGCATGAGCTGCCGACGCCGGAGCAGCTGGCCGACTTCGCCGTGCAATCGGCCTCGATCGCGCGCCAGCTCGGCCACGAGCCGCGCGTGGCGCTGCTCTCCTTCTCCAATTTCGGCAACCCGCCGCGCGAGAAGGCCGAGCGCATCCGCGAGGCGGTGACGGTGCTCGACAGCCGCCGCGTCGACTTCGAGTATGACGGCGAGATGCAGGCGAACGTGGCGCTCGACTACGCGCTGATGAAGCAGATCTTCCCCTTCTGCCGCCTCTCGGGCCCGGCCAACATCCTGATCATGCCGGCGCTGCACTCCGCCAACATCTCGGCCAAGCTGATGCAGCAATTGGGCGAGACGGTGGTGGGCCCGGTCCTGGTCGGCCTGGCCAAGCCGGTGCAGATCGTCCAGACCGGCGCCACGGTGAACGAGATCCTCACCGCCGCCGCCTTCGCCGCGCTCGCCACGATGGTCCATGCGCGCTAGAAGCGCGCCGGGGTGCATGCGCGCTAGAAGCGCGCGGGGGTGCATGCGCGCTGAAAGCGCGCGGGGGTCCATCCGTGCCTGGAGCACGCGCCTCGCCTGAACCCGCGCCAATTGTTGCGATGCTGCGGATCGCCGTGTGTGGTGGCCGGCGGGTCGCGCTTGGCAATTGCCATTTTCCCCCGCCCGGCGCAGGCTTGGCGCGATCGCATTCTGCCCATGAGCGAGACAGGGGTGGGGAAGCGTGGCGGACAGCAGGAAGACCACGGAGGCGTTCGACCCGGCGCGCGCGGCGCAGGGCTTCGGGCCGTCCGGCGAATCGCTGAAGCCGCGCCCGGAGGCCCAATCCGTCGCGGCCGGTTCCGCATCGGGCGAGTCCATGGTCGGGTCGCCCGATGTCCGTGTGGCGGGGCGGCGCAACTGGTCGCGGCTGTGGCGCCGGCTGCTGCCGCTGCTGCTGGCCTGGGTGCCGGCGCTGATCGTCGGCGGCTATTTCAGCCTGCAGCCGCTGGGCGGCAGCCTGCCCGATCCGCTGGGCTGGGCGCTGACGCCGCTCTCGGCCAACTCCTTCAGCGCCTGCCGCGCCGAGGCGGCGACGCCGGCGCCGGACGTTCCCGCCGCCCCCGCGGCGCCGTCCAAGGCCAGCCTGCTGATTCCCTCCGCCAACGCCCAGGAGGCGACCCCGACCGAAGCGCCCAATGCCGCGCCGGGCGTCGAGCAGCCGCAACAGCAACCGGCGCCGCAGGAGCAGGGGCCGCTGGACAGCGGCTCGACCGGCGGCGGATTCTCCGCGCCCTTCGACATCGCCCCGCCCATCGGCTGCGGCGAACTCGGCTTCGGCGACCTCGCCGACGTGGCGCTGGACCAGAGCGGCCAGTCGGCCTGGGTGATCAACCGCTATGGCCCGCTCTATCACAGCGCCGATGGCGGCCGGACCTGGGAGCGCCAGGCGCTGCCCGACCTGCCGGCGGGCATCGTGCTGTCGGCGATCGCCGCCGACGATGCGGGGCGGCAGCTGGTCGTCGCGGCGCGCGACGCCAGTTTCCGCTTCACCCTCTATCGCAGCGACACCGGCGGGCAGAGCTGGCGCGCGGCACCGGAGATGCTGCTGGTGGAGCAGAAGGGCGGGCCGCCCCTGCGCGAGATCGGCGGCCTTGCCATCGGCGCGGAACGCGCGGCCACGCCGGGGAATACCGGCGGAATCTATGTTGTCGCCAACATCATCGGCGACGGGCCGGAGGTGCTGCCGGCGGTGTGGCGCGATTCCGCCGCCGCCTGGACCATCGGCTATGATGGCCTCGACGCCGAGATGATCCACCGGCTGCGCGGGCACGATTTCGGCATCTTCGGCCTCGACCTCGGCGCCACCGGCCCGGCGACGCCGCCGATCCCGGCCTGGGAACGCTGGCAGGGCGACGCCGCGTTGCGCTTCTCGCTGCAGGCGCGCGATCCCAAGGATGCCGCCGGCGCGCTGACCGGCGATCTGACCCCGAGCGTCGAATACCTGGTCGGCGCCGGGGCGCTGCGCGGCCTGGCGGCGTCGGATGACGGGCAGGTCGTCTTCGGCGCGGAGACGCACGCCATCCTGCGCGGCGACAGCCGCGACGAATCCTGGACCCGCATCACCCTGCCGGCGGCGGCCGGCGCCGACGTCGCGCTGGGCGCGATCGACGTGGCGAACGGCGCCCAGGCGATCATGGCGGTGGGGCGCAACGCGCTCTTCGTCAGCCAGGATGGCGGCGCGAGCTTTTTCCAGCCGGCGCTGTCGCGCTATCCGGCGCCGTGGTTCTACCTGCTGCTGCTGAGCGGGCCGCTCTTCGCCTTTTTCGTGGTCCGGCCCGGCGCGCCCGAGACGGTGATCGTCGACGCCGACGAGAGCAAGGGCCTGTCCGACCGCGCGCTCGGCCTCAAGGACGCCGATGCGCTCAACCTGCGCGCCTATGCCGAGGGCCTGTCCAACCTGCTGCGCAACGCGGAGACCAAGCCGCCGCTGGTGGTCGGCATCACCGGCCCGTGGGGCTCGGGCAAGAGCAGCGTCATGCAGATGCTGAGCGAGCTGCTCGGCCAGCGCCAGATGCCGGTGGTGTGGTTCAACGCCTGGCATCACCAGAGCGAGGAGCATCTGCTGGCCTCGCTGCTGTCCAACATCCGGCGCCAGGGCATCCCCGGCATCTTCACCCGGCCGGGCCTGCGCCTGCGCTGGCGCCTGACCCTGCAGAAGCTGCGGCCGCATGAGCCGATCGGCGGCTTCCTCACCTCCTGGCTGCTGCTGCTGCTCGGCGTCGCCTTGCTGTCCGGCTCGCTCGCGCTGTGGCTGGCGCCGCCAGTTCCCGCCGGGTCGATCCCGGAAGACGGCAAGGCGCAGGCGGAGACGGCGTCAGCCTCGACCGAGACCCCGGCGCAGAGCGAAGCGCGCAGCGCGGTGGCGGCGATCCAGGGCATCGTCTGCGACGACGACAACAAGGATTGCAACCAGCTGATCGAGGCCGGCGCCAATCTGCTGCTGTCGCTGAAGCTGGGCGCCGTCATCACCCTGCTGCTCGGCCTGGTGCCGCTCAACCGGCTGAAGCAGGTGGGGCTGATCACGCGGAATTTCGACCCCGCCAAGCTGATGACCAGCGTGCTGCCGGCGAGCCGCAACCCCAAGCTCGACGAGCAGCTGAGCTTCCGCCACGGCTTCGGCGAGGAGCTGCGCGCCACCATCGCCGCGCTGGCGCCCTATCGGCTGGTGATCTTCATCGACGACCTCGACCGCTGCCGGCCGGAGAACGTGGCGGCGGTGCTGGAGGCGGTGAATTTCGTCGTCTCCTCGGCCGATTGCTACGTGGTGCTCGGCATGGACCGCGCCTATGTGCTGCGCGCGATCCGCCAGGAATTCGAGAAGTTCATCGCCATGGAGCGCGAGGAGCGCGTCGATCCGGGCCTGGATTCGCCGGAGGACGACAAGGGCCGGCCGCGCGACTTCGCCGAGCACTACCTGGAGAAGCTGGTCAACCTCATCGTCTCGGTGCCGAAGATGACGCCGGAGGCGCGCAGCCGCCTGATGGATGCGCTGGCCAGCCGGCCGCCGCGCCTCGAGGACCCGGCGCCGCGCTTCGACTGGCAGCGCTGGCTGCGGCGCAGCACCGCGGCGGCGGCCATCCTCGCCGCATTGCTCGGCCCGGCGCTCTACGTCGCCTCGTTCTCGCCGCCGGTCGAGCCGCTGCCGGCGCAGACCGAGCAGGGCGCCGGAAATGTCGCGGTCGCGCCAGGCGACGGCGAGGCCCCGCCGCAGGTCGAGGTCCGCACGGTGACGCCCGACGTGACCGAGAGCGTCGCGGCGACCGGCGCCGAGACTCTCCGCACCGGCGGCGCGGCGCCGATCCTGCTCGGCCTCTGCGCGGCGCTGGCGCTGGCCGGCATCGTCTGGGCGGCGATCCGCGCGATCTCGGTGCCGCCCAACCTGCTGGTGCGCGATTCCAAGGCGTTCAAGGCGACCCTGCGCGTGGTGGAGCCCGGCCTCGCCGGCTTCCTCACCACGCCGCGCCGGGCCAAGCGCTTCGTCAACCGGCTGCGCCTGTTCGGCGCCATGCTGCGGTCGGCGCGGCACAAGCTGGGGGCGGAGCGCGAGGCGGAGCTTGACCGCGCGACGGTGCAGGCTGGCGCGCTGCACGCGCTGGCACGGGAGATCTGGCTGGCGCGCCAGGCCGCGGCGGAAAGCGCCGGCGCGCCGCCCGCCGATGCCGCCGGCCGCGCCGCCTGGGAGCAGCTGCGCAAGCTGGCGGTGGACTCGCAGGCGGCCTATCGCACCGCGCTCACCGGCCTGTATCAGGCCGTCGATCGAACGGGCCGGCCGCTGGTCGACGCGCTCTACTGGCGCTTCTGGCAGATTTCCGACGGGGCGACGCTCGGCGATCCTGTCATCGTGCAGCTGGCGGGCGGCGGCGCGGAGATGCTGCGGCCGGACGGCGCGGCCGCGCTCGACGACCTGGGCTAGGCCGCCTTCGGCCTCGGCCTGCCGATCGTCCAGCCGAGATTCATCCCGGCCGCCGCCAGCAGGATGCCGGCCGCGCCCAGCAGCTGGCCCGGCTGCAGCCGATGGCCGAAGGCCAGGAAGTCCACCGCGATGGCGGCGATCGGATAGATGAAGGACAGCGCGCCGATCAGGCTGGTCGGCAGGCGCTGGATGGCGCTGTAGAGCAGGATGTACATCAGCCCGGTATGCACCACGCCGAGCGTGAGCAGCAGCAGCCAGCTCCCCGGCCCCGCCGGCAGGTCCGCGAGATCGGCGAAGGGCGCCATCATCGCGACGCCCACCGTCACCTGGATCAGCGCGATCAGATGCGGCGGCGTGCCCTTGAGCTTCTTGGTGATGATGGCGGCGACCGCATAGAAGAACGCCGCGCCCAGGGCCAGCGCGATGCCGGAGAGATAATCCGTGCCGACATGGCTGGCGCCGGGCTTGGCCTGCACGATCAGCAGCATGCCGGCGAAGGCGGTGACGAGCCAGGCGAACCGGGAGAAGGTCAGGCGCTCGCCGAAGAACAGCGCGCCGAGGCCCACCAGCATGAAGGGCTGCGTGTTGTAGACCGCCGTCGCGATGGCGATCGACGCGCGCGAATAGGCGGCGAACAGCAACAGCCAGTTGACCACGATGGCGACGCCGCCCAGGGCGGCCAGCAGGAACAGGCGCGGCGGAATGACGTCGCGGCGCAGCCAGCCCTTCCAGCCGCAGATCGCCAGCAGAGTGCCGGCGCCGAACAGGCAGCGCCACAGCACCACGTTCATCACCGGCTGACCGGAGACCACGACGAACCAGCCGATCGTTCCGGAAATCATCATCGCCGCCGTCATTTCGGCGGTACCGCGCAGGCGGTCCATGGCGCGCTCCTCGGGCTTCAGAGGGCGGCAGGATAGAAAGACGGTTGCGCGGTTTATATAGATTTAATAACATAGTGGCGATTTCTGACCTTATTTAATTAGGCAGAACCGCGATTGAACCGGTGATATGAAATGCTGGATGACCTGGACCGCAAGATCGTCGGGATCCTGATCGGCGACGCGCGAATCTCGCTCAAGGACCTGGCGCAGCGGGTCGGCCTGTCCTCGCCCAGCGTCGCGGAGCGGTTGCGCCGCCTGGAGGAGCGCGGCGTGATCCGCGCCTTCACCATCGACGTCGACCCCGCCGCGCTCGGCTACACGCTGCAGGCGATCGTCCGCATCCGGCCGCTGCCGGGCAAGCTGCACGTGGTGCAGAAGCTGATCGAGGAGATTCCCGAATTCTCGGAATGCGACAAGGTGACCGGCGAGGATTGCTTCATCGGCCGCCTGCATCTGCGCTCGATCGAGCATCTCGACCGGATTCTCGACCGCATCGCCGACAAGGCGGAGACCAACACCGCGATCGTGAAGGGCCAGCCGTTGCAGCGGCGGCTGCCACCGCTGCGCCCGGAATGAGCGCGCCGCCCGCGCGGGCGGCGTGGCGGCCGGATCGGAACGCGCGTTCCGGCCCGGCCGCCGATATGGCCTACATGCCCTCGACCTTGATCTCGCGGATCCAGTAGCTGCCGCCCTGGTTGATGTTGAGCCAGCCGTCGAGATTGCCGGCGATCTTGGTGTCGGTGGCGATGATGAGCTGCTGGTTGTCGAGATAGACCCGCATCTTGCCGGTCGACTCGCGCTGCCATTTCAGCTCATGGACCTTGCCGTCCTCCAGATTGACCGGGTCGTTATAGGCGCCGACCTGGGTCACCTGGTTGCCGACCACGCGCTGCAGCACGAAGCCCACCTCGTTGCCCGGCTGATAGACCAGGCGATAGGCGCTGCTCGCCGAGGCGCCCTGGTACGGCCCGATGTTGAGCGGGCCGTTGGTGTTGCCGGAGACGAACTTCATCGACATCTTGAACACGTTCGACATCGGCACGGCAGTGTAGATCGAGGCATAGGTCGATTCCGGCTGCTCCTGCTGCTGCACGCCGAGGATCGCCTTCAGCACGTCGTTGCCGGTGACCTTGTTGCTGGTCGCCTGGCCGATGGTGCTGGAGAGGCCGATGGTCGAGCCCTTGGTGTCGACCTTCCAGGTACCGGCGCTTACTTTCCACACCGGATTGGCGGTGTAGTTGCCGTCGGCGAAATTGTCGTAGAGGAAGACCACGCCCGGCCCGCCGAGGGCAGCGGCCGCGGCGGCGACCGGATACTGCGCCGACAGCTTCTTCAAGTCGGCGAGGAAATTCGGGTCGGCGGCGTTGGCGTCCTCCGCCTTCTTGATCAGGGCATTGAGATCGGTGATCAGCTTCTGCAGCTTCTGGTCGCTGGTCTGGTTGGCCTGCGCCTGGCCGCTGCCGCCCCAGGGTTGATAGGTGCTCTCCTCCGCCAGGGCCGAGTGCGAGACGGCGCCGGCCAACCCAGCCGCCACGCCCGCCGCCAAGCCGAGGCCGGCGAGCAGGTTTAGTCCCAGTTTTGATCTTTTCATGACACTCATCCGTCTGTGAGGGAATTTGGGTATAGTGGCAACGCGCCGGACCGCCGGAGGCTCCCGCCTCGATTGCCCCTATGGCCGGCACGGTCGAATTATGCCGGAAAGTGGTGATTTTGCCGAAGCCTTTCCTTGTGCTGCTCGCCTACAACCTCGTGATCTGGGCGGGGCTGCTCGCGGCGGTGGGCTGGACCGTCGGCGGCGACCCCGCCTGGCTGGGGGCGATCGGCATCGGCGGCACCGGCTTGACGACGGCTGCCGGCTGGCTTGCCCTGCGCGGCCGGGCCGATTCCGGCATCCCAAGTGCCGGAATCCCGCAGCCGGCGGCCCGGGCAACCGAGTCCCGGGCAACCGATTCCAGGGCGGCCGAATCCCGGGCAACGGAGTCCCAGGCAACGGATTCCTATGAGGTGCTCGAGGCGGTCCCCCTCGCCATCCTGGTGGTCGACCGCCAGCGCGACATCCGCTGGGCCAATGAAGGGGCCCGCGCGCTGCTGAGCGAAGCGACGGTCGGCCGCTCGCTGCTCGGCGTGCTGCGCCATCCGCCGCTGATCGACGCGCTGGACCAAGTGATCGCCGGCGCCGCGGCGGTCGACGGCGTCGAGACGCCGGTGGGCCGCGACCGCATGCTGATCGCGGACCTGCGCCGGCTGGGGGCTGAGCGCACGCTGATCGCGCTGCGCGACGACAGCGCGGCGCGCCGGCTGGAACGGCTGCGCAGCGACTTCATCGCCAATGTGAGCCACGAACTGAAGACGCCGATCGCGACGCTCATGGGCTTCATCGAGACCCTGCGCGGCCCGGCCAAGGGCGACCCCGCGGCGCATGAGCGTTTCCTCGGCATCATGCAGGAGCAGGCCGGCCGGATGAGCCGCCTGGTCGCCGACCTGCTGTCCTTGAGCCGCATCGAGCTCAACGAGCATGCCAGGCCCTCCGGCAACGCCAATCTCGCCGACATCCTGGGCCATGTCGCCGATGCCCTGTCGCTGCGCGCGGCCGAGCGCAACATGCGCATCGAGCTGCCGAAGGGGGAAATCGGGCGCGTCCTCGGCGATGACGAGGAGCTGACCCAGGTGTTCCAGAACCTGATCGACAACGCGATCAAATACGGCCGCGCCGGCACGCCGGTGACGGTCGAGGCCGAGCGCATCGCAGACACGGTCGAGATCAAGACGCGCCTGCCGGGCGCGCGCCAGGCCAAGGCGATGATCGCCATCAGCGTCGTGGATCGCGGCGAGGGCATCGCGCGCGAGCATCTGCCGCGGCTGACCGAGCGCTTCTACCGCGTCGACGCGGCGCGCTCGCGCGACCTCGGCGGCACCGGCCTCGGCCTCGCCATCGTCAAGCACATCGTCAACCGCCATCGCGGCAGCCTGGAGATCGAATCGACCCCAGGCGAGGGCAGCCGCTTCACCGTCTACCTGCCGCTCGACGAAGGCGCCGGCAAGCTGCGCGCCGCGTCCTAGATCATGATGCGATCGCCTTGAATCGCATCATGCTCCAATCCTGTTGATTGGTCGCGTTTCCGAGGTCGAGCCGGTTTCCGCTGCGACGGAAAATGCGCTGGCCCGGCCGCCGCGCTACCAGGCGATACGGCCGTAATTCACCGCATACATGCCGTCGGGGAGCGTCACCACGGCACCGGGGTATTCGCGCAGGACCTCCTGCGCCATGACGCCGATGCGCCAGGTGCGGTCACCCTTGTAGCGGAACAGATAGATCGGCAGGCCGTTATCCGCGGTGCCGATGCGCTGGATATCCTCCTTGGCGCGGATGTCGGAGAGCATGACCGGCTCTTCCTCGCGGTCGTAGTGGCAATCGTGGCCGCAGGCCTCGTGCCGCGGCTTGGCCGTGGCGCAGGCAGCCAGCAGCGCCAAGGCGGCGAGGCCGAGCAGACGACAGGCGTGATGCTTGCGGGTCATGGCGAACTCCTTCCGAAGACAAGAGATCGAGAATGCAGGCTGCTCCGAAATCGGCGCCCAGCGGGCGCGGTGTCGCCGCAAACGAATACAGGGCGGCGCAGGCATCGGGAGAACAGCGGGCTAGGGGATCATTCGCCTGATCGGCGGCGTCGGCAATCCCTGGCGCGGCCGTCGCGCGTGACCGCCATCACCAAGCAGTGCGGACCGCGCCGCGCAATTCGCGCGGACAATGGCCCGCTCCGGTGTCATCAAAATGCAACCTTTTTGTCGATTTCGGCGGCTCGCCAAGAGCTTAGTGGCCTTTGCTGCCCGACGAATTCAGCCCGCGGGCGGCGCTCGTCATCAAATCGTAACGCAGCCGTAGAGGCGCTGTCATCGAAACGACCTAGGTTCCGGCCGGGTAGAAGCCCACGCATTTGGGCGGGCCGGTGACGCCTTGGGGGCGCCGCTTTCCGTCCGTTCAACCAGGAGGAGAGGCTATGAAGCGTATTTCCGTTGCACTCGCCGCTTTCGCGGGTCTGGCGATCACCGCCGGCGCCGCCGAGGCGCGCGACCAGATTCACATCGTCGGGTCCTCGACCGTGTTCCCCTTCACCACCGCGGTGGCCGAGAGCTTCGGCAAGGCCGGGAAGTTCAAGACCCCGGTCGTGGAATCGACCGGCACCGGCGGCGGCATGAAGCTGTTCTGCGCCGGCGTCGGCGAGGACACCCCGGACATCACCGGCGCCTCGCGCAAGATCAAGGACAGCGAGATCCAGACCTGCAGCCAGAACGGCGTCACCTCGATCACCGAGATCCTGATCGGCTATGACGGCATCGCACTCGCCAGCTCGAAGTCGGGCCCGGCGGTCGACCTCACCCGCAAGCAGATCTTCCAGGCGCTGGCCAAGCAGGTGCCGGTCGACGGCAAGCTGGTCGACAATCCGTACAAGACCTGGAACGAGATCGATCCGAGCCTGCCCAACGAGAAGATCGAAGTGCTCGGCCCGCCGCCGACCTCCGGCACCCGCGACGCCTTCGTCGAGCTGGTGATGGACAAGGGCTGCGAGGAATTCCCCGAGCTGAAGGCGCTGGAAGGCGACGCCAAGAAGGCGGCCTGCCAGTCGATCCGCGAGGACGGCGGCTACGTCGAAGCCGGCGAGAACGACAACCTCATCGTGCAGAAGCTCGAATCCAACCCGGCCGCGTTCGGCATCTTCGGCTATTCCTATCTCGAGCAGAACGCCGACAAGCTGCAGGGCGCCAAGATCGAGGGCGTGGTGCCGACCTTCGACACCGTGTCCGACAAGTCCTATCCGATCGCCCGCGAGCTCTATGTCTATGTGAAGAACGCCCATGTCGGCGTGATCCCCGGGATCCGGGAATTCATCGCCGAATACGTCTCCACCCGGGCCATGGGCGAGGAAGGCTACCTCGCCGACAAGGGCCTGATCACCCTCGATCCAGGCAAGCAGCAGGAAGTCGCCAGCAAGGCGATGTCCCTGTCGCCGATGAACTGACACACCACGGCGTGGGGGTGGCGGATGTACCCACCCCCACATCTGGTTGTCACACTAGTGTAACATAAAAGAAATAAAGTCCCTTCCGACAAGGAGCGGCGGCCTCGGCAGGAGTGGCGTTGGGCATGAAGCGGCTTTCGATCATCGCGATCGGTCTCGCGGCGCTGCTCCCAGGGGCCTTGCTCCCGGGCGCTTGGGCCGAGGCGCGCGACCAGCTCCATATCGTCGGCTCCTCCACCGTCTACCCGTTTTCCACCACCGTGGCGGAAGCGCTGGCCAAGCAGGGCGTGCTGAGCGCCCCGGTGGTCGAGGCCACCGGCACCGGCGGCGGCGTCAAGCTGTTCTGCGAAGGTGTCGGCGAAGCGACCCCCGACATGGTCGGCGCCTCGCGCAAGATGAAGGACGGCGAGATCCAGACCTGCGCCCAGAACGGCGTCGACAAGATCACCGAGATTCCCATCGGCCATGACGGCATCGTCATCGCCAACAGCAAGACCGGCCCCGACTTCAAGCTGACCCGGGCGCAGCTGTTCCTGGCGCTGGCCAAGAACGTGCCGCAAAACGGGGCGCTAATCCCCAATCCCTATCAGTCCTGGAACCAGATCGACCCGGCGCTGCCGGCGGAGAAGATCGAGGTGCTGGGCCCGCCGCCGACCTCGGGCACCCGCGACGCCTTCGTCGAGCTGGTGATGGACAAGGGCTGCGAGACCTTCCCCGAGATCGCCGCGCTCCAGGGCGATGCGAAGAAGGCCGCCTGCCAGCAGCTGCGCGAGGACGGCGCCTATATCGACGCCGGCGAGAACGACAATCTCATCGTCCAGAAGCTGGACGCCAATCCGGCGGCCGCCGGCATCTTCGGCTATTCCTTCCTGGCCGAGAACGCCGACAGGATGAAGGGCGCGCAGATCGAAGGCGTCGCCCCCGATTACGACAGCATCGCCGGCAAGACCTATCCGGTGGCGCGCGAGCTCTACATCTACGTCAAGGACGCGCATCGCAGCATCCTGCCCGGCATCGACGCCTTCGTGCGCGAGCTGGTGAGCGACCGCGCCATGGGCGCCGACGGCTACCTGGCCGGCAAGGGGCTGGTGCCCTTCACCCCGGCGGAGCGCGCGGAGATCGAAAGCAGGATCCTGGCCGCCTACGGCCTGCAGCCGCTCGGCGCCGGCGCGACGGCGGCGGCGGAAGGCGAGCTCGGCGCGATGCTCGGCGGCATGACCCGCTCCACCGGCGCCACCGCCGGCGCCATCGTCATCGCGGTGATCGGCCTTGGCCTGGTCGGCTATTTCCTCGGCCGCAGCCGCGCCTACTCGGTGGTCGGCGGCAACCTGCGCCGGCTGCACTCGCTGCCCAACTACCACGGCTTCTATGTCGCCCTGTGGTGCGGCCTGCCGGCTCTGCTGATCTCGATGCTCTGGCTCGCGGTGCAGCCGGCGGTGATCACCGAGGCGACCATCGCGGCGATGCCCGCGGAGCGGGTGGCGCCGCTCGACGAGAACCAGCTCTCGCTGCTGCTCTCCGAGGTGCGCCAGGCGGCGGCCCATGCCGATCTGAGCCAGGTCACCGACGCCGCGGTCAAGGCCGGCGCGGAAACCTATCGCGCCTGGAATTCCGCCAGCAATCTCGGCGCGCTCTGCGCCGCAATCGGGCTCGCCTTGCTCGGCATCGCCTTCGCCTTCAGCCGGATCGCACCGGACGCGCGCTCGCGCAACCGCGTGGAGCGCATCGTGCTCGGCATCCTGTTCGCCTGCTCGTGCCTGGCGATCCTCACCACCGTCGGCATCGTCGCCTCGCTGCTGTTCGAATCGCTGCGCTTCTTCGCCAAGATCCCGGTGACCGACTTCCTGTTCGGGCTGCAATGGAGCCCGCAGATGGCGCTGCGCGCCGACCAGGTCGGCTCCTCCGGCGCCTTCGGCGCCATCCCGGTGATGGCCGGCACCCTGCTGATCACCGCCGTCGCCATGATCGTGGCGGTGCCCACCGGCCTGATGATCGCGGTCTATCTCTCCGACTACGCCGGGCCCAAGGTGCGCACCTATTTCAAGCCGCTGGTGGAGATCCTGGCCGGCATCCCGACCGTGGTCTACGGCTTCTTCGCCGCGCTGACCATCGGCCCGATCCTGCGCGACGCCGGCGGCGCGATCGGCCTCGACGTCGCCTCGGAAAGCGCGCTCGCCGCCGGCCTGATCATGGGCGTGATGATCATTCCCTTCATCTCCTCGCTCTCCGACGACGTGATGAACGCGGTGCCGCAATCGCTGCGCGACGGGTCCTACGCGCTGGGCGCCACCAAGTCGGAGACCATCCGCCAGGTGGTGTTCCCGGCGGCCCTGCCCGGCATCGTCGGCGCCGTGCTGCTGGCGGTCTCGCGCGCCATCGGCGAGACCATGATCGTGGTGATGGCCGCCGGCCTCGCCGCCAACCTGACCATCAACCCGCTCGAGGCGGTGACCACGGTGACGGCGCAGATCGTCACCCTGCTGGTGGGCGACCAGGAATTCGACAGCCCGAAGACGCTGGCCGCCTTCGCCCTCGGCCTGCTGCTGTTCGCCGTCACCTTGTGTCTCAACGTCGTCGCCCTCCGGGTGGTGCGCAAGTATCGAGAGAAATATGACTGACGCCGTGTTCTCCGGAGCGACCCCCGCGAATGGCGTGGCCAAGCTGCGCCGGCCCGACCTGTCCGAGCGGCGCATCCGCCGCCGCTACGCCGCCGAGCGCCGCTTCCGCTTCTACGGCATCCTGGCGATCGGCTTCGCCGTGTTCATGCTGGGCTTCCTGGCGGTGACCGTGGTGGCCCAGGGCTACACCGCGTTCTTCCAGACCCGCATCGCCCTCGACGTCGCCATCGACCCCGCCCTGGTCGATCCCGCCGGCAACCGCTCGGCGGACTCGCTCGCCAGCGGCGACTACCAGGCCGTGGTGCGCAACGCGCTGCGCGACCTGTTCCCCGAGGCGACGTCGCGCGCCGACCGCCGGGCGCTGTCCGATTTCCTCAGCAACGCCGCCGGCAACGTGGTGCTGCAGGCCGTGCAGGCCGATCCTTCGATCATCGGCGCCACCCGGCGCTTCGAGGTGCTGGCCTCCAGCGATCTCGACATGCTGGCCAAGGGCCATCTCAACCGCAACGTCGCCGAGGCCGACCGGCCGATCAAGGACCAGCAGATCGCCTGGTTCGACAAGCTGACGGCCGAGGGCCGCATCACCAGCACCTTCAACGCCAACTTCTTCACCGCGGGCGATTCGCGCGAGCCGGAGCAGGCCGCCCTCGGCGGCGCCATGATGGGCACCTTCCTCACCATCGTGACCGCCTTGCTGCTGTCGCTGCCGATCAGCGTGGCGGCGGCGATCTACCTCGAGGAATTCGCGCCGAAGAACCGCATCACCGACATCATCGAGGTCAACATCAACAACCTGGCCGCGGTGCCCTCCATCGTCTTCGGCCTGCTGGGCCTGGCCGTGCTGCTCGGCTTCTTCGGCCTGCCGCGCGGCGCCCCGCTGGTCGGCGGCATGGTGCTGGCGCTGATGACGCTGCCCACCATCATCATCGCCACCCGCGCGGCGCTGAAGGCGGTGCCGCCCTCGATCCGCGAGGCGGCCTACGGCGTCGGCGCCTCGAAGCAGCAGGTGGTGTCGCATCACGTCCTGCCGCTGGCGATGCCCGGGATCATGACCGGCGCCATCATCGGCACGGCGCGCGCGATGGGCGAATCGGCGGCGGTGCTGATGATCGGCATGGTCGCCTTCATCGTCGACGTGCCGCACGCGATCACCGATTCGGCGACGGTGCTCCCCGTGCAGATCTACCTGTGGGCGGATGCGCCGGAGCGCGGCTTCGTCGAGCGGACCTCCGCCGGCATCATGGTGATGCTGGTCTTCCTGGTGCTGATGAACGCGGTGGCGGTGGTGATCCGGCGCCGGTTCGAGCGGCGCTGGTAGGAGGCGGGGTCATGGCAGTGGCATTGGAAAGAACGGACAAGAGCATGGATACCGCGACCATCCCGGCCGGCGCCGGCGTGAACCCCGCGATCGCCGCGCGCGCGCTCGAAGGGGCGAAGATGACCAGCCGCAAGGTCTGCGTCCATTACGGCCAGAAGCAGGCGCTCCACGACGTCGACCTTGACGTGCCGGCACGCCAGGTCACCGCGCTGATCGGCCCGTCGGGCTGCGGCAAGTCGACCTATCTGCGCTGCCTGAACCGGATGAACGACGTGATCGACGGCTGCCGCGTCACTGGCGACATCCGGCTCGACGGCGAGAACATCTACGACCCGAAGCTGGATGTGGTCATGCTGCGCGCCCGCATCGGCATGGTGTTCCAGAAGCCGAACCCGTTCCCCAAGTCGATCTACGACAACATCGCCTATGGCCCGCGCATCCACGGCATGGCGGCCGGCAAGGCCGAGATGGACGAGATCGTGCAGCAGAGCCTGGAGCGCGCCGGCCTGTGGAACGAGGTGAAGGACCGCCTGGCGCAGCCGGGCACCGGGCTCTCCGGCGGCCAGCAGCAGCGCCTCTGCATCGCCCGCGCCATCGCCGTCTCGCCGGAAGTCATCCTGATGGACGAGCCGTGCTCGGCCCTCGACCCGATCGCCACGGCGAAGATCGAGGAGCTGATGGACGAGCTGCGCGAGAACTACACCATCATCATCGTCACCCATTCGATGCAGCAGGCCGCCCGCGTCAGCCAGAAGACGGCGTTCTTCCACCTGGGCTACCTGGTCGAATGGGGCGATACGGAGCAGATCTTCACCAGCCCGCGCGACGAGCGCACCCAGGGCTACATCACCGGCCGCTTCGGCTGAGGGGGGCGAGGGCGCGATGCTGAACAAACAGGCCGACCACATCGTCAAGAGCTTCGACGAGGAGCTCAAATACCTGAACAACGTCATCGCCGAGATGGGCGGGCTGGCCGAGGCGCAGCTCGACCGCGCGGTGGAATCGCTGGTCCGGCGCAACAGCGAGCTGGCCGCCCAGGTGGTGCAGGACGACAAGCGCATCGACAACCTGGAGACCGAGGTCGGCGCCTTCACCGTGCGCCTGCTGGCGCTGCGCCAGCCGATGGCCCAGGACCTGCGCGAGGTGGTGGCGGCGATCAAGATCGCCAGCGACATCGAGCGCATCGGCGACTACGCCAAGAACATCGCCAAGCGGGCGATCGTGCTGTCCTCCGTCGCGCCGATGAAGCCGGCGGCGTCGATCCCGCGCATGAGCCGCCTGGCGCTCACCATCATCAAGGACGTGCTCGACGCCTACATCGCCAAGGACGCCGAGGCGGCGCGCGCCGCCTGGCGCCGCGACGAGGAAGTCGACGAGATGTACAACAGCGTCTTCCGCGAGATGCTGACCTACATGATGGAGGACCCGCGCAACATCGGGCCCTGCACGCACCTGCTGTTCATTGCCAAGAACATCGAGCGCATCGGCGATCATGCCACCAACGTGGCGGAAATCGTCTATTACCTGGTCCACGGCCGGAGCCTGGACGAAGAAAGACCGAAAGGCGACACGACCAATGTTCCCATCGATGGCTGATCGAGCGCGGACCAACCCGCTGCCCGCGCGCGACGCGCAGGGCCAGCCCCTGGTCCTGGTGGTGGAAGACGAAGCGGCGCTGGTGACGCTGCTGCGCTACAACCTGGAGCGCGAGGGCTTCCGGGTGATCGACGCCGCCAACGGCGAGGAAGCGCTGCTGATCGTGAAGGAGCAGCGCCCGGATTTGATCCTGCTGGACTGGATGCTGCCGGCCCTCTCCGGCATCGAGGTCTGCCGGCAGATCCGCCGCTCGCCTGAGCACCGCCGCACGCCGATCATCATGCTGACCGCGCGCGGGGAAGAGACCGACAAGCTGCGCGGCCTCGAGGTCGGCGCCGACGACTACGTGACCAAGCCGTTCTCGCCCCGCGAGCTGGTGGCGCGCATCCGCGCCGTGCTGCGCCGGGCGCAGCCGCAGACCGAGACCGAGGTGCTGCAGTACCAGGACCTTTCGATGGACCTGGCGACGCACCGGGTGCGCCGCGGCCAGGTCGACGTGCATCTGGGCCCGACCGAGTTCCGCCTGCTGCGCTTCCTCTTGGAGAACCAGGGACGGGTGTTCAGCCGCGAGCAGCTCTTGGACCATGTCTGGGGCCGCGACATCTATGTCGAGCCGCGCACCGTCGACGTGCACATCCGGCGCCTGCGCAAGGCCATCAACATCGAAGGCGCGGCCGATCTCGTCCGCACCGTGCGGTCGGCTGGCTACGCGCTGGATGTGAATATCTAGGGCGCTTGTCGGTTACTCGCTCTGCTCCTTCCCCCTTGAGGGGGGAAGGGTGGGATGGGGGTGAGATGCAGCGCCGGGTCTGTGAAACCATCGCCTGCGGCGATGTGCGCCTTCAGCGCGTATCACCCCCACCTAGCTCCGGCTAAGCTCACTGCGTTCGCTAAGCCTTCGCGTCCTCCCCCCTCGAGGGGGAGGAGGATTTTGAGGTGGCTACTCCTCCGCCTTCCGGTCCGAGTGCCCCAGATCCCGCTCCGGCGAGACGATGTCGCGCAGGCGCTGCTTCAGCTCCTTCAGCTCCGGGAAGCGGCCTTCGCCCTTGCGCGACCAGATGGTCGTGCCATCCACCCGCACCTCGAATACGCCGCCGGTGCCGGGGATCAGCGCCACCTCGCCCAGTTCGCCGTCGAAGGTGGTGAGCAGCTCCTGCGCCGTCCACCCGGCCCGCAGCAGCCAGCGGCACTGGGTGCAGAACTCGATCTCGACGCGGGGCGCGCGCGGCGGCATCAGGTTCTAAGCGTCGGATCGGAGGGCTTGGATACGGGTCTGTAAGGGAAGTACCGCCACATGACCGAGAGCAGGAGCAGGCCGGGAACTGCGAGCAACGCAGTTGCCGACCAGAAGGTCACCCAGTCCGTATGGTCAGCCAGCCAACCACTCCAGGAGGACAGCACCGTCCGGCCGTACGCCATGAACGAGGTGAGCAGCGCATATTGCGTCAGGGAATACGCGATGTTGCAGAGGCTGGAGAGATACGCCACCAGGGCCGCTCCTGCTGCTCCCCCGGCGATGTTGTCCGCCGTGATGGCGATCGCAAGCGCCGGCAGGTCGTGCCCGACGAGCGCGACGTAGGTGAAGGCAAGATTGGTCAGGGCCTGCAGGATGCCGCCGATCATCAACGCCGGAAACATGCCCCAGCGCGCCACGGCGACGCCGCCGATCACGGCGCCCACAACAGTCATCCAGACGCCCCACAGCTTGCTGACCGCGGCAATCTCGGTTCCGGTGAAGCCCATCTCGTTATAGAAGGGGTTCGCCATCGTCCCGCCCAGCGCGTCGCCAAACTTGTAGAACAGGGTGAAGGCGAGGATCAGCAGCCAGCCGCTATGCTTCATGAAGTCGAGGAAGGGATCGATCACGGCCTCTTTCACGATCCGCAGATAACTGCGGTTGGCGGCCCGCGCCGGCGCCTGGGGCTCGGGTGCCAACAGGGTCACGACCATGGATGCCACCATGGCGGCAGCCAGGACACTGAAGACGACCGGCCAGGAAAAATAGTCTGAGAGCGCCAAGGCACCAGCGCCGGCCAGCAGCAGCCCAAAGCGGTATCCGATCTGCGTCGCACCCGCGCCCTGGCCTTGCTCTTCCGTCGGAAGCAGGTCGATGCGGTAGGCGTCGATGACGATATCCTGGCTCGCCGACAGGAACGCGACAACCAAAGCGGCGACCGCTGTCCGGAACGGGTCAACCGCCGGGTCGGTCAGTCCCATGACGAAGATCGCGATCGCCAGCAATCCCTGGGTCAGCAGCAGCCAGGAGCGCCGGCGGCCGAGCAGCCGGGTCAGCACCGGCAGCGGCACCTGGTCCATGATCGGCGACCACAGGAACTTGAAGGTGTAGGGCGTGCCGACCAGGGCGAAGAGGCCGATGGTGGTCTTGTCGACGCCGACCTTGGACAGCCAGTAGGACAGGGTGGAGAGCGTCAGCAGCAGGGGCAGGCCGGAGGCGAAGCCCATGGCCAGGATGATGAGCATGCGCGGGGTGAGATAGCCGGCGACGGCCGACATCCAGTCCTTGTTCCGCGTCACCGTCGATTCTGCCATCTCGACCCCCTGATCGGCGCGACTCCGCCGCGCCTGGAAACGCATGGTGAATCAGGCGACGCGCGCGCGCAACGTCTATGCGGCGGGGTCTTGCCGGGATTCCGGGGCGCTAGCCTTGCAGCGCTCGCAGCGCCGCGATGTGCTCCGAGCCGATGCCGCAGCATCCGCCGATGATGTCGGCGCCGAGCTTGCGCCACGCCAGCGCGAAATGGGCATAGGCCTCCGGCGTCAGGTCGGGGCGGATGTCGGACAGCCCCTCATTCGCCGCCTCGTCCTTCTGCGGCACGAAGGCATTGGCATAGACGCCGATCAGGGCGCGGGAGGCGGCGCCGTCCTTGCGCGCCAGGCGCACGGCCTGCGCCGCGTCGAGCGCCCCGGCCATGATCTCCGGCTGGCTGCAATTGAACAGCACCGCGTCGATGCCAAGGTCGAGTGCTGCGCCCACCGCCATGGCCACGTATTCGCCGGAGCGCAGCTTGGGCCGCGACAGATCCTCGTTCTCGTCGTCCAGGGTGAAGGAGGCCCAGAAGGGCCGCGTGTCGCCGGGCAGCATCTCCTTGACCGCCCGGCGGGCGAAGCGCATTTCGGCCAGCGAACTCTGCGTCTCCGCCAGCCACAGATCGGCATGCGGCGCCAGGCCCTCGATCAGCGGGCGGATGATCTCCGGGGCCTGCACCTCGTCGAACAGGTCGGGACGATAGGATCCGAACAGCGGCGGCAGCGATCCGGCGACGCGCACTGGCCGCGCCACGGTAGCCGCGGCCTGCCGCGCCGCGCGCCCGGCGACATCGGCGAGGGCGCGGCCCTCGGCCCTGAACTTCTCTTCGCCGATATGGAAGGGCACCAGCGCATAGGAATTGGTGGTGATGACCTCCGCCCCGGCGGCGACGAAGCGGCGATGCGCCTCGGTCACCGTCTCCGGCGCCAGCATCAGCGCGAGCGCCGACCATTCCGGCTGCCGGAATGGTGCGCCGACCCGCATCAGCTCGCGGCTCATGCCGCCGTCAAGGAGGGTGAAGGTGGCGGTCATCGTTCGGTCCTCTGTTCCTGTAGCAACGAGCCCGGCATAGGGACCCCCTCACCCCAACCCCTCTCCCTCCCCGTCGGCGAATGCGAACATGCGTTCGCGTGGGGGAGAGGGGCTTAGAGTCGCGATCCTGCAACGGGTCCCCTCTCCCCCGCCGACACATGTCGGCATTCGCCGACGGGGTGGGAGAGGGATAGGGTGAGGGGTAGTTGCCGCGCCGGGTCTTGCCGCCTACACCACTTCCGCTTCCGCCTTCCTCTCCGCCCGCTTGCGCTCGTGCGGGTCGAGCAGGGCCTTGCGCAGGCGGATCGATTTCGGCGTCACCTCGACGCGCTCGTCCTCCTCGATATAGGCCATGGCGTATTCCAGGGTGATCGGCCGCGGCGGGGTCAGGCGGATCGCCTCGTCCTTCGACGTGGTGCGGATGTTGGTGAGCTGCTTGGTCTTCAGCGGGTTGACCTCGAGATCCTGGCCGCGGCTGTTCTCGCCGATGATCATGCCCTCATAGACCGCCTCGCCCGGATTGACGAAGAGTTCGCCGCGCTCCTCCAGGTACCACAGGGCATAGGCCACCGCGTCGCCCTGGGCGTTGGAGATCAGCACGCCGTTGCGCCGCCCGGCGATCGGGCCGCGATACTCGCCATAGCCGTGGAACAGGCGGCTCATGATGCCGGTGCCGCGGGTGTCGGTCAGGAACTCGCCGTGATAGCCGATGAGGCCGCGGGCGGGCACCAGGAACACCAGGCGGGTCTTGCCGCCGCCGGACGGGCGCATCTCGGTGAGCTCGCCGCGGCGCTGGCCCAGCTTGTCAATGACGACGCCGGAGAATTCCTCGTCGACGTCGATGACCGCTTCCTCGATCGGCTCGGTGCGCTGGCCCTTCTCGTCGGTGCGGTAGAGCACGCGGGGCCGGCTGATCGACAGTTCGAAGCCCTCGCGGCGCATCGTCTCCACCAGCACGCCCAGCTGCAACTCGCCGCGGCCGGAGACCTCGAAGGCGTCGCGCGTCTCGGTCTCCTTCACCTTGATGGCGACATTGCCCTCGGCCTCGCGCTGCAGGCGGGCGCCGATCATGCGGCTGGTCACCTTGTCGCCCTCGCGCCCGGCCAGCGGGCTGTCATTGACCGAGAAGGTCATGGCGAGGGTCGGCGGGTCGATCGGCTGCGCCGGCAGCGGCAATTCGACGACCGGATCGCAGATCGTGTCGGCGACGGTGGTTTCGGTCAGGCCGGCGATGGCGACGATATCGCCCGCCTCGGCTTCCTCGACCGGGATGCGCTCGATGCCGCGGAACGACAGCAGCTTGGTCAGCCGCCCGGTCTCGATGATGTTGCCGTCGGGCTGGATCGACCGCACCGGCATGTTGACCTTGGCGATGCCGGTCTGGATGCGCCCGGTCAGCACGCGGCCCAGGTAATTGTCGTATTCCAGCGTGGTGACGAGCATGGAGAAGGGCGCGTCGGTCTGCACGCGCGGCGCATGCACATGCTCGACGATCAAATCGAACATCGGCGACAGATCCTTGCGCTCGTCCTTCTCCAGATCATGCACCGCCCAGCCCTGGCGGGACGAGGCGAACAGGGTCGGGAAGTCGAGCTGGTCGTCATGGGCGCCGAGGATGGCGAACAGGTCGAACACGCCGTCATGGGTCTCGTGCGGCTGCGCGTCGGGGCGGTCGCACTTGTTGATGACGACGATGGGGCGCAGGCCCAGCGCCAGGGCCTTGGTGGTGACGAACTTGGTCTGCGGCAGCGGGCCTTCGGCGGCGTCGACCAGCAGGATGACGCCGTCGACCATGTTGAGGATGCGCTCCACCTCGCCGCCGAAATCGGCGTGGCCGGGCGTGTCGACGATGTTGATGCGGGTGCCCTTCCAGTCGACCGAGGTGCACTTGGCGAGGATGGTGATGCCGCGCTCGCGCTCCAGGTCGTTGGAATCCATGACCCGCTCGGCCACCTGCTGGTTGGCGCGGAAGGCGCCGCTCTGCTTCAGCAGCTGGTCGACGAGGGTGGTCTTGCCGTGGTCGACATGGGCGATGATGGCAACGTTGCGTAGCTTCATGACGTCAGCTTTCGAACTTTCAAACGGGTGTGGCGGCGCGGCGCCCGGGATATCGTGAGCCGGCGCGCGACGGAAAAGGCGGCGGTAGAGGTCGCCGGGCTAGGCGATCGTCGGCGGCGTGCCGGAGCTGTAGGGGCCGAAGGAGTGCATCGCTCTCTCCGGCCTAGCGCAGACGCTGCAGGACAAGCTCGGCCAGCGGCGTCTCCGGCCGCGCGCCGACATGGGAAATGACCTCGCCGGCGGCGAGCGACGCGATGCGCCCGCAGGCGGCATAGTCGCGGCCATGGGTGTAGCCGTAGAGGAAGCCGGCCGCGTAGAGGTCGCCGGCGCCGGTCAGGTCCACCACCTTGTCGACCGGCCAGGCGGGGATCTCATGCACCTCGTCGGCGGTGACGATGACCGAGCCCTTTTCGCTGCGGGTCAGCGCCGCGAGGTCGCAATGCTGCCGGGTCTGGCGCACCGCCTCGTCCCAGTCGTCGGTCTGCCACAGCGCCAGGATCTCGCTGGTGTTGGCGAACAGGATGTCGACGTGGTTCTTCACCAAATCCTGGAACTCGGCGAGGTAGCGCTGCACGCAGAAGGAATCGGAGAGCGTCAGCGAGACTTCCTGGCCCGCGTCATGGGCGATGCGCGCGGCCTTCAGGAACGCCTCCTTGGCCAGCGGCGGGTCCCACAGATAGCCTTCCATGTAGGTGACCTTGGCCCGCTGGATCAGGTGCGGGTCGACATCGGCCGGGGTCAGCTCCTGGCAGGCGCCGAGATAGGTGTTCATGGTGCGCTCGGCATCCGGCGTCACCAGGATCATCGAGCGCGCGGTGGGCGTGCCGGAATTTGCCGGCGGGATATCGAACTGGACGCCGACGGCGCGGATGTCGTGGCGGAAGATGCCGCCCAGCTGGTCGTTGCCGACCTTGCCGATGAAGGCCGCCTTGCCGCCCAGGCTGGCCACGCCCACGGTGGTGTTGGCGCCGGAGCCGCCGGAGATCTCCACCGCCGGGCCCATCGCGTCATAGAGGGTGTTGGCGCGCGCGGTGTCGATCAGCGTCATCGCGCCCTTGTTGAGGTTCATCCGGTTGATGAAAACCTCGTCGCAATGGGCGATGACGTCGACGATCGCGTTGCCGATGCCGACCACATCGATGACCTTGTCGGGCATGAAGACCTGCTGCCGTTCCGGAAAAAGCGGCCGGAGTATAGTCAGGAAGGGTTGCGGGACAACCCCCGCAGACGCATGAGGGCCCCCTGTATTGCGGGCGGCATTGCGGGCGGCATGGCGGGCGGCATGGCGGGGGAGGGCCCCGGCTTCCGTCCCGGCCTTGCCGGGGTCGCGCCGAGGGGCCATTTGCTTATCGTGCCAAACTCGCCTAAGGTCGCGGGCGAGTCGTTCCAACCTATTGTTCGGAAAGGCCTAATTCTGTGTTCAGCGCCGTCGCCAAGACCCTGGGCCAGATGAACGACCCGCGCATCCGCGGCGTCATCGGCAAGACCCTGGGCCTCGCCATCCTGGGCTACATCCTGTTCGTGGTGCTGGTCTACCTGCTGATCGGCTGGCTTTCGGGCCTGGCGGGGTGGCTGGAGAACCTGGCCCAATTCGGCGGCGCGCTGGGCGCCATGGTCGTCGCCTGGTTCATCTTCCCCGGCGTCGCCGCGGCCATCGCCGGCTTCTTCGCCGACGAGGTGATCAACGCGGTCGAGCAGAAGCACTACCCGCTCCTGGGCCCGGCGCGGCACCTGCCGCTGTGGACGATCATGGTCGACGCGATGCAGCTGGCCGGCGTCGCCCTCATCGCCAACCTGCTGGCGCTCCCCTTCCTGGTGGTCTTCCCGGTCTATGTCCTGATCACCTGGGGCGTGAACGGCTGGCTGCTGGGCCGCGAGTATTTCGAGATGGTGGCCTTCCGCCGCATGGATCGCGAGGCGGCGCGGGCGCTGCACCGGAAGCACTTCCGCACCTTCACCGTCGCCGGAATCCTGATCGCGATCTGCCTCACCATCCCCTTCGTGAACCTGATCGCCCCCGTGCTGGGCGCGGCTTTTATGGTGCATATAGCCCAGAATGTGGTAAATCAGCGGCATACAGGTGCGCATGCGCCGAGTCTCGGGCGCTGATTCGGGATTCGGAGCGCCGGCCATGAGCAGTCGCAGGAAGGCTTGGGACAGCCGCGATGAGGGGGCGGGTCGCTTGAGCGCTTACAGAAGGGGTTAAGATGTTCGGAAAAAAGAAGGACCAGGACGTGACACCAGCCGCCGACACCCCGGCCGCTTCCCCGGCCGATTCCACCGCGAAAGCCTATTTGCGTCCGGACGCGCCCGCCGCCGGTGCCGCTCCCGGCGTGTCCCGCCCGGCGACCCCGGAAGTCACCCGCCGGCCGCCTGACCTCTCCGCCTTCACCCAGCGCCGCGACCAGCCGGCCGCGCCGGCGACGCGCCAGGGCGAGGCCGACCACAAGAAGCTGATCGTCGGCCGCGAGATCATCCTGAACGGCGAGATCCGCACCTGCGACAGCCTGGTGGTCGAAGGCCGGGTCGAGGCGGTGCTGAACGAGTGCCGCTCCATCGACATCGCCGCCTCGGGCCAGTTCAAGGGCTCGGCGGACATCGAATCGGCCGACATCAGCGGCCGCTTCGACGGCGACCTGACCGTGCACGGCCGGTTGACCGTGCGCGCCACCGGCAAGGTCTTCGGCAAGGTCAAATACGGCCAGCTCGAAGTCGAGCGCGGCGGCATCATCTCCGGCACCGTGGAAGCGCTGCCGGAAAGCGCCACCTCCAGCGACGTGGCGGCGTAAGCCGCCATCCCCCGCCGGCCGGAGCCATTACGGGCGCCGGTCGGGATGGGGCGGGAGAGAAGGTGCGCGTCACGGCGCGTCGCCGACGGCCTCGGGGGGCCGCGACGCCGCCGGTTTCGGCAAGAGGGGGCCGAAATGAGTTCGAGCCGAAGACCGGCTCCGGTTTCATGCCTGACCACGATCTGCGCGCTCGCCGCAATTTCGGCGACGCTGGGCGGCTGCCAGTCCGGCGCCGGCGTCGATGCCGCCCACGCGGCGCGCCAGGGCCAGCCCGCGGCGCCTGTGCTCGGCACCGACAGCAATGCCTTCATCGGCCTCGCCGACCGCGAGCTTTCCAGCGTGCTCGGCAAGCCGCGCCAGGTGCGCAAGGACGCGCCGGCCGAGATCTGGCAATACAGCGGCGCCGATTGCGTGGTCGATTTCTATCTGTATGACGCCGATGGCCGCATGGAAGTCGCCTTCGTCGAGGCGCGCGACGTGCGGGCCGAGGCCGCGCCGACCGAGCGCTGCGTCAAGTCGCTGCTGCAATCGGTCTCGACCGGAGCGGGCGGCGGCGGATCGCTCTGAGCGTTCCGCGCAATCCCCAAACGCTGAACGGCCGCACCGATTGGGGCCAAACTGGTCGGGGCAAACTGGTCGGGGCCGGACCATCGCCGCGTCCCATTGCGGGCGACCGATCCGGCCCCGTGACGCCATGCAGGCCAGCGCGTCAACTGCGCGCCGGCGGCGTTGCCTGGCGGAACCTGGCGGCCGGCTCCGCGGAAGACCGCGATGGCCGGGCGCGGAGCTGTTTTGCCAGGGCGAGCTTGCCAAGGGGTAAATGCGCCGGCGCCGGCGGCAATGCCGCTAAAATACGATCGATCGGCGGGTGCGCCCGAGCCTTGAAATGTCGCGATTCTTCCGCGATGCGCGGTGGCTGCGGCGGAACGTCGCCGCAAGAGAATCGGGACCGGCCCCACCGTGCAAGCCGCATTGCGACGTTGGGTCCGGTCCCGGAACGCCGGGCGCTTTGACTCGGGGGATACAAAGCGGGTCCAGCGCAGATTTCTGTCTCTGCAGCCCGGCGGCCGGACAAGGGGACCGTCGCCGGGCAATCCACAAAGCAAACGCTGGTCAGGGGCGCCGTCGCGCCGCTGGTCGGGTCCAGCGCTTTGGTTCCGTCAATGCTTGGCCGCTTGGGAGGACGAGGAGCGGGATCGGCCGCGCGCTGACGAGGGAATGATGCCCGAGGCGCCGCCACCGGTCGATTCTGCGCCGGGATGGTCGGCGCATCCTTTCGCATGGGGGCGACGCCGGGCCGATCGCACAAATTTGCGTGATATGCGCGGCATCCCGACGCTGCCACGGGGCAAGGTTGGCGCGGGCATCTTGGCGCAGCGCGATGCGCGTCCTAGCATTCGCACCTCCACCGCTGTTCGTCCGGAGACCCGATCATGCTGACCTTCTCGCGCCGCAGGATCCTGGCCGGTTCGGCGCTCGCCGCAACGGGGCTCGCTGCCGTCGGCCTGCCCGCGCTGGCGCGCCGCGCCGCCGCCCATCATGCCGGGCGCGACCTGGTCATCGGCACCCGCATCATCGAGGTCAAGGGCCGGGCGGCGAAGGTGTTCGGGCTGATCGAGCGCCAGGCGGGCCATGACGCGGCGCGCGGCATCCTGACGATGACTGCCGGCGAGCGGCTGCAGCTGCGCCTGCACAACGAGTGCGGCGAGCCGGCCCTGATCCACTGGCATGGCCTGACCCCGCCCAACGCGCAGGACGGCGTGCCGGGCGTGACCCAGGCGATGCTGCCGCCGGGGCAGAGCTACGACTACGATTTCCCGGTGGCCTTGCCCGGCACCAACTGGATGCATTCGCACCATTCGCTGCAGGAGCAGCGCCTGATGGCAGCGCCGCTCATCGTGCGCGATCCGCGGGAGGCCGGCGGCGACGAGCAGGAAATCGTCATCATGCTGCACGATTTCACCTTCCGCGATCCCGACGAGATCCTGGCCCAGCTGTCGCATGGCATGGCGCATGACCACGGCGCGATGGGCCAAAACATGTCCGGCCAAAACATGTCCGGCCAAAACATGTCCGGAGTGGATCCGAACATGCCCGGCATGGACATGAATGGCATGGACATGAGCGGCATGGATATGGGCGGGATGGACCTGAACGACGTCGCCTATGACGCCTTCCTGGCCAATGACCGCACGCTGGACGATCCCGAGGTGGTGCGGGTGGAGAAGGGGCAGCGCCTGCGCCTGCGCATCATCAACGGCGCGGCGGCGACCAATTTCATGATCGACCTCGGCCAGCTGTCCGGCACCCTCAGCGATGTCGACGGGCGGCCGATCGCGCCCGTCGCCGGCAGCCGCTTTCCGCTCGCCATCGCCCAGCGCGCCGATCTCCGCGTCAGCCTGCCGGCGGGCGAGGGCGCCTGGCCGATCCTGTTCCAGCGCGAGGGCGATGCGATCCGCACCGGCCTCATCGTCGCCACCAAGGGCGGCACGGTGGCGAAGATCGCCGACCAGGCGGCGACGCCGATCGGCGCCATCGCCCGCGACCTGCCGATGCTCTACACGGCGGCGGAGCCGCTGCCCGCGCGCGCGGCGGATCGCAAGCTGACCGTGGCGCTGACCGGCTCGATGATGACCTATCAATGGGGCATCGGCGACACCGCCGCCCCGGACGCGAAGGTCAAGGTGGCGGCGGGCGAGCGGGTCGAGCTGGAACTGGTCAACCGCAGCGGCATGTCGCATCCGATCCACCTGCACGGCCATCATTTCCAGATCGTCGCGGTGAACGGCGCGCGCGTCGCCGGGGCCGTGCGCGACACCGAGCTGGTGCCGATCGGCGGCAGCGTCACCATCGCCTTCGACGCCGGCAATCCGGGACGCTGGATGTTCCACTGCCACAACCTCTACCACATGCTCTCCGGCATG
Source organism: Dongiaceae bacterium (assembly GCA_039808885.1). GTDB lineage: Bacteria > Pseudomonadota > Alphaproteobacteria > Dongiales > Dongiaceae > Dongia_A. Next base: position 18,399 of record JBDHTX010000023.1, on the reverse strand, counting down.
ATGACGGAAGTGGACTACCTCTAGCCGCCGCCGGCTCGCGATTGAATGCTTGCCGTCACTGGACGGCGGATAAATGTTTGCCGTCACTGGACGGCGGGGCGCCAAGTCTGCTGAATGGCCGCCGCGTCGCAGCGATTCGGGCCCTTCTCCATGCGTCTTCTCGGCATCTCCGGCAGCTTGCGGGCGGCCTCGACCAACACCGCCGCCTTGCGCGCCGCTTCGCTGCTGGCGCCGGCTGGCTGCGCCATCGTGCTGTCCGACGCGCCGGCGCGGCTGCCGCCGTTCAATCCCGATCGGGATGGCGATGATCTGCCGCCGCCGGTGACGGCGTTCCGCGCGGCCATCGCCGCCGCCGACGGCTTGCTGATCGCCGCGCCGGAATATGCCCACGGCGTCTCCGGCGTATTGAAGAACGCGCTCGACTGGCTGGTCGCCGGGTCGGAATTTCCCGAGAAACCCGTCGCCCTGATCAACACCTCGCCGCGCGCGACCCTGGCCCAGGCGCAGCTGCGCGAGACCTTGCTCACCATGGCGGGACGGGTGATCGACGATGCCGCCGTGACCCTGCCGCTGCTCGGGCGCGACCTGGATGCCGCCGCCATCGCCAACGACCCGGCGCTGGCGACGCCGCTCCGGGCGGCGCTCGACCGGCTCTTCGCGGCCATCATGGCCGGCCGCGAAGAGCCGAATGACAGATCACCGGGGAGCGGCTAGGGTCGCCCCGGCGGCGCCATATCGCGCCATCATTTCGCGCCATCATTTCGCGGGAGCGGTCATGGGCATTCTCTCTTGGATTCTGTTCGGCCTGCTGGCCGGCATCGTGGCGAAGGTGATCATGCCCGGCCGCGATCCGGGCGGCTTCATCGTCACCATCCTGCTGGGCGTGGTCGGCGCCTTTCTCGGCGGCTTCGTCGCCGCACAGCTCGGCCTCGGCAGCGTGCAGGGCTTCGACATCCGCTCCTTCATCATCGCCGTCGGCGGCGCCATCCTGGTGCTGGTGATCTATCGCAGCATCCGGCGCTAGCGCCAGCGCCGTTTCCGGGGGCGCGTTCCTCAGGCGACGTGCTCGACATCCTCCACCGTGAGGTTGCCGGGGACGATGGTCATGGGCACCCGCATCTTGCCGATGTATTTCCCGGTCAGGGCGGAGATCAGCGGGCCGGGGCCCTTCGGCCCGGTCGAGGCGGCGAGCACGAGGATGGAGATGCCGGGCTCCTCCTCGATCAGTTTCAGCAATTCGTCGCGCCGGTCGCCCTCGCGGAAATACAGCATCGGCATCTTGCCGGAGAGCTTGTTCACCTCGCTCGCCATCTTCTGCATGGTCGCCTCGGCCTGCTGGCGCGCCTCGTCCTTCATCAGCTGGTTGACGCCCATCCAGTCGCCGAAGCCGGTCGGCTCCATCACATAGACCATGGCGACGCGGCCGTTGGAGCGGAAGGCGCGGCGGCAGGCGTAGCGGATGGCGATCTTCAATTCAGGGGAATCGTCGATCACCACCAGGAAGACGCGCTCCTGCTGGCGCGACGGCTCCCCGGTCTGGGTGGCGGCGTCGCCGGGTGTCGTGTCGGTTGATCCTGGTTCTGCCATCATGTCCTACCTCTTGCGAAAGGCCAAATGCGCGAGCCAGCCGGTGAACAGCGAAACGATCACCGCGACGATGCCGTAGCCGAGGCGCGTCGCGATGTTGCCCGCATGGGCGTATTTGTAGAGGTCGGCGCCGAAGCCGACCTTGCTGATGATGAGCGGCATGTTCTGCGCGTCGACGATGCGGCCGTCGCGCACCAGATAGACGTCGATCAGATAGGTGCCGGTCGGCACGTTGGACGGCAGGTGCAGGTTGGCGCGGAACAGGGTGCTGCCGATGAAGGTGACGCGGCCGACCCGGTCGGCATAGAGGCCGTGCTTCTTCTTCTGCTGCACCAGCGCGTCCTTGAACGGGCCGCTGCCGGCGATTTCGCCGTCGAGCGGCGTGAACTTGATGCGGCCGACGCCGAGCTCGTAGCGGTCGAGGGCATCGGGCGGCAGGATCTCGAACAGGTTGCGCGACGAGGCGACGCCATAGAGCGCCGGGACGTTGGCGAAGCCGACGGTCTCGGCATTGACCCAGATGCCGGCGAAGCGCGCCTTCTCATGCACCTGCACCTGGCCCAGCGGCCCGCGCATCACCAGCACCACGTCGCCGGGCGCATCGATGGCGCCGAAGACCAGGATGTCCTGGCCGGCGAAGTCGGTGGTGATCTCGACCAGGTGGTCGTCGACATCGGCGATGATGCCCTTGGCCTGGGCCGGCGCGGCCGCAAGCAGCGCCGCCAGCGCCAGCCAGGCGCAACGCAGGTCCAGGGCGCGGCGCCGCCGCATCAGCGCGACCCCGGCAGGGTGACGATGGCGTAGAGATCCTCGGGCGTCGCCACCAGCTCGTAGCACAGGCCGACGGCGACGGAGAGGATCAGCAGCGCCAGCAGGAAGCGCAACTGCTCGCCCGGCAGGCGGGCGCCGATGCGGCCGCCGAACTGCGCGCCGATGACCGACCCGATGGTGAGCACGAAGGCCAGCATGACGTCGACGGTGCGGTTCTCCACCGATTGCAGGACGGTGGTGACGGCGGCGACGAAGATGATCTGGAACAGCGAGGTGCCGATCACCACCACCGTCGGCATGCCGAGCAGGTAGATCATCGCCGGAACCAGCATGAAGGCGCCGCCGACGCCGAGCAGCGCCGAGAGGATGCCGACCAGCACGCCGAGGCCGACGGGCATCACCGCCGAGATGTAGAGGCGCGATTTCTTGAACCGCATCTTCAGCGGCAGGCCGTGCACCCAGACATGCTGGTGCAATTTGCGCGGGGCCTGGGCGCGGCGCACCCGGCGCAGCGCCTTCACCGATTCCACCAGCATCATGATGCCGATCGAGCCCAGCATCAGCACGTAGGCGATGTTGATGACGAGGTCGATCTGGCCGAAGCGGCGCAGGATGGAGAACAAGGCGACGCCGATGATCGAGCCGATCACGCCGCCGCCCAACAGCACGGTGCCCATCTTGAAATCGACGTTGCCGCGGCTCCAATGCGCCAGCACGCCGCTGACCGAGGTTGCCACCGTCTGGTTGGATTGCGTCGCCACCGCCACCGCCGGCGGCACGCCGATGAAGATCAGCAGCGGCGTCATCAGGAAGCCGCCGCCGACGCCGAACAGGCCGGAGAGGAAGCCGATGCCGCCGCCGAGCCCGAGCAGCAACAGCACCGAGACCGAAATCTCGGCGATCGGCAGATAGACTTGAAAGCTGAGTAGCCAGTCTAACAGGGCGCCCAGCATGTGCGACCGAACCCCAGGCCCAAAAGTGTTCCACGCCCGACGGTCGGTACCCCTGCCAGCCGGACATCCCCCAAGACGCGTCTCAACGACTGGCGGTTGCGGTCAAGGAGACGCCCTGCAGGCAAAAGCGCGGTGGCTCTGGCGTTTTCGGCGACAGCGACTCGTGGCCCGCGGCCAATCGTGATCTACTCTACGACGATGATTCTCAAGGCGAAAGCGCGGAATCGGCCGTCGCGCAACGGCGCTCGCCGCCGGCACGGTTTTATGGTACCGGCGTGACGGAAAGCTGATGCCGCCGCCCTATTTCTGCAGGATGTCGGTGATCTCTTCCAGCTGGGTGCGGGCGCGCAGCAGGTAGAATCCCTGGGCCGCCAGATGGTTCGGCTGCAGCAGCGCGTTGGGCGACCCGTTCATGACGACGAGCGGCTGCAGGCTGGCGCCCTCCAGCATCGAACTGACCATGCGCTGCCACACGGTGGTGGCGCCCTTCTCCTGGATCACCGCCTGGAAATCGGTGCCCATGTCGCGCAGCAGCAGGCCGAAGGCGTAGAGCTCGCCCTTGGTGCGGTAGAACTTGTCGTCGGCCTGCCAGTCGATCCAGTCGCCGGAATGCTCGTCGATCTGCTGGTCGATGGCGTTGGAGGCGGCGCCCAAATCCTTGCCGATGCGGTCGAGGGTGGTCATCAGATTGTCGGCGCGCGGCTCGAACGAGGCCTGCCCCCTGGACAGGCGGTCGTTGTATTTGAGCAGCGAGCGCATCGCCGCCTTGTACTGGTCCTCGGACCCGGCGGTCGGCCACAGCGAGACGCTGGGGTCCCAGACCCAGCGGTCCGGCGCGTAGTTGAGCGCGCCGCGGGCATCGGTCAGATCGGTGTCGGCGCTGGACGAGCCGCGGGCGCGGCCGATCTGGTCCGCCATCTCGGTGGCGAAGCGGCGCAGCGCCTCCTGAATGCCGATCTGGAAATTGGGCATGTTGTCCAGCGCGGCGCCGGGCAGGAAAAAGGGGTCGTTGGCCGGCCAGGGGCTGTCGACGACCTCGCGCTGGATCAGCGCCGCCGCCGTCGCCACGGCCTTGCTGCCGCCCTGGGGCACCGTCGCCGGGCCGAAGGCCGGGTCGTCGTTGATCCGGTGCACCAGGATCATGCCGACCGGGTAGTAGAGGATGATCACCGCCAGCAGCAGCAGGGCCGCCCATTTGATCCGCCGCAGCCAGCGCCGCCCGCGACCCGGCAATTGCGGCGTGTCGGCCGGGCTGTCGAGGAACGGATCGGCGGTCATGGCGGGAAACTCCAAGGGCCAGGTTCAACGGCGGGGCGGGCGGGCATTATAGCCCCACTGCAAATGGTGTCGCTGCGGCCGGGTGGCAAGTTCAGCGCTGCGCCCTCCCCGGGGACGGGGGAGGGTTGGGGGTGCCGGCGGCAAGCGAAGGCCGCCCGAGATTGCGACGCCGCTTTCCCCTCCCGAGCCCTCCCCAGCCTTGGGCTGGGGGAGGGGATAGCGAGATCAGTGCAGGAAACCGACGATCTTCTCCACCTCGCGCAGCACCGGCTGCGCGATGGCCTGGGCGCGATCCGCACCCTTGCGCAGCAGGGCGTCGATCTCGTCCGGATGGCCCAGCAGGCGTTTCATCTCGGCGTTGATCGGGCCGAGCTTGGCCACCGCCAGATCGGTCAGCTCGCCCTTGAACTTGGAGAAATCCAGCCCGGCGAAGCGGCCCACCACCTCCGACAGGGTGGCGTCGGAAAGCGCCGCATAGATCGCCAGCAGGTTGAAGGCCTCGGGCCGGGCCGCCAGCGCGTCATCCTTCACATCGCCGCGCTCGTCCAGGCTTTCCGGGCCGGGCAGCGCGTTGGGGTCGGTCTTGGCCTTGCGGAACTTGAGCGCGATGGTGTCGGCATCGTCGGTCATGTTGATGCGGCTGTAGTCGCTTTCATCCGACTTGGACATCTTCTTGGTCCCGTCGCGCAGCGACATGACGCGGGTCGCCGGCCCGCCGATCACCGGCTCGGGCAGCGGGAAGAAGTCGACCTTGTAGTCGTGGTTGAACTTCTGGGCGATGTCGCGGGCCAGCTCCAGATGCTGCTTCTGGTCCTCGCCCACGGGCACGTGGGTCCCCTTATAGGCCAGGATGTCGGCCGCCATCAGCACCGGATAGGCGTAGAGCCCGACCGAGGCGTTCTCGCGGTTCTTGCCGGCCTTTTCCTTGAACTGGGTCATGCGGTTGAGCCAGCCGAGCCGGGCCACGCAGTTGAAGATCCAGGCCAGCTGCGCATGGGCCGGCACCTGGCTCTGGGCGAAGATGATCGAGGCCTCCGGGTCGATGCCGGACGCGATATAGGCCGCCGCCACCTCGCGGGTGTTCTGGCGCAGGGCCGCCGGCTCCTGCCACAGGGTGATGGCGTGCAAATCGACGACGCAGAAGATGCACTCGTAGTCCTTCTGCATCCGCACCCAGTTCCTGACCGCGCCCAGGTAGTTGCCGAGATGCAGGTTGTTGGTCGGCTGGACGCCGGAGAAGATGCGGTTGACGTTGCGGCTCATTCGGGGGTGCTTTCGGGCTGGCGAACTGGGCGAAGCGGCCCCGAACCGGCCGGTTTCGGCCGGCTGGGGGCCGGAAGGCCGCTATATCGCCGCCCCGCGCCCGGTCCCGCAAGGGGTTTTCCGGCAAATCCGACCTTGTGCAGCGGGCATTTACCCTGATCCGGGCCTGAAAATCGGTCGCCGGACCGGTCCGATTGGCATTGAAGGACCGGGGTGACGCCCTCATATTAAAGCCCGACACGCGCTTCCAGCGCGGCGCTTTGGGGGGATTTGGGCGCCCCCGATGGGAACAAGGAGCGAACGATGGCCATTGGACCGCAGCGTGAGACGATAACCCGGATGCCGGCGCGTGGCGCCGCGCAGGCTGCCGACATCGATGTCGGCCTGCGCGCCTATATGCAGAAGGTGTTCGGCCTGATGGGCGTGGGCACCGCGATTACCGGCCTGGTGGCGTTTTTCACCTCGCAGAGCCCGGCGATGCTGGAGGCCATTTTCACCACGCCGCTGCGCTGGGTGATCTTCTTCGCGCCGCTCGGCTTCGTCCTGGCGCTCAGCTTCGGCATCCGCCGCATGTCGGCCGCGACGGCGCAGCTGGTGTTCTGGCTGTTCTCCGGCGTGATGGGCCTGTCGTTGTCGTCGATCTTCCTGGTCTATACCCAGCAGTCGATCGTCACGACCTTCTTCGTCAGCTCGGCGACCTTCTTCGCCATGGCGCTCTATGGCTACACCACCAAGCGCGACCTGACCTCCTGGGGCTCGTTCCTGTTCATGGGCCTGATCGGCCTGATCATCGCCAGCGTGGTCGGCATCTTCGTCAACTCCACCGCGCTGCAATTGACCATTTCCGCGGTCGGCGTGCTGATCTTCACCGGCCTCACCGCCTACGACACCCAGAAGATCAAGGAATCCTACTGGGAAGGCGACGATTCCGAGACCGGCGGCAAGAAGGCGATCCTCGGCGCCCTCGAGCTCTATCTCGACTTCATCAACCTGTTCATCTACCTGCTGCGCTTCATCGGCGACCGCCGCTAAGCGAGCAGGCAGGAAACCAAACGAACCGGGGCCGCAAGGCCCCGGTTTTGTTTTGCCGGAAGCCTGCCACCGCGCGTCCCACCCTAGGGCGACGGAGCGTGATAGGCGAAGTCGCGAACCTTGCCGACCTCGTCGAACATGACGATGACGGTGAGGGCGGTGTGGGCGGCGGCGCCGCCGGCGCCTGGGGCCGGATCCAGCATCAGGACCTTGCCGCGCGAATCCGAGGCGGAATAGGCCGTGTCGGTCCAGATCCGGTCATAGGTCCAGGTGTCGCGTTTCGCGGCGTCGGTGACCACCGTATTCGGCGCGCCGAGCATCTCGGCGATCTCGGCCGCCGACATGCCGACGCGGACCGCGCGCTCCTCCGTCGCCACCACTGGATTGGCGGCCGGATTGGCGGCCGCCTGGCCGCTCGGCTGGCTACCTGAAGGAGCCTGGGCGCCGTATTGCGACGCCGGCCTGGCGGCGCAGGCGCCGAGCAACGCCGCCGCAAGGATGAGAAGCAGGGTTCCTGGCCGCATCCGCCGCGCCTTTTCCGTTTCTTGAAGTATCGCGCCGATTCGCCCTGGCGGGAAGGGCCGCGACGGCGTGGCGGCGGCGGCTATCCCTTTCTCCCCATCACGATCTCTCCATCACGTTCGCCCCGCTGCGATCCCCTCTGGCGCGAGCGCGGCGCTTCTGGCTAACGTGGCGCCCCGCGCTGCGCGGAATGATCAGGGGAACTCACGTGTACACGCTTTATTGGTCGCCCGGCTCCGCCTCGATGGCGCCGCATGGCGTGCTCGAGGAATCGGGCGCCAGGTTCGAGCTCAAGCTCACCAGCGTCGATGCCGGCGCCACGCGCGACCCGGACTATCTGCGGCTCAATCCCAACGGCAAGGTGCCGACCCTGGTGGTGGATGGCAGCTTCGTGCTGTTCGAATCCGCCGCCATCGCCGCCTTCATCGCCGACCGCCACCCGGAGGCGAAGCTGGCGCCGGCGCCGGACCAGATGGCGCGCGGCCACTTCTATCAGTGGCTGGTCCACCTCACCAACACGCTGCAGCCGGCGATGCTGCGCTTCTACTATCCCGACCGCGTCGCCGATGCCGCGAGCGAGGCCTCGGTGAAGCAGGTGGCGCTGGCGGAGGTGGCGACCCTGTGGGGCCGCATCGACCAGCACCTCGCCGCCGGCGGGCCGTATCTGCTGGGCGAGCAATTCTCCGCCGCCGACATCTTCGCTCACATGCTCTCCACCTGGCAGACCTCGTGCCCGGGCATCTACGAGCGCTTCCCGCGGGTGAAGCGCCTGGCCGACCTGGTGGCGGCGCGGCCGGCGATGCAGCGGATGCTGAAGCTGAACGACGGCTGACATGGCGGTCACGCCGCGCGACATCCTGCAGTTCTGGTTCTCCGACCGGGCTCGCGCGCTGTGGTTCGAGAAGGACCGCGATTTCGACGCCGACATCGCGCAACGCTTCGGCGCCGCCGTGCATGAGGCGCAGCTGGGCGGCTTTGCCGCCTGGCGCGGCTCGCCCGAGGGCGCGCTGGCGCTGCTGCTGCTGGTCGACCAGTGCGCCCGCAACATCCATCGCGGCAGCGCCAAGGCCTATCTCGGCGACCCGCTGGCCCGCGCCATCGCGGCGGAGGCGATCCAGCGCGGCTTCGACCGGCGCTTTCCGTTTCCCGACCGCGTCTTCTTCTACCTGCCCTTCGAGCATGGCGAGAGCCTGGCCGACCAGGACCGCTACATCGCGCTGATCGAGGCCTGCGCGCGGGAATTCGGCGCGGCGGCGGCGGATTATCTCGACTACGCGCACCGGCACCGCGACATCATCAAGCGCTTCGGCCGCTTCCCCCACCGCAACGAGGCCCTGGGCCGCGCGACAACGGAGGAGGAGGCGGAGTTCCTCAAGGGGCCGAATTCGTCGTTCTAGGCGGAGGACCATCCTCTTCGATTGTCGTCCCCGCCGAGCCCTCGGGTCCGCGCAGTGCGCCGCCCAAGGACAGGCTCTGCGAGCGCCGGGATCCACGGTTCCGCCGCAAGGGCGTTGTGTTTCGGAACGCGGTCCTTGCGGTTGCGCGGTGGATCCCGGCGCAAGGCCGGGATGACGAACGAGTTTGGTGTGGCGGTCCGGCCCCGACCGGCAGAAAGCCAGCCGCTATTGCAGCACCACCAGGTTCAGCACCGTGTTGGCCCGCGTCATGTCGAGCAGCTCGGTGTTCTGCCCGGCGACCTTGTTCTTGAAGGCGGAGAAATAGAAGATCGCGCCGCGGAAATCCTGGCCCAGCAGCTTCACCCGGTCGCGCATGTCGAGGAACAGGAAGTCGCCGATCTGGTCGGGCGTCGGCTGGAAGCTGGCTTCCAGGCGCTGCAGGATCGACGCGCGGCGCTCGGCCGGCAGGCGCGGGTCGAGCTTCAGCAGCACCCAGGACCCGCGCGTGTCGTCCTTGTCGAGCTTCACGATGTCGGGCTTGCCGAAGACGCTCTGGAAATTGGCCAGCGCGATTTCCGGGCTCGGCTCCTTGCCTTCATCGAAGCCCTGGAACAAATGCGCCCAGAACACGCGCCTGCCGTCCTCGCGCGCGGAGAACCAGAGCTCGAGCTTGCGGTTCTCGGTGAAGTTGCTTTCGATGTGCTGGATCGGGTTCTCGATCAGCACGCTGTCCTTCAGCACCGACATCAGCTTTTCCTGGTAGATTCCCTCCAGGAACTCGCCGTCGAGCTCGTCGTCGAGCGGCATGTCGAGCGGCACGTCCATCAGCCGCTGGCGCGGCTCCTCCGCGCTTGCCGGGTCTGTCATGGACCAGGCCGCGGCCCCCGCCGCGATCAACGCCGCCAACACCACACGCTTCATGCGATCCCCCAAGTCGAAGGCCTCAGCCGCAGCCCTTGCAGGATTCGGCGTGGCCGTGCGCCTGCTCCATCACCCAGTCGCGGAAGGCGCGGATCTTGGGCTGATTGAGCGCGCCCTTGCCATAGACCACCCAGTAGCCGGTCTTCAAGTCGACCGAGAAATCCACCGGCTTGATCAGCCGCCCGTGCTTCAGGTCGTCGCCGGCGGTGATGACGTTGCCCATGGCGATGCCGAGCCCGTCGATCGCCGCCTGGATCAGCAGGTTGGAGAAGTTGAGGCTGAGGTTGGACTGCACGCGGTTGTCGATGATGCCGGCAGCCGCGGTCCATTCCGCCCATTCGTCATAGCCCGAGCGCATCCAGTCGATGTCGGTCAGCAGCGGGTATTTCAGCACGTCGCGCGGTTCGTTGATCGGCCGGTCCGGGGTCAGCAGCGCCGGGCTGCAGACCGGGAAGACGATGTTGGGCGCCAGCAATTCGGCCTCGAGCCCGCTCCAGCCGCCGCGGCCAAAGCGGATGCCGATGTCGATGTCGCGGGCGCCCACCGGCTCGACCTCGGAGGTGGCGGAGAGCCGCACCTGGATCTCCGGATGATTGCGCTGGAAATCGGAGAGCCGCGGCACCAGCCACTTGGCCGAAAGCGAGGGCAGGGCGGTCACCGTCAGCGGCCGGTCCTTGCCATAGCGGGCGATGTCGGCGGCGCCCTCGCTCAACTGCTCGAAGGCGCTTTTCACCGGGCCGACGAAGCGCTTGCCGGCCTCGGTCAGGCGCACCTGGCGGGTCTTGCGCTCGAACAATTGCTGGCCCAGCCACTCCTCCAGCGCCTTGATCTGGTGGCTGATGGCGCTGTGGGTGACGTTCAGCTCCTGGGCCGCCTTGGTGAAGCTCTGCAGCCGCGCGGCGGCCTCGAAATAGTGCACGGATTTCAACGGGGGAAGGCGCATGGGGCCTCCTTCATGTGTTGAAATTTCTAACAGGACATCTGAGAAACTATCGTTTGTTCGGATTGAAAATCAAGCCCATTCTCTATCTCAACGGCGATGACGCCCCCGCGAAATATGTGAGGTCAGCTATGAAATACTCAGCCTTTTCCCCGAACGGCCTCTCACCGGCCCAGGCTTCGACCAACCGGGGCGGCCAGGACCTGCTCGCCTATGCCGGCAGCATCCTGAACACCCCTTTCGTGTGGTTCGGCCGGGTCCAGGACCGGCGCCGCCTAACCGAGCTCGACGAGCACCTGCTGCGCGATATCGGCCTCAGCCGCAGCGAGGCCGAGGATGTCGCCGCCACCCCGTTCTGGCGGCGCTAGGCGGCCGGAAGCCTTTCAGTCAGGCGGTCGTTCAGCCGCCGGGTCCAAGGCGCGGCGCGAGGGACAGGGGCGGCCAGCTCTCACCCGACCCCTGTGAAGCGCCGCGCCGCGGCCCCACCGACCCGAACCGAAACCCGAACATGCGTGTCCCCGAAGGCGTGCGAAACCCGTGGAGGGTGTCATGAGCAACCACATTCTGTCGCTGCTGCCGCGTTCCGGCCTGGCCCATATCGTCGCCACCGATCTCTCGCCCGTGCTGTCTCGGGTGGTCGAGGCGCCGATCGCCTGGCTCGACCGCGTGCGCGACCGCCGGCACCTGGCGTCGATGAGCGACGCCATGCTGAAGGATATCGGCGTCAGCCGCGCCGATGCGGAGCACGAGGCGGAAAAGCGCTTCTGGCAGGCCTAGGCTTGCCGCGTGAAGGACGGCTTCATCCCGGGCTGCATCCCGACGGGCGCGGGGGCCTGCGGACGGCGCAGGCCCTCGAGGCCGCGGAACTCGACGAACCTGGTCATCGCCGACCACAGATGATCGCCATACTCGAACGGCGCGAAGGCCTCGATTCCCGGGAAGGTCGGGGGCAAGGGCAGGGGGGCGATGCGGGCATCGGCCCGCGGCTCGTAGAAGAACGGGATCGAATGCCGCGCCCGGTTCGTCCCGCCTTCGGCCTCGCCGATCACCCGATGCTCGGTGGCCTTGATGCGGCCGCCGGTCCAGCGCTCCAGCAGCTTGCCGAAATTCACCGCCAGCGTGCCTTCCTCCGGCGGCACGTCGATCCAGGCGCCGTCGGCGCCGCGCGCCTGCAGCCCGGCGACGCCGTCCTGCGCCAGCAGCGTCACCAGCCCGGAATCGACATGGGCCTTGCCGAGCATGAAACGGCGGCGGCCGCCCTGCTCGACCCAGAGCTGGTCCTCCGCCAGGCCGGCCATGGATTCAGGCGTGCGCGGCGGATAGCGGATCAGGCGCAGGGTGGAAATGCCGCCCGCGAAGGCGGCGTCGAAGATGTCCTCCCGCAGGCCGAGCCCGCGCGCGATGGCATGCATCAGCGTCGCGCCGACGCGCTCCATGGCGCGGAAATAAGCTGCCGCCGCGGCGCGCCAGCCGGGCAGCAGCGCTTCCGGCGGCAGCGGCGTCGGCTCGCGCAGCGGATCGCCGGCGGCGACGCGGTCGGCGCCATGGGCGATGTCGGGCCCGAGGTCGATGCCCTCCTTGTAGGTCTCGGCGCCGTCCTGCAGCGGGAACCAGCCGCGATAGATGTTGCCGTGACCGGGAGCGAATTTCTGCCGCCACAGCGGCTCGAGCTGTGCCGCCGGCAGGGCGAAGATGCGCAGCATCTCGCGTCGCCGGGCGGCGTCGATCGGGCAGTCCGGCGGCAGGCCGGTCATGGTCATGAAGCCGCATTCGCGCGCCGCCGCCAGGATGGCGGCGTCGGCGGCGTCGCGTTGCGGCGCGGGCCCGGCGAAAAGCGGGGCGGCATCGATGCGCGGGATCATGCTGGTCCTGGTGGCGTTTGCCGCGGTATTGGGATGCCGGGATCGCGCCGCGGTCAATGACGATTTTCCCGCCGGCTTTCCGGGAAGGCCATCCCGGCGGCGGCGCGGCATGAAAGCATGGGGGTGATCGATGAGCGGCCTGAAAGCGCATTTCCGTCGCCTGGCGGCCTATAACCGCTGGGCCAACGAGATTCTCTACGGCGCGGTGGCGCAGCTGTCGCCGGCCGAGTTCAACGCGCCGCGCGCCGGCTATTTCCCCTCGCTCGCCAGGACGCTGAACCATCTCATGGTCGGCGATACGGTCTGGCTCGGCCGGCTCGACGGACAGGGCGCTCCGGGCATCACCAGCCTGGACCAGCAGCTGCACGCCGAATTCGCGCCGCTGCGCCAGGCGCGCGCGGCGCTCGACGCGCGCTACATCGCGCTCATCGACGGCATCAGCGAAGCGCGCCTCGACGGCGTGCTGGCCTACAAGACCATGGCGGGCGCGGCGATGGAAACGCCGGTCGACCAGGTCCTGACCCATGTCTTCAACCACCAGACCCATCACCGCGGCCAGGCCCATGCCATGCTGTCTTCGACCAGCGTGGCGCCGCCGTCGCTCGACCTCATCTATTTCCTGCGCGACCATCCCGAGGTGGCGCGCTGGCGGTGACGGCGTATAACGGACGCCGCGCAGGCAGCCACGAACAGGGAGGGATTTCGATGCATCCGGATTTGCCGCTCGTCGCCATGCTCTCGATCCTCGGCACGCTGGCGATCGGCGCCATGAGCCCGGGACCAAGCTTCGTCGTGGTGGTGCGCGCCTCGGCCGGCCTGTCGCGCCGCGACGGCCTCGCCTCGGCGCTCGGCATGGGCTGCGGCGGGCTGGTCTTCGCCGGGCTGGCGCTGGCCGGTCTGCAGGCGCTGCTGCTGCAGGTGGCGTGGCTCTATCTCGTGCTGAAGGTGGCGGGCGGCGCCTATCTGGTCTATCTCGGCTGGCGCATCTGGCGCGGCGCCAGCACGCCGCTGATCGCCGAGGCCGGCGCCGCGCCGGCATCCGGCGGCTGGCGGCGCAGCTTCGCCATCGCCTTCGCCACCCAGATCAGCAATCCGAAGACCGCCATCTGGTATGCCAGCGTCTTCGCCGCCTTCCTGCCCAACCCGATTCCCACGGCGATGTTCTGGGCGCTGCTGCCGCTCATCTTCGCGCTGGAGGCGGGGTGGTACACAATCGTCGCCTTCGCCTTCTCCGCGGCGCGGCCGCGGGCGCTCTATCTCGGCGCCAAGCTGTGGATCGACCGCTTCGCCGGCGGTGTCGTCGGTCTGCTCGGCGGCAGGCTGATCCTGGAAGCCGTCCGCAGCCGGGTCTGATCGCGGCATGGCGAAGCGCTGGCAAAGCTGGATGATCGCGTTGGCGCGCAATCCGCGCGTCACCCGCTGGATGCAGGGCAACCGCGCCACGGCGGCGCTGGCGCGGCGCTTCGTCGGCGGCGGCGACGTGGATTCCGCGGTCGCCGTGGCGCGGGACCTGGACAAGGCCGGCTTCAGGACGTCGCTCTACTATCTCGGCGAATATGTCGCGGACCCGGCGCTGGTGGCCGAGAATGGCCGGCAGAAGATCGCCGCCGCGGAAGCGCTGGCGGCGGCGCGGCTGCAGATCCACGTCTCCTTCGATTCGACGCAGCTCGGCTACGCCATCGACGACGCGGCGGGCGCGGCGCTGGCGCTGCGGATCGGCGCGCGGATCCGCGCCCTGGCAAGCGCCGGCGCGCCGCCGCCGGTGCTGATGCTGAACATGGAGGATGCGGATTACGTCGACCGCATCCTGGCCCTGCGCCGCCACCTGCTGGCGGCGGGCGTGCCGGTGGCGCAGACCCTGCAGGCCTATCTCAAGCGCTCGCGGGACGACCTGGCGCCGATCATCGCCGAGGGCGGCATGGTGCGGCTGGTCAAGGGCGCCTTCGCCGATCCGGGCGCGCATGCCTTGCAGAGCGGCCGCGAGATCGACGCCAACTACCTGGCGCTGGCCGCCCGGATGCTGGCGCCGGAGGCGAAGGCGCGCGGCTTCCGCCCGGTCTTCGGCACCCATGACGACAAGCTGATCCCCGCGATCCGCCGCCTGGCGCGCGACGGCGGCTGGCGGCCGGGCGAATACGGCTTCGAGATGCTCTACGGCGTGCGGCCGGCCTTGCAGCGCGCGCTCCGCGACGACGGCGAGCAGGTGCGGCTATACCTGCCCTTCGGCCGCGCCTGGTGGCCCTATGCGGTGCGCCGCGTCGGCGAGAGCCCGCGCAACGCGATGCTGCTGGCGCGCGCGCTCATCGGCGGCTGAGGCCCGAAGCTCAGGGCAGATCGGCGCGCGTGAGGGTGCCGTAATCCTCCGCCGCGATGCAGCGGTCGATGGGCGCGTCGGGCTCCGGTGCCAGCGGCCAGATGGCGCTGAAGATGCGGCGATGCGCGTCATGGATGGTGCGGATCTCCGCCTCGACGAAGATCGGGGCCCGGCTTTTCACCACCATCTCGTAGGATTCCTGCACCGAGTAGCGCGTGGCCGGCATGTTCCACGGCACCGAATCCACGTAATAGCCGGTGACGTCGCCGCGGAACTCGGCGATCTGGGTGCCGACGAGGCGGAAGTAGATGCGCAGCGGATCGTATTCGATGGCGACGACGATGATGTTGGGCAGCAGGCGGACGATCTCCGCCGGGTCGATGTCGGACCAGGACGGCAGCGCGCGGGTGCCGCGCTTGTCCAGCCAGTATTGATGCAGCCGGTGCAGCAGCGGCGAATCGAAGCCGGCGATATCCGCCTCGCGGCGCAGCAGCTTGCGCTCGTCATCGGCGGGCTGGTGCCGGGTCATCATCGGCGGGTCGCTTTCTCGCCAGGGGCGGCCACGGCCGGCTTCGGCGTGGCGGCCGCCGGTCGCAGGAGTCCCGCGCCGCGCTGAGCGATCGTTTCGCCTCGGGTCATCCCCATGCTTTCCTGAACTGCAAGGCTTTCCCGAATTGCAGGCCAAGGGGGGAATCTAGCGCATCTGGCCGGACCCCGGAAACATGGCATCGGGTCAGGTCGGGATGTCAAAATGAAACAGGCGCCGGTCGCCCGGCGCCTGGTCTTGTGGGAAATGCGTGACCGCGAGGGCGGATAACGGCGCGTTATTTCGGCGCCACTACCATGATCATCTGGCGGCCTTCCAGCTTCGGCGCGGATTCCACCTTGGCGATGGCGTCGAGATCGG
This sequence comes from Dongiaceae bacterium, assembly GCA_039808885.1. Classification (GTDB taxonomy): domain Bacteria; phylum Pseudomonadota; class Alphaproteobacteria; order Dongiales; family Dongiaceae; genus Dongia_A. Next base: position 2,652 of record JBDHTX010000023.1, on the reverse strand, counting down.
CCTTCACCCGCTCCAGCACCTTCACGCCCAGTTCCTGGTGCGCCATCTCGCGGCCGCGGAAGCGCATGGTGACCTTCACCTTGTCGCCTTCCTCGAGGAAGCGGTGGACGGCGCGCATCTTCACCTCGTAGTCGTGGATGTCGATGCCGGGGCGCAGCTTGATCTCCTTGACCTCGATGACCTTCTGCTTCTTGCGCGCCTCGTTCTTGCGCTTCTGCTCCTCGTATTTGAACTTGCCGAAATCGAGGATCTTGCAGACCGGCGGGACGGCGTTGGGCGAAACCTCGACCAGATCCAGCCCGGCATCGGCGGCCATGCTGATGGCCTCGCGGGTCGTGACGACCCCGACCATGCTGCCATCCTCGCGCACGAGGCGCACTTGCGGGACGTTGATCTGGTGATTGACGCGCGGCCCGTCGTTGCGGGACGGCGCGGGTTCCTGGGCAGGCAATCTGGCTATGGAAAGCTCCTGTCGTGGTTGGCTGAAAATGAAAGCACGCAATCGGGCTATCCGATTGCGGCTGGCACATTATGCCATAGGCGCGAAAGCGGGGGGAAGGGGGTGGCCACCCTCATTCCGCCCGGCGACAGCCCGATTCCCCGGCGAATTGGCCGATTTCCGGGGCTAATGATGGAAAGCCGGCTGCCGCGGCGCCCCACGCCCCGCCCCGGCCGTTGGGCGGGCTGGCGGGAACCGATCGCCCGGGCATTCGTTCCCTGTGCTGCACGATTGAGATGGAAGGCCATGACCGAGCGGCAGCCGCCCAGCGTCAAACGCCCGGCCGCGGGGCCAGCCGCGGGCCGGGCCCGGACCGGCACCGATACCGGCGCGACGGCCGTCGAGCCCGCCGCCGTGCCGCCGACACCGGAATCGCGCCGGACCGGGTTCCATCGCATCGGATTGGCCTCGCTGCCGCTGCCGCCCGGCATGCCGCCGATGGAGGCCCGGCTGGTGGAAGCCCTGCCGGGGGAACCCGGCTGGCAGTTCGAGCCGAAATGGGATGGCTTCCGCTGCCTCGCCTATCGCGCCGGGCCGCAAGTGGAGCTGCAGTCGAAATCCGGCCGGTCGCTCGCCCGCTACTTTCCCGAGGTGGTCCCGGCCGGCGGCATCCTGTCCTTCGCGGCGCTGCGGGACCGCCTGCATCCGGCCGAAAGCCGCGTGCGCCGGCTGGCGGCGCAGACTCCGGCGCTGCTGATGCTGTTCGACTGCCTGGCGATGAATGGCGGCGGCGCCCTGCTCGATACGCCGCTGTCGCGCCGCCGCGCCGTGCCGGGGCATTTCAGCCACTCGGTCGGCGACCAGCCGGCCTTGCGCCTTACCCCCTTCACCCTGGATGCCGCGGTGGCGCGACGATGGCTCGACATGGCGGGCGGCGGTCTCGACGGCGTGGTGGCCAAGCGCGTTGACGGCCGCTACCTGCCGGGTGCGCGGGAGATGCTGAAGGTGAAGCGGGTGCGCAGCGCCGATTGCGTCGTCGGCGGGTTCCGCTGCCGGAGCGCGGCAAGGACGCCGGCCGAAAATCCGCCGCGCGCGGTGGAAGCGCTGCTGCTCGGCCTCTACGACAAGGCAGGGAAGCTGCACCTTGTCGGCTTCACCGACAGCATCGCCGATGCCGAGCGCGATGCGCTGACCAGGCATCTCGAGGCGCTCGCCGCGCCGGGCCGCGGCGATGGGCGAACCGAGGCCTGGCAGCCGCTCGCCCCAGCCTGGTGGTCGAGGTGGAATACGACCAGGTGACCGGCAACCGCTTCCGCCACGGCGCGCGGCTGCTGCGCTGGCGCCCGGACAAGAAGCCGGCGCAATGCACCTTCGATCAGCTGCAGCGGGAATGGTCGCCGGCGCGGCTGGTGACCGACGTGATCGCGCCCTGAATCGCGCGCTGAGTTGCCGGCATCCTCGAGGCGTACCGTCAGCACGTTGCGCACCCTGCGCGGCGACTCAGGGATAGCGTCTCGGGGATGGCGTCTCAGGGATGGCGACTCAGGGATGGCGACTCAGGGATGGCGACTCGGGCCGGCGGTGCCGGCGCCGGTGGCGCGTGCCGATCCGCAGCGCCGATCGCGGTGCTGTGATGCCAGTCACAAGTCTCCACTTTGTCGCAGCGCCTGGTAGACGATGGATTCTTGCGGGCGCGCCGTCCGCCGCGCGCCGTCCGCGCCGCGCTGGAAATCCCGGCGAATCGCGAAGCGTTGAGTCAAGATCGGAAGCCAAGCGATTGATAATGCGGTGCAGAAATGAGCCTGCCGCAGGGCTTTCCGGTGCGCCGGCAGGGGCCGCGACTTGACTCGATTGGTCGCCGCGCGGCGATTTATGCACAGGCCTGGCGCGCGGCGAAGGCTCGGAAACGCCCTTGCCGCAGGGCTTTCCGGCGATTCGCGACTCCGCCGCCGCGTGTTTTGTGATGGTGCGAATCGCAGAATCAGCGTAATAATCGCCTGTTTCGACTGATCGGCCTTGTCTTTCTCGACCGGTCGTGATTCTTTCCGGGGACTCATCCCCTACTGACAAGAGAGGCTTTCAACCATGGGAATCAAACCAGCCGCCAAAGGGGCGAAAGCTGCCCCGACGACCGTCACCCAGAAGCATCTGGCTGCCGACATCGCCGCCGCGCATGAGCTGTCCAAGAAGCAGGGCGAAGCGATCATGAGCGA
>JBDHTX010000022.1:0-73233 GCA_039808885.1 Dongiaceae bacterium | reverse complement strand
GCTGACCCGGGTCGGCGACCGGGTGCTGTTCGCCACCGACCGCTACGACATCGCGCCCGAGGGTGAGCTGGTGCTGCGCCAGCAGGCGGCGCTGCTGCAGACCTATCCCGCCGTCACCGTGACCATCGAAGGCCACGCCGACGAGCGCGGCACCCGCGAATACAACCTGGCGCTCGGCGACCGCCGCGCCGCGGCGGTGCGCAACTACCTGGTGGCGCTGGGCATCGCCGAGTCGCGCATCGAGACCGTCTCCTACGGCAAGGAGAAGCCGGAATGCGTCGAGGCCGCGGAGACCTGCTGGAGCCAAAACCGGCGCGGGCTCACCGTCGTCAATCCGTAGGCGAGCCGGGCCGTAAGCGGGGCCGGCTCTAAGCGGGGCGGGGATCGCCGCCGCAGCGGCCAGGTCCGGCCGAACGCGATCCCCACTGCCGCCGTTTCACGCGCTCTACACTGGCGCCCGGCGGCGCCCTCTGGCATCTTCCGATCACCGTTTCGTGGCGGATTCGCAGGGCCTTGCGTCATGCTTTCGCCGCATTGCCGGCAAAGATTCCCGCTTGGGAACGCGCCACCGTGATGGTCCCGGGATGGGGCTCGAGAGGATGCAGATGATGGATCAGGCCAAAGCTTCCATGCCGGCTCCGCTGTGGCGGCAGACGACGCGCGCCCTGCTGGCGTTGGCGCTGCTGTCGGCGCTCGCCTTGCCGGCGTTCCGGCCGGCCGTGGCCGACGAGATCGACGAGCTCCGCCAGGAGCTCGAGCAGCTGAAGCAGCAGGTGCTCTACCTGCAGAACCAGATCCCCGGCGCCGGTGCGGCGGGTGCTGCGACCGGCGCGACCGGCGGCGGCAGCCTGGCGGCGCAGCAGGAAGTGCGCATGCAGCAGTTGCAGACGCAGATGTCGGATATCACCGGCCAGATCGAGCGGGTCGAGCTCAAGGTCAACGACCTCGCCGCCCAGGTCGAGCGCATGCAGAAGGATGTCGAGTATCGCCTCGGCGTGCTCGAAGGCGGCGGCGCGATGCCACCGGCGGCCGCCCCGGGCGATGGCACGATGTCGGATGGCGCCGGCCCGTCGCTCGGCGCCAACGCGCCGCAGCCGATCGGCGCGCCCGAGGCGACCCAGACCGCGCCCCAATCCACAGCACCGCAGCCGTCGGCGCCGGCGCCGACCGGGCAGCCGGGCGTGCTCGGCACGCTGGATTCCTCCGCCCAGTTGCCCCAGGCGCCGGCCGGCGCGGCGGAAGACGCGGCGGCGAAGGCCGCGCAGCAGACGGCGATGCCGCAGGGCGGCGTCGTGCTGCCCGGCGAGACGCCGCGCGAGCAATACGAATACGCCACCAACCTGATCCAGCGCGGCGCCTACGACCAGGCGGAGATCGCGCTCAAGTCCTTCATCCAGCAGCACCCGAAGGACGAGCTCACCGGCAACGCGCAGTACTGGCTGGGCGAGACCTATTACGTGCGCAACGACTTCAAGAACGCGGCGGTCGCCTTCGCCGAGGGCTACCAGAAATATCCCAACAGCCAGAAGGCCTCCGACAACCTGTTGAAGCTCGCCATGGCGCTGGGCCAGCAGGGCCAGAAGGAGAATGCCTGCGTCGCGCTGCAGCAGCTCGAGAAGCGCTATCCCGACGCCTCGGCCAACATCAAGGACCGCGCCATAAAGGCGAAGCAGCGCTACGGCTGCCAGTAGCGCCGCGTCGCCGATTGGCCGCGCGGCCATGATCGGTGCTGTCTTGTTTCTTTTCCGTCATTGCCGGGCCGCCGCGACAGCGGCGAGACCCGGCAATCCAGGTTTCGGTGTCGCGTGCTCGCGGCAAACTTGGATCGCCGGGTCTGCGCCCGGCGATGACGACGGACGAATATTGACCTAGGCCCGCCATGGCCGCCCTCGACATCGAGGCCTGCCTGCAGCCGCTCGGTCCCTTCGAGCGGCCCCCCGTCATCGCCGCGGCAATCTCCGGCGGCTCGGATTCGCTGGCGCTCGGCCTGCTGCTGGCGGACTGGGTCGCGGCGCGCGGCGGGCTTCTGCATGTGCTCAGCGTCGATCATGGCCTGCGCCCCGCGGCGCGCGCCGAATGCGCCGCGGTGATCGCGCGTTTCGCCGCCTTGCCCGGCTGCACGGCGCAGATGCTTGAATGGACTGGGGCGAAACCGACGACCGGCCTGCAGCGCGCGGCGCGCGAGGCGCGCTATCGGCTGCTCGGCGATTGGTGCCGCGCGCGCGGCGTGCTGCACCTGGCGCTGGGTCATACCGCCGACGACCAGGCGGAGACGGTGGCGATGCGCCGCGACCATGGCTCGACGCCGCAGGGCCTCGCCGCGATGCCGGCGGTGTCGCAGCTGGACGGCCTGCGCCTGCTGCGCCCGCTGCTCGGCCTCGCGCGCGCCGATCTGCGCGCCTGGCTGCGGGCGCGGGGCGAACATTGGATCGAGGATCCCAGCAACGAGATCGCGCGCTTCGAGCGGGTGCGCCAGCGCCAGGCCCTGGCCGCAACCGGCGCCACGCCAAGCCTGCTGCAGGACGCCGCGCGCTTCGGCCAGGCGCGGGACGAATCGGAGCGAAGGGTGGCCCGGTTCCTGGCCGGCGCCGCGAGTCTCCACCCCGAGGCCTACGTCACCGTCGAGCTGGAGTCCTGGCGCGCGGCCGCGCCGGATCTGCGGCTGGCCGTGCTGCGCCAATTGCTCCTGGCCGTGGGTGGACATGCCTATCCGGCGGCGCCGCAGGCCTTGGCCGACCTCGCCGCCGCGCTGGCGGGCGGCGGGCGGGGGACCCTCGCGGGCTGCATCGTCGCGCCGCGCCAGGGGCGGCTGGCGATCTGCCGCGAGGCGGGCGACATCCGCGACCGGCCCGCGATCGGCCCCGGCTGGTCCGGGACCTGGGATCACCGCTTCGCGTTGTCGGTCGCCGCCGATTTGGCGGGTGGCGGCCTGGCGATCCGACCCTTCGGCGCGGAGGGACAAAGACAGGCGGCACGTTCCTTTGGCCTAGGCCTGAAGCGCCATCCGGTGCCGGAACCGGCGCGCGCGGCGCTGCCGGCGCTCTGGCGCGGGGAACAAGTGCTGGCGCAGCCGCATTTTGGCCTGGGTCAGGGGCTTACGGCCCGCCCGCTGCCCCGGCATGCGGCGACAACATGCGGCTTTACAGTTGCGGTCCGTCCGCCGCACACTATCTATTCATCAATCCTGGGCTAGTTTGGAATTGCTGCAAATAGCGTAAGAACGCCCTGGGTCCAGCGACGAATCGGCGGTTTGCCCCGCCCGGATGAGGATCAAACGGTGAATTTCGGCAGGAATCTGTGGATCTGGGCGGCGGTCATCGTGCTGCTGTTCGTGTTGTTCGAGATGTTCCAGAGCGGAACCTCCAGCAATTCCGGCACGGAACTTTCCTATTCCGATTTCCTCAACAAGGTCGAGGCCGGCGAGGTCACCAATGTGGAGATCCGCGGCCCTGAGATCCGCTCGCAGACCAACAGCGGCACCTATACCACCTATGCCCCCGACGATCCGAAGCTGATCGAGCATCTCACCTCCAAGGGCGTCGCCATCAAGGCCGGCCCGCAGGAGGAGAAGAACCTGCTGTTCATCGCGCTGGTGCAGTGGGCGCCGATCATCCTCATCGTCGGCTTCTGGATCTTCATGCTGCGGCAGATGCAGTCCAACGGCGGCAAGGCGATGGGCTTCGGCAAGTCGCGCGCCCGCCTGCTGACCGAGAAGCAGGGCCGCGTCACCTTCGACGACGTCGCCGGCATCGAGGAAGCCAAGAACGAGCTCGAGGAGATCGTCGACTTCCTCAAGGACCCGCAGAAGTTCCAGCGCCTGGGCGGCAAGATCCCGAAGGGCTGCCTGCTGGTCGGTCCTCCGGGCACCGGCAAGACGCTGCTCGCCCGCGCCATCGCCGGCGAGGCGAACGTGCCGTTCTTCACCATCTCCGGCTCCGACTTCGTCGAGATGTTCGTCGGCGTCGGCGCATCCCGTGTGCGCGACATGTTCGAGCAGGGCAAGAAGAACGCCCCCTGCATCATCTTCATCGACGAGATCGACGCGGTCGGCCGCCATCGCGGCGCCGGCCTCGGCGGCGGCAATGACGAGCGCGAGCAGACGCTGAACCAGCTGCTGGTCGAGATGGACGGCTTCGAGGCGAACGAGGGCGTCATCCTGATCGCCGCCACCAACCGTCCGGACGTGCTGGACCCGGCGCTGCTGCGCCCGGGCCGCTTCGACCGGCAGATCGTCGTGCCCAATCCGGACATCAACGGCCGCGAGCACATCCTCAAGGTGCATATGCGCAAGGTGCCGCTGGCGCCGGACGTGGAAGCGCGCACCATCGCCCGCGGCACGCCCGGCTTCTCCGGCGCCGATCTGGCGAACCTGGTGAACGAGGCGGCGCTGATGGCCGCCCGCGCCGGCAAGCGCGTCGTCACCATGCACGATTTCGAGCAGGCCAAGGACAAGGTCATGATGGGCGCCGAGCGCCGCTCCATGGTCATGACCGAGAAGGACAAGGAAGAGACCGCCTATCACGAGGCCGGCCACGCGCTGGTCGGCCTGCACGTGCCGGGCAACGATCCCCTGCACAAGGTCACCATCATCCCGCGCGGCCGCGCCCTCGGCGTCACCATGAACCTGCCGGAGACCGACCGCTACAGCCTGAAGTTCCGCGAGATCAACGCCAAGCTGGCGATGATGTTCGGCGGCCGGCTGGCGGAGGAGATCATCTACGGCCCGGAGAACGTCTCCACCGGCGCCAGCAACGACATCCAGCAGGCCACCGGCCTCGCCCGCCGCATGGTCACCGAATGGGGCATGAGCGAGAAGCTCGGCCGCCTGCGCTATGTCGACAACCAGGAAGAGGTCTTCCTCGGCCACTCGGTCGCGCGCAGCCAGACCATCTCGGGCGCCACCGCCAAGCTGATCGACGAGGAGGTCCGCCGCATCATCGAGGAGGCGGAGACCAAGGCGCGCAGCATCCTGACCGAGCATATCGACCAGCTGCACGCCATCGCCAGGGCGCTGCTGGAGTTCGAGACGCTGTCGGGCGACGAGGTGAAGGACATCCTGGCCGGCAACCCGATCCGCCAGGGCGGCGACCAGTCGGGCCCGACCAAGCCGCGCTCGGCCATCCCGACCTCCGGCACCACGCCGCGCCCGCAGACCGGCGGCTTCGAGCCCAAGCCGGCGGGGTCGTAAGGCTCCACCGCACAAGAAACGAAAGCCCCGCCGGCGACGGCGGGGCTTTTGCTTGCCGCCTTCCGTCATTGCCGGGCCCAATAGGATCAGTCGGGGACCCGGCAATCCAAGTTTGCCGCCGCAGCAACCCGGGCTAATTTGGATCACCGGGTCTCGCCGCTGTCGCGGCGGCCCGGTGATGACGATGCAAGAAAGCACGAGCAAGCACGCATGACCCGCTATCTTATCCCGCGCGGCATCGTTTCCGGCCCGGCTGCCGGCGGCGCCGTCGCGGCCGGACTGGCGGTGCCATTGGCCGGCGGGCCGTTGGCCTTCGCCTATGCCGAAGCCATGGAGCGCGAGGCGGGTGCCGCGGCCACGCGGCGGCCGCTCGATCTGCGGGCGGCGCGCGGCTTCGCGCCGGAGCTGTTCGATGCGCTGATGGCGGCGCGCCCGCGCTGGGCCGGGTTCGATCTCGCGCGGCCGCTGATCATGGGCGTCCTCAACGTCACCCCGGACAGCTTCTCCGATGGCGGCGACTTCGCCGATGCCGCCGCCGCCATCGCCCACGGCAAGGCGCTGCTCGAAGCCGGCGCCGACATCGTCGACGTGGGCGGCGAATCCACCAGGCCCGGCGCCGCGCCCGTCTCGCCCCAGGACGAGGCCGCGCGCGTGCTGCCCGTGGTCCGCGCCCTGAGCGGGGCGGGGGCCTGCGTCTCCATCGACACCCGCCACGCGGCGGTGATGGAACAGGCGGTGGCGGCGGGGGCGCGCATCATCAACGACGTCACCGCGCTGACCGGCGATGTGGAGAGCCCGCGCGTGGCGGCGCGGTCGGGCGCCGCCATCGTTCTGATGCACATGCTGGGCGAGCCGCAGACCATGCAGGCCGATCCGCGCTACGCCGACGTGACCTGCGATCTGCTCGACTACTTCGCCGATCGCCTCGCCGCGCTGTCGGAACTGGGTGTCGAGCGCGCCCGCATCGCCGTCGATCCCGGCATCGGCTTCGGCAAGACGGTGGCGCACAACGTGCAGCTGATCGACGAGCTCGCCGCGTTCCATGCCTGCGGCTGCGCGATCCTGCTCGGCGCCTCGCGCAAGAGCTTCATCGGCCGGCTCAGCCGCGGCGAAGCGGCGAAACAGCGCCTCGCCGGCACGCTCGCCGCGCATCAGATGGGTTGGGCGCGCGGCGCCCAGATCGTGCGCGTGCACGACGTGGCCGAGGCCTGCCAGGCCCGCGCGGTGTGGAGCGCGGCCAACGCGCCCTGACGCGCAATCGGCGGGCGCGCGTTAAGGTTGTTTAACCCAAACACACCTGCGGCGCAAAGACGCCAAGAATGCCAAAAGGCAGACGCGTTCCGAACAGAGAAGCTAGTATTGGTTGTACGTCAGCACTACGATTTTTTCGGGGGCGCCAATCAATCAATGCTGTTGGGAGGAAGGCATGGCAAAGGAACCTACAGGCGCAATGCTCAAGGGCGGTGCGATCCGCCTGACCTTGTCGGCGCGAACCGCCAACGATCTGGTGGCGCTCCAGCGGGGGCTCGCCTCGCTGGCCGAACGCCTCGGCCACAGCGCGTGCGCCACCGGCTGCGATATTCTCGATTTGATGCTGGAGCGCGAATATGTGCTGAGCGACGCGGTCGCGCTCAATCCGCAGCCGCTGCCGCCGGGCGGTCCGCATCCCGATCCATGGCGCGCGCTGGCCGCGCCGCAGCGTGTCGTCGTCACCATTCCCGACCGCGTCAACAACAACATCAAGAGCCTGCAGAAGGCCGTCGAGGTCGTGCTGGGCAAGCTCGGCTGCGGGGCCTGCTGCTCCGGCTTCGACATCCTGTTCCGCCGCGAGCTGCAGTCCATGGTGCTGGACGAAAAGCTGAAGGTGGTGCGCTTCGGTGGGCTCGGCTGACCTGCCGCCGCTCGGCGCCGGCATCGTCTACGCATCGGCGCTCGAGCCGCTGCTCGACCGCCGGCCCGAGTTGTTCACGGTCCTCGAGTTCGAGCCGCAGACCACCTGGGTCAAGCTTCCCGCGCACGCGCGATCCGACGGGCGCCAGCCCTATCGGATGGATCGGGACGCGCTCGCCCGGGTGGCGCGGCTGCCGGGCCGCAAGATCGTCCACAGCATCGGCACGCCGGTGGGCGGCACGTTGCGGCCGGAGCCGGCGCAGCTCGATCTGCTGCGGGAGACGGTCGCCTGCCTGGACGCCGCCTGGGTCAGCGATCATCTGAGCTTCAACCGCACGCCGGAATTCGCCACCGGCTTCTTCCTGCCGCCGCGGCAGACATTGCCCGGCGTGGCGGCGGCGGTGGCGGCGATCGGCGATCTGCGGGCGGCGCTGCCGGTGCCGGTGGCGGTGGAAACCGGTGTCAGCTATCTGCGGCCGAGGCCCGAGGAACTGCCTGATGGCGAGTTCGCCGGCCGGGTGGCGGATGGGGCCGATTGCGGCCTCCTGCTGGATCTCCACAACGTCTATTGCAACGCGGTCAACGGCCGCCAGCCGGTCGACGCCTTCCTCGACCAGATTCCGCTGGACCGCGTGTGGGAGGTGCATCTCGCCGGCGGCATGGAATTCGAGGGCTTCTGGCTGGATGCGCATTCCGGCGCCGTTCCGGGACCTCTGCTCGCGCTGGCGCGCAAGACGATCCCGCGCCTGCCGAATCTGAAGGCCATCGTGTTCGAGATCTTCTCGTCCTTCATCCCGGTCGTCGGCCTCGACCTGATCGCGGCCGAGATGGAGCGCCTGCATGAGCTCTGGACGCTGCGCCGGCCGGGAATCCCCGTCGCGGCGCCGGTGTGGCCGCCGCGCGCGGCGGAGGTCGACGCCCTCACCCCCGCGGCCTGGGAAAGCGCGCTGGGTGCGCTGGTGCTCGGCCGCCGCGGCGCGGCGCCCGGCCCGATCGCCGAGGAGCCGGGCCATCGCGTGGTCGAAAGCCTCGTGCACGAATTCTCCGCCTCGATGATCGTGCGCGTGCTGCCCTTGACCGCGCGGCTCCTGCTGCTGTCGCTGGGGCCGACCCCGTTCCGCGTTCTGCTCAACGACTTCTGGGCCAGATCGACGCCCGGCCTCTACGCCAACGTCGAGGCCGAGGCCTTCGCCGGGCATCTCGAAGGCCTGCATCTTCCGGTGCCGCATCTGGCGGAGGTGCTCGCCTTCGAGCGGGCGGCCATCGCCACCTTGCTCGACGGCACGGCGCGGATCGTTCCTTTCGCGGTGGAGCCGCTGCCCCTGCTGCGCGCGCTGGCCGACGGGCGACTGCCCGCGGAAGCGGGCCGGGCGGGCAGGTTCGAGATCGAGATCACGCCGGAGGATGTCGCGGCGCAGATCAACGCGCGGTGATTGCGTCGCCCCGGCGACCGCGCCGCGGTGGACCGTTTCCACGCGGCGGCGCTCCGGCACGGCGGCACGGATCGCGGCGCGCCCGGTCCCCGGCCGCATTATGGCGACAGCTACTATGCCGCCTTCGTCCTTGACCTTGACGGCCACAAGCTCGAAGCCGTGCACCAGTGATCGGGGCTACCCGGCGAAGGCCGCCGACCGGTGCACCTCGCAGCCGCCGAGCAGCGTCAGATCCACTTCGGTCGCGGCGATGTCGTAGGGATCGATCGCGAAAACGTCGCGGTCCAGCAGGATCAGGTCGGCGAACTTGCCGGGGCTGAGCGATCCGGTCTCCTCGCCGCGCCACGCCGCCGCGGCGGCGTTCACCGTGTAGCCGCGCACGACATCGGCGACGGTGATGCGCTCCTGCGGCTGGAACACCGGATGGTCGCGGCCCCTCTCCGGCGGCTGGCGCGTCACCGCCGTCTGCATGATGGGGAAGGGGTTGAGGGTGGAGACGCCCCAGTCGCTGCTGACCGCGTAGGGCGCGCCGGCATCGACGATCGAGCGCCAGGGATACATCCAGCGCCCGCGCGCCGCGCCCACCAGGGGCATCGCCACGTCGGTCACCGAGGGCTCGTTGCGCGCCCAGAGCGGCTGGATGTTGGCGACCGCGCCCAGCGACCGGAAGCGCGGGATGTCGGCGGGGTCGATCACCTGCACATGGGCCAGCTGGTGCAGGCTGGGCCAGGCGCCGTTGGCTTTGCGCGCCGCCTCCAGGCAGTCGAAGGCGATGCGCGTGGCGCCGTCGCCGATGACATGGACGTGGATCTGGAACCGCGCCGCGTCGCAGGCGACGAACAGCCGTTCCAGGTGCTCGCGGTCGAACATCAGCGCCGCATTGCCGCCGGCCGCGTCCGAATAGTCGTCGATCATCACGGCGGTGCGGTTCTCCAGAACGCCGTCGAGGAAGAACTTGGCGGAGTGCATCTCCACCATCGGCGTGCGATAATCCCGGCGCAGCGCCTGCAATCGCGCGACGGCGTCGGGGACGGTCTCCTCGGGGAAGACCTTGGCGGTGGCGCGCACCCGCACGCTGAGCCCGCCCGCTTCATCCAGGCCCTTGTAGACGCGCATGTGGCGCTCGAACACCATGGCGTCGAGCACGCCGGTGATGCCGTGCCGGTTGCACAGCGCCTGGCCGTGGCGCACGCCGTTGGCGTAGTCGGCGTCGCCGCGCTTCGGCATGCGGCCGCGCACCCAGTCGAGCGCGTCCTCGTAGAGCAGGCCGGTCGGCACGCCCGCGGAATCCAGCACGAAATGGCCGTTCGGCGGATCGGGCGTGCCCTTGGCCAACCCGACCAGCTCGCAGCCCCGCGAGTTGATCGCGGCATTGTGCCCGTCGGAGGCGTAGATATAGACCGGCCGGTCCGGCACCGCCTCGTCCAGCACCTGGCGATTGAGGTTGTGCTCGCCGAAAACGCCGGAATACCAGCCGACGCCGCGCACCCAGGGATCGTCCGGCCGGCTGGCGGCGAAATCGCGGATGGCCCGCTGCAGCTCCGCGATTGTGCGCGTCTCCTCCAGGTTGACGCTGGTGCAGAAGCCGGTGCCGCTGTCCTGCAGATGGATATGGGTGTCCTGGAATCCGGGCAGCATCAGCCGCCCGCCGGCATCGATCGCCCGCGTCCGGCCATTGCCGAGGGCGCGGATCGCCGCGTCGTCGCCCAGCGCCAGCACGCGGCCGTCGCGCACCGCGATGGCCCGAGCGCGCGGCTGCAAGGCGTCCATGCTGCGGATGTCGGCGTTGAAGACGATCAGATCAGGTGCTGCGGCTTTCCCCATCCTGCCTTGCTCCCCCTTTGCGCGACGGCCGGCGACAGATTGAGCGAGGGGGAAGTCGCGAGTCAATCTCTATGAACGATCGTTCATGGAACTTCCGCGCGCGCATGCGGGCCGAAGGCAGGGCGGGACCGCAGCCGCTGGCAATAGGCGACGACGGCGGGGCAATCCGCCTGCGCGATCGGCGTCGACAGCCAGCGATGGACGGAGAGGCCGACGACGATGTCGGCCAGGGTGAAGGTCGCGCCCGCCGCATGAGCGCCCGTCTTCCGCAGCTGCGCGTCCAGGATGCCCATCTGCCGGTTCCAGGCCGCCGCGCTGGCCGCGATCTGCTGCGGGTCGGCATAGGCCGGGTCCTTGCGCGCCAGCGCCAGGAAGGCATAGGCCCAGGCGCCGTTGAGCTCGGTCACCTGCCAGTCCATCCATTGCTCGACCAGGGCGCGCGCGGCCGGCTCGGCCGGCAGCAGATCGGTCCGTCCGTGCTGCGCCGCCAGATAGCGGCAGATCGCGTTCGATTCCCACAGCACGAAATCGCCGTCGCGGATGACCGGGATCAGGCCGTTGGGGTTGAGCGCGAGATAGGCCGGATCGCGCAGCGACGCGACGCCCGGCGGCAGCTCGGCATGCTCATAGGCGACGCCGATCTCGTCACAAGTCCACAGCACCTTGCGCACGTTGATGGAGCGGGTTCGGCCGAAGACTTGGAGCATGCAGAGAGTGTATCCGATGATGGAGACGTCGGGGGCGATGTTATTCAGACCTGGATATCAGATCTTCCAATGTAACCCCGTCAGGGAGCGGAAAGCCTAAGTCCTTGTTGTCTTGCTCAAGCCAATAGAGCCGGCCGCACCGGTACTCGGCGCTGGTATAGAGTTCTATTCCGATCTTCTTGAGCGCCAAAATAACGGACTGGAGTTCGTCGGCGCCGCCAGCATATCTGACGCGCTCGTCCCCAAGGCCGAGAAACTGATATGGGCAATAGTAGCCGCCGTCATCGGGAAATTTCGCGGGACGGCCGATCTTGACAACTACACCGACATCGGAATTCCGGAGCGCCAAGTGACGTACAATGATAACGTCGTCTATCTGTTTGAGCTTCATCCAATGAATCCTATCGAAATTCCAGCGACTTGATAGTGGAGTTCACCCAATATCCGACGGCCCATCCGGTCAAACACACAACTCCGAACCTATCGCCCTTGCTGTTGGCAGCGCAATCCGGAGAGGGGGCTGTGCCGCCTCTCCGCCGGACTTCCCACCGCGCCCCATTTCCGCCATAACATTCTGCGACAAAATGGTGACGGATTCTCCCGGGGGTTAACCACTTCACATGCCGCGCAAGCTGTTCGGGACCGACGGGGTCAGGGGCCAGGCCAATAGCGAGCCGATCACGGCGGCGACGGCGTTGACCCTGGCGCTGGCCGCGGGCGCGCATTTCCGCCGCGGCGACCACCGGCACCGGGTCATCATCGGCAAGGACACGCGGCTCTCCGGCTACATGCTGGAGACGGCGCTGACCTCCGGATTCCTGTCCATGGGCATGGACGTGATGCTGCTCGGCCCGCTGCCCACGCCCGCCATCGCCATGCTGACCCGGGTCATGCGCGGCGATCTCGGGGTCATGATCTCGGCTTCGCACAATCCGTATGAGGACAACGGCATCAAGCTGTTCGGCCCGGACGGCTACAAGCTCTCGGATGCCATCGAGGCGGAGATCGAGCGCCGCATGGCGGAGAACGATTTCGGCAAGTCGCTGTCGCCCTCCGCCGAGCTCGGTCGCGCCAAGCGCATCGACGACGCGCCCGGCCGCTACATCGAGTTCGTGAAATCCGCTTTCCCGAAGGGCCGCAGCCTGGAGGGGTTGAAGATCGTCGTCGATTGCGCCCATGGCGCCGCCTACAAGGTGGCGCCGACGGTGCTGTGGGAACTCGGCGCCGAGGTCGTCGCGGTCGCCTGCGAGCCCAACGGCACCAACATCAACAGGCAATGCGGCGCGGTGCATCCGCAGACCATGCAGAGCCAGGTGGTGGCGCATGGCGCCGATCTCGGCATCGCGCTGGACGGCGACGCCGACCGCCTGATCGTCGCCGACGAGAAGGGCCAGGTGCTGGACGGCGACCAGCTGATGGGCGCCATCGCGCAATCCTGGCACCAGGCCGGGCTGCTGAAAGGCGGCGGCATCTGCGCCACCGTGATGTCCAATCTCGGCCTCGAGCGCAAGCTGGGCAGCCTCGGCCTGAAGCTGTGGCGCGCGGCGGTGGGCGACCGCTATGTGCTGGAGGAGATGCGCAGGACCGGCTGCAACCTCGGCGGCGAGCAATCCGGCCACATCATCCTCAGCGATTTCGCCACCACCGGCGACGGTCTGCTGGCGGCGCTCCAGGTGCTGGCGCTGCTGGCGGAAAAACGGCGGCCGCTGAGCGAGATCGGCCGCGTCTTCGAGCCGCTGCCGCAGATCCTGAAAAGCGTGCGTTTCACCGCCGCGGCGCAGCCGCTCGACAACCCGCAGGTGAAGCAGGCCATCGCCTCCGGCGAGGCGGCGCTCAACGGCAAGGGCCGGCTGCTGATCCGCAAGTCCGGCACCGAGCCGGTGATCCGCGTGATGGGCGAGGGCGAGGACGAGGCGCTGGTCAATCGCGTCGTCGCCGAGATCGTCGCCGCGGTGCAGGCCGCCGCCTGATCCGCGACAGGATCCGCGCCCTGCGGTGACATCGCGTCACATGATGCGCGGTTTTCCACAGATGTGCATGGCAGAGTGACTGTTCGGTCCTGCCGACATTCCGCGCCGTTTGGCATCCAGGTGTATAGGTCAATCGATCGCGCGGAATCGTTGCATTGCGGCATTCGCACCGTCTTTGCGCGCGCGCGAATTGTGGCAACATTCCCCGGCTACTGAACATCGCCGTTGAAGTCCGCGAGCCCGCCTCGCTCCTGTTGCAATCCGCACCTCAATTTCCGGGGAGTTCCGATGTCCAATTCCATGAAAGGCATGAGCCTCGTCACGCTTGAAGAGTTTTCCTCCGAGCAGATCGAGGCCATCATCGCGCAGTCGCTCGAGTTGAAGCGCAAGAAGCAGCAGCGCATTTTCCCGCGCGCGCTGCTGAACCGCAATTTCTGCCTCATCTTCCTGCGCCCCAGCTGCCGCACGCGCGCGGCTTTCGCCGTCGCCGCCGCGGACGAGGGGGCCAACGCCCAGGTCATCGCCAAGGAGGAGATCCGCTTCGGCCACGGCGAGAGCGTCAAGGACATCGCCCGCGTGCTGGGGCGCATGTTCGACGGCATCGCCATCCGCGCCTATGACAACCGCCTGATCGAGGAGTTGGCGGAACATGCCGGCGTTCCGGTGTGGAACGCGCTCAGCGAACAGCATCATCCGACCCAGGCGCTGGCCGACCTGATGACGCTGCAGGAGAACGGGATTCCGCTCTCCGGCGGCAAGATGGCCTATATCGGCGAGGGCAAGGCGAACGTCATCACCTCGCTGATGGTGGCGGCGGCCAAGGTCGGGCTGGAGCTGCGCGTCGTGACGCCGCCGGGCCACGAGCCGGAGCCGAGCCTGGTCGATCGCCTGCTCGGCTGGAGCCCGCGCAACCAGGCGCGCATCCTGGTCACCAACGATCTGCGCGAGGGGCTGCAGGGCGCCGACGCGGTCTATTCCGACATGTGGGTGCCGATGGAAGGCGAATACGACATCGAGGCGATGGCGCGCGACTTCCAGCCCTACCGCATCACGCGCGAGGCGATGGCGATGACCGAGAATCCCAGCGCCATCTTCCTGCATTGCATGCCGGCGCAGCACAATTTCGACACCAGCTTCGCGCGCAAGAACCCGACGGCGCTGGAGGTGACCGACGAGGTCTTCGAGGGTCCCTTGAGCCGCGCCATCGACCAGGCCGAGAACCGGCTGCACACCATCAAGGCGGTGATGGTGGCAACGGTCTGAGAGAAGAAAAGGGGCGTCCGCATCTGCGCATGCGGACGCCCCCCACGCCGCGGCTTAGTCCGGAATCCCGGGCTGCGGCATGATCAGGTCGGCGAGCGTCGCCGTGGTGACGCCCTGCAAGGTCGCCAGCGTGACGAAGCTGTCGGCGCCGCCGTCCTTGTCGAATTTCAGCAGCGTGTCGCCGCCGACCACTTCCAGCGCGAAGAAGCCGCCGGAGATGGCGATGTCGCCGCCGATTTCGAAGTCGTTGAACAGATCGAGGATGTCGATCTTGTCCTTGCCGACCTCGAAGCCCTGGATCGTATCGCCGCCGAGATCGGGGAGATCGCCCTGCACCTCGAGGCGGTAGAGGAACAGGTCATTGCCGGCCCCGCCATTGAGGACGTCGGCGCCGAGATTGCCCTCCAGCGTGTCGTTCCCGTCGCCGCCCTTGAGGGTGTCGTCCCCGAACCCGCCCAGCAGCAGGTCGGCGCCCTTGCCGCCGTCCAGCGTATCGGCGCCGTCGTGGCCGATCAGCACGTTGTTGAGGTCGTTGCCGGTCAGGCTGACGCCGGTGTTGACGGTGGCCTCGCCATTCTCGACGTATTTCCCGAGCGTGTAGTCGATGCTGGTATGCACGGTGTCGAGGCCGGCATTGGCGGCCTCCTGGACGATGTCGCCAACATTGTCCACGTAGTATTGGTCGTTGCCGACGCCACCGTTCATGGTATCGGCGCCGGCGCCACCGTTCATGGTATCGGCGCCGGCGCCGCCGATCAGCGTGTCGCTGCCGTCGCCGCCGCTGAGCCCGTCGTCTCCCGCCAGGCCGCTCAGCACGTCGTTGCCGACATTGCCGACGATGGAGTTGTTGAGGGCGTTGCCCGTGCCCGTGGCTCCGGCGGCATTGAGGAAGTGCAGATGCTCGACATTGGCGCCGAGGGTGTAGCTGGTCAGGTAGGCCCAGACCCAGTCGGAGCCCTGATTGGCGGCCTCGATCACCTTGTCGCTGGTGCTGTCGACGTAATAGGTGTCGTCTCCGGCGCCACCGGTCATCGCGTCGTTGCCGGCGCCGCCATTGAGGGTGTCGTTCCCGGAGTTGCCGAACAGCGTGTCGTTGCCGCCCTCGCCGCGCAGGACATCGGGACCGGAGCCGCCAATGATGACGTTGGCGAGATCGTTGCCGACGCCTTCGTAGGCGCCCGTGCCCTGAAAGGTCAGATTCTCGACATTGGCGCCCAGGTTATAGCTGGCATTCGCGATGACCGTGTCGATGCCCTCGCCGAGGTTTTCGGTGACCGTGTCCAGCGCGTCGGACAGCTCATAGGTGTCGTTGCCGGCGCCGCCGGCAAGGGTGTCGGCCCCGGCGCCGCCGACCAGGCGGTCATTGCCGATGCCGCCGTCCAGCGTGTCGTCGCCGTCCTGGCCGAGCAGCTGGTCGTCGCCCGCGCCGCCGGTGAGGCTGTCCTTGCCGCCCCCGCCCTGCAGGTAATCGTTGCCGGCGCGCCCATCCAGCGTGTTGTCCTCGTCATTGCCGAAAATGGCATTGCCTAGACTATTGCCGTAGCCGTTCAGCTTGCCGGCGGCGGTCAGCGCCAGGCTCTCGACATTGGCGCCGCCGACGGCAAGGTCGAAGGTGATTTCGGAGTTGATCTGGTCGTTGCCCTGGCCGGCCAGCTCGGTCACCTTGTCGTCGGCATTGTCGACATAGTACAGATCGTCGCCGGCGCCGCCGCGCATGTCGTCCTTGCCATTGCCGCCGAAGAGAATGTCGCGGCCGGCTTCGCCGAGCAGCAGGTCGTCGCCGCCCTCGCCGAACAGGACGTCGTCGCCGCTGCCGCCGCGCAACTCATCCTTGCCGTCGCGGCCATAGAGCTTGTCGGCTCCGGCGCCGCCCAGCAGCAGATCATCGCCGTCGTCGCCGTCCAGCGTGTCGTTTCCGGCGCCGCCATCGAGGCGGTTCTTGCCGCTGCCGCCGGTGATGAAGTTGTTGAGCGCGTTGCCGGTGCCATTCACGTCGTCGCCGGAATCCAGGGTCAGGTATTCCAGCGTCGCGCCCAGCGTGTAGCCGATGGTGCTGACCACGGAATCGATGCCTTCGCCGGCCTTCTCCACGATCACGTCCTTGACGCTGTCGACATAGTACTGGTCGTTACCCTTGCCGCCGATCATCACGTCGTTGCCGAGCCCGCCCTTGAGGAAATCGTTGCCGAGGCCGCCGATGAGGACGTCGTTGCCGTCCCAGCCGTTCAGGGTGTTGTTGCCTGCATTGCCGGTGAGGACGTTGTTGAGGATGTTGCCGGTGGCGTTGACGTCCGTGTCGCCGAGCAGGGTGACGTTCTCGATGTTGCCGAGGCCGCCGGCCAGAATGCTGATGGCCTGAGCCGCGCGAATCTCGTCGATGCCTGCATTGGCATCCTCATGGATTTCATCGAGGCCGGTGGTGATGACATAGACGTCGTTTCCATATCCGCCCCACAGGCTGTTGTCGCCGGCGCCGCCGTCGAGAATGTCGTCGCCGGACCCGCCCATGAGCGTGTCCTCGCCTTCGCCGCCCGAGAGCCTGTCGTTGCCGCCGTCGCCGAAGAGAAGGTCGCCGCCCTGATTGCCCTCGATCACGTCATTGCCGTCGAGGCCGGACACCGAGTCATCGCCTTCGCCGCCATACACGGTGTCGTTGCCCGTGCCGGCGAAGAGATTGTCGTTGCCCGCACCGCCGTCGAGGATGTCATTGCCCGAACCGCCGCTGAGGGTGTCGACGCCGTCGCCGCCGGTGAGCAGGTCGTTGCCGCCTTCGCCGCCGATCTCGTTGTCGCCCGCATTGCCGGCCAGGATGTTCGCCGCGCCGTTGCCATAGGCGTTGAGGTTGTCATCGCCATCCAGGTAGACGTCCTCGACGTTGGCATAGGCGGCGGCGTTGAGGTTGATGTCGATCGTCGCCTGGATCGCATCATGGGCGCCTTGGCCGGAAAGCTCGGTGACTTTGTCGGCCGCGCTGTCGACGTGATAGAAGTCGTCGCCGTTGCCGCCGATCATGGCGTCGGCGCCGTTGCCGCCGATCAGCTCGTCGTTGCCGGCGCCGCCGACCAGGCGGTCGTCGCCATCGTTGCCGATAAGCGTGTCGTTCCCGGCCTGGCCGTCCAGCACATTGGAATCGTCATTGCCGGTGATCCGGTTGGCGAGGTTGTTGCCGGTGCCGCTGGCCCCGCCGGCGAGCGCCATGAGCACGAGCTGCTCGACATTGGCGCCGAGGACATAGGAGGAGAGGCTGGTGCGGACGATGTCGGTGCCTTCGCCGGCATTCTCCACCACCTTGTCGCCGAGGTCCTGGATCCAGTACTCGTCGTTGCCCTTGCCGCCATAGAGCACGTCGACACCGAGCCCGCCTTTCAGGATGTCGTTGCCGAGCCCGCCTATCAGGATGTCGTTGCCGAGATCGCCTTCCAGCTTGTTGTTGCCGCCATTGCCGAGGATCACGTTGCCGAGCGCGTTGCCGTGGCCATCGACATCGGCGCCGCCCGTCAGGAGGAGATTCTCGATGTTCTCCAGGCCGGCGCCGGAAAGATCGAGCGTCGCGCTGCTGAGGATCGTGTCGGTGCCCTGGCCGGCGAGCTCGACGACCGTGTTGATTGCCGTGCCGTCGCCGAGGTCATAGGCGTCGTCCCCCTTGCCGCCGGTAAGCTGGTTCACGCCGCTGCCGCCGTTCAGGTAGTCGTTGCCGTCGCCGCCATCGATCTGGTCGTTCCCGGCTTCGCCGAGGAGCGTGTCGTTGCCGAGATCGCCGCTCAGGGCGTCGTCGTCGGCGCCCCCGTAGAGCGTGTCGTCGCCCTTGTCGCCCGAGAGGGTGTTCTTGCCGTCATTGCCGTGGATGGTGTTGGCGAGCGCATTGCCATGGCCGTCGATGTCGTGCGCCCCCAGCAGGGTGAGGATTTCCACGTTGGCGCTGAGCAGGTTGAGATTGACCGAGACCTGCGCCTGCACCTCGTCGTTGCCCTGGCCGGCCAACTCGGTGACCTGGTCAGCCGCGCTGTCGACGAGATATTTGTCGTTGCCGAGGCCGCCGGCCATGACGTCGTCGCCGTCGCCGCCGTCGAGCGCGTCATTGCCGTCGCGCCCGTACAGCGTGTCGTTGCCCAAATCGCCCTTCAGATCGTCGTTGCCGGCGCCGCCGTCGAGCGTATTGGCGAGCGCATTGCCGGTGATCGCGTTGTTGAGCGTGTTGCCGGTTCCGCTCACCGCCGCGCCGGTCAGCTCGAGCGCCTCGAAATTGGCGCGGAGGACGTAGTTGAAATCGGCAACGATGGTATCGATGCCCTGGTTGGCGCCCTCCGTGACGGTGTCGTCGGCGTCGATGAAGTAGAGGTCGTTGCCGGTCCCGCCGCTGAGCGCGTCCTTGCCGGCGCCGCCGGTCAGGGTGTCGTTGCCGGAGCCGCCGGCCAGGGTGTCGTTGCCGTCGCCGCCCTCCAGGGTGTCGTCGCCGACGGCGCCGGTCAGCACGTTGGCGAGCGCGTTGCCGGTCAGCGTCCACCCGGCGCTCGAGTAGATCATCGCGTTCTCGATGTTCTTGAGTTCGGCCAGGTTGAGATCGACCGAATGGTCGGTGATCACCAGGTCGATGCCCTCGTCGGCCTCTTCGACGATCGTCTGGGTGCCGACGCCGGCAAGGTCGTAGATGTCGTTGCCCTTGCCGCCGATCAGGGTGTTGGTGCCGGTCCCACCGCTGAAGTGATCGTCGCCGAGGCCGCCGATCAGGGTGTCGTCGCCGTCGCCGCCTTGCAGGATGTCGTTTCCTGCCCCGCCATCGATGGTGTTGGCGGCGGCATTGCCGCGGATCAGGTTGTCGAGCGCGTTGCCGGTGGCATTCAGCTTCAGGCCGGTGAGGAGGTTCAACTCCTCGATATTCGCGCCGGACAGGCTGAGATCGAAGGAAATCGAGGCATTGACGATGTCACGGCCCTGGCCGGCGGCCTCGACCACCTTGTCGCCGGCGCTGTCGACGGCGTAGATGTCATTGCCCGCGCCGCCCTGCATGACCGCATTGCCGTTCGTGCCGTCCAGCGTGTCGTTGCCGGCTCCGCCCTGCAGCAGGTCGTCGCCGGTCCCGCCATAGAGATAGTCGTCGCCCGCGCCGCCGATCAGCGTGTCATTGCCGTCGGCGCCGCCGATCAGGTCATCGCCCGCGCCGCCGTCCAGCCTGTTGCCGAGCGTGTTGCCGATGAGGGTGTTGGCAAGCGCATTGCCGGTGCCGTTGACGGCACCGCCGACCAGGCTCAGGCCCTCGACATTGGCCGCGAGGGTGGTCGAGACCGAGGAATAGACCCAGTCCTCCTTGCCCTTGCCGGCAAGCTCGCTCACCACGTCGCCGGCTTCGTCGACGAAATAGATGTCATTGCCGGCGCCGCCGGCCATCTGGTCGGCCCCGGTCAGCCCGTGGATGGTGTCGTCCAGTTTGGTGCCCGCGAGGACATCGTTGCCCGCCGTCCCGATGATCTCAGCCATGTCCGCTCTCCTTGCGCGCTGCCGCGCTCCTGGGCCCGCCAGCACCGCCAGCCGTCAGCCGAATGTCGAAATTCCTTGGCCCGCGTGCCCGTCTCTGCCGAGACCGGGGCGGGTGTCTTGCTGTGCCGAATTGTGGGAAATGACGCCGAAAGGTCGAAAAGTGCGTCAGGGGGCGGCTATTTATGGGGAAGGTCGGTCACTGTCAAGTGCAGTGATGTGATTAGTTTAACAATTGACGAGCGCAGCTCTCCGGCAGGTCGCAGTGTTGTCAGGAAATTAGTCCGTTATCCCAGCCGCTTAGCGGGCCTCGCCACGATGGCCGGGTGGGGCAGCCAGGGGCGATCCTGCGCCCACCAGCGCGCCGCGCGCGGGGGTGCGGAGATCCGGGCCCTGGCGTCGCGACTCCGCATCAGGATGCGGCGCCCAGGAGAGGATGATGGCGGCCGGCCCGGCGATCGGAGGGCGCGCGGGGGGCGACCGCTAGGGGGCGTCCTCGGCCCGCGGCAGGGTGAAGCTGAAGCGCATGCCGCGCTCGGCGTTGCGCGTGGCGGTCAGTGCGCCGCCATGCGCCTCGACGATGGAACGGCTGATCGAAAGGCCGATGCCCATGCCGTCCTGCTTGGTGGTGGCGAAAGGCTTGAACAGCTTCTCCTCGAAGCCGGTTGCCAGGCCGGGGCCGTTGTCGACGATGGCGATCTCGACCGCGCCGTCGGGCAGCAGCGTGGTGGCGACGCTCAGGGCGGCCTGTGCCTGGCCGCGCATCGCCTCGGTGGCGTTGCGCACCAGGTTCAGGATCACCTGCTGGATCTGGATGCGGTTCATCGGCACGCGCGGCAGGTCCCGCGCCAGGCGGTAGCTGATGGCGACCGATCGCGCCGGCACGCCGATGAAGGCGGTCTCCACCGCCTCGCGCACGGTCTCGTTGACGTCCTCCGGCGCCCGCACCGTCTCGCCGCGCTGCACCAGGTTGCGCAGGCCGACGACGATGGCGGCGGCGCGGTCGACCTGGCCGACCGCCTTTTCCAGGTAGCCGCCGATCTTCTCGGTCTGGCCCGGTGCCGCCGGATTGTCGAGCAGGCGGCGGCTGGCCTGGACGAAATTCGCGATCGCCGCCAGCGGCTGGTTGAGCTCGTGGGCGAGGGCGGAGGACATCTGCTCGATGGCGGCAAGGCGCGACAGGCCGAGCAGCTCGACCTGCAGCTCCTGCAATCGCGTCTCGCGCTCGTGCACGGTCTGCTCCGCCGCGCGGCGCGCCACCACCAGCTCGGTCGCCACCAGCAGCGCGCCGACGAACAAGGCGGTCACCGCGGGATAGACCGGGTCGACCAGAATCCCTTTCCAGGCATAGGCCAGGATTGCGCCGGGCAGCCAGGCCGCGGCGGCAAGGCAGGTCAGCACCGCGAAATGGCCGAGGCGTCGCCGCCAGGCCAGGACGAGTCCGATGACGGCGACCGCCAGGGGAAAGGCGATCTCGGCCGGGCCGACCCAGATCGGCCGGTCGAGCACGTTGCCGGTGAGCAGCGCGGCGAGGATCTGCGCCTGGATCTCCAGGCCCGGCATCTGCGTGCCCAGCGGCGTCGCATGCAGATCGGCGATGCCGGAGGCGGTGGTGCCGATCAGCACATAGCGGTCGCGGAACGCATCCGTGGGCATGCCGCCGGCGAGAAGATCGGCGGCGGAGACATAGCGGCTGTGATCGGGCCGCGCATAGGCGAGCTGCAGGTTGCCGCTGCGGTCGGTGCGCACCCAGCCGCCGGGGCCTTGGATGCGCTCGATGCCGAGCATCGACACGTCGAGGCGCAGCGGCGCGCCGCCGCCGCCGACGCGGACCATCTCGGCGGCCAGGCTGGGGATCGCCTGGCTGCCGAAGCGCACGGCGATCGGCGCGTCGCGCACGGTGCCGGAATCGCCCGGCATCACCGCGACGACGCCGGTGCCGGCCGCGGCGGCGGTCAGCGGCGGCAGGTTCGCCAGCATCCGCGTATAGGGATAGAGGAACTCGATGAAGTTGGCATTGGCGGCGAACGGGGCGGCGGTTCGCGTCGCCGGCGGCGCCCACCAGGCCGACCGCCCGAGCCGGCTGTCGACCGCGAGGCCGAGGATCACCGGCACCTCCGCGAAGCTGGCCGCCAGGGCCGCGTCGCCGGAGGGCATCCGCAGCACGGCTTGCGCGGCCGGCGCCGGCAGCGGCGGCAGGCTGCGCAGGATGTTGTCCGGCGCCATGCGATCGGCATCCGGCAACAGGATGTTGAAGCCGACGACGCGGGCGCCGAGCTTTGCCGAGGCGCTCACCAGCTGCGCCAGCCGCGCGCGCGGCCAGGGCCACTGCCCGAACCGCGCCAGGCTCGCCTCGTCGATGTTGACGACGACCACGGGCGCGTCGGGCGCCGCCTTCGGCGCGACCCTTTGGTACAGGTCGAACAGCGCCGCGCGCACCGCGGCAACCGGCGCCGGGTCCCAGATCCGCAGGGCGGTGACGGCCAGGATCAACAGCAGCACCAGGACCCGCCCGCGCCGCCAGATGCGCAGGCTGGCGGCGGCGACGCGCGGCGCGGCGGCGTTGCGCCGGGGCTCCGGCGGCAAGGCGTTGCGGTCGGACACGGCCGGTGCCGCGGCGCGGCTAGCGGACGGTCACCTCGACCCGGCGGTTGCGCGGCTCCGCCACCTCGTCCGCGGTCGGGATCAGCGGGTTCTCCTCGCCATGCGAGGTGACCTCGATGATCGCCGGGTCGATGCCTTCCTTGACCAGCAGGTCGCGCACCGTGTTGGCGCGCTCGATCGAGATCGGCACGTTGACGGCGTCGGTGCCGACGCGGTCGGTATGGCCGACCACGGAAATGTCCGGCACCGGGCGCGCCTTCACCGCCGCGACCACATCGGGCAACTGCCCGGCGGAATCCGGCGTCAGCACGGCGCCGCCGGTCTCGAAATAGAGGATGAAGACCTCCGGCAGCTTCGGCTGCGCCGCGATGGCGGCGCCGAAGGTCTTCTGGAGCTCTTCCTCGGGCAGGACGAAGGGCGCGACCGGCTTCTCGCCGGCGGCGTCGACGCCGGTGGCCTGGCCGGCCTCGTTCAGGGTCTGGGTTCCGGCGGTGCTGGTGACCACCACGCTGCCGACGCTGCCATCGGCCTCGGGCAGCAGGACGACCAGGTTGTCCGGGGTCTGCGAGCAGGCGGCGACCAGCCCGGCCAGGGCGATCGCGGCGAGGAGGCGGAGCGTTGCTGCGCGCATGGTCAGTTCTCCTCCTCGACGCGCACCACGAAGCGGGTGCCGCGCACGGCAATGTTGGCGGCCGGCGTTTCGATGGTGACCGCGTCCGGCGCCAGCTTGGCGACCAGGCCGGAGATGTATTGCAGCGTGCCGCGCGCGACCCGCAGCAGCACGGCGAGCTTGGCCTCCGTCGGCACGAACTCGAAGGTGGCGAGGGTGACGCGCGTATTGGGCCCGGCCGAGAGCACCATGTTGTCGCGGAAGGTCATGCCCAGGCTGGCGCCCTCCGCGGTCTCGCAGACATCGGATTGATAGAGCGGGTCGCCCGGCTTCAGGTCGATCCGGCCGGAAGCGCGCTCGACGAAGGCGGTGCCCTCCACGGTCTTCACGAAGCCGATCGGGTCTTCGGCCCAGGCCCGCGGGGCCACGAGCATGCCGGCCAGCAGGGCGGGCAGCACCCATCGTATTCCTGTCGTCATCGCGTCATTCCCCCTCCGAATGTGCGTGCGCCGAACAGACGCGAGCCGAATTCGCCCGCGTCTGGCGGCTCACGCCGAAGCTAGCTGCCGGATCATCGAGAACACGGCCTCGGCCTCCAGCGGCTTCTGCAGCAGATCCGCGGCGCCGGCCGCGATGGCCTGTTGGCGCATGCGATGGTCGATGCGGCCGGTCATCATCACCACCGGGCGGCGCGGCGCCTTGGCGGCGAGCTGGCCGAGCACGTCGAAGCCGCTCATGCCGGACAGGTTCACGTCGAGGAACAGGGCGCTGCCGCGGTCCACGGTCGGAGAGCTCAGGAAAGCCTCGCCGGATTCGAACAGCTCCACGCCGAAGCCGTGCGATTCCAGCAGGGCTGCGAGGGATTCCCGGACAGCGGGATCATCGTCGACGACTGAGATCAATTTGCCTTCCATCCTCGATACTGTGTCGGCTTCGGGCCGACCTGGAAATACGTATTGCTACTTACCCGTCCCTCGGCGCCGCTCCGGCCGGCCGTTACCGCTTGCCCTCGTCCAGGCTGATCGCCATGCGCACCAGGTGCGACAGGCTCTCGGCCTGCAGTTTCTCCATCACCCGGGCCCGGTGGATCTCCACCGTGCGGGGGCTGATGCCGAGCTCGGCCGCGATCGCCTTGTTCGGACGGCCGATGATCAGCTCCTGCAGCACCTCCTGCTCGCGCGGCGTCAGGCTGGCGAAACGGGCGCGCAGGGCATCCGTCTCGCGCGCGTTCGGCCGCGCCTTGCGCCGGGCGGCGAGCGCCGCCTGCACCGCCCGCAGCAGGCTTTCCCCGTCGACCGGCTTCTCGACGAAATCGAAGGCCCCGGCGCGCATGGCGCGCACCGCCATCGGCACGTCGGCATGGCCGGTGATGACGATGACCGGCAGCCCGTCGTCGCGCGCGCGCAGGGATTCCAGGATGTCCAGGCCGCTGGCGTCCGGCATGTGGACATCGGTCACCAGGCAGGCGATGGCATCGCGGTCGGCCTGGGCCAGGAATTCCCGGCCGGAGGCGCAGGGCACCACGCGATGGCCGTCCGTCTCCAGCAGAGCGGTCAGCGATTCGCGCACGGCCTCGTCATCATCCAGCACGATGACCACCTGCCCGCCGGCGATCCTGGGATCGGTCATCAAACTCCCGGAATTCACGTAAAATTTCGGGGAAATTGCCAAGTTCGCTGCAGTCCCCAAGTATTCGCGGGTGTAATCGTAAGCGCAGCCCTCCATCCCGGTCATCTCTTTTCTTGCCGCGCTGGTCGAAGGAGTCGCGGCGCGTGTCGAAGTGATCACTCGGCGACAGGCGCTTATGGGCAAACCGATCACTCTTGCGGCGATCACGCCTCCGGCGATCACTCGTCGTTCGCCGCTCCGGCGCGCCGGCCGACGGCACCCAGAAGATAGGGGATGCAATCCCGCGAGTTTCCGAATGGCAATATAACGGCACGAAATGGAAACTCGATGTTGGCGAAGGACCGGATGACGCCGCTCACGACGATGGGCGCCCGCGTCATCGCCGCCTCGATGCAGGCGTCGAACAGCGGCCGGCAACCGGCCCAGGTGATGTCGCGCAGGGTGCGGCCCTTCACGTCCTCGCCCAGCATCTCGTCGATCGCCGCGCCGCAGGTGATGAAGACGCTGCTGAGCGGGTCGGGGTCCTGCGCCACCAGGAAGCGCCGGTCCCAGCCGTCCGAGCCGAGGAACCTGGTCAGGGTGTCGAGGGCCGGCGGCGTGCCGTTGAACGCGGCATCGTTCCACAGGCCGCGCAGGCGGCTGACCTCGCGGCGGTCGCTGGCCAGCGCGTCCCGGCCGGCGGCCCCCGCATCGCCCGGAAGACCGCGTCCGCCTGGTCGGCCACCGCGCGAATTCCGGTCTTGTGGCGACATTTCCATACCCCACCCTCGATTGGTTTGGGCGCGCCGGTTGGGCGTCCCTCATTGGGGGGTGGAAATATCAAGTTCGCGGGGCGCCGAGAATCCGGGCCAACACGTAAGGAACTCTACGTATGCCGGAACCCGGAACGGCTGGCTCAGAACAGCGGCACGTGCCGGAGCAGCAGCGCCGCGCCCAGGCCGACCGCGATGGTGGCCAGCAGGTTGCGGGTGAGGAGCGAGGTGGCGATCGCCGCCACGGTCGCGAACAGGTCGGGGTTGAACCACTCGGCGCCGTTGGGGGCGACGTCGAGATGCAGCGCCGAGGGCACGATGATCGCGGTCAGCACCGCGACCGGCGAATGCGTCAGGGCGCGCTCGACGATGCGCGGGATGCGGATGCGGTCGGCCATCAGGAACAGCGGGCAGCGCAGCGCCAGGTTGATCAGCGCCATGCCGAGGATGATGAGCCCCACGCCGATGCCGTGCCCGCTCATGCCGTCCTCCTGCTGGCGACGATGCGGTCGACCAGGACCGCGCCGCAGATCGCCGCCACCGTGGCGATGGTGAGGCCGAGATTGTGCGGCAGGAAGGCGAGCGCCGCGGCCAGGATTCCGGCGATCGCCGCCGCCGCCCGCGCGCCCGGAGTGGTCAGCTTCTGCACCACCATGCCGATGAAGGTGGCGATGGCGGCGAAGCCGAGCCCGGTATCCTCAAGCCCCTTGAACTGGCTGCCGGCGAAGATGCCGAGCGCGGTCCAGAAGTTCCAGTTGAGGTACATCGAGACGACCGAGGTCAGATAGGCCCAGTGCGAGAGCTCGTGCCGGCCGAGGCGGCGATAGCGGTCCTCCATCGCGGCGAAGGTCTCGTCGGTCAGCCCGGCCGACAGCACGAAGCGCCAGGGCAGCGACAGGTGCCGCACATAGGGCACCAGCGCCGCGGCGTAGAGCGTGTGGCGCAGATTGAGGATCAGGGTCGCCAGCCAGATGGTCCACGCGCCGGCGCCGAGCGCCAGCAGCGAGATGGCGACGAACTGCGCCGAGCCGGAGAAGACGAAGAGCGAGAACGCCGCCGTCTCCAGCGGATGCAGGCCTTGCGCCGTCGCCAGCGCGCCGAAGATGACGCCGAACGGGGCCGCGCCGACCATGAAGGGGAAGGTGATCTTCAGCCCGTCCCGCACCTCCACGCGCAATTGCGCGCGGCTGGGCGCCGCCGGCGGCAGCGCGGCGGCGGCCGGCAGGCCGGCTCCGTCAGACAAGGTTGAAGTCCGGCCGCGGCTTCTCGCGCGCCAGGCGGGCCACGATGTCGAGGCCGCGCGCCACCGTGTCGATGGAGCAGGGGGCGCTGATCGAGATGCGCACCCCGTTGCGGATGTTGCGCGCCAGCTGGAAGCTGCTCGCCGGGCAGACGGCGACGCCGCGGATGCGCGCCTGCAGGGCGAAGGAATCGCCCGGCCATTCCTCCGGCAGGTCGAGCCAGCCATGCATGGCGTTGGGATGCGCCTGATAGGGCAGGCCGGACAGGATCTCGCGCGCCATCGCCTGGCGGCGGCTGTATTCCTCGCGCCGCTTGTTGGCGATGCGCGTCGCCTCGCCGCCGTTGATCCAGCGCGCGGCGATCTCGGCGGCGACCGGCATCGCCATCCAGGTGGTGGAGCGCAGCGCCTCGTTCATCAGCGAGGCGTCCTCGGTCAATACGCCGAGATAGCCGACGCGCAGCCCCGGCGCCGTCGATTTGGAGACGCTGGTGCAGAAGACGCCGAGCTCCGGCGCGAAGCTGACTACCGGCGGCGGCGCGTCCGGCACCAGGAAGCCGTAGACGTCGTCCTCGACGATCTTCACGCCGTAGCGCCGCGCCACTTCGGCGATCTCGCGGCGGCGGCGTTCCGGCATCACGGTCGAGGTCGGGTTCTGCAGGTTCGGCACGCAATAGAGCGCCTTCACGTTGCGGCCGCGGCAGGCGGCGTCGAAGGCGTCGGGCATGATGCCGTCCTGGTCCATCGCCAGGCCCTGCACGCGGAAGCGCAGGAAATCGCCCAGCCGGCGCAGGCCGGGCCAGGTCAGCGCCTCGGTCAGCACCGTGTCGCCGGGCTCGGTCAGCGCGCCCAGCGCCACGGTCATGCCGTGCTGGGCGCCGGCGGTGATCAGCACGCGCTCGGGGTCGATCTGCAAGCCGCACTCGCCGAGGTATTTGGCGCCTGCCTCGCGATGCGGGCGGTTGCCGCCGTTGGGCTGGTAGTTCAGCAGCGTGCCGATGCCCTGCTGCTCCGACAGCTCGCGCAGCACATGGCGCAGCACATGGTCGTATTCGCCGCCGGCATCCAGATCGGTCGGGGTGTTGATGCTGAATTCGATCATCCCGGTCTCGGTCGGCGCGACGTCGGCGCCGCCGGGGATGGGCGTGTTGGCGCGCAGGATCGCGCGCACGGCGATGTCGCTGCGCACGAAGGTGCCGCGACCGACCTCGCCGCCGATCAGGCCGCGCCGTTCCGCCTCGCTATAGGCGCGGGTGACGGTGCCGACGGTGCAGCCGAGGCGATAGGCGAGTTCGCGATGGGTGGGCAAACGGTCCCCGGGCGAAAGCCGGCTGCCGCGGATGTCGGAGGCCAGCGCATCCGCAATCGCCAGATAGCGCGGCCCTCTCTGGTTGCTAAGATCGGGGATCCAAATTGTCATGGGCACAATGTTTCCGTTGACCGGATACAATGTCAAGCACAATATCCCGGCCAGGGAGGCAAAAGAACCAATTGTATCTATTTTTGCTGCTGGAGAAGTGAGATGTATCGGTACACTGCGGAAGACAAATCGGGTTCCTTCTATGTGCGGCCGAGCCGTCGCCGGACCGGCCGGGGCCTGCTGGCTCGGGCGATCGACATCTTGCTCGGCTTGACCGAGCGGGCCCGCCAACGCCGCCATCTGGCCGGTCTCGATGAGCGGTTGCTGCGCGACATCGGCATCAGCCGGGTCGAGGTAGAAGCCGAGATCTCACGTCCATTCTGGCGCCCAGAAGTTTGATCGTGCGGTATTTTTCGCACAGCTGAACCGGCGTAGCGCTCCGCCATGCGGAGCGCTACCGTTTCCGCTGACGCGGCGGCCCGCGCGCGGCGTACGGATTTCCCGCAACCACGACTTTCCGACTGGATGACCGCGCATGTACGTGCCGGAGCAATTCAAGATGGCTGATCTGTCCGACGCATTGGCGATCATGCGGGGCAATACCTTTGCCGCCCTGGTCAGCCACGATGCCGCTGGATTGATGGCGACACATTTGCCGACCGTCGTCAGCGCCGAGGGGGACAAGGTCACGATCGAATGCCATCTGGCGCGCGGCAATCCGCATTGGCGGCGGCTGCAATCGGCGCCCGAGGCCGAGATCATGATGATCTTCAGCGGCCCGGACGCCTATATCCGGCCGGGCTGGTATCCCTCCAAGGCCGAGAACGGCAAGAGCGTGCCGACCTGGAACTACGCCATCGTGCACGCCTATGGCCGGGCGCAGATCGTCGAGGACGGCGCCTGGCTGCTGCGCCACGTCGAGGCGCTGTCGCGCCAGCAGGAGAGTCCCTACGAGACGCCCTGGTCGACCGCCGACGCGCCGGAGAGCTACATCGCCGCCATGGTCCGCGGCATCGTCGGCCTCCGCGTCGACGTCACCCGCCTGGATGCCAAGGCCAAGCTCGGCCAGAACCGCGACGAGCGCGATGCGCTGGGCGCCGTCGCCGGGCTGCAGGCGCGCGGGCGGGGCGACGATGCGACGATCGCCACGATGATGCGCGCCGCGCGCGAACGCGCCTGAGGAAACGCCCGATGACCGCCCAATCCGCGCTCGCCTTCGCCATCGGCATGTTCTTCCTCGCCCTGTCGCCGGGGCCGGGCCTCGCCACCATCATCTCCCGCGCGCTGGCCTCCGGGCCGCTCGCGGGCCTGGCGGTGACGGCGGGGCTGGTGCTGGCCGATTTCTGCTTCATCGCCGTCGCCATGGCCGGGTTGACCGCGATGGCCGCGACGCTCGGCCCGCTGTTCCAGGTGATCAAGTATGCCGGCGCGCTTTATCTGCTCTGGCTGGGCTGGCGCGCCTTCCGCAGCAAGGGCGCCGCGATCACGGTGGCGCCGCGCCGCGGCCACGGCGTCCTCAGGGATGTCGGCCTCGGCTTCCTGGTGACTCTGGGGAACCCGAAGGCGATCCTGTTCTATGGCGCCTTGCTGCCGACCTTCATGGACATGCGCCGCATCGGCTCCGCCGACTATCTGCTGCTCTGCGCCATCGTCGTCGTGGTCTCCTATGTCGTCTATGGCGCGTATATCTTCCTCGCCGAGCGCAGCCGCCGGCTGCTGTCCTCCACCGCCGCGTCGCGCCTGTTCAACCGGCTGAGCGGCACCGTCCTGATCGGCGCCGGCATCGCCGTCGCCACCCGCTGAGCCGCAATCCGTTCCGCAATCCCCTTCGCAATTTTGGGAGTCGCTTCCGTGTCCTTGCCGTTCTACCAGGTCGATGCCTTCACCAGCGCCGCGTTCGGCGGCAACCCGGCCGCGGTCATGCCGCTCACGGAATGGCTGCCCGACGCGACGCTGCAGGCGATCGCGGCGGAGAACAACCTGGCCGAGACGGCTTTCTTCGTGCCGCAGCGGAATGACAATGGGGGCGGCGACTATCACCTGCGCTGGTTCACGCCGACGCTGGAGATCGACCTCTGCGGCCACGCCACCCTGGCGAGCGGCGAGATCGTGCTCAATCATCTGCAGAAGACCCGCGACAAGGTCGCCTTCCACACGCGGTCCGGCGTGTTGACGGTGACGCGCGACGGCGAGCGCCTGGCGATGGATTTCCCGACCTATGGCAACGTGCCGGCGCCGGCATCGGAGATTCCCGCGGTGGCCAAGGCGATCGGCGCCGAGGTGAAGGCGCTGCACCGCGACTGGGCCTATATCGCCGAGCTGGCCGACGAGGACACGGTGCGTAACCTGACGCCGGACATCGACGCGATCCGCGCCTTGCCGTTCGACGTGCTGGTGACCGCGCGCGGCGCCAAGGCGGATTTCGTCTCGCGCGTCTTCGTGCCGAAATACGGCATCCCCGAGGATCCGGTCACCGGCAAGGCGCATTGCCTGCTGACGCCCTATTGGTCGGCCAAGTTCGGCGGCCGCACCACCTTCTTCGCCCGCCAGGTCTCCAAGCGCGGCGGCGAGCTCTGGCTGACCCTCGCCGACGGCCGGCTGACGATGTCCGGCCACGCGGTGCTCACCGTCACCGGGCAGTTCCACCTCTAGGCGAGTCCGGCGGCCGGCGGGCCGCGAGTCCTGCCGGCGGCTGGGCCACGTCCGCGCCGGCGCTTTCGTTTCCGGCTTCGCGCGGTTCCAACCTTCGCCGCGGAGGGCAAGAACCGCGCGGTGTCCTGGAAAATCCTTTCCGATCAGGGACCTCCGGCGTCGAAAAACGCCGGCCGCGACCGCGCGACGCTTGCCGCGCCCGGGCAATTCCGGCTAATAACCTGTGCCCAAGCCGACCGGGTTGCGCCCGGGCCGGCGCGGGCGCGGGGATCAACCGGATCGAAGCGAGCGCCCGAGTTCCATGGCCATCGGCAAGGACCATCAATATCTGCTGCCCGCGGGCCTGAAAGACGGCCTGCCGCCCGATGCCGCCTTCGAGGCCTCGGTGGTCGAGCGGCTGATGGCGAGCTTCGCCGCCTGGGGCTACGACCGGGTGAAGCCGCCGCTGCTCGAATTCGAGGACGCGCTGCTCTCCGGCATGGGCGAGGCGATGGCCGCCCACACCTTCCGCCTGATGGACCCGGTGTCGCAGCGCATGATGGGCTTGCGCGCCGACATGACGCCGCAGGTCGGCCGCATCGCCGCCAGCCGCCTGAAGAACGCGCCGCGGCCCTTGCGCCTCTCTTATGCGGGCCAGGTGCTGCGGGTGAAGGGCGAGCAGATGCGCCCCGAGCGCCAGATCGGCCAGGCCGGCATCGAGCTGATCGGCGCCGAGAGTGCCGCCGCCGATGCGGAGGCGGTGCTGCTGGCCGCCGAGGCGCTGCGCCAGGTCGGCATCGGCGATCTCGTGGTCGACCTCAACGCGCCGATGCTGGCGGTCTCCTTCCTGCGTGACAGCGGCCTCGCCGATCCCGCGCCGCTGATCGCCGCGCTCGACCGCAAGGACGCCGCGGCGGTGAAGCAGCTGGGCGGCAGCCAGGCGCCCATCCTGCAGCGCCTGATGGCGGCGGTGGGCGAGGCGGGCCGCGCGGCCAAGGACCTCGCCGGCATCGAACTGCCCAAGGCCGCCGCCGCGCAGCGCGACCGGCTCATCGAGGTGGCGGCGCTGATCCGCGCGGCCGATCCCGGCCTGTCGCTCACCCTCGACCCGACCGATCATCGCGGCTTCGAGTATCACACCGGCGTCACGTTCTCGCTGCTCGGCCGCGGCATCTCCGGCGAGTTCGGCCGCGGCGGCCGCTACGTCAACCAGGCCGGCGAGGACGCGACCGGCTTCACCCTCTATCTCGACAGCGTGATGGCGGCACTGCCGGCGCCGAAAGCGGCGCGGCGCATCCTGCTGCCGCGCGGCACCTCGGCCGAGGCGGCGCAGCGCCTGCGCGGCGAAGGCTGGGTCACCCTGCATGCGCTGGACGGCGCTGAAGACGAGAAGGAAGCGCGGTGCCTCGGCTGCTCGCATCTCTGGCGCAACGGCGCCGCTCAAATGCTCTGATGCGGAGTTCAATCAGATGAAACACTCAGACAACTGCGTCATGCCAAGGCTAGGCCTTGGGGTGAGGTGGGTGAGTTGTGTTCGATCGAATTGCACGGTGGGGAACAAGGTAACATGGCGAATGTAGCGGTCATCGGCTCGCAATGGGGCGACGAGGGCAAGGGCAAGATCGTCGACTGGCTGTCCGAGCGCGCCGACGTCGTGGTGCGCTTCCAGGGCGGCCACAATGCCGGCCATACGCTGGTCATCGGCAACAAGACCTACAAGCTGAGCCTGCTGCCCTCCGGCGTGGTGCGCGGCAAGCTCTCGGTCATCGGCAACGGCGTGGTGGTCGACCCCTGGGCGCTGCTGAAGGAGATCGAGACCGTGCGCGGCCAGGGCGTCGAGATCAATCCCGACGTGCTGGTGGTGGCGGAGAACGCGGCGCTGATCCTGCCGCTGCACAGCAAGCTCGATCTGCTGCGCGAGGAGGCGCGGGGCGCTGCCAAGATCGGCACCACGGGGCGGGGCATCGGCCCGGCCTATGAGGACAAGACCGCGCGGCGCGCCATCCGCGTCTGCGACCTCGCCGACGAGGCCGCGCTGAAGGACAAGGTCGAGGCGCTGCTGCTGCACCACAACGCGCTGCTGCGCGGCATGGGCGCGGAAGAGGTGGACGGCGCCGGGCTGCTGGCGCAGCTGCGCGAGGTGGCGCCGAAGATCGCGCCCTATGTGCAGACCGTCTGGCGCCGCCTGGCCGAGGCGCGCAAGCGCGGCGACCGCATCCTGTTCGAGGGCGCGCAGGGCTCGATGCTCGACGTCGACCACGGCACCTATCCCTTCGTCACCTCGTCCAACACCGTGGCGGGCAACGCCGCGACGGGCTCCGGCATGGGCGTCGGCGCCGTCGGCTACGTGCTCGGCATCACCAAGGCCTATACGACGCGTGTCGGCTCCGGCCCGTTCCCGAGCGAGCTCACCGACAGGATCGGCGAGACCCTGGGCGAGCGCGGCCGCGAATTCGGCGTGGTCACCGGGCGCAAGCGCCGCTGCGGCTGGTTCGACGCCGCCCTGGTGCGGCAATCGGCCAAGGTCGGCGGCATCAACGGCATCGCCCTCACCAAGATCGACGTGCTCGACAGCTTCGAGGAATTGAAGATCTGCGTCGGCTACGACATCGGCGGCAAGCACTACGACTACCTGCCGGCGGCCACCCACCTCCAGGCCATCGCCAAGCCGGTCTACGAAGTGATGGAAGGCTGGGCGGAATCCACCAAGGGTGCCCGCTCCTGGGCGCAATTGCCGGCCACCGCAATCAAATACGTCCGTCGCATCGAGGAGCTGATCGAGGTGCCCGTTGCGCTGCTCTCCACCAGCCCCGAGCGCGACGACACGATCCTGGTGACCGATCCGTTCGCGGATTGACGTTTGCGGGCACTCGCTCTGGCATTTGCACGCTCTGGTTGACAAACCGGCGATGCATGGTCTTCCCTTGAGCCGGGGAGGACTGGCGCATGGCCGAGGCGAAAGACGACTATCTGGAATCGCTGGATGTCGGGGAAGAGCGGTACCGGGCTGACTTCGAGATCCTGGATCGCTACCAGAACTTCTCAGCCGAGTTGCTCCGCCTCTCGCTGCTGGCGCTCGCGGGCTACGGGTTTCTGATGTCGGACGTGGTATTCGGCGTTCGAAAGAACGGCGAAACTGGCGATCTATTGTTTCTGCACGCATTCCACGAGCACACGGGGCTGCTGGTATCTGGCGCGGTACTGTTGGGTCTTTGCGCTCTCACTTCCCTTGCTCATCGCTACTTCTCGACCGATTGCATGTCGCATCACATCAGGCGCGTCCGCTTGATCAAGCGAAACCTCACAGAGGCGAGCAAAGAGAAGAGGGGGGCGCGGGATGTCGTAATCGAAAAAGAGGCCACTCTTCTAAGGGCCGACTTCGCGCTTTGCCGCTGGCTGTTGATCGCCTCCGGTGGATTGCTCGGACTTGGCGCGATTTGCTTCGCAATCGCCGTGGCGCTTATCCTCTACCGCGCGTCTGCCGGTTGATCGCATCGGATCTGCATGTCGGATTGCTGCCCGGTTGAACCCGCCACCAACTATTAATATATTCCTGGCAGGGTGGGGCCGCGCGATGGGCGTCGCCGCTGCGTGCGGCGATCGCGTAAGGCCCGGCGCAGAAGGGCTTTTGGGGAGAGCGGCCGATGAAGATCGGTGCCAGGGTACGATTTGCCGTTCGATTTGCCGCGGCCGTGTTGGCCGTTTCCGCCGCGCTCAGTGCCGGCGCCGCTTTCGCCTCCGACTACAAGTTCGTCAGCGTCACGGACAGCATCGTCGTCGCCGAGGACGGCTCCTATGTGGAGACGCGCGAGGTGGTGAAAAGCCCGCTCGCCCGCAGCGCCATCGACTGGATCGGCCAGACCGACCTCAGCTACAGCCAGAACCTGGCCGAACTCGACGTGCTGGAAGCCTATGTGCTGAAGCCGGACGACACGCGCATCGACGTGCCGCCCGAGGCGATCAAGCTGCAGGATGACGCCGTCTCCGACGGCGCGCCGATGTTCACCGACGAGAAGCACAAGATCATCGTCTTTCCGCAGGTCGAGATCGACGACCGCATCGTCTACAAGATGCGGCTGAACCAGCACGAGCCCTATTATCCGGGCCACTACATCGACATGTTCTATTTCCCCAGCGATGTCGAGGTGGGCGAGGCGCGGATCGAGATCTCGGTGCCGGATTCCCGGCCGCTCAAGGTCGAGGCGCGCGATTTCGTCGCCGAGCCGGAGCGCCGCGAAGGCGGCCGCATCCACTACGCCTGGACCTACAAGCGGGACGAGCCGGCCGACTTCAATTCCAGCTATGCCGTCGACCGCCGCGATTTCGGCGCCCGGCTCAACGTCTCCACCATGCGGGACTATGCCGAGCTGGCGCGCGCCTACGAATCCCGCGCCGCCGACAAGGCGGCGGTGACCAAGGAGATCAAGGCGCTGGCCCATTCGCTGACCGCCGGCATCGACGACCGGCGCGAGCAGGCGCGCAAGCTCTACGACTGGGTCAACATCAACATCCGCTACGTCGCCACCTATATCGGCGCCGGCGGCTTCGTGCCGCACAGCGCGGGCGAGGTGCTGGCCAACCGCTACGGCGACTGCAAGGACCATGTCGTGCTGCTCGAGGCGCTGCTGGCGGCGAAGGGCATCGACAGCAGCACCGCGATCATCAATTCCGACACGTCATACCTGCTGCCCGGCGTGCCGTCGCTGGCGCCCTTCGACCATGCCATCACCTATCTGCCGGAATTCGACCTCTACACCGATTCGACGCATTACCTGATGCCGTTCGGCGTCATCGGCCAGCGCCTGGCGGACAAGCCGGTGATCGTCACCAAGCTGAAGGACCCGCTGCGCCGCACGCCGCCGGTGGATGCGCTCAAGTCGGGCAGCTTCATCCGCACCAAGGCGCGCATCAACGCCGATGGCAGCGTCACCGGCAGCGGCGAGGCGCGCTTCTATGGGCCCTATTCGGACTGGATCCGCTCCACCGTCGCCGATGCGGGCGACAGCCAGCTCAACGAATGGTCCACCACCTGGCTGAACAAGACCGGCCTGCAGGGCAGCTCGACCTACAACGCCGACGATCCCTTCGCCCTCAATGAGCCCTTCAAGGCGAATGCGCAATTCTCGACCGAAAGCCTGCTCGATCTGACGGTGCCAGGCGCCTTCGTCATTCCGGAGAGCCATCTCGGCGATTACGGGATCGGCGATCTCGCCAAATCGATCCTGGATTCCAGCCGCGACGTCAATGTGACCTGCGGCGCCATCGGCATGCGCGAGGAGACCACCATCGACCTGCCGGCGGAGCTCGAGATCATCAGCCTGCCGCCCGACGTCAGCGAGACGCGCGGCGACTTGGCCTATACCGCGACCTACAAGCAGAACGGCCGCAGCATCACGGTCAACCGCGAGTTCGTCGACCGCACGCCGCACGGCCAATGCACGCCGGCGGAAACCCGCGAGCAGGCCGCCATGGCCACCGCCATCAACCGCGATCTGCGCCGCATGGTCCTGTTCCGCCCCGCGCCGGGACTTTGAGGCGCAGTCCAAGCATGGCTCGTCA
Organism: Dongiaceae bacterium; assembly: GCA_039808885.1. Classification (GTDB taxonomy): domain Bacteria; phylum Pseudomonadota; class Alphaproteobacteria; order Dongiales; family Dongiaceae; genus Dongia_A. Next base: position 37,101 of record JBDHTX010000022.1, on the reverse strand, counting down.
TTGCCGGGCCTGACTCGCGGTTGCCGAATTCGGCCCCAGGCTGCCGATACCCCCCAATCGTCATGGCAAGGCTTGGTCTTGCCATCCACGAATTTCCGCCTGCAGGGCGGTCTCGCCATGCGCGAATTCGTGGACCCCAAGGCCAAGCCTTGGGGTGACGGAGACATGGGGTGGCGCGAGCGAGTCGGCTTCTCACGGCTTGGCAATGCAGTTCACCTTCCGGCCGTCCTGCATTAACCTGCCGCGACAGCGGGGAGGGGAGGCATGATGGCATCGACCGCCGATCTGGCGCGCCGGGCGCTGGCCGAGATCGGAAGCGTGGCCGAGCGGCTCGACGCCGCGGCGTTCGAGCGCTTCGCCGAGGCCATCGCCGGCGCCAGGCGCATCGCGCTGCACGGCCTCGGCCGCGAGGGGCTGCAGATGAAGGGCCTCGCCATGCGGCTGTTCCATCTCGGCCTCGACGCCCATGTGGTGGGCGAGATGACCCTGCCGCCGGTCGGCGCCGGCGACCTGCTGGTGGTTTCCGCCGGGCCGGGCGATTTCGCCACCGTGGCGGCGCTGGCCGCCATCGCCCGGGATGCCGGCGCCAAGGTCGCGGTGGTGACGGCGCAGCCCGGCAGCAACCTTGCCCGCGCCGCCGATCACGTGCTGCACATTCCGGCGCAGACCATGGCGGATGACCCGGGGGCGGATGACCAGGGCGCGAACGATCGTGGCGCAGCGGCTTCCGTGCTGCCCATGGGCTCGCTGTTCGAGTTCTCCCAGATGCTGGTCTTCGAGCTGCTGGTGCTGCGGCTGCGCGACCTCACCGGCGAGACCGCCGCGTCCATGCGCGCGCGCCACACCAACCTGGAGTGAGCTCGCTTCTACGGCGCGTTCGCCGCTTGCACGAAATCGGCCAGCTCGCCGTTGAAGCGGGCGGTATCCTCGAGGAAGGGCGTATGGCCGATGCCCTCGTAGCGCGACAGCCGGCTGCCCGGAACCTGTGCCGCGGTCAGCGCGCCGAGGCCGGGCAGCACCAGGGCATCTTCGCTGCCCTGGCTCACCAGCACCGGCACGTCGATGCGCGCCAGGATGGCGCCGTCGCTGGGCGGCCGGGCCAGATGCGCGCGGCGGACCGGCGCCGGCACCAGCATGTTGTCGGCGACGATCTTCTCCAGCAGCTCCGGCTCCGGCGCGGCGGCGAAGCAGGCGCGGACAAAGGCGCGGGTGGCCGCGATCTCGGCCGCCGCATCGTCGCCGGTCATGTCGGCGAGGAAGCGGTTGCCCGGCCCGACGAATTCCGCCTGGTTGTTGGTGCGGGCGCAAACATAGTTGATGCCGGCGATCCGCGCGGTGCCATAGCGCTCCAGGTAGTCGCCGACGATGCGCCCGGCATAGGACCACGCCACCAGCACCGGGCGCCGCAATCCGAGCCCGTCGATGACGGCCGCCACGTCGTCGGCGAAGAGGCGGTCTTCGGCATAGCGCGCCGCCTCCAGCGGCTTGTCGGAGGCGCCGTGGCCGCGCAGGTCAAAGGCGGCGAGCCGGAAGCGCCGGCTCAGCGCCGGGTCGTAGACCTGCCGCTGCCAGCATTCGGCGCATTGCGAGAAGCCGTGGATGAACAGGATCTCCGGACCCGCCGGGTTGCCGGCTTCATAGGCCGCGAGCCGCAGGCCGTCCGGCGTGGCAATGGAGCGCGGCTGCATCGGTACCTCCGGCGAAAGGCGGGGCGGGCGGGGTGCCCGTCACCCTGCCACGATCGGGGGAAGCATCAAGGCCGAATGCGCGAAGGCGGGCGTCGCGGCCGAGGCCGCCAATCCTTACCCTCCGTTAACCGTTTCCCGGCATAAGCTAGTCCTTGGCCCGGAAATCCGGGTGCCGCCGGGCAGAAGGCCCGGTGGATGCGTTTGGGCGCAAAGCGCGGGCGGCTATGGCGGACGACCAGATTCTTCTCGACGGGCATTACGAGATCATGGCGGGCGAGCGCCTGCCCAAGCTCGATTCCCCGGGAGTCCAGGCCTTCGTCGCGCATGACCGCAACGATCCCGGCCGCCAGCTTTTCGCGCTGATCCCGCCCGGTCATCTGCCCTGCCGCTATCTCAGCCTGCTGAACAAGAAGCCGATCCAGGAAGTCCCCGCGCTGTGGCCGCGCGCCGGCGGCATCGTCGACTGGCCGGTGGGCGACGTCGCCCCGGCCAAGGGCGCGAACATCGTCTGGGGCCGCCGGCCGGCGCTGATCTTCGATCGGCCGAAGGGCGAGCGCGCCTTCCCGGCCGGGACCCAGATCGAGCCGTTCACCGAGGCGCAGCTGGTGCGCCAGGTGATCACGCCGCTGGTCCAGGCGCTGCAGGAATTCGCCGCGCTCGGCGTCACCCATCGCGCCGTGCGGCCGGACAATCTCTTCTACCAGGTCGGCAGCGACGGGCCGCTCCGCCTCGGCGAATGCTTCAGCATGCCGCCCGGATTCGCCCAGCCGATCAACTACGAGACCATCGAGAACGCCATCGCCGATCCCTATGGCCGCGGCACGGGCGTGGTGGCCGACGATCTCTACGCGCTGGGCGTGCTGCTGCTGCATCTCCATATCGGGCGCGATCCGACCGAGGGGATGAGCGAGGAAGACATCGTCGCGGCCAAGATCACCGCCGGCTCCTTCGCCGCCCTGGCCGGGCGCGAAAAGCTCTCCACCGCCATGGCCGAGGTGCTGCGCGGCCTGCTGAACGACAAGGCGACCGATCGCTGGACCCTGGCGCAGCTCAGCGGCTGGTCGACCGGCCAGCCCTTCTCGCCGACCATGCCGCACCTGCCGGCGCGCGCCGCGCGCCCGCTGCGCTTCGGCGACGCCGACCAGATGACCAAGCCGGCGCTGGCGCAGTCCATGGCGCGGCGCTGGTCCGAGGCGCTGCGGCTGATCGATTCCCCGGATTTCGAGAACTGGTTGAAGCGGAGCTTCGGCGAGGACAAGGTCTCCGACCAGCTGGTCAAGCTGGCGATGTCCTCGGCCAGCATCGGGCCGGGCTCCGCCGCCAAGGACCGCTACCTGTCGCGCATCATCATGTGGCTGAGCACGCAGATGCCGGTGTGCTACCAGTCGATCCGCGTCAACGTCACCGGCCTCGGCCCCATGCTGGCCGAGGCGATGCATCGCCAGCAGAACCTGACCGCCTTCGCCGACATGCTGCGCGGGCGCCTGCCGCAGCTGTGGATGAACGACCAGCCCCAGCTCAATTCCACCCAGCTGCAGGCCCGGCGCATCCTGGAAGAGGTCGAGAAGCACATCGAGAAGACCGGCACCGGGCATGGGCTGGAGCGGGCGCTCTACGAGCTCGATCCGCTGACGCCGTGCCGCTCGCCGATGATCGCCGATTTCTGCGTCATCCACCTGAACGACCTGCTGCCGGCGCTCGACGCAGCCCTGCCGGGACTGCCGGCGGGCACGGTGCCGATGGACCGCCACCTGGCCGCGTTCATCGGCGCGCATCTGCGCCGCGGCATCGATCATGAGCTCGGCATGCTGAACCAGGCCGGCGCCCGCGAGGAGGAGCGCCGCGTCGCCGTGCTGCGCCTGCTGGCGGTGGTGCAGGCGGCCTATCCCAACCGCAAGCTGCCGCGCCTGGCCGAGGCGATGATGACGATGCTGGCGCCGGCGCTGGCGGCCTTCCATCACGCCGCGACGCGCGCCCAGGCGGAAAAGCAGATGCGCAGCCTGGCCAAGGATTGCGACCTTGCCGGGCTGGCGCTGGTATTCGATCCGGAAGGGCCGAACCGCCGCGCCGACGAGCTTGGCTACACCGCCGCGCAGAAGGCCTATCAGCACCTGCTGCGCGAGGAGAAGTGGCTCGAGGAGGGCGGCCTGACCGCGCCGGAGCGCACCCGGCCGATCGGCCAGCGCGCCGCCGCCGTGACCTCGGCCTTCCTCGCCAGCGCGGCGATCGCGGCCTATAGCGTCTTCGCGATGTGGTGAGGGACAAGATGGCCGCCAATCCGCGAAGCTCCGCCCCCGCCCAGCAGGCCAAGCCGTTCAAGCCGGCCCTGCTGCTGGTCCTGCTGCTGCCGGTCGCCGCCCTGATGGCGCCGACCGCCATCGTGCTGGTCGCGTCCCTGATGCCGACCTTCGCGGCGCGGCTGATCGACCCCAGCCCGGGGCGCTACCTGACCTGGACCGTGCTCGGCATGAACGCGGTGGGCGCGCTCTATTTCCTGCACGAGCTGTGGTCGATCGGCGAGGGCTTCGGCGTCATCGGCATGGTGCTGGGCGACCCGATCGGCTGGCTCTGCGCCTTCGCCGGCGCCGGCATGGGCTGGCTGCTCTATCTCGGCATGCCGGCGATCGTGGCGCAGATGGCCGGCACGCAATCGGCGCTGCGCATGCGCCGCGTCCGCCGCGACATCGCGCAGCTGACCGAGGAATGGGGCCCCGGCGTCGCCGGCGAGAAGAAGTAGCGGCGCCCGGCTCTCTCAACTCCCCTTCGTCATTGCCGGGCCGGACCGCAAAGAAAATGCCCGGGACGAGCCCGGGCATTTTTGTTGGGGGTGAGGTGTAGAGGGAGAAAGGGTCGCTTATTCGGTCGCCAGCCGCTCCTCGATGGCGGCGTTGCGGATGGCGCGCTGCACCTTGTCGAAGGCGCGCACCTCGATCTGGCGCACGCGCTCGCGGCTGATGCCGAACTCGGTCGAGAGGTCCTCGAGCGTGGTCGGCTCGTCCTTCAGGCGGCGCTCCGACAGGATGCGCCGCTCGCGCGGGTTCAGCAGCTTCAGCGCGTTGTCGAGCAGGCGCTTGCGGTGGCCGAATTCCTGGCTCTCGGCCAGCGTGGTTTCCTGGCTGTCGCCTTCGTCGACCAGCCAGTCCTGCCACTCGCCGTCGCCGTCGATCTTCACCGGCGCGTTCAGCGAATGGTCGGGCGCGGTGAGGCGGCGGTTCATGTTGACCACGTCCTCTTCCGGCACGCTGAGGCGGGTGGCGATCTCCTTCACCGTCTCCGGATGCAAATCGCCTTCCTCCAGCGCCTTCAGCTGGCCCTTCACGCGGCGCAGGTTGAAGAACAGCTTCTTCTGCGCCGCGGTGGTGCCGATCTTCACCAGCGACCACGAGTGCAGGATGTATTCCTGGATGGCGGCGCGGATCCACCACATCGCATAGGTGGCGAGGCGGAAGCCCTTGTCGGGGTCGAAGCGCTTGACCGCCTGCATCAACCCGACATTGCCCTCGGAGATGACCTCGGACATCGGCAGGCCATAGCCGCGATAGCCCATGGCGATCTTCGCCACCAGTCGCAGATGGCTGGTGACCATCTTGTGCGCGGCTTCCTTGTCCTGGTGCTCCTGCCAGCGCTTGGCCAGCATGAACTCCTCGGTCGGCTCCAGCATCGGGAACTTGCGGATTTCCGCCAGATACCGCGCCAGGTTGCTATCGCTGACTAAACTGGGAAGGTTTCGTGCCATGTCGTCCCCTTATGGCCCCCCGGATAACCGGAGGCCCGACCATCATAGAACAGCTCTGTCTCCCATCTATTACGAATGCTGCAGGGCAGCAGATTGATCCCCGCATACCTGAGCAGAGCCGTCAGCTGTTAATGTTAGATAAGCTTACATTGCGGCAATTTCAAGGCCGGGGCGTTTTCTGCCGAACCCGGCCATCGGAAATCGCCGATCGGCCCGGCGGAGCCCTTCTCCCCTTGTGGGAGAAGGGTTGGGATGAGGGGTGGAGGGAGCGCCAAGTGCCACAGAGTTAAAACCTCGCCTCCGGCGATGCGCGCCAGAAGGCGCGCAACCCCTCATCCAGCTCCGGCTAGGTTCGCTGCGCTCGCCAAGCTTTCGCAACCTTCTCCCACAAGGGGATAAGGGGAACGAGCGCCGTCACCCCGCCAGCCTCTTCTTCAACTCCGCCAGATCCGCCGGCAGGGGCGACTCCCAGCGCATCGGCTTGCCGGTGCGCGGATGGGCGAAGCCGAGCACGGCGGCGTGCAGCGCCTGGCGCGGGAAATGGTGGGCGAACTCGGCGGCCGCCGGCGGCAGCTTGGCGCGCCGCGCCGGCGTCACCTTGCCATAGGTGGAATCGCCGATCAGCGGATGGCCGATGGCCGCCAGATGCACGCGGATCTGGTGCGTGCGCCCGGTCTCCAGATTGCAGGCGAGCTCGGCGGCGCCCAATCCGAACACGGTCAGCGTGCGGTAATGGGTGATAGCGTGCTTGCCGCCGCTTTTCACGATGGTCATGCGCTTCCGGTCGATGCCGTGGCGGCCGATATTGCCCTCGATGGTGCCGGCCTTGGGCGAGGGCAGGCCCCAGACGAAGCAGCGGTATTCGCGCTCGATGTCATGGGCGGCGAAGGCCTCGCTGAGCGCGTGATGCGCCGCGTCGTTCTTGGCGGCGACCACGAGGCCGCTGGTGTCCTTGTCGATGCGGTGCACGATGCCGGGCCGCTTCACCCCGCCGATGCCGCTTAAGCTGTCGCCGCAATGGCCGATCAGCGCGTTGACCAGCGTGTTGTCGGGATTGCCGGGGGCGGGATGCACCACCATGCCGGCCGGCTTGTCGATGACGATGAGGTCCTTGTCCTCGTAGACGATGTTGAGCGCGATCGCCTGGCCCTGCGGCACCGCCGCCTCGGGCGCCGGGATGGTGAGGGCGAAGTCCTGGCCCGGTTTGACCCGGTAGGAGGGCTCGTCTATGGTCGCAGGCGCGGCGCCCGCCGCCTCGCTCATGCGCAAATTGCCCTGTTCGATCAGCAGCTTGATCCGGCTGCGCGACAGTTCCGGGTGGCTGGCGCCAAGGGCGGCGGCAAGGCAGCGGTCGACCCGCTCGCCGGCCTCGTCGGAGGCGACGACGTGGCGGGCGATCTGGCCGTCTGTCGGGTGGCCGCTGGCGGTCATCGGATTCCTGGTGGGGATGCAAGCGTGTCGGACGGGAACGTCAGCGATCAAGTAGCCCAGCGGACGGGACTGCTCAAGGCCGTGGTGGTCGGCCTCGGCGTCCTGCTGGCGATCTGCGCCGCCATCGTCATCGGCACCATCGTCTATCGCCTGTTCAACATGCCGGAGCCGAAGGCTGCGTCCTTCGGCGTCTCGCCTTTGCCGCTGCCGGCCGGTTGCACCGTCGACTACGTGCAGGCGGAGGGCGACCGGCTGATCCTGCAGATCGGCGGCGCCGACAATTGCCGCCGCGTGCTGGTCGCCGATTTGAAGACCGGCCAGCTCATCGGCCAGTTCCAGTTTCCCAATGAATGAGTCCTCCGCGATGAATTTCTGCAGCGACAACGTGACCGGCGTGGCGCCGGAGATCATGCTGGCCCTGGCCGAGGCCAACCACGGCACCGCCTGGCCCTACGGCAATGACGACTGGACGCGGAAGGTCGAAGGCCAGCTGGCCGAGATCTTCGAGCGCAAGGTGCGGGCCTTCCCGGTCGCCACCGGCACCGCCACCAACGCGCTGGCGCTGGCCACCATGTGCCCGCCTTATGCCGCGGTGCTGGCGCATGAGTCCGCGCATGTGATGGTCGACGAATGCGGCGCTCCGGAATTCTATTCCGGCGGGGCCAAGCTCATTCCCGTCGCCGGGGAGCATGGCAAGATGAGCGAGGCCGGTGTTTCCGCCGCCATCGCCAAGTGGCGCTCGACCGATCCGCACCAGGTGCCGCTCGCCGCCATCAGCCTGACCAACGCCACCGAATCCGGGACTGTGTACCGCCCCGACGAGGTCGCCGCCATCGCGCGGCTGGCCAAGGCCGCGGGGCTGCGCGTGCACATGGATGGTGCCCGCTTCGCCAACGCCATGGCTTTTCTGGGGGTGCCGGCGAAGGCGGTGACCTGGGAGGCGGGCGTCGACGCGCTGTCCTTCGGCGCCACCAAGGGCGGCGCCATGGCGGCGGAATGCGTCGTCTTCTTCGACGACAAGCTGGCCGAGAGCTTCGCCTATCGCCGCATGCGCGGCGGTCACCTCGTCTCCAAGATGCGCTTCGTCTCGGCGCAGCTGAACGCCTTCTTCGCCGACGGCCTGTGGCTGAAGCTGGCGCGCCACGCCAACGCGATGGCGCAGCGCCTGGCCCAAGGTCTCACCCGCATCCCCGGCGCGCGGCTGATCCACCCGGTCGAGGCCAACGAGCTCTTCGTCGTGCTGCCGCCGGCGGTGATCCAGGGCCTGCGCGAGGCCGGGGCCGCGTTCTACGATTGGAAGATGACCTTCCTGGGCGCCGAGGAGCCCAACCTGATCCGCCTCGTCACCGCCTGGGAAACGGAGCCGGCAAAGGTGGAGAAATTCCTGAAAGTCGCCACCGAGGTCGCGGCGAAAGCGGCGTGAGGCGCCGGCCGTCCGCGTCCCGCCTGAAAGGGACAGGCCTCGCGCCTCGGTGCGCCTCGGCGCGCCCCGGTGCGCCTCCGTCTTGGGGCGGCGCAGAGATATTGTTAACGATCTTCAGCAATGCTGGTTGTTGCATATCTGGCGCAAGGCAATGCTGGCCATTGAACGCGGGCGCGAGACGCTCGGCACATTCCTGGGTTCCCTGATCGGCCGCCTGGATTTCCTGCGCGGCCGCCGGCAGGCCGTCGCCGCGGCGATGGCAGGGGTGCTGAGCCCCGGTGACCTGCGCCTGCGCGGCGCCGTCGGCGCCATGGAAGACGGCTTCGGCCTGTTCGACGCCGAGGACCGCATCGTCCTGCACAACGCCGCCTTCATGGACGAGGGCAGCCGCAAGGCCTTCGGCGACGACGTGACCGGGCGCCGCTTCGAGGAGATCGTGCGCGCCTTCGCCTATCACGACATGCCCGAGGCCGCCGATTTCGACCGCGAGGCCTGGATCGCCCAGCGCATGGAGCGCCACCGCAACCCGCCGCCGCATCCGATCGAGGTGAAGTGGAGCGGCAATCGCTGGATGCGGATCAGCGAGCGGCGCACCGCCGATGGCGGCTATGTCGGCATCTGGACCGACATCAGCGTGCTGAAGGCGCGCGAGGCGGAGCTGAACGCGGCCAAGGACGTTCTCGAGCGTCGCGAGCGCGAGCTGGTGGCGCTGACCCGCGAGCTGGAGCTGGCGCGCAACATCGCCAACGAGGCCAATCGCGGCAAGTCGCAATTCCTCGCCAACATGAGCCACGAGCTGCGCACGCCCTTGAACGCCATCAACGGCTTCTCGGAGCTGATGCTGCGCCAGGTGCTGGGGCCGCTGCAGCCGGCGCAATACGCGGATTATGCCGGGCACATCCACCAGAGCGGCCAGCACCTGCTGTCGCTGATCAACGACATCCTCGACCTCTCCAAGGTCGAGGCCGGCAAATACGAGCTGCGCATCGAGGCGGTGCCGGCCGAGCAGGTGGCCTACGATTCCCTGCGCGGCGTGCAGACCGCGGCCGGCGAGCGCGGCATCGCCGTCAGCGCCGGCATCGATCCCGATTGCCCGATCCTGCACGCCGACCAGCGCGCCATCCGCCAGATCCTGCTCAACCTGCTGTCCAACGCGGTGAAGTTCACGCCGCAGGGCGGGCGGGTGACGCTTTCCATCGACGGCGGCACGGACGGCATCGTCATCGCCGTTTGCGACACCGGCATCGGCATGACCGCCCAGGAGATCGCCCGGGCGCAGGAGCTTTACGGCCAGGTCGATTCCGACCTCGCCCGCAAGCAGACCGGCACCGGCCTCGGCCTGCCGCTGACCAAGGCGCTGGCCGAGCTGCATGGCGGCGGCCTGACGCTGGCGAGCGAGAAGGGCCGCGGCACCACCGCCACCGTGACGCTGCCCTGGCACCGCGACCTGCCGCGCCGGCTCGCCTGAGCGCCGCTAAGGCGGCGGGGCGCTGCTAACCCACTGGCCGCCCTCGGAAATCGCCGTCCGGCCCGGCGCCGGTCCGGCCACAGAAAACCCTTGATCCGCCGCCCTGCATCCCGTATCAACTGCGGCGGCCCGGCTCCCGGGCTCCCACCAGCGCCGCGACCCCATCGTCTAGTGGCCTAGGACATCAGCCTCTCACGTTGAGAACACGGGTTCAAATCCCGTTGGGGTCGCCATTGAATCCCTTCTTGGCGCGCTGTTACCTTGGCCTGCGAGGCCGAGCAAATGCCACATTTGTGGTCGCTGGTAAGGGTTTCTCAATGGATAGTGGCAGTAGAGTAACGTCCTACAACTCAGGGGGATGACGAGGCCGGTGAAGATGGCTATATATTCGCCAGTGGCTTAGTTGTCTGAAAATCGCATGGCGAGTTTTCGAGCGCAGGTTCTCCGCTTTACGGCATTTCTTCCGCAACCTCCTGATGAAGCGAGCCAACTGTGGTCATCGCTCACTGGTGGGCAGCCAGACGTGTCGGAAAATCGGCTGAAAGAGAATCTTCAGCGGACGGCCGGTGCTTGGCGGAGCGCTCAGCTAGAGGTCCAGTTGCGACCAGGTCGATTGGATCTCGTCGCGGTGCCTCGCACGAGCCAAGTTGCACAGTCCCTCGATTTTGGATTCGCAAAGGTCGAATTCAATGAGTTCATCAAAGTCATTCGACCAGTTTTTCCGCGACTTGAGAAAGTTCACCGTGTCGCTATGGGTGGCGTGCTGTTGCTAAAAGCAGACAGTCAAGAACACTCTGTAGATTTGTTTTCAAATCATACAGGGATCGAACTCGGGAAGATTCTTGGTTGCGGCGATCTAATGTTTCGCTGCAACCGCAGACATGAACTCGGGACTGGTCTGTATTATAACCGCATTCGCACTTGGCAGTGTATGTCGGTGCAGAGCTTTACTGGAACAATCGCGCCAACAATTTTTCAGTCTGAGGATTTCTATCTGCAACTTGATCTCGATCACAGCACCCCAGTTGATAGCGTAAAAGACCTGGATGTTAGTTCAATAGCCGATGAATTGGCTGCCCTCTTTCTTGGCGACGTAAGTGGAGGAGAATAGATGTCCACTTTTGTTAGTCGCACCGCGTCAAAGTCTGGTAGGAGCCGGAACTATGAATGGCAAGTGCCTCGGCAGGTTGAGGCCACGGCTGGCTATGCTGTAAATGAATCCATGCTTCGCCAGATTGCCGAGCCGACATATAGCGGGCACAGTGATGTTGTTTTCTGTTGGGCTTTCAATGGCGACAACGGGTGGCCGGAGGGTGATTTCAAATCGCAATCTGTCGTCAATCTTGTGGTTCATGAAAGTCCTTCACGGTCTATCGCGGCAAAGAAGATCGCTTCTGCCGAAGACGTGATCAATGCTTCTGTTTCTGAAGGTCGATATCTAGCATTTTGGCCGGCACCGAAATTGGTGAACCGAGCGCACTTTTACGCTTCTAGAAACTGTCGGGAAGGCTTTCTGCCGGCGTTGAAGTTAGGACTCGAACACGCTCACACTCGGCTAGTTTCCGCCGGACTTCAGCGCACTATCAATCATGCGGGACATTTGGCGCCACTCAAATTCCAGTGCCATGCGGTAAACCAAGTATATAGCGCGTCCGTCAGCCAGAACAGATTGAAGCAGCAAATTCTAGAGGCGCTGCAGAGGGCTTATATCGACCTCGATACCGAAGGTAAAGCGGTGGCGGCTGATGCGATCAAAGCTGGTTTTGCATTTGCCCATGCGCTTGGGGATGTAGAACTGGAGGCGAGAGTCTTTGTCACTGATGATGGGCTAATCGGAATGCAGTGGCGACGAGACCATGAGGGCGTGCTTGTAAGCGTCGGCGCAAACGGCGAGTCCACTTATTCAATCAAGAAGCTGGGTGGAAGCTATTCAAGCAACATAGTTCAATTTGATGCATATAGTGGCGTGCCGGGGGAGTTGAGGGATGCAATCAGCCAGTTCACCGAAGCCGGACAATCGATTCTCAGTGCAACCGTCCCATGATTGTTGCGATGAACTCGTCACTCAGCATCACAGCAAGAGTGGTCACGGACCGGTAAAAGATACTGAAGTGGTAGTTCTAGCGGTTTTTCAGAAGACAAACCTCGTCAATGGCAGAGTTTCAGTCGAGACATTCAAGAAGAGTGACTTTTCACGCTCCAATGTATCAGTTGCGCGACGTGAATTTACTTCTCACTCGAGATTCCTTGACTCGGTTGTCAAGCCGCAAGTGGTCAGTAAGGGCGCCTTGGTGGGTGTGGCGTGTGCCACTACAAGCCTGATTAGAGCGATCAAACTTACCTTCCCGAAAGAAGTGCCGAGTCCCTATAGAGGAGCTTGCGTCCTAGATAGAGTTGAACATGGTGATCACGATGGTCACGCTTCGATTGGAGAATCAGAGGCGGTTCAAGGCATCAAGAACTCAAATACTCTTGGAGCCGTGCGAACGGCAATCCTAGCGGACCTAGCAGACGCGTTTGGGGAGCTAACAACTCCCGAGAGTGTGTTCCCATTGTAGTGCGATCGAACTACTTCTATGCGTTTGCAGTTGGAGGAGGATATCCTCGCTCTTGCCGTTTTTTGAAAGCCGCTACGTATGTTTGCGGCACCGTTCAAGCAGGCGAAGAAGTCGAGTTCGTCCTCAGAGATTGCCGTAGCTCGTGACCTACTATTTGCCTCCACAAGCGTTGGTCTAGGATCGGCATAAGCGAACCCCATCAAGAAGGCGAAGCCGGCTCTTGCCCGTGGCCGCTACCCCGCATCCTCCCCATCCCAATACCCCCGCACCGCGCCCATGTCGAACACGCACGCCTCCGTCCTGAGGCCCGCCACCGCCATCTTGTGCGAGTGTGGATAGATGCAGACGTCGTCGGGGTCGCGGGCGCCGATCATCAAATAGCGGCAGGGGCCGCTGCCGCTGTTGAGGATGGAATGGCCGACCCGGCGCCCGGCGGGGAAGCAGGCGTAGTCGCCGGCCTTCATCGGATAACGCTCGTCGCCCAGCAGCAGCGTTGCCTCGCCTTCGAGGATCAGGGCGTGCTCCTCCTCCGCCATGTGGTAGTGCAGCGGCGCCAGGCGGCGGCCGGGGGCGGGGGCCTCGATCAGCACGCCGACATGGAAGTCGTTGCGGCCGAGCGCGGCATAGGTCAAATGCTGTGCCGCGCCGCCGAACTGGCCGCCGGATTTGTTGCTGCCATGAGTGTGCTCCAACGCGACCGCCGCCGCTGAGATCGGCGGCCGCGGCGCGGCGTGCGGCATTGGCGCGGCGGGCGCGTCGACTGGTCCCGGCGTGCCGGCGGGCAGGCCGGTCTCCTCGCCGTCCCAGTAGTTGCGCCGCGCGCCGAGGTCGAGGATCGCGCCGCCGAGTGCGCGCACCAGCACCTTGTTGCTGTCGGGATAGGCGACCACCTCGTTCGGGTTCTTCTCGCCGATGATGACATAGCGGCAGGGCGCGTCGCTCTCGTTGATCAGGCAATGCGCCGCCGCCTGGCCGGCGGGGAAGCAGGCGTAGTCGCCGGCTTTCATCGCGTGCCGCGCGTCGCCCAGGCGCAGGGTCACGCGGCCTTCGAGGATGTAGACATGCTCCTCCTCGAGGACGTGGTAATGCGCCGGCGCGCTGCGCTTGCCCGGGCCCAGCTCCTCGATCGCCACGCCGATCCGGTAGTCACCGCCGAGCAGCGCGCGGGTCAGGTGGCGGTAGCGCAGCGCGCTGCGCGGCACGTCGTTCCACTCCGTCCACGCCACGCTGTCGGCGGCGATCGGCGCCAGCGGCGCGGTGCTTGCGGTCATCGGCATTCTCCCAAATCGATTCGTCGTGCAGTTCCGCGCCGGAGCCTCGGGCAAAGCGCCGCCGCAGGCAAGCGGCACGCCCTCACGCGGCGTGCGGGAATCGGCCATGCGTCCGGCGAAAGCGCTTGACTCCAATGTGGTCAGTGTCCACTTTGGACTCCCGGAGCGCATGCGCGGAGGAAAACCCATGTCCTATGTCGACGGTTTCGTGCTGGCGGTGCCGAAAGCCAAGCTGGCGGCCTACAAGAAGATGGCGCGCCTCGGCGCCAAGGTGTGGAAGGATCACGGCGCGATCGGCTACGTCGAGGCGGTGGCCGACGACGTGCCCTATGGCAAGCTGACCTCGTTCCCGCGCGCGGTGAAGGCGAAGAAGACCGAGACGGTCGTCTTCTCCTGGATCCTCTACAAGTCGCGCAAGGACCGCGACGCCATCCTGAAAAAGGTGATGGCCGACCCGCGCCTGAAAATGGACCTCAAGAAGATGCCCTTCGACGGCAAGCGCATGATCTTCGGCGGGTTCAAGCCCTTCGTCGCGTTCTAGCGCCCCGTGCCGCCCTCGGCCTGACAACCGTACCGCACGATTCACAGGCTGCGGACATGCGTTGACAGCGACGCGGGCCTTGGCTTTGCTCGCGCCCTTCGCAGCAATTGCCGGGATTCCCTTCATGTCCGCTTCGCCGTTCCAGCTCGCCGTCTGTGCCGAGATGGTGTTCCGCGACCTCCCCATTCTGGAGCGCGTGAAACGCATCGCCGCGCGCGGCTTCATGGTCGAGATCTGGGACTGGACCAGGCACGACATCGCCGCGCTGGCGGCCAGCGGCGCCACCTTCTCCTCGATGACCGGCTATGTGACGGGCCGCCTCGCGGACAAGGACGGCGCCGAGGACTTGCTGCGCACCGCGCGGCAATCCATCCCGGTCGCCAAGCAGCTCGGCATCCCGCGCCTCAACCTGCATGGCACCGGCCTCGGCGAAGGCGGGCTGCCGGTCACGCCCGCATTCTTCACGACCGGGGGCATGTGGGCGCAGGCGGTCGACACGCTGAAGCGCCTCGCCGATCTCGGCGCGGAGCATGGAGTCACGTTCGTGCTGGAGAATTTGAACGCGCCGGTCGACCATCCCGGCGTGCCCTTCGGCCGCGCCGAGGATTGCCTGGCGCTGGTCGCGACGGTCGACCGTCCGTCGCTGAAGCTGATGCTCGACCTCTATCATGCGCAGATCGGCGAAGGGAACCTGATCGAGCTGCTGCGCCGCGCCTTGCCCCATGTCGGCGAGATCCAGGTGGCCGACGTTCCCGGCCGCTGCGAGCCCGGAACCGGCGAGATCAACTATCCGAACATCGCCCGCGCGCTCGCGCGGATGGGCTATCGCGGCCCGGTCGGCATGGAGGCCTTCGCCTCGGGCGACGACGAGGTGGCGCTTGACCGCTTCCGCGCCGCGTTCACGCCGGACGCCTAGCGGTTCAGACCGCGACCAGCTTGCCGTTCTGCTCCCGCAAATCCTGCAGCTTGTAGGATTGCAGGAAGGTCTTCTCCAGATAGAGCGCCATCAGCACGTCCTGCGCGCAGGCCGCCGCGGGCAGGGCCGGATCGGCGGCGTTGCCGCGGCCGCGCTTCCATGCCCCTTCCCACAGCCGCGCCAGGGTCAGCGCGCCGTCGAACAGGCCGGCCGCGGTCCGCTTGCCGACCGCCGCCCACATCGCGTCGCTGCGCCCGCGGCCGGGATTGTCGTTGAAGACCTCGATGACTTCGGCGGGCGGCAGGCGCTTCACCGTGCGGCGCATCAGTTCGACCACCGCGACCGCCGCGTCGTGGCCGTTGCCGGCCTTGACCGGGACCTCCGGCCAGGTGGCGCGGGCTTCGGCGACGGCGGCGATCATCTCGCCGGTCT
The DNA here is from genome assembly GCA_039808885.1 of Dongiaceae bacterium. GTDB lineage: Bacteria > Pseudomonadota > Alphaproteobacteria > Dongiales > Dongiaceae > Dongia_A. Next base: position 21,637 of record JBDHTX010000022.1, on the reverse strand, counting down.
TGGCGTTGAGCATGGCGGTCTCATAGGCGCTGTGCACGCCGGACTCGCTCTCCGAGCTGCCGTGGTGCAGCTCCGAGACATGCAAGGGCTGGCAGGCATCGCCGACATAATGCGCCATCAGGCCGGCGGCGCAGACGAAGTCGTCGATCTTGCCCGCCGCGGCGAAGCCCACCATCTCGTCGTAGATCTGCCAGACCCGGAAGGGCAGGGCGCCGCGCTTGTTCTCGCCCATCGCGCCGTAGAAGCGGTTCCAGAAATCCGGATGCACATGCTCCGGCTTGTTCTTGGTCAGCTGCAGCAGCGAGCGGTTGTCGATGTCCTTCAGCTCCGGGTGCTTCTGGGTGTCGATCCGCGCCTTGCGGTCGATGTCGGCGAAATGGTTGTTGTCGTCGAGGCCGCGCAGCGTGCGCCAGACGAAATCGGCGACATCGGCCAGCGGCACGAACCTGGTCTTCGGGTGCGGCTTCTTCGCGTTCTCGATGTGGCCGTCGTCATAGCCGATGTTCGGCAGGTTGAGCGTGAACAGCCCGTGCAGCCATTGGTCCTTGACCAGGTCGCAGGCGAGCGCGCCGACCTTGAAATGGCCGACCGGGCCCCAGGTCTCCGGCTGGCCGGCGTTCCAGTCGGTGATGATCTCGACGTCCAGCTCGCGGCAGATCGTCGACAGGCCGGTGGCCAGCGCGAAATCGGCGCTGAGATCGGCGCCGGGCGCGGCCAGGGTCTGGCCGCCCCATTGCATGGCGAAGGGGCGCAGCACCGGCGCCAGCGTCGCCGCCTTGCCGCCGGCGGCCGGCGCCTCCTTGTCGACGAACCAGATGGCGCCGGAATCGCCGGCGCGGGTGCCGACGGTGTTGCGACCGCCGCGCGGGCCGATCAGGAAATCGGAGACGTATTCGATCCCGCCCATGGTCTTGTAGCGGAAGAACAGCGCCTGGATCTGGCCGCGCAGATCGCCGCCGGCGGCGCCGTGCGCGCGCACCGGGCATTCGATCATGTCGAGGTCGAAGGCATCGGTGTGCAGGTCCCAGACCGGCCCCAGCTCACCCACGCCGAAGACCTGCGCGGTGCAGCGGCTGACATCGTCGAGCCGGATCAGCCCGGCATCGAGGTTGAGCAGCACGCGCGCGCCCGGCCAGCCGGGATAGACTTCGCCGAACGGCTTCTTGCCCAGATCGCGCCCGGCGCTGACGCCGATGCGCTGGCTGCGGTCGGCGATGACGGTGGCGACTTCGCGGCCGGCCTCGCCGGTCACGTGGCGGTTGGTCAGCATGTAGACCTGGTCGCCGTCGGTGACCAGGCAGCCGAGCGTGCTCAGCCGCCGCGCGCCCTGCACCTCCTGCAAGGCGGGATAGCCGCCGCCGATCAGGTCGCTGGAGAAGACCGGCGCGACCAGCCCGACGGGCGGGCGCGGCTGGCGGTCGGCGAAGACCACGCAGGTCGGGATCACACGGCCGTCGGGCAGATAGAGGAAGGGCGGCACCATGGTCTCGGGCCTGGCGGCGGTTTCCGCCGGCTTCTGCCATTTCTCGACGAAGACCAGGATGCAGGGCCACGACCACTTCTTCACCGAGGAGTTGGCGAGGGTGCGCGGCTCGTCGCTGCCCTTGGTGGTCTTGTCGGAATCCTTGGCGTCGGCGTCGGCGTTGCGGATCAGATAGCGGCCGACCGCCGTGGCGAAGACGTTGTCGAGATGCGCCAGGTGCACGTGATAGGCCTCGCGCGCCTCGAGCAGGTCGGTGATCGACAGCGAGGAGAAATTGCGCTCCCTGATCCATTTGCGATCCATGACGCCCCCCAACGTGGCCGAAATCGCGCCGCGGAACATTGCGGCGTTGCGCGCGGAGGTAGAATAAGCCAGTCGGCCATTCCTGGAAAGCGGCGGTTCTGTGACATCCGCCGGGGGCGCGGCGCCGGCCTGCTAGGCGACGCTCTCCGCATAGATGCGGGCCAGGCCCTCGCGGATGGTGCTGGCGGCCTCCTCGGCGCTCAGCGTCAGGTGGCGGCGCAGGAATTCCGCCGCGCGGTCGCCGTTGCCGGCCCGCAGGCACTCGAGGACCGAGTCATGCTCGGCGAAGCTGGCCTTGCGCCGCGCGGCGCTTTCCAGGTTGAGGCGGCGGACGAAATGGATGCGGGCGTTGATGTTCTCCAGCAGGCGCACGCGCTCCGGGTTGCCGGAGAGGGCGGCGAGGCGCAGGTGGAATTCCTCGTCGCGCGCCACCATCTCCTCCAAAGTCGCGTCCTGTTTCGCCTCGCTCTGCTTCCAGAACAGATCCAGCGCGTCCAGCTCGCCGCGCGTCGCCCGCTTCGCCGCCGCCTGGGCGCCGGCCGCCTCCAGCTCCGCGCGCACCTCGTAGAGCGCCGCGATCTCGGCCGCGCTCAGGCGCCGGCACGAGAAGCCCTGGTTCGGCACGAAGGTGAGCAGCCCCTCGGTCACCAGCCGGTTCATCGCCTCGCGCAGCGGCGCCCGGCTCATCGCGAGCTTGCGCGCCAGCTCCACCTCGTTCAGCCGCTCGCCGGGCTTCAGCTCGAAGCGCATGGCCATGCCGCGCAGCGCCTCATAGGCGCGCTGGACGCTGGTGGAGGCGGTTCCCAGCACTGGATTGCTTGACATCCGGAATTCCTGTCGTCAGAATTGTCGACAATACGGTAGACAAAAACCGGCCACTTGGCAAGTGCCTGAAATTCCAGGGAGATCACGATGAAGGCTTTGACTCCGCTGCAGCAGAAGCTGAGCAAGCGCACGCAAGTGCTGCTGAACCACCCCCAGGGCATGGGCAACTACTTCACCTTCAAGACCGCCATCGACATCCTCGGCCTCGACTGGGCCCAGGTGGCGCCGGGCGGCGTCTATGCGGTGACCGGCAAGGGCTATTTCGACATGGGCTACATGGCGAACCACATCGGCCCGTCGGAAGCGGCGGTCGAGGCCTTGTGCCAGGCCTCCGCCGACCCGGACCTGGTGAAGGTCTATCCGCCCGATTGCATGCCGGAGCTGAAGCAGCTGGTGGCCGAGCACAAGTTCGGCCGCAAGCTGGGCAAGGACTTCGAGGTGCTGGGCGTCGAAGGCGCGCAGGGCGGCATCGGCTACACCTATCTCACCTTCCTCGATCCCGGCGACGAGATCATCGTCACCGATCCCGGCTATTTCCATTTCGTGCCGGCGGCGGAGCTCTGCGGCGCCAAGGTGGTGCCGATCGAGCTCAATGAGGCGAACGGCTTCCGCCTGAAGCCCTCGGAAGTGAAGGCCGCGATCACGCCGAAGACCAAGATGATCGTGGTCTGCGACCCGATCAATCCCTTCGGCACGGTGCAGACCAGGGACGAGCTGCTGGAGATCGCCAGGCTGGCGCGCGACCACGGCATCATCGTCTTCAACAACATCACCCACAACACGCACCACACCGACCCGAAGGCGGTGCAGATCCCGATGGCCTCGCTGCACAGCGCGGAACACGACATGAGCCACGTCATGTCGGTCTCCGGCGTGTCGAAGGGCTACGGCATGCCGGCGCTCCGCGTCGGCTTCATGGCCGGGCATCCAGAGCTGATCCGCGGCGCGTTCCTGGCCAAGATGGAACTGACCAAGATCCACATCAACTATCCCGGCCAATACGCGACCCTGGCGGCGATGCAGGACGAGCCGTATCTGGAGCGCTCGACCGAGATCATCCGGCGCAACTTCGCGCATCTGCGGGAGACGGTGGCGATGACCCCCGGCGTCAAGTTCCCGGTGGAGCCGAGCTTCGGCTTCTGCACCGTGATCGACGTGGCGGGCACCGGTGTCACCGCGCAGGAGATCACCGTCGGCCTGCTGAAGCACAAGATCGCCGCCATTCCGGGCGACGGCCTGGGCGACGTGAAATGCGCCGACTACCTGCGGCTCAACTACTCCTCGCCCGACCTGGCCTGCTTCGAGACCTTCCGCAAGGCGCTGCCGCTGGCGATCAAGGAGGCGCAGGAGGGCCGCTACACCGCCGCCGTCGACGCCTTCTTCGCCAGGGCCGACACCGCGCGCGGCAACGGCATCCGCGCCAAGCTGGCGCCGCGCCTGAAGGCGGCCGCCGCGCAATAGCTTTCGAGCGGTATCTCGGCGAGTCTTCGTCGATGTGGCTTCGCCATCACCCCCACCCTAACCCTCCCCCCTCAAGGGGGAGGGGACTGGCCGAGACGCTTGCTCGATCTGCTCCTTCCCCCCGCCGACGCATGTCGGCATTCGCCGACCGGGAGGGGGGAAGGGTGGGATGGGGGTGACGGCTCGGTGCTGGGTGCAGATCGGCTGAGGCGGCCATCAAATCAGAAGCGCAGGCCAACCTTTACGCGCCGCCGCGGAATGGACTAGCCTCCGGGCAATACAACCCGGAAGCATCCATGCAAGAACCCAAATTCGACGCCGAGGCGATGGGCAAGCTCGCCAAGGCGCTCACCTTCATCTGCGGCGCCGACCACCCCTGCGTGGCGGCGCTGAAGAAGGCCGCCGAGAGCAAGACCGAGCGCGACATCAAGGCGGCGCGCACCCTGTTCCTGCGCCTGAAGCATGGCGAGCGCCAGGCCGCGCTCACCATGATGTCGGACGACTGAACGGGCGCATCGCGTGCGGCGATTGCTGGTCATTCCAGTCTGTCTGGCGCTGACCGCTTGCGCGCAGACGACGCCGCAAAAGCCGGTGGGCGATCCGTTCGCGATCGCGCAGCAGCAGGCGCTGGAACTCGGCCGCGTGCTGGCCGGCATCCGGCTCTGCGAGGGTGTTGCCTGGCAGACGCCGTTCAACGAATTCATGACAGCGAAGCGGTATCAGGGCCTCGACGAGATCCAGGCGTCGATGATCGCCGCGATGACGGGCGCGGGCGAGGCCGAGGCGGCGCCGGAGATGCTGGAGTGCTCGCCCGAGGGCGCCGCCCGCCGCGCCGAGGCGCTCGCTGAGCTACGTCCGGCTTGGTGAGCTGGAATCGGCCGGTCACGTCACCATGCGCGGATAGAGGCGGGCGGCGATCAGCATCAATGCCAAGAAAACCACGACCATGATAGCCGCGTCGGTGCCCAGGCCATAGGCGCTGCTGCTACCGGTCAGCATCAGGGCGCGGAGCGCGTCGACCTCGTAGGTCAGCGGGTTGAAACGGGCGATGGCCTTCAGCCAGTCCGGCATCAGCTCGATCGGATAGATGGCGTTGCTGGCGAAGAAGATCGGCATGGTCAGGACCTGGCCGATGCCCATGAACCGCTCCCGCGTCCTGACCAGGCAGGCCATGATGAGCGACAGCGTCGAGAACAGCATGGCGCCGAGGGCCACGAACAGGATGGCGCCGGCGATATACGCCGGCATCAGGTTGATGCCGAGGCCGAGCAGCAGCGCGAGGGCATAGATGATGACCGCCTGTGACAGGCCGCGCACCGCCGCCGACAGGGCCTTGCCCATCACCAGGGCCGGGCGGTAGGCCGGGCTGACCAGGTAGCGGTGCAGGATGCCGAGGTCGCGCTCCCAGATCGCCGAGATGCCGTAGAAGATCGCGGTGAACAGCACGCTCTGCGCCAGGATGCCGGCGGAGAGGAAATCGAGATAGTCGAGGCCGGTGCCGGACAGTCCGCGGATCCGCGCCATCACCTGGCCGAACAGCAGCAGCCACAGCATCGGCTGCACCGCGCGCAGGAGCAGCTCGAGCGGGTCGTGGCGCAGCTTGCGGAATTCCGCCGCCGCGACGGCGCGGACCTGGCCGCCGAACTCGAGGATGGCGGTGAGCGCGGAGCGCTCAGCCGTGGCTGCGCGCGCTGGCGCGAGTTCGCTTGACGTCACGATAGTTGCCTTCCGATTCCAGTTCCACGCCGGCCAGGTGCTTGAACACGTCGTCAAGCGTCGCGTCGGGACCGATCCGGGCCTTCAGCTCCGCCGGCGTGCCGATCTCGGCGATGCGCCCGCGGTGGATGAGGGCGATGCGGTCGCAGAGCTCATCCGCCTCCTGCATGTAGTGGGTGGTGATCAGCATCGTGGTGCGCAGCACCTGCTTGAGGTTCAGCACATGATCCCACACCGATTCCCGCGCCACCGGATCGAGGCCCACCGTGGGCTCGTCGAGAAACAGAACCTGCGGCCGGTGCAGCAGGCTCTGGGCGATCTCCAGGCGGCGGATCATGCCGCCGGAATAGCGCTGCACCAGCTGATCGGCATGGGCGGACAGGTTCATCACCTCCAGCGCATGGCGGATGCGCGGCGCGCGCTCGGCCCGCGGCACCGCGTAGAGCCGTGCCGAGAGCAGCAGGTTCTCGTAGCCGGTGAGCGCCCCGTCGGCGGAGACCAGCTGCGGCACGTAGCCGATGCGCCGGCGCACCTCGGCGGGCTGCCTGGCGACGTCGAAGCCGGCGATGGTGGCCTGGCCGGAGGTCGGCGGCAGCAGGGTGCAGAGCATCTTGATCAGCGTGCTCTTGCCGGCGCCGTTGGGCCCGATCAGGCCCAGGATCTCGCCGGGCTTGGCGGCGATCGAGACGTGATCGACCGCCAGCGTGTCGCCGAATCGCTTGGTCAGTTCAGTGGTTTGCAGCGCGAAGGCTGCATCGGATGGGATCGGGTTCAAGATGCGGGGCCGTCCGTGGGGCGTGGCGCCGCGCAAGGCCACGCGGTTGAATGTTTCAAACACTATTGTTGTTCCTGCATTTCAACGGCCGCAAGGGGCCTTGTCGCCGGGAAACCGGCGGCCCGGCGGGGCCGCGGCGGGACGCATTGAACGCGCGATTCTAAGCGGCTGCGGCCGCACTCGAATCTCGATACCGCCCGGCGGCATGTCCGGCGGCATGTCCGGCGCGGATGGCAGCCTTCCGATTTCCCGATGGCTGGATTGCAGCTTTGCCGCTTGGGATCGCCGGTTGCGGCAGGCAGATTAAATGTTTGTCCCGCGAGTCCCGCCATGCGCATTGTCCGCTTCTTCGAATCCCTGCTCGAACCCACGGTCCTGGTCCCGGCCGAGACCTCGCCGCCGCCGGGGCTGCCCGGCTTCTACTGGCACTATGCGCGCCAGGCGAGGGGCCTGGTCGTGCTGCTGTTCGTCGCCGGCTCCGTCGTCGCCATCCTGGACGCCACCATCCCGGTCTTCATCGGCAAGGTGGTGAGCCTGGTCGCCGCCAGCGACCCGGCCTCGCTGCTGCGGCTGCATGGCTGGCAGCTGGTCGGCATGGCGGCGGTGCTGCTGATCGGGCGGCCTTGCGCGCTGCTGTTCCAGAACCTGGTCACCAATCAGGCAATCGTCCCCGGCCTGACCAACCTGATCCGCTGGCAGAGCCACTGGCACGTGGTGCGGCAGAGCTGGACCTTCTTCCAGAACGACTTCGCCGGGCGCATCGCCAACCGGGTGATGCAGACCGGCCCGGCCTTGCGCGAAAGCGTCGTCGCCGCCACAAACGCGGTCTGGTACATCACCGTCTATGGCGGCAGCGCGCTGGCGCTCACCGCCAGCAACGACCCGCGGCTGGCGATCCCGATGTCGCTGTGGTTCTGCGCCTACGTCCTGCTGCTGCGCTATTTCGTGCCGCGGCTGCGCGACCGCTCGCGCGAGATGTCGGACGTGCGCTCGGCGCTGACCGGGCGGGTCGTCGACAGCTACACCAACATCCAGACGGTGAAACTGTTCGCCCGGCCGCGCGACGAGGACGCGGTGGTCCGCGAGACCGTGGACGAGCACACCGCCTCGTTCCGCAAGCAGCAGCGGGTCATCACGCTCTTCGGCCTTTGCCTCGCCAGCATGAACGCGTCCATGGTGGTCGGCACCGGCGCGATGGCGGTGTGGCTGTGGTCCAAGGGCGCCATCGGCGTCGGCATCGTCGCCATGGCCCTGCCGCTGACCTGGCAGATCGCCAACATCGCCGGCTGGGTGGCGCAGAACGTCACCGCGATCTTCGAGAACGTGGGCGTGGTGCAGGAGGGCATGCGCTCCATCGCCGTGCCGCGGCAGATGCCGGACCGGCCCGGCGCCGGCACCCTGCGGGTCGACAAGGGCGCGGTGACCTTCGAGGACGTGCATTTCGGCTATGGCACGACGCGCGGCGTGCTGCATGGCATCAACCTCGCCATCGCGCCCGGCGAGCGCATCGGCCTGATCGGGCCGTCGGGCGCCGGCAAGTCGACCCTGCTCAACATCCTGCTGCGCTTCTACGACATCGAGTCCGGGCGCATCCTGATCGACGGCCAGGACATCGCCACGGTGACGCAGGAGAGCGTGCGCGCCAGGATCGCCATGGTGACCCAGGACACCTCGCTGCTGCACCGCTCGATCCGCGACAACATCCGCTATGGCCGGCCGGAGGCGAGCGAGGCCGAGGTGATCGAGGCGGCGCGGCGCGCGCATGCGTTCGACTTCATCGAGACGCTGGAGGACTGGTACGGCCGGCGCGGCTTCGAGGCCCATGTGGGCGAGCGCGGCGTGAAGCTCTCCGGCGGCCAGCGCCAGCGTATCGCCATCGCCCGGGTGATCCTGAAGAACGCGCCGATCCTGGTGCTGGACGAGGCGACCGCGGCGCTCGATTCCGAGGTCGAGGCGGCGATCCAGGAGCAGCTCGAGGGGCTGATGCGCGGCCGCACGGTCATCGCCATCGCGCACCGCCTCTCCACCATCGCCAAGCTCGACCGGCTGGTGGTGCTGGACCAGGGCCGCATCGTCGAAACCGGCACGCACACTGAATTGCTGGCCCGGCGCGGCACCTATTGGCGGCTGTGGCAGCGGCAATCCGGCGGCGTCCTGCAGGAGGAAGGCAACGGCCTCGGCGGCGCGCTCGCGGATCTCAGGCCCAGCGGCGTCGCCTGAGCGTGGCGGAAAACCGGGGGGTGAGGCAAATTGGCGGGTGTTCGGATGCCGGTTGCCGGCCATAATGCGGCGATTGTTGGTACGAGGGCCGTTTTCCGCTACATCTCGCGTCATGTTCAAGACCCATTATCCCCGCATGTTCCTGCCGGATTGCGTCGAGCGCCTGGGCGAGGGCGCGCGATTGGTCTATGAGTACTGGAACGCCAAGCGCGGCGAGCGCTTCGCCCCGGCGCGGACCGATCTCGACTGGTTCGACATGGCAGCCTGGCGGGCCGGCATCGTCATCGTCGAGGTCAAGCGCTATCCCGATCTGCTGATCTATCGCGAGGTCGGGCAGCGGGCCATCGACGCGCGCGGGTCGGACCCCACGGGCAAGTCGGTCATCGCCGGGTATTTCGGCTCGACGCTGGCCGACGTGCTGGAGAACTACCGGCTGGTGATCAGGGAACACAAGGCGGTCTACGATTTCGACCACACGCCGACGGAGAACGGCCGCGAGATCGAGAAGGAGACGCTCCTGCTGCCGCTCTCGGCCGATGGCAAGACCGTCGACCACGTGCTGATCTTTCTGGAAACCGGCAAGCGCAAGGTGTGGTGGTAGCGGCGCTTTTCCGGCCCCGCGCTTGCCCAGCCCCGCGCCTGCTCAGCCCCGAGCTTGCTCAGCCTCGGCGACGCAACGGATGAGGTGACGCCATGCCGACCGCGCAATCCACGCAACTGGCCCTCGGGGCCGCGGCGCCGGATTTCCGCCTGGCCGATCCGGCCGGCCGGATGCACGCGCTGGCCGATTTCGCCGACGCCGGGGCGCTGCTGGTCGTGTTCATGTGCAACCACTGCCCCTATGTGAAGCATCTGAAGAAGGCGCTGGTGGAATTCGCCCACCGCCACCAGCCGCATGGCCTGGCCATGGTGGCGGTCAATGCCAACAACTGGGCCCAATACCCCGAGGATTCGCCGGCGAAGATGCAGCAGGACATCGACGCCTTCGGCTACAGCTTCCCCTATCTGGTCGACGAGACGCAGAACGTCGCCAAGGCCTATGGCGCGGTGTGCACGCCGGAGTTCTTCCTGTTCGACGGCGCGCGCAAGCTCGCCTATCACGGCCGCTTCGACGACAGCACCCCCGGCAACGGCAGGCCGGTCACCGGCGCCGACCTCGCCGCCGCGGTCGAGGCCGTGTTCGCGGGCGAGCCCAGCCTGCGCGCGCAGAACCCCGCCATGGGCTGCTCGATCAAATGGAAGCCCGGCAACGCGCCGCATTGACCGGCGGTCAGGCGGCTTGGCGTTCCAGCCGCGGCAGGAAGGCGGTCAGCAATCCGATCGCCGGCAGGAAGGCGCAGACCTTGTAGACCGTCGCGATGCTGGTGATGTCGGCGAGCTCGCCCAGCAGCGCCGCCCCGATGCCGCCCATGCCGAAGGCGAGGCCGAAGAACAGGCCGGCCACCGTGCCGACCCGGCCCGGCAGCAGCTCCTGCGCATAGACCAGGATGGCCGAGAAGGCGGAGGACAGGATGAGGCCGATCGGCACCATCAGCACCACCGTCCAGAACTCGTTGGCGTAGGGCACGGCCAGGGTGAAGGGCAGGGCGCCCAGGATCGAGAACCAGATCACCTTGTTGCGGCCGATGGCGTCGCCGATCGGGCCGCCGGCCAGGGTGCCGAGCGCGAAGGCGCCGAGATAGACGAAGAGGTAGATCTGCGCCCGCTGCACCGACACGCCGAACTGGTCGATCAGGTAGAAGGTGAAGTAGGAGCTGATGCTCGCGGTGTAGAAGAACTTGGAGAAGATCAGCGCCAGCAGCACCAGCAGCGCCAGGGTGATGCGCCGGCGCGACAGCTCGGCGCGCACCACCGGCCGCCGCGCGTTGCCGGTGCGGACGGTGCGATGGACCCGGTACCAGGCGCCGACGCGGCTCAGGACGATGATCGCGGTCAGCGCCAGGAGCGAGAACCAGGCGAGGCTGCCTTGCCCGCCGGGCAGGATGATGAAGGCGGCGAGCAGCGGGCCGATCGCCGAGCCGACATTGCCGCCGACCTGGAACAGCGATTGCGCCAGGCCGTGCCGGCCGCCGGAAGCCAGCCGGGCCACGCGCGAGGATTCCGGGTGGAAGACCGAGGACCCCATGCCCACCATCGCCGCCGCCAGCAGCAGCACGGGATAGGAGCCGGCGGTGGAGAGCAGCAAAATCCCCAGGAAGGTCGAGGTCATGCCGAGCGCCAGCGCATAGGGCAGCGGCTTGCGGTCGGTGTAGAGCCCGACCATCGGCTGCAGCAGCGAGGCGGTGATCTGGAAGGTGAAGGTGATGAGCCCGATCTGGCCGAAATCGAGCGCGTAGTTCACTTTCAGGATCGGGTAGATCGACGGCAGCAGCGATTGCAGCGTGTCGTTCAGCATGTGGCAGAAGCTGATCGAGACCAGCACGGCGAGCGCGGTCCGCTCGGCCTGTCGCATCTGTGGTTCGGCCAGCGTATCCGTCACTCTTGAACTCCGTCCTTGCGCGGCGACCCGGCGGGCGTGCCGCACAACTTCGCGGGAACCCCTGCGGCGCAGCATACAGACGCATTCCACAGGGCAGTCTGTGAATTTGGTCATCCGGGCATGTGCAAACCGCAAGGCTTGCGCCGCGCGACGCTCCGGCGGAAGCTCGGCGGCGGCGCGGCGCGCGAAAACACCTCAAGCACTCTTGTGATCACAGCGCATGTGATGCTAATGTTCGGGATGCCCGGGCCCTCGACGGTCCGGCCGGCGTGCCGCCCCGCGCGGGCCGCCGCAGCAAGAAAGGGGAGGTGTGCATGGGCGATGGCGGCGTGACCGACGGCAAGCGCGCGAAGAGCGTGCTGGCGGATTTCGATCCGATCCTGTTGGCGGTGCTCTCCAACCGGTTCGAATCCGTGATCCGGGAAATGTCCAACACGGTCATGAAGGCCAGCCGCTCGAGCGTGATCAAGAACGCGCGCGACATGTCCTGCGGCATCCTCACCTACGATCATCGCCTGGTCTCGGTGGAGGAGGCGCTGCCCATCCACGTCACCGCGCTGGAGCTCACCACCCAGCCGATCACCAGGCTGTTCGACGACATCAAGGACGGCGACGCCTTCCTCAACAATTCGCCCTTCTACGGCGGCACCCACCATGCCGACCTCACGCTCTGCGTGCCGGTCTTCTGCGACGGCGAGCCGCTGTTCTGGACGCTGGCGCGCTCGCACCACGCCGATATCGGCGCGCCGGAGCCGACCACCTATCTGCCCTATGCCAAGAGCATCTACGAGGAGGGGCTGCACTTCCCCTGCGTGCGGATCCAGGAGAACGGCGAGGACAAGGCCGATCTCATCCGCATGGGCCACCAGAAGATCCGCGTCTCCAATATCTGGTACGGCGACTACCGCGCCCAGGTCGGCGCCTGCCGCACCGGCGAGCGGCGCCTGAAGGAACTGGTGAAGCAATACGGCAAGGACACCATCAAGCGCTTCATCGAGGCCTGGATGGAGTACGGCGAGCGCCGCGCCATCGCCGCCATCGGCAAGCTGCCGGCCGGCACCTACACCTACACCGTGCGCCACGACCCGGTGCCGAAGGTGGCCGACGAGGGCGTGCCGATCACCGCCAAGGTCACCATCGACCCGAAGAAGGGGCTGATCACCGTCGACGTGCGCGACAACCCGGATTGCGTGCCGGGCGGGCTCAACGTGACCGAGGCCTGCGTCATCGCGTCGTGCCGCACCGGCGTCTACTACAACATCGACAGTTCGGTGCCGCACAACCACGGCAGCGCCAGCCGCATCGTGCCGCTGCTGCGCGACAATTGCGTGGTCGGCCGGCCGCAGCATCCGATCGGCACCTCCTGCGCCACCTCGAACGTGAACGAGCGCCTGGCCAACGCCGTCGCCTGCTGCTTCGCGCAGATGGGCGAGCCCTACGGCATGGCGGAGGGCGGCGGCAACGCCTCGGCGGCGCTCGGCGTCGTCTCCGGCGTCGACAAGCGGCGCAAGCAGCAGGTCGAATACGTGACCCAGCTGATGATGGGACTTTCCGGCGGCCCGGGCACCTATGGCCATGACGGCTGGCTGACCTATGAATGCGCGGTCGGCAACGGCATCATGGTCAACGATTCCATCGAGGTGGACGAGGCCACCTATCCGATCCTGATCGAGGAGCGCAGCGTCGCCGAGGACAGCATGGGCTTCGGCCGCTGGAACGGCGCGCCGGCGGTCAAGGGATCGTATCGCTCGCTGACCGGCGACATGACGGTCTATTTCTTCGGCGATGGCGGCACCTTCGCGGCCAAGGGCGTGCTGGGCGGCATGCCCGGCGCCAATTGCGGCACCTGGAAGCGGCACAAGAACGGCAAGCTCGAGCGGCAGCCGGATTTCGACCACTGCACGGCGAGCGAGAAGGAGGCGGTGCATTACCGCTCCTGCGCCGGCGGCGGCTATGGCGACCCGCGCAAGCGCGAGCCCGTCCGCGTCCTGGCCGACGTCAACCGCCGCTGGCTTAGCGTCGCCACGGCGCGCAAGGTCTTCGGCGTGGCGGTGAAGCCGGCCGCGAACGGCGTCGACTACGTGCTCGACGAGGCCGGCACGGCGAAGCTGCGCGCCAAGGGCGCCGCGGGGGCGGCCGGGCGGAAATCCGTGAAATCGCCGCGCAAGACCAAGCGTTCCGCGAAGAAGCGTGCTGCATAAAATCGAACGGACGAAAATCCACACAAGAATCGAACTCGCAGAAGAATCCACAGGGAGACAGGAAGATGAAACACGCGTTTTCACTCGCCGCCCTTCTGGCCGGCACGGCAATCGGCCTGACGCTGGCTTTCGCGCCGGCCCAGGCGGAAGACCCGGTCATCATCGGCGCGGCGATCGCGCAATCGGGCGTCGTCGCCCCCTATGACGAAGGCCCGGCCCAGGCCATGGAAGTGGCGGTCGACGAGATCAACGCCAAGGGCGGCGTGCTCGGCCGGCCGATCAAGATCATCTATGCCGACACCAAGTCCGACATCGCCTATGGCGCCACCGCGGCGCAGGAAGTGATCGACAAGGGCGCGCAGATGGTCGTCGTCACCTGCGACTACGACTACGGCAGCGCCGCCGCCTCCGTCGCCGACGGCGCGGGGCTCATCGCCTTCTCGACCTGCGCCGGCGATCCGAAGTTCGGCCCGACCGGCATCGGCCCCAACGCCTTCACCATGGCGACGGGCGCGCCGGGCCAGGCCGTGGCGATGGCCGAATGGGCCTACAACGTGAAGGGCTGGCGCAACGCCTATGTGCTGATGGACACCACCATCGCCTTCGACGCCACCTGGGCCGATTTCTTCAAGCGGCGCTGGGCCGAGCTTGCCGGCAAGGACGGCCTGGTCGGCGAGGACACCTTCGGCGGCGAGGACCCGCAGATCGCCAGCCAGATCACCCGCATCAAGTCTCTCGCCAAGCAGCCCGACTTCATCGTCATCTGCTCGTTCCCGCCGGGCGGCGTCAGCGCCACCCGCCAGCTGCGCGCCGCCGGCATCAACCAGCCGCTGCTCGGCTCGGAATCCTGGGACGGCGATTTCTGGCTGGAAGGCGTGCCCAACCTGTCCGACTTCTATCTCGTCACCTACGGCTCGGTCTTCGGCAACGACCCGCGGCCGGACGTGGCCGACTTCATGAAGAAGTTCGGCACCAAGTGGGGCCACGCCCCGGTCACCTCGCACGCCATCACCGGCTACAGCGTGATCCAGGCCTGGACCCGCGCGGTGGAGCGCGCCGGGACCTTCGACACCGACAAGGTCCGCGACGAGCTGCAGAAGTTCAAGGACGAGCCGCTGCTGGCCGGGCCGACCACCTTCACCGAGACCGACCACATCAACATGCAGCGCGACCTGCTGCTGCTGGAGGTGAAGGACGGCAAGCACGGCAATGTCGTGCAGGTGGTGCGCGCGGAGAAGATGCCGCAGTAATCCGGCTCATCCACTTTGCGCGCGCAACACGCATGGAACACACATCTCGCTCGAGCGAAGCGACGACGTCGGAGCTTACGGTTTCCGACGTCGTCGTGAACTTCCAGGGGCTGCGCGCCATCGACCGCGTCAGCCTGACCCTGGCGCGTGGCGAGGTGCTGGGGCTGATCGGGCCGAACGGCGCCGGCAAGACCACCCTGGTCAACGTGCTCACCGGCTTCCAGGAGGTCGACGCAGGCGAGGTCCGCCTCGCCGGCGCCGACATGAAGGACTGGAAGCCGCATGAGCGCAGCCGGCGCGGCCTGGTCCGCACCTTCCAGAACGTGCTGCCCTTCGCCGGACTGACCGCGCTGGAGAATGTCGAGGCCGGCGCCATGGCCCAGGGCATCTCCCGCAAGGCGGCGCGGGCGGAGGCGCTGGAAATCCTGGCGGCGGTCGGCCTGGCCGACAAGGCGGAGCGGCGGGTCAACACCTTGCCCTTCGGCGAGGAGCGCCGGGTCGGCATCGCGCGGGCCATCGCCATGAAGCCGCAATTCCTGCTGATGGACGAGCCGGGCGCGGGGCTGAACGACGCCGAATCCGAGGATCTGAAGGGCGTGATCCAGCGCATCAAGAACCAGCACCAGTGCGGCGTGCTGCTGATCGAGCACCGCATGTCGCTGGTCTTCGGCCTCTCCGACCGCATTCAGGTCCTGCAGCACGGCGCCACCATCGCCATCGGCACGCCGGACGAGATCCGCGTCGACCCGCGGGTGCGCGCCGCCTATCTCGGCGACGAGAAGATCTGATTCGCATGCTCAAGATCGACGATCTCAAGGTCAGCTACGGCAACATCACCGCGCTCCGCGGCGTCTCGATCGACGTCGCGGCGGGCGAGATCGTCGCCGTCATCGGCCCCAATGGCGCCGGCAAGTCGACCCTGCTGCTGACCGTCGCCGGCGTGGTCAAGGCGCAGGGCGGCGACATCCGCTTCGACGGCCAGCCGATCCTGGGCCAGGCGCCGGAGCGGCTGGTGGCCCGCCGCATCGCCCTGGTGCCCGAAGGCCGCCACATCTTCGGCTCGCTGACGGTGGCGGAGAACCTGTCGCTGGGCGCCACCACGCGCAATGACCGGGCGGAGATCGCCGCCGACGTGGAACGCGTGCTGGCGATGTTCCCGGTGCTGCGCGACCGCTATCGCGGCAAGGCCGGCAAGCTCTCCGGCGGCGAGCAGCAGATGCTGGCGATCGGCCGGGCGCTGATGTCGCGGCCGAAGCTGCTGCTGCTGGACGAGCCGTCCCTCGGCCTCGCGCCGCTGGTGGTGCGCCAGGTCTATGACGCGATCTTCGAGCTGAAACAGCAGGGCCTCACCGTGCTGATCGTCGAGCAGAGCGTGAACCGCGCCCTGTCCGCCGCCGACCGCACCTATGTGATGAATTCGGGGCTCATCGCCATGTCCGGCCGCTCCAGCGACCTGCACGGCACGGCGGAATTCGACGCCGCTTACTTCGGGATGGGTGCGCAAGAGGGTGGGCCGGGCGCATGATCGTCGTCCAGAACCTCATCGACGCGGTCAGCCTGGGCGCCGTCTACGCCCTGGCGGCGCTCGGCATCGGCCTGATCTTCTCGATCATGCGGCTGATCAACTTCGCCCATGGCGAATTGATCATGCTGGGCGGCTTCACCCTCTATACCCTGGCCGGGCAGCCCTATCTGGTCATGGGCGTCGCCGCCATCGTGCTGGTCGCCATCGTCGCGCTGGGCATGGAGCGGGTCGCCTTCCGGCCGCTGCGCAAGGCCAACCCGGCGACGCTGCTGATCGCCTCCTTCGCCGTCTCCTACCTGGTGCAGCACATCGTGCTGATGATCTTCGGCTCGCGGCCGATGGGCGTGGACTTCCTGGCCCAGCTGGGCGAGAGCATCGAGTTCGTCGGGCTGCGCGTGCCGCTGCTGCAGGTGGCCGCCATCGTCATCACGCTCATCCTGCTGGCGGGCCTGGCGATGTTCTTCCGCCACAGCCCGATCGGCGTGCAGATGCGCGCCGCGGCGGAGGATTTCACCATGGCGCGTCTGGTGGGCGTGCCCGCCAACCGGGTGATCGCCGCCGCCTTCGCCATCTCCGGCGTGCTGGCCAGCTTCGTCTCGCTCTACCTGGTCGCCCAGACCGGCAGCGTGTCCTACAAGATGGGAGTCAACATGGTGCTGATCGCCTTCGTCGCCTCGGTGATCGGCGGCATGGGCTCGCTGATCGGCGCGGCGCTCGGCGGCTTCCTGGTCGGCATCGTCTCGGTCAGCCTGCAGGCCTATCTGCCGGTCGATCTCAGGCCCTATCGCGACGCCTTCGTGTTCCTCGCCTTCATCGCCTTCCTGCTGTGGCGGCCGCAGGGCATCATGTTCCGCCGCGCCGACCGGGAGCGGGTGTAGCCATGCGCGTCGGCTCCAGAATCTCCCGGGACTGGCAGACCCCGCTGCTGCTGATCGCCCTGCTGGTGGTCGTGGCGCTGCTCGGCAGCCTGGCGGCGCCGGCCATGCAGCGTACCGTCACCGAGGCGCTGGTCAAGCTCACCGTCGTCATCGGCCTCTACATCTTCGTCGGCAATTCCGGCGTGTTCTCCTTCGGCCATATCGCCTTCATGGCGATCGGCGGCTACATCTCCGCCATCCTCACCATCCTGCCGGCCAAGAAGCACGTGGCGCTGAAGCTGCCGATGCTGCTGGAGGCGGCGCAGCTGCCGGGGCCGGTGGCCATGCTGATCGCCATAGGCGTGGCCGGGCTCATCGCCCTGGCGATCTCGCTGCCCTTCGTGCGGCTGAAGGGGATCGCCCTGCCGATGGCGACCTTCGCCCTGCTGGTCATCGTCTATGTGGTGGCGCTGAACTGGACCGCGGTGACCGGCGGCCGCCAGGCCCTGGTCGGGCTGCCGCGCTACACCAATCTGTGGATCGCGCTGGCGGCGGCGAGTGCCGCCCTCCTGGTGGCGACCGCCTATGGCGTCACCCGGCACGGCCTGGCGCTGCGCTGCTCGCGCGAGAGCGAGGTGGCGGCGGCGGCGACCGGCATCGACGTGGCGCAGGAACGCCGCATCGCCTTCGTCATCAGCGCCGTCATCGTCGCCATGGGCGGCGTGCTGTTCGCGCATTTCCTCGGCACCATGACCGCCAACACCTTCTATCTCGACCTGACCTTCGTCACCCTCACCATGCTGGTGGTGGGCGGCATGCGCAGCCTGACCGGCGCCTGCGCGGGCGTGGCGGTGGTGTCCATCGTGTCCGAGCTGTTCCGCAGCATCGAGCGCGGCATCGATCTGGGCGGCTTCACGCTGTCGGCGCCGCCGGGGCTGCAGGAGATCGCCCTGGCGCTGGTGCTGCTGGTCATTCTGTTGACGCGTCCGCATGGCCTGGCCGGCGACTGGGAGCTGACCTGGGATGCGGTGCGCGGGAAATTCAAAAGGGGAGAGTAGGCATGTTCACCGCCTGCATCGATATTGGCGGCACCTTCACTGATCTGGTGCTCTACAGCCGGGAATCCGATCTCGAGATCTTCAAGTCGCCGACCACGCCGGGCGAATTCGAGAAGGGTTTCATCAACGTCCTCGGCGTGGCGGCGCAGGCGCACAAGATGTCGCTGGGCGACTTCCTCGCCAGGACCGACCTGATCGTGCACGGCACCACCGTCTCGACCAACGCCCTGGTCGAGGGCAAGGTGGCGCCCGCCGGCCTGATCTGCAATGCCGGGCATCCCGACGTGCTGACCCTGCGCGAATCCCCGCGCAAGCGCGCCTTCGAGACCAAGATCGACTTCCCGCCGCCCTATATCCCGCGCAACCGCACCTGCGAGGTGCGCGGGCGCATCGACGCCATGGGCAACGAGCTGGAGAAGCTGAACGAGAAGGACGTCGTCGCCGCGGCCAAATACCTGAAGAAGTGCGAGGTCAAGGCCGTCGCCGTGGCCCTGCTGTGGTCGATCGTCAATCCGAAGCACGAGCTGCGCATCCGCGAGATCCTGAAGAAGGAGCTGCCCGGCGTGCCGGTGACGCTCAGCCACGAACTGAACCCGATCCCGCGCGAATACCGCCGCACCATCGCCACCGCGATCAACGCCTCGCTGTTCCCCATCGTCAGCGCCTATACCGAGAAGCTGCAGAACGTGCTGAAGCAGGCCGGCTACAGGAACGAGCTGCTGATCGCCAATTGCGTCGGCGGCATGATGCCGCCGGAAGAGATCATCAAGCGGCCGATCTACAGCGTCATGTCCGGTCCCACGCTCGCGCCGATCGCCGGCATGCACCTGACCACGGCGGACAACGTCATCGTCGTCGACATGGGCGGCACCACCTTCGACGTCTCTGCGCTGCGCTCGCGCCGGCTGGTGGTGACCTCGGATTCGACCTTCGGCATGGAGATGCTGGGCATCCCCAAGATCGACGTGCGATCGGTCGGCGCCGGCGGCGGCTCCATCGCCTGGATCGATCCAGGCGGATTGCTGCGGGTCGGCCCGCAGAGCGCCTCAGCGCGGCCGGGCCCGGCCTGCTACGGGTTGGGCGGCACCGAGGCCACGGTGACCGACGCCAACGTGGTGCTGGGCATCATCGATCCCGACTACTACCTGGGCGGCAAGATCAAGCTCGACCGGGCCAAGGCCGAGGCGGCGGTGGACAAGATCGCCAAGGCGCTGAAGCTGACGCGGCTCGAGGCGGCCTATGCCATCTACACCACCAGCAACCACAACATGATCGCCGCCATCGAGGACATCACGGTCAACGAGGGCATCGATCCGCGCGAATCCTATGTGGTGAGCGGCGGCGGCGCCACCGCCTGCCATATCGGCGAGATGGCGCGGCTCTTGAACATCAAGAGCTTCATGGTGCCGAAATTCGCCGCGGGCTTGAGCGCCTTCGGCGGCCTGATCTCCGACGTGCGCTGGGAGGAGATGGGGACGCAGCATACGACGGACCGCGAATTCGATTTCGCCAAGGTGAACGCGCTGCTCGCGCGCCTGATCAAGGGCGGCGCGGCGTTCCTGAAGCGCGCCGGTTTCGCGCCCGACAAGCAGCGCTTCGAATTCGCCTTCCAGGGCCGCTACCTCTACCAGTCCTGGGATATCGAGGTGCCGTTCGAGATGGAGGGCGGCAAGCTGAAGAAGGACGACCTGCCGAAGCTGGTCGCCGCCTTCCACGCCATGCACGAGCGCATCTACACCATCAAGGACGAGGGCGACGTGATGGAGTTCACCACCTGGAAGGTGCGCGCCATGGGCGACACCGGCGGCGCCGGCCGCAAGGGCGCCGCTTTGCCGAAGCAGCAGGGCAAGCCGCAGGCGAAAGCTCATCGGGCCGTCTATTTCGGCAAGGGCAACCATCCGCAGGTGCCGATCTACGAGGGCGCGGCGTTCGGCGCCGGCGCCACGGTGACCGGTCCGGCGGTGATCGAACTGCCGACCACCACCATCCTGCTGCAGCCGAAGCAGACCGCCACCACCGACGAGCACGGCAATTTCCTGGTCGAGCAGGGGTAGGTTTCGCTTTCGCGGTTCTCTCAGTCGTCATGGCATGGCTCGGCCATGCCATCCACGAGTTTAGAGGGGGCGGTCTGCGCGGCGGCAAGCAAACTCGTGGATGCCAGGGCCAAGCCCTGGCATGACGGCTATGTCTACCTCTACCTCTTCCCCGTCCGCAGCCGCTCCGAGCGGCGGCGCAGCAATTCCACCGTCGTCAGCAGCAGCGCGGAGACGACGATCAACAGCGTCGCCACCGCGGCGATGCCGGGGCTGACATATTCGCGCACACCGCTGAAGATCTGCCGGGGCAGGGTGCGCTGCTCGGGTGCGGCGAGGAACAGGGT
This sequence comes from Dongiaceae bacterium, assembly GCA_039808885.1. Classification (GTDB taxonomy): domain Bacteria; phylum Pseudomonadota; class Alphaproteobacteria; order Dongiales; family Dongiaceae; genus Dongia_A. Next base: position 1,104 of record JBDHTX010000022.1, on the reverse strand, counting down.
CACCACGATCTCGTCGAACGAGGTGGCGAAGGCGAACAGGCCGCCCGAGGCGATGCCGGGAAAGATGATCGGCAGCATGACCCGGCGAAACGCGGTCAGCGGCGGGGCGCCCAGCCCGGCGGCGGCGCGGATCAGGTTGGTGTCGAATCCCTCCAGCGTCGCCATCACCGTCACCACGACGAAGGGCACCGAGAGCGCGGTATGCGCCAGGATCAGCCCGGGATAGGTGCCGACCAGGCCGAGATCGACGAAGAAGAAATACATGCCGACGGCGGTGATGACGATGGGGATCAGGATCGGCGACACCACGATGGCGACCAGGACCGCCTTGAAGCGGAAGCGCGCCCGCGCCAGGCCGATCGCCGCCGAGGTGCCGAGGATCATCGCCAGGACGGTCGAGGAAACGCCGATGATCAGGCTGTTCTTCGCCGCGTCGGCCCAGGCCGGCGTGGTGGCGACGGTCTCGTACCAGCGCAGCGAAAAGCCCGGCAGCGGGAAGGCCAGCATGTTTCCCGAGCTGAACGAGATCGGCAGGATGATCAGGATCGGCAGGATCAGGAACAGCAGCACCGCGTAGCACAGGGCGCGCGCGCCGTAGTGCCAGATCCGGTCCTCGAAGGTGGCGTGCGGCGGCAGGGCCATGTCAGCTTCCCCGCAGCAATTGCCGCGCCGCCGCCAGGCGGCCGAACACGATGAACAGCAGGATGGTGGCGGTGAGCAGCAGCGCGCCCAGCGCCGAGGCCATGCCCCAGTTCACCACCTCGTTCATGTGGTAGACCAGCATCGAGCTCAGCATCTGGTCGCCCGGCCCGCCGACCAGCGCCGGGGTGATGTAGTAGCCGAGCGCCATGATGAAGACGAGCAGCGTGCCGGCGGCGAGCCCGGGCACGGTCTGCGGCAGGTAGACCCTGAGGAAGGCGAGGCGGTTGGTGGCGCCCAGCGATTGCGCGGCGCGGAAGTGGCTTTGCGGGATGCCCTTCATGACGCTGTAGAGCGGCAGGATCATGTAGGGCAGCAGCACATGCACCATGGCGACCAGCACGCCGAAGCGGTTGAAGATCAGCTCCAGCGGCTGGTTGATCAGGTGCAGCCATTGCAGCGTGG